>CAJTJZ010000020.1:3913-60767 GCA_910576895.1 uncultured Lachnospiraceae bacterium | reverse complement strand
TTTAAGCGGCGGAATAGCTCAGTTGGCTAGAGCACACGGTTCATACCCGTGGTGTCGAGGGTTCGAATCCCCCTTCCGCTATAGAAAGCCTTGTATTATTGCAAGGCTTTTTCTTTATTTATATCAATAGATTTATAGTAAACCTGCTATTTATTGTTTACAACAATACTAAAAAAACTTATAAAGGAGGATAATTATGCCAAGAGAAGCTGCTACATTATATAAATTAATGCTGCTTTATCTTTTAAATAAAGTTGACTTTGAAATGACAAATACACAGCTTACAGAATTTATCCTAGAAAAGAAATATACAAATTACTTTCAAATTCAGACAGCTCTTTCTGAACTTGTAGAGGAAGATTTATGCCGCAATAAAAAAATTGGTAATTCTACCTACTATAAAATTACTAATATGGGAAAACAAACATTATCCTTTTTTCAACATAATATTTCTGAAGCAATCCGAAAGGAAATGGATGAATATTTAAAAGAAAATGAATATGAACTGCGAGAAGAATCTTCCATACGTGCTGATTATCTACGAGAAAAAAAAGATGAATACCATGTTCATTGTACCATTACAGAAAATAAATCCCTCCTGCTTGATTTAACAGTAAATGTCACTTCAGAACAGGAGGCTCAGCTCGTTTGTAGTCATTGGAAGAAAAAAAGTACAGAAATTTATGGATTTATTATGAAAACTCTTATGGAATAAGTCAGGATTATCGTTTTATTGCAAAGTAGATTGTTCTATATCTGCTGCAAATACTTCCAGCATTTCATCAATAAATTTCCAGATTTCTTCTTTCCCTTGCTTTGTTTGTGCAGAAAATGGAAAAATCGGTGTATGTTCAATGGTATGTAATCCTAGTCGGATTGCCTGAATATGCTTTTTTACTTGACTTCGGTTTATCTTATCTAATTTTGTTGCAATAATAACCGGTTGAAATCCATTATTTACAATCCACTCATACATAAGTTTATCATTTGCTCCCGGATTATGACGGATATCAAGTAACAAAAACACAATTCGCAGCATATTAGATTTTTGTAAATATCGTTCCATCATTTTTCCCCAAGAAGCTTTTAGTTCCTCATTTACATTTGCATATCCATAACCGGGAAGATCGACAAAATAAAGATTATTATTAATATTATAAAAATTAATTGTCTGTGTCTTTCCCGGTTTAGAAGAAGTACGTGCTAACGATTTTCGATTCATTAATACATTAATCAAAGAGGATTTTCCAACATTAGACTTTCCAGCAAAGGCTACTTCCATATGCTGATGTTCTGGTAATTTACTTGTTACTCCACAAACAGTCTCTAAAGATACATTCTTAATCACCATATCTAGTTTTCGTTCCTTTCTTTCCTCTTATTTCTTTGATTATCCCAAAATATAGTATATTGAAAACAATCCTTTGCATAAAATTTTTATTTTTTTCTATACAAAAGCATGAGAAAGAACTTCCTCCATTTTCTCTACAAAACAGATTTTTATTCCACTTACAATTTCCTCCTCTAATTCCTCGACATCTTTTTTATTTTCTAATGGCACTAATACTTTAGAAATTCCTGCTGCCTTTGCAGCTAATAATTTTTCTTTTAATCCGCCAATTGGCAATACACGTCCTCGTAATGTAATTTCTCCTGTCATTGCAAGATCTCTAGCAATTTTTCTTTTTGTAATTGCAGAAAGCACCGCTGTTGCCATTGTAATTCCTGCGGATGGTCCATCCTTTGGTGTTGCACCCTCTGGTATATGCAAATGAATATCATGTTTTTGAAAATATTCTTCATCAATACCATAAGAATCGGCAATAGAACGAATATAACTAACTCCTGTCTGTGCTGATTCCTTCATAACATCTCCAAGCTGTCCTGTTAAGTTAATTTTTCCTTTTCCGGGCATAACATTGACTTCAATTTCCAAGGTATCACCACCGACACTTGTCCAAGCAAGTCCACGTACAATTCCAATTTCATCTTTTGCATTTTTCTTATCTTGCGTATAAATTACCTTTCCAAGAAAATCAGTCAAATTTTTTCCTGTAACTTTTACCGACTTCTTTTTCTTTTCTAAAATTTGCAAGGCTGCTTTTCTACAAATTTCCGAAATCCGCCGCTCCAGATTTCGCACACCTGCTTCTCTTGTATAGCCCAAAATTACTTTTTCTAATGCTTTATCATTAATGGAAAGCTGAGAAGCTTTTAATCCATTTTTATTTCTCTGTTTTTTAATGAGGTGCTCTTTTGCAATATGAAATTTCTCATTTTCTGTATAGCTTGATACTTCAATAATCTCCATTCTATCAAGCAAAGGTCGTGGAATTTTTGATGCATCATTTGCTGTAGCAATAAATAATACTTCCGATAAATCTACTGGCAGTTCTACATAATGATCAATAAATTTATTATTTTGTTCTCCATCTAATACCTCTAATAAAGCAGAAGAGGGATCACCTTTATAGTCATTGCCAAGCTTATCTACCTCATCTAACAACATTAATGGGTTTTTTACTCCTGCTTGTTTTAGCCCATTGATAATTCTTCCCGGCATTGCTGCTACATAGGTACGTCTATGTCCACGAATTTCTGCTTCATCTCGAACACCACCTAAACAAATTCTTACATATTTTTTATTTAAGGCACGAGCAATCGAACGAGCAATCGAAGTCTTTCCTGTTCCCGGTGGTCCAACAAGGCAAATAATAGGACTATCTCCTCCTCCATTTAAGGTACGTACTGCTAAAAATTCTACTACTCGCTCTTTCACCTTTTTTAATCCATAATGATCTTCATCTAATACATGTTTTGCATTTGCAATATCATTATTATCTTTTCCTACTTGATCCCATGGAAGATCTAATAAAGTTTCAATATAAATACGTACAACTGAACTTTCGGAAGAATTTGCTCCATAGCTACGAAATCTATCAATTTCTTTTGTTATTTTTTGCTTTATTTCTTCAGAGGCTTGTAATGCTTCTACCTTTTCTTTATAACCCTCTGCCTCTGTAACCATATTGCCTTCGCCAAGTTCTTCATTAATTACTTTTAGCTGCTCACGCATAATATATTCTTTTTGATTTCTGTCTACTTTTTCTTTTACTTTTCCTTGAAATTCCTTTACAAATAAAGCAATCTCAATTTCCTGTTCCATAATAACAGCAAATCGCTCAAAACGTTTTCTAATATCAAAAAGTGCCAAAAGCTCCGCTTTATCCTTTACTGGCAGCATAATATCGGAAATAATATCATCTAAAATTCTTCCTGCATGGTTATTCTTCCATTTATTCATAGCAATTTTTCGCCCTGTTGCAGCTACATACTGTTCTATGATTTGCCGCAACTGTCTTGCGAATGCCTGTGCTTCTGGTTCTGTAATTGTTTCCCATCCTGTTTCTGCCACTTCATCCACAGTACCCTCTAGACATGGTATGCTCTGTGTCAATTCCATAATCTGCCCTCTAGAAAGTCCTTCTACCATAACACGAAGTGCATTTCCCGGCAAACGGATTATCTGACGAATATGTGCAATTGTTCCCATTTCATAAAGATCATCAATTGTTGGCTCATCAATTAAGGGATTTTTTTGTGTGATTAAGTAAACAAGCTGCTCATTTCTCATAGCATGTTCAATTGCAGCTACCGTCCCTTCTCTTTTTACATCCACCGAAATCAAAGTTCCCGGAAAAACCACCAATTCCCTAAGAGTGATCATCGGCATAATTTTGCTTATATTCTGCATTTTCTGCACCATGCCACCTTTCATGTCAAGTTACTGGTAAGTAATATTTTTTTATTTTGTTCTTATTTCATTCTTTTTTTCTGTGCAATTGGCTTTCCTGCCTGTGGTTCACGAATAAGCCTAGGTTCTTTTTCTTCATTAACAACCTCTTTTGTAACAATACACTTTACTACCTCATCATCTGTTGGAATAGAATACATAGAATCCATTAAAACAGCTTCCATAATCGACCGCAAACCTCTTGCTCCTGTCTTTCTTTCTACAGAACGATGTGCTACTGCACGAACAGCTTCTTCTTCAAATTCCAGTTCTACACCATCTAATTCAAACAATTTACAATATTGTTTTACAATTGCATTCCTTGGTTCAGTAAGGATTCGCACAAGTGCTTCCTCATCTAGTAAATCAAGTGCTACATTGACTGGCACACGTCCAATAAATTCTGGTATTAAACCAAACTTTACAAAATCCTGTGGTACAACTTGTTTAAATAATTCTCCTACATTTTGTCTATTCTTCTCTGAAATTTCTGCATTAAACCCTATAGACTTTTTACCAATACGAGACTCAATAATTTTTTCCAATCCATCAAATGCACCACCGCAAATAAATAAAATATTGGTTGTATCAATTTGAATCAATTCTTGATGTGGATGCTTTCTTCCGCCTTGTGGTGGAACAGATGCTACTGTACCTTCTAAAATTTTTAATAATGCTTGTTGTACACCTTCTCCAGAAACATCTCTTGTAATGGAAACATTCTCTGCTTTTTTTGTAATTTTATCAATTTCATCAATATAGATAATGCCCATCTGTGCACGCTCAATATCATAATCTGCTGCCTGAATAATCTTTAAAAGGATATTTTCTACATCTTCACCAACATAGCCTGCCTCTGTTAATGTTGTTGCATCTGCAATGGCAAAAGGCACATTTAAAAGTTTTGCTAGTGTCTGTGCCAAATATGTTTTTCCTGAACCTGTAGGTCCTACCATAATAATATTGCTTTTTTGAAGCTCCACATCCAGATTTTTTCCCGCCAGAATCCTTTTATAATGATTATAAACAGCTACCGAAAGCACTTTTTTTGCTTCCTCCTGTCCAATCACATATTCATCTAAAAATCCCTTAATTTCCTTTGGTTTTAACAGATTAATGCCGATATTTTGAAGCCCGTCATCCTCAAATTCTTCTTCAATAATGCCCATACATAAATCTACGCACTCATCACAAATATAGACACTAGGCCCAGCAATTAATTTTCTTACCTGTCCTTGTGTTTTATTGCAAAAAGAGCAGCGGAGACTTTTTTCATCGATCTTACCTGCCATCTTTTCCTCACATTTCTGCAGTCATGCAATTTCTAATACGAAATTCTATTTCCTTACTATCCGCTGCTTTTACTTATTTATTTCCGCTTCTGCCTCTGCACGATTTTTAATAATACTGTCAATTAGTCCATACTCCAATGCTTCTTGTGCCGACATAAAATTATCACGCTCTGTATCAATTGCAATCTGTTCTATGGATTTTCCTGTGTTTTCTGCCAACATCTCATTTAATTTTTGTCGTGTCTTTAAAATATTTTCTGCTACAATCTTAATTTCTGTTGCCTGACCTCTTGCACCACCACTTGGCTGATGAATCATAATTTCGGAATTTGGTAATGCCATTCTCTTTCCTTTTGTTCCACCTGCAAGTAAAAAAGCACCCATACTAGCAGCCATACCAATACAAATAGTAGAAACATCACATTTAATATAATGCATTGTATCGTAAATAGCCATTCCTGCTGTTACAGAGCCACCCGGGCTATTGATGTACATAGAAATATCTTTTCCCGGATCTTCTGACTCTAAAAATAACAACTGTGCAACAACAATACTTGCCGATACATCATTCACTTCTTCTCCAAGAAAAATAATTCTATCTTTTAATAATCGGGAATAAATATCATAGGATCTTTCTCCCCTGCTTGTCTGCTCAACGACATAAGGTATTAAACTCATTTTTTCACCTAGGCTGCCATTTAATCAACCTCTATCCTTTCCTAAATATTTTGAACTATTGATAAAAAACAACTTTTTATACTTATTATACTTTATACTAAGCGGTCAAGTTTTTCGACTGCCAGTAGATATCCATTTTGTAAATATGACTATAAAGAAAACGGAAAAGTGACTTAAAATGACACTTTTCCTTTTTATTGCCTGATCCTGTCAGATTAAGCCTCAATCTCCACAGAAGCTGCAACAATAAGATCAATTGCTTTCTGTACAGCAATATCAAGCTTCATACCCTCTTTATATTCGTCATTTAGCATTTCTTCTACTTTATCAACTGTCATTCGATAAGCGGTAGCCATTTTTTCTATTTCTTTTTTTATTTCTTCTTCAGATACTTCAATATTCTCCGCTTTTACAATTTCTTCTAAAACAAGACGGCTTTGGATTCTCTTTAATGCCTGTGGACGGATTTGCTCACCAAATTTTTTATTATCAAGTCCAGAAAACTGGAAATATTGCTCCATAGAAATTCCCTGATTTTGAATTCGCTGTGCAAAATCATCCGCCATTTGATTCATTTGTGTTCTAATCATAGCTTCTGGGATTTCCATTTGTGCATTTTCAATTACTTTTTCAATAATAGCATCTTCTTTTATATCTCTTGCTGTTTTTTCACGCTTTTCAAGAAGTTGCTTCTTTAAATCTTCTTTATATTCTTCTAAAGTATCAAATTCTGAAATATCCTGTGCAAAATCATCATCTAGCTCTGGAAGTTCTTTTACTTTTACTTCTTTTACTGTTACCTTAAACATTGCCGGCTTTCCTGCAAGTGCTTCTTCTTGATAATCTTCTGGAAATGTTACATGAACCTCGGTTTCATCTCCTGCTTTCTTTCCAATCAATTGCTCCTCAAAGTTATCTATAAAAGAATGTGAACCAATTGTCAATGGATAATCTTCACCTTTTCCACCAGTAAATGCTTCTCCATCTTGGAAACCTTCAAAATCAATTACTACAATATCGCCATTTTCTGCTGCTTTATCTTCTACAGAAATCACTCTTGACTGCTGCTCACGCACTTTATCAAGCTCTGCCTGCAAATCCTCCGGTGTTACTTCTGTAATTACCTTTTCTACTTCAATTCCTTTATAATCACCTAATGTCACTGCTGGCTTTACAGCTACTTCGGCTGTAAAAATAAATGGTTTTCCTGCTTCTATTTGTGTTATGTTAATTTCCGGCTGTGAAACAATTTCCAAATCGGTTTCTTTTGCTGCTTCCTCATAAGCTGTTGGAATCACCGAATTAGCAGCATCCTCATAAAAAACACCAGAACCAAACATCTTCTCAATCATACTGCGTGGTGCTTTGCCTTTACGAAATCCCGGAAGGTTAATTCTATTCTTCTGTTTTAAATAAGCCCTCTGGACAGCACTATTAAATTCTTCTGTGCTTACCTCTATCGTCAGCTTTGCCATATTCTTTTCCAAAATTTCAACCTGTACACTCATTTCATATCCTCCTTCAATGTTTATGCAGCCAACGTTGTGCTGCCAGTGTACCCAAACATGGAATACACAATTTTACCATTTTTATAATATAACATAAAGCTTTCATAAAATCTACTGTTTTTTTTATTTTTAGGCAAGTTTTACATAATGGACAGGCTTTGCCAAATCTGTCCTAGTCCATTTTACTGCTTCTTTCTTCTTAAAATCTTTCTCTCAAGCTAATATTTTCTATTCTGCTACTGCATGACCTTTCTTTTTAATCACAGTTATAACTTCCTGCGTCAGTTCCTCGCATAATGACTCTTTCCCAGCTTCTACCATCACACGAATCAGCGGTTCTGTACCACTTTCACGCACTAAAATTCTACCATCATCTCCAAGTTTTTGTTCTACCATTTTTACAGCTTTTTGTACATCCTCATCAAGTCTTGCTTTTATTTTATCTTTTACTTTTATATTTACAAGTAATTGCGGATATTTTTGCAAATCCGAAAGAAGCATGGAAATCTTTGTCTTTTTCTCTAAAAGAACTTCCATTACTTTTAAAGAAGTTAAAACACCATCTCCTGTGGTCGCATTTTTACTAAAAATAATATGCCCAGAATTTTCTCCACCTAAACCATATCCATGAAGACACATTGCTTCATAAACATATTTATCGCCAACTGCTGTTTTTTCATATTTAATACCACAGCGGTCAAATGCTTTATATAAACCAAAATTAGACATAACCGTTGTAACAACAGTATCATTTGGAAGTTCTCCTTTTTCTTTCATATATTTTCCGCAAAGATACATAATACTGTCACCATCTACTAATTCTCCATGCTCATTCACAGCAAGGCAGCGATCAGCATCACCATCATAAGCAAAACCAATATCTAATCCTTGCTCTTTTACAAATTCTTGTAAAGAATCTATATGAGTAGAACCACAGCCACGATTGATATTTGTTCCATCTGGTGTATCATGAATTACAAAAGTTTTTGCTCCAAGAGCATCAAATACTACCTTTGCCACAGAAGATGCAGATCCGTTAGAGCAATCTAGGCCAATTTTCATTCCTTTAAAAGAACGGGTTGCCTGAGACATTAAATAACCAATATAGCGGGTACGCCCTATTTGATAGTCTACAGTACGTCCAATCTGATCTCTTGTTGCCAAAGGTAAGGTATCTATTTCGCTATCTATGTATTTTTCAATTTTTTCTTCCAAATCAGCCTCTAGTTTCTGACCATTTCCATTGATAACTTTAATTCCATTATCATAATACGGATTATGACTTGCAGAAACCATAACACCACAATCAAAATCTTCACTATTCACAATATAGGCAACACTTGGTGTTGGTGTCACATGAAGTAAATATACATCTGCACCACTTGCTGTCATTCCAGCAGAAAGTGCATCTTCAAACATATAACTAGAACGGCGTGTATCCTTTCCAATTACAATCTTTGCTTTATGCTTCTGTCCATAATACCATCCAAGAAAACGCCCAACCTTAAATGCATGCATTACATTTAATGTTATATTCGCTTCTCCTCGGAAACCATCAGTTCCAAAATACTTACCCATAGTAGCCTCCCTATCTATTTTTATTTTTTATTATAAGTATATCCCAATTCGCCGTTAATGATAACAATTCATGGCAAATATGTCAAGAAACTATAGATGAAAAAAAACAGATGCAGATTCTTTCTATATAGATATTATAAAAATTCTGCATCCGTTTTCTGATTTTTTTTAAGATAGATTAAAAATGCTAGAAATTACTTCTTATTCTATTATTGTGCAGAACCTGTCATGGACTCTTCCTGCTTTTTAATCATCTGACGAACCATTTCACCACCAACAGAACCATTTTGTGCACTTGTCAAATTACCATTATAACCTTCTTTTAATGGCACATTTAATTCAGAAGCAACTTCCATTTTAAAACGATTCATAGCTTCCTTTGCCTCTGGTACTTGCATTCTGTTTGATGAAGAATTTGAATTATTACTCATAATTTGCTCCTTTTCCGCGAATTTTGTTTCGCTATTCATAATTAGTATTTATTATACAGAAATTATTTTCTGTAATTTTTAGAATAAGTGGTTGAAAAAAAGAGTATTGCAAAATTCCTTTGCTTCCTGTCTTTTTTCAACTAACTTATCCTGACAATAGTGTGTACAAAACAAAAAGAAGTATTCAGTAAAATTTTGGAAATTTCTGTCTTGGTGGCAAATGGGTGGCAACATTTCTTTATACAATAATAATTCGGAAAAAATAAAAGTATTTATCTTTACCTTTCTTATGTGATTTAATAAATAGATATCTATAAACCAAATATCTAAATTTAAGAAAGGAGTAACTTTTATGACAGGAGGAACAAGAAAAAAGGGAACTACTTGGTATTATTACTTTGATCTTGGAAAAGTAAATGGAAAACGAAAAAAAAAGGAAAAAGGAGGATTTAAAACAAAAAAAGAAGCACAACTTGCATTAACTGCTGCGATTCATGAATTTCATTGTTCTGGACAAGTCTTTGAGCCAGCGAATATTACCGTTTCTGATTATCTTGATGAATGGTATGAGCTATTTTGCAAATTAAATTTAAAATACAGCACACAAATTTCTTATCTTCGCATTATTGAGGGACATTTAAAACCAAAATTTGGAATCTATAAGCTAAAAGCATTAAAACCATCTACATTACAAGAATATGCAAATAGCCTAAAATTAAATGGATATTCTCGAAGTCATATTTGTAGTATTTTAACTATCTTTCAATCAGCCTTAAATTATGCGATAGAACCACTTCATTATATTAATCAAAATCCAATGAAATTAGTAAAATTTCCAAAAGTTGAAAAAAAAGCAAGGGAACGCATTATTTTAACTTTAGAAGATTGGCAAAAAATTCTTGATCGCTTTAAAGATAGTCGCTATTATATTCCTCTTATGATAGGATTTTATACAGGACTAAGAATTAGTGAAACATTTGCTCTTACTTGGAATGATATTGATTTTGAAAAAAAAACATTAACTGTTAATAAACAAATGGTCAAACGCAATTTTGGTGCAGATGCCCGCAAAGCTGTAGAACATCAAACAGAAAAAAAACCACAATCTTCTTGGTATTTTACCTCACCAAAAACAATATCTTCTAATAGAACGATTGCCTTTGGAAACACCTTATATCTTGCATTAAAAAAGGAATGGGAAAAACAACAGCGAAAGGAAGAAGAAAATGGAGATGATTATACTATCTATGTATTAAAAAAAGAAACCGATGAAAAAGGAAATGATATGTTCCATACAATACCTATAAAAAAGCGAAATAAAGGAGAACAACTGCGAATCCCTTTTATATGTATTACGGAAAATGGACAATATACATCAACAGATTCTTTTAAATTCTGTTCAAGAATTATCCATAAAGAATTAAAGCTTGCTTTTGATTATCATTCCTTAAGACATACACATGCTACTTTATTAATTGAATCTGGTGCTGATATAAAAAATGTTCAAGCAAGACTTGGACATTCTAATATTCAAACAACATTACAAACCTATGTTCATAATACAGAGAAAATGGAACAACGCTCCGTTGCTTTATTTGAAAAAATTACTGGTGGAAAAGACAGTTAAAATTTTTACGGTGGCAAATGGGTGGCAAAAAACAAGGAAAGCTTCTGCTTATTATGCAAAAGCTTTCCCTATTAAAATTATACATGAAATGCTTCTATTTTTTCTACTCTTTATTTAATTGCAGCTAATGCCTGTGATAAATCCGCAATTAAATCTTCTTTATCTTCTAATCCACAAGAAATTCGTACAAGTCCTGCTGGAATCCCTGCTGCCAAAAGCTGCTCATCTGTCATCTGTCTATGTGTTGAAGTTGCTGGATTTAAGCAACAAGTTCTTGCATCTGCTACATGTGTCTCAATAGCAGCTAAACGAAGTTGTTTCATAAAAGCTTCTGCTGCAGTACGTCCGCCTTTTAATTCAAAAGATACAACACCACAACCACCCTTTGGCATATATTTTTTTGCAAGCTTATAATAACGATCATTTGGAAGTCCCGGATAACTTACAAAGGCTACTTGTGGTTGTTGTTCCAAAAACTCTGCAATTGCTTGTCCATTCTCCACATGACGTTCCATTCTTACATGTAAAGATTCTAGTCCAAGATTTAAAAGATAAGCATTCATTGGAGACTGAATACAGCCTAGGTCACGCATTAATTGAGCCGTACATTTTGTAATAAAAGCTCCTTCCATACCAAACTTTTCTGCATAAGTAATTCCATGATAGGACTCATCCTTTGTACAAAGCCCCGGAAACTTCTCTGCATGTGCCATCCAGTCAAATTTACCAGAATCTACAATTGCTCCGCCAACAGCAGCACCATGACCATCCATATATTTTGTTGTAGAATGTGTAACAATATCAGCTCCCCATTCGATTGGTCTGCAATTTACTGGAGTTGGAAATGTATTATCTACAATTAATGGTAAGCCATGCCTATGTGCTGCCTTTGCAAATTTTTCAATATCTAATACAGTAAGTGCTGGATTTGCAATCGTTTCTCCAAAGACTGCTCTTGTATTTTCCTGAAATGCTGCATTTAATTCTTCTTCGGTACAATCTGGAGAAACAAAAGTAACATCAATGCCCATTTTTGCCATTGTCACAGAAATCAAATTAAACGTTCCTCCATAAATAGAAGAAGATGCTACAATATGACTTCCACTTTCACAAAGATTAAATAATGCAAAAAAATTAGCAGCCTGTCCAGAAGATGTAAGCATTCCTGCACTACCACCCTCTAAAGATGCAATTTTTGCTGCTACATAATCATTCGTTGGATTTTGCAATCTAGTATAAAAATATCCTGCTTCTTCCAAATCAAATAATTTTCCCATAGCTTCACTTGTTGCATATTTAAAAGTTGTAGATTGAATAATCGGAATTTGGCGTGGTTCTCCATTTCCCGGTGTATAACCTGCTTGGACACATTTTGTATTTATTTTATAATCGCTCATATATTCTTCCTCCTATTTTTCTATAAACTATTCAAATTTTTCATCAAATGAAAGAAAAAGCCCTAACCCAACGGCTTTCCGTCAAACTAGGACTTCAGTGCGCCTCCAGGGGCTCGAACCCTGGACACCCTGATTAAGAGTCAGGTGCTCTACCAACTGAGCTAGAAGCGCATTTTTAAATTTTTACAAAATCTCCAACTTTTTCCTTTTGCTCCTTAACACGAGCATTATTATATAACAGGCAACAAAAGAATGCAAGCTTTTTTTTCAAATTTTTAATAAAAATTTTAAATTACTTAATTTTTTCTGTAAAATCAACATTTTTAAGCATTTTTTTCTTGTCCTTTTTCTCACCTCTTTTTCTTTTTTGTAAATTTCTCCCCAAATTGTTTCTTTAGTGTTTCTAATGTTTTATCTGCTTCTTCCCATGACTTTTGCATGGTAAGAGCTGTTTTATTTAAACTAGTATGTTCATATAAAACCCTTGCAAGCTTATCCTTATACCGATTTGCTTTTGCCATAAATTCACCCTGTTATAAAGTTCTTTCCTCTACCAAAGAACCGTACCTTTATTTAAAATTATAAACAATATATGCAGATTTTATACCTTTGTTCCTTTAATTTTTTAAAATAATATCAATTTATTATGATTTATTATTTTAGAAACAAATTTCCATTCTGCAAATCGGTTTTCCTTCTTTTAAAAACTTTTCCTCATACTCTGTCATAATATTACCTTCTACATATTTACTATGATGCAGGTCATAAGTCATATTTAAAATTTTCCAGTTTGCAAGCTTTGCTTGTTCTAAAGAAAAATCAAATAATTCTTGATTATCTGTTTTAAAAATCACAGTCCCTTTCGGTTTTAATATTTGTTGATACCTATCTAAAAAACGTTTTGATGTCAGTCGGCGTTTTGCATGACGATCTTTTGGCCATGGATCAGAGAAATTCAAATAAATTCCATCCACTTCCTCTTTTCCAAAAACATTTACAATTTCTTCTGCATCCATACGCAAAAATAATAAATTATCGATTTCTAATATCTCTCGTTTTTCTAATGCTCTAATAAGAACACTAGAAAATTTTTCAATACCAATATATTGATTTTCTGGATTTTTTATAGCAAGTTCCGTAATAAATTTTCCCTTTCCTGTTCCAATTTCCAGATATAATGGTCTTTTTGTATGAAATACCTTATCCCAATTATTTTGATATTCTTGCGGATTATGAACAACAAAAGCATTCTCTGCAATTTTATCTCTACAACCCTTTATATTTCGCAACCTCATAATAAACTTTTCCTTTCTATATTCCTTCCCTATATTTAAAAATAAGAAACTATTTACAAAAATTATACCAAAATACCAAAAATTTGCAACTACATAAAAGATACCCCTTGCCCGTTCTGGAAAAATCCTTTATAATTAAGAAACTGTTCAGAAATAATAAAATGCAGAAGCAAACTTATAATAAAAAAGGAGTTACTATGAAAAAACAGAAAAAAATAATTTCTTTTCTAATGATTATATTTATCTTATCATTTGGAATTTTAACAAATGGATTTTCTATGGAATTTAAAACAGTACAAGCTGCGAAAAAAAAGACAGAAAAACTATGGCCAAAATGCCCGACAATTGATGCAGAATCCTGCTGTGTTATGGATTTATCCTCAGGACTTGTTCTTTATTCTAAAAATAGCAAAAAGAAAAATTATCCAGCTAGTATTACAAAAATTATGACTACATTACTTACCATTGAAAATTGTCTATTAGGAGAAGAACTAACATTTTCTGCACAAGCAGTCAACAGCATTCCTTGGGATGGAAGTAAACTAGGCGTTCTTGCCGGAGAAAGACTTGATGTTGAGCAAAGCCTTTATGCTATTATGCTTCAATCGGCAAATGATGTCTGTGCTGGTGCTGCAGAATATATTTCTGGTTCTGATTTAAAATTTGCAAAACTTATGACAAAACGTGCCAAAGAAATCGGCTGTGTCAATACTCATTTTACAAACCCACATGGCCTGCATGATGAAAAACACTATACTTGTGCCTATGATATGTGCCTTATTGGCAGAGAAGCCATGAAAAATTCTATTTTCCGTAAAGTAGCAGCCAGTAAAACTTATACTGTCAGTGCTACAAATATGAGTCCAGAACGTATGATTAATAATCATCATCAAATGATCAATGGTTATCGTTCTAATTATATTTATGAATATGATAATTGTATTGGCGGAAAAACAGGATATACTTCTGCTGCAGAAAATACACTTGTTACTTTTGCTAAAAAAGAAGATATGGAACTTGTCTGCGTTGTTATGCGGGCACAAGGTACAAGTGCAAAAGAAAATGAATATACAGATACAAAAAAACTTTTAGATGCCGCTTTTGAAAATTATCACTTATTTCCAATGGTAGGAAGCAATATAGGGAATACGGAATCTGCTATTTCCGATCATTCTCCTATGTTTACAAAATATAGCCGTCTGCTTTCCGAACAATCTCCTGCCATTACTGTAAACAATAATTCTTACTTGATTCTTCCAAAAGGTGTTAAAAAGAAATATGCAAAACAAAATATTACTTATTTACCAAATATTACACTTTCTAATGCAGAAACAGATATTGTTATTGGAAATGTTACTTATACTTATGATGGCAAAAATGTAGGGCAATCCGATATTTTATACCATCCTTCTACTTTAAAGACACTGACTACATCTAGTCATGTACAAACAATAATATCCCTAAAAGAAAAACTAACTTCGGGAATTGTTGAAAAATTTGTAAAACATAAATATATATTTATTACCATTTTTGCTATTATAGCCATTATAATTTTAATCATTCTATTTTATTTGATTACTTCCCATATTCGTTATAACCGCTATCATAAACGCAAAAAATATAAATATAGTTTTGAACGAAAAGAACCAAGATCAAGGCATATTAGCCGTAAACGATAAAAAAAAGAGAGATTTAGTGATAATACATTAAATGTATGTCTCTATAAATCTCTCTTTTGCTACCATTGCAGAAAACAAAAAAACAATATACGTTTCTGTTGGTAAACCCTCTCACTTGTCCCTCCCAGAACAAGTGGCTTTTAAAAAGCCAAAGAATATGTGCTACGTTTGCACAAATTCTTTTTGATTAAAATATTTTATTTTAATCGTAATAAATTATATCTTATTTTGTATATTCTGTCAATAAAATCATCTTATTTTTTTCTCTTTTGTTTATTTTGCCGATAACTCTCTTTTTGTTTTCTTTTTCAATTTATGTATATTTTGTTAATATTTTTAAGATTTTTCCTGTATTTTTTTAATTTTTCACTAATATCTTATTGAATTTTAATTTTTTTTATAGTATGATGTAACTATAAAATCATACGTTTCTCTAAAAATATGTGCAAAATGCATGAAAGGAAGGTTCTATGAAAAAAATTTTAAATACACCAATAAAAAAAGAAAAGCAGTCTGTTAAAAATAGAAAACTAAGTGCTTTTGCTTCTATCCTTACAATTTTTACAATAGGTATTATGGTTCTTTTAATTATATCGAATATTTTAACCCATAGTATAACAAATAATAAACAAAAGCTAACAGAATATGCAATTCAGCTTCGTAGTGGTTCTCAATATCTTACAACAGAAGTAAGAGCTTATTCTGCAAGTACACAAAAAACTCACTATGATAATTATATGAACGAAGTAAATGTTACAAAAAGAAGAGATATTGCAATTGAAAAAATGAAAAAAATAGGACTTAAAAAAAGTGAGCTTGCTACTATTGAAGAAATTATGAATATTTCACAAAGCCTAATTCCATTAGAAGAAAATGCTATGGCGGCTGCTGACAAAGGAAACAGTGAAGAAGCCTTATCCTATGTTTATGGCGAAGAATACCAATCTAGCATAAATGAAATTTCAGAAAAAACAGATTCCTTCATTAATGCTCTTAACAAGCGTACAGACAAAGAAGTGTTTGTTGTTCAGATTTTTTCTTATTTTATTAATGTTTTAGGCTTTCTTGCATTGCTTGCTATATTATTTACACAAAAACGATATGCCCTTTTTGTAAAAAATGAATTATTAGAACCTATTCTTACTGTTGAAAAGCAAATGGAATCTATTTCTAATGGTATTTTAGACGATCCTTTTACACTAGAAGAAGATGATACAGAAATTGGTTCTCTTGCTGGCTCTATTAAAACAACAAAAGATTTCCTTCATACTATTATCAGCGACCTATCAGAAAAATTAAGTTTACTTGCCATTGGTGACTATACGTTTTCTATTGAAAAAGAATATATTGGACAATTTGTAGATATTAAGGAATCTATGAATGCTATCTTAGATAATATGAATTCTATTTTCCGAACAATAGAAGACGCTTCTTCTATTGTAATGACAAATACAGAGCAGCTCTCTATTAGCACCCAACAACTTGCAGAAACTTGTGTAGAAGAAAATATGGCAGTTGATCTGATTGTATCCTCTTTGGAAACTCTAAATAATGGCATTCAACAAGTTTCTTATAAAGCAGAAGAATCCGAAACACTTTCTGATCAAGCTGCTGGCTTTCTTTTCAATGGCACAGAAAAAATGCAAGAACTCAATACTTCTATTATTGAAATTAAAGATTGTTCTGCACAAATTATTAAAATTACAAATACAATCAATGATATTGCTGCACAAACCGATCTTCTATCCTTAAATGCTTCTATTGAAGCCGCAAGAGCAGGAGAGGCAGGAAAAGGATTTGCTGTTGTAGCAGATGAAGTCAAAAAATTGGCAGAACAAAGTTCCGAAGCTGTTATGGGTACAGAAGCACTGATTAATAAAACAATTGATGCTGTAGAACATGGAAGTAATTTAGCAGAAGAAACTTCTTCTATATTACAACAAGTAGCAACATTAGCACAAAAAAGTACCTCTATTATGAAAGAAGTTACAATATCCTCAAAAGATCAATCTGTAAAAGCTTCTGAAGTACTTGAAAATATAAATAAAATTCAAGAATCCATAGAAACAAATTCCGCCGCTTCTCAGGAAACTGCTGCATCTACCGAAGAAGAAAGTGCTCAAACAGAACGCTTAAACAAATTGCTTTCTCAATTTCAATTAAGAGAATAAAAGTCAACTACCACCACTTCTATAAGTGGTGGCTTGTTTAAATATTAATTAAAGTGAGACTGTTATATATACAACAGTCTCATTTCATTTCTACAAAAAGATCAATTTCTAAGAAAGACTATACTAAAAATCCGCTCACTTGATAAATAAGAAAAGTCACAAACCATGCAATCACTAACTGAAAGATAGCAACAAAGCACATCCATCTCCAGCTTTGTGACTCTTTTTGAATTGTTGCAAGTGCAGCCGCACATGGAATATAAAGCAAACAAAATACCATCAAGCAAAAAGCATTTCTTGAACCAAAACCAATTTCCTGCAATACAATAGAAAATTCTTTCATACCTGTGGAAGAATTTGCATTAACAATATTAAATAATACTGCCATACTGGATACCACAACTTCTTTTGCAGAAATTCCAGCAAGAAGTGCTACGGTAATCTGCCAAAATCCGAGTCCAATCGGTGCAAAAACAGGTGTCATCCATTTACCAATCATAGCACCAAAACTTGCTGACATATCAGAAGAATATCCATGCAAACCAAAATTAAGTAAAACCCATATCAATAAGGTAGCAAGAAAAATAGTTGTTCCAGCTTTTCCCAAATAATCTTTTACTTTTTCCCATACATAGATAGCAACCGTTCTCGCACTTGGTATTTTATATTCTGGCAACTCAATTAAAAGATAATTTTCACTTTCCTTTCGATCAAGAAGATGTAAAATTAAGGATACAAAAATAGCAACTACAATCCCAATTAAATACATAGAATAAGCTACAAGCATAGCATGTTTTCCAAAAAACATCTCAGAAAATAAAATATAAATGGTTAAACGAGCATTACAGGACATAAAAGGCGTTACAAGCATTACTTTATAACGATCTCTTTTATTTTCCAAAGCACGCGATGCCATAATCGCTGGAACTGTACAGCCAAAACCTAGCAACATAGGAATAAATGCTTTCCCAGAAAGCCCAAGTTTACTCATAATCCCTTCCATAACATAAGCAACTCTTGCCATATAGCCGCTATCTTCAAGAAATGCCAAAGCAAGAAAAAGAATAAAAATATTGGGTAAAAAAGTAATGATTGTACCAACACCACCAATAATTCCTTCTATAATCAACGATTGCAAAATAGAATTAACATGAAAAGATAACATTCCTTTTTGTGTAACTTCTGATAAAAAGTCAATTCCCATTTCAAAATATCCTTTTATCCAATCACCTACCGTAAATGTTAGAAAAAATACAATTGCCATAATAAAAAGAAAAACAGGAATACCAAAAATATGATGTGTTAAGATATGATCAATGCGTTCCGTAAGTTTATCTTGACGTTGTTTATGAAGTAATACTTCATCTACAATTTCTTGAATAAAATCATATTTTTCATTAATCATCTGTGTTTCATAATTATGATCAAGCACTTCTGGTAACTCTAATGGATATTTCTCGCAAATTTCTGCATCTTGTTCTAATAACTTAATTGCATACCAGCGAAAATTCGTTAAAGATAGATACTCCTTTTTTAAAGCTGTCATAATCTGATCAATCTTATCTTCTATTTCATCAGAATATACCATAGCATATTCTGAATGGTGATTATGAATATGATGTGCTGTTTTTTTATGTTGATGAATTAAACAATCTGGCTCTTTACAATCTTTATGATGTGCTGCTGCATGAAGTAAAGAATCTAATCCAGTACGCTTTCTTGCTGATACTGGAATCACAGGAATACCAAGCATTTCTGGCAGACGATGCAAATCAATTTCCATTCCTCGCTTTTCTACAATATCCATCATATTTAATGCAAGAATTACTGGCTTTCCCAGTTCCAAAAGCTGTAATGTTAAATACAGACCTCTTTCTAATATCGAAGCATCAACAACATTAATAATCACATCGACTTCATCACTTAAAATAAATTGTCTGGAAACGGTTTCTTCCATCGTATAAGAAGTAAGACTATATGTACCGGGAAGATCTACTAATCGAATATCTAAATCATGCTCTCGAATTGCTCCCTCTACTTTTTCTACTGTTACACCCGGCCAATTAGCAACTTTTAAATTTGCTCCTGTATATGCATTAAATAATGTTGTTTTTCCACAATTTGGATTTCCAATAAAGCCAATTGTCATTCGTTCACTCATAATCTTTACCCTACTTTCTCAACTTCAATATTTTTTGTCATCTGATATCCTAATGCAAAACGAGACCCTCGCAATTTAATAATCATAATCCCTTTTCCTTTTCGATTTAAAACAGAAATTGTGGTATCTCTTATCATTCCAAGAGCCTGCAAACGCCGTTCTATCTGAAAAGGAAGATTTATTTTTTCTACTCTGCAAGTTTCACCTATTTGTATATCTTTTAATAACAAAAAAATCGCCTCCCATTTTTTATCATTTCAAACATTTCAATTATAAACCAAGTAATTCTTAAATACAATCCCTTGGATCGATTTTAAATTATGGCAAAAAAACTACTGTACCATTTCTTTGATACAGTAGTCTTTTCATTTTAATATTCTTAGATTATAATTATACTATATTTAACATTCTATTGACAATCTAATATCTCTGGAAGAACTTCCAATACAATACAAACTATCTTTTTCCATTTCCCTTAATGTTATTGTTACCTGCTGTTTTTGTCCTGCCTTTACAAAAATTTTTTCAAATCCTTTTAACTCTTGAAAAAACTTTGAACCATCTTTTCGCAAATAGATTTGTACTACTTCGCTTCCATCATATGCACCTGTATTTTCAATTATACAAGAAATTTGCTTTTTTTCAAAGTCAAGACTAGCTTCTGTATATACAAAACTTGTATAAGACAAGCCATGTCCAAAACAAAAACGTGGTTCTACCTGATATTTATCATTATAACGATATCCCACATAACTTCCCTCTTTATAAGCAACACTCTTTTCTTTTGCAAATTCTCCAACTGCATGAGCAGAACAATCTTTATGTGTCTTATAAAATGTTTCTGGAAGTTTTCCAGATGGATTTACTTTCCCAAGTAATACATTGGCTAAAGCATTTCCACCCTCCATTCCTGCATACCAATAAAATATGACTGTATTTGCCTGTTCAATCCAGCGTTCCATTTCTACCGGACTACCTGCCTGTATAACAATCACAAGATCATCTCTTACTTTAAGCAATTCTTCTATTAATATATCCTGTTCATATGGCAGTTTCATATCAAAACGATCATTTCCTTCGCTATCATATTCATGATTTAAACCACCAATATAAATAACAGCATCATATGTTTTTTCTTTTGCTAAACAAACAGCTTTTTCTCGCAATTCCTTACGTTTTTCTTCCAAAGAAATGCTTTCTTTTCTCTGAGCAATTATATTTTCTATTTTTGCATCATTATTTTCAATATTCTCCTTATCTGTCTTTTGTGCTCCGCCGCCATGTTCTAAGCTCTTTTCCTGCCAATTTTCTGTCTGTGCACCTTCTTTTTTTGATACATCCTCTTTGCGGCAATATCCTAAGGTATAATCTACTTCTGCATTTCCACCAAGCTGACTTTTTAATCCCATCAATGGAGAAATTTCATATAATGCTTTAATTTCTGCACTTCCTCCGCCATTTGCATGAAGACATTGTGCATTTTCTCCAATTAGCAAAACACGCTTTAGATTTTCTTTCTTAAGTGGCAGTACCTGTTTTTCATTCTTTAATAATACAATCGATTCTCTTGCTGCTTCTAATGCCTTTTGGCGATGCTTATCTGTATTATAAGCACCACTTTTTCGCTCACCATCAAGCATATGAAGCTTTTGCATCAGCATAAGGATTCTTAACACTTTTTCATCAATAACTTCTTCCTTAATTTCACCATTTTCTATTTTTTTCTTTAATGGTTGTGCCATAAAATAATCATCAAAATTATCGGTTACTGACATTTCAATATCAAGCTGAGAATTTGCTGCAAGTTCTGTGTCATGAACACCTCCCCAATCTGATATAATCACACCTTCAAATCCCCATTCTTTTCGCAAGACTTGATTTAATAAAAATTCACTCTGACAGCAATGCTCACTATAAAGCTTATTATAAGCCCCCATAAGAGTCAAAGCTCCACCCTGCTTTATTGCATCATAAAATGCTGGAAAATAAATTTCACGTAAAGACTGTTCATCAATTTCTACTTCTACCCATAATCTTTGTGTTTCTTGATTATTCACTGCAAAATGCTTTACACAAGCAGCCACATCCCAAAGCTGAACACCCTGAATATAAGCTGCTGCCATTTCTCCTGTTAAATAAGGATCTTCACTAAAATATTCAAAATTACGTCCACATAAAGGACTGCGTTTTATATTAATTCCCGGTCCTAAAATAACATCTTTACCACGCCCTCTTGCTTCTTCTCCTAATACACTTCCTATTTCCAATGCTTGTTTTCGATTCCAAGTAGAAGCAAGAGCACTATTGCATGGAAGATAAGTTACATAATCATCATTAAGACCAACCGCTTTCCACTGTGCTGGTAAAAACTCCTGCCGTACTCCCATAGGTCCATCTGACATTTTCAGTGGTGGAATGCCAAGTCGTTCCACTCCTTTTGTCTGAAATAATTGGCTTCCATGAATCATATCAATTTTTTCTTGTAATGTTAATTGTTTTAAAATCTCTTTTGCTCTCTCTCTTTGATTTTCCATATCCACCCTTTTCCTTATGACTCCATTTCAATGATAAGATCTTTTACTGTATTTGCAATTACAAGTGTTGCATCTCTTGTTGTTACTCCTTCTTTATCAGGAACATTTAAAATCTTATGATTTATAAATACAAGCTTATAAGTATAAGATGCATCAGAAACTATTGTTACCATCTTTCCATTTTTCTTTATTTTAATTTCTACTATTTTTTCTTGTTCTTGATAAACACAAGTATATGCCTCTACTCCTTCCTTAAGTCCATATACTTTTAATACAAGCTCTTTTTCATATCCTGCCTGTGCTGATAATGTTTGTGTACTTGTTGGAAGAATGGTATTTTCCCTCACCATAAGAGGGATAGATAAATAACTATGCGTTTCTTTGCACCAGCAATTTCCTTCTACTTCTTTTCCTGTCAAATAATTTGTCCAAGTACCCTTTGGAAGATAATATTCTGCTATTCCTTCTTCATTAAAAATTGGTGCTACTAATAAACAATCTCCTAACATATATTGACGATCTAAATAGCTGCAAGAAACATCCTCTGGATATTCCAATACCATACTTCGCATAACAGGAATTCCAAGATTTGATGTCTTTACTGACATACTATATAAATATGGCAATAATTCCATTTTAAGTTTTGTAAAGAAACGTACAACGTCAACTGCTTCTTCATCATAAAGCCATGGCACACGATAAGAATTGCTTCCATGCAAACGGCTATGGGAAGATAATAAGCCAAATGCTGCCCAACGTTTATATACATCTGCTGTAGAGGTACTTTCAAAACCACCAATATCATGACTCCAATATCCAAAACCTGACATGGTAAGAGAAAGACCACCACGCAAACTCTCTGCCATTGCTTCATAACTTGACCAACAGTCACCACCCCAATGTACAGGAAATTTCTGTCCGCCGGCTGTTGCGGAACGAGCAAATAAAACAGCTTGCCCTTTTCCTTTTTTTCGTTCCAATAAATCAAAAACACATTGATTATATAAATAAGTATAAAAATTATGCATTTTTTCTGGATTGGCATGATTATAATAAGCAATATTATCTACTGGGATTCGTTCGCCAAAATCTGTTTTAAAACAATCAACTCCTATGTCAAGAAGTGCTTCTAATTTTTCCTGATACCAAGTATAAGCATCTGGATTTGTAAAATCTACTAATGCCATACCCGGCTGCCACATATCCCATTGCCAAACATCTCCATTTGTGCGGCGAACAAAATAGCCTTTCTCCATACCTTCCGCAAATAAACAGGATTCCTGTCCAATATAAGGGTTAATCCAAACACAAATTTTTAAACCTTTTTCATGAATCCGCTTAAGCATTCCGGCTGGATCAGGAAATACACGACTATCCCAAGTAAAATCACTCCAATGAAACTCTTTCATCCAAAAACAGTCAAAGTGAAATACCTGCAAAGGAATGTTGCGTTCTAACATTCCATCAATAAAACTCATTACCGTTTCTTCGTCATAATTTGTTGTAAAAGAAGTCGAAAGCCATAAACCAAAAGTCCATTGTGGCACTTGTGCTGGTTTTCCAGTTAAATCTGTATAACGCATTAACACTTCTTTCATTGTAGGTCCATTGATAAAAAAGTAATCAAGGCTTTCTCCTTTTACACTAAATTCTACTTTTGATACCTGTTCTGTACCAACCTCAAAAGATACTTTTTCAGGATGATTTACAAAAATACCATATCCCTTATTAGTAAGATAAAATGGAATATTTTTATAAGACTGATAGGTACTCGTTCCGCCATCTTCATTCCAAATATCTACACTTTGTCCATTTTTTACAAATGCTGTAAAACGCTCTCCAAGTCCATATACAAGCTCTCCTACCGATAAAGAAAGCTGCTGCCGCATATAGGCATCTTCTGATCCTTTATCATAAGCATAACCTTTCCAATCAGTTTTCATATAAGCAAGATCACGTCCTGTACTTCTTGATATTACTTTTTTATCACGCTCATAAGCCATACTCCAATCTTCTTTTGTAATGACAAGAGAAAGACTTCCAGCACTTACTCTTATACTCTCATCATCTTCTTCTACAGTAAGCGGCTGATTTTCTTTTGTAAGAAGTGCAAACTCTGGTTCTCTTTTTACAATTCCCAAATGATGACTTACTTTCACACGAATTACTTCTTTTATTGGTGAAGTGATTTCCAGCGTTAAATTAATTCCTCCTAAAGTATCTCCACGATGATTAATTCTTGTTGTTGGTGCACAAATCGTAACCATAGTATCGGTTTTTTTAATAAAATAAGCCTGTTTTGGCGAAAAACATTCATAACCTTCCTTTTGCAGCCAACATCCATTTCCAAATATCATGATAAAATTCCTCCATAAATTTCCCTTTTTTACTTAATTTTCAGATACTTCTAATTAAATGCCTATTATATTTTTATCATATAATTTACTTCTAGCGGTAAAAATCCATTATATGCAATACTTTCCACCCATGAATGAAAAGTATTGCAAGTTTTTGGCTGTGAGTAATTGACTAAAATCTTACTTCATTTATTTACTAATAACTGATTTTGCACTTACTCCTCTTGATTTAAATAACTTTTTATATGCCTTTAATTTAGACTTTGGCACTTTAATTACAACGTTTTTATGAAGTCCTTTCAATGCATTTTTTCCTACATTTTTTGATGTAAGTTTTGTTGTATGAATTGTAATTGTTTTTAAGTTTTTGCAATTATAAAATGCTCTTTTTCCAATTTTTACTACTTTCTTTGGAATTACAATCTTCTTAAGTTTTTTACAATTATAAAATGCCTCATTTTCAATTACAGCAACTTTATTTCCTACAGCCACTGTTTTTAGGTTTTTACAATTTTTAAATGCATTTGCTCCAATTGTTTTAATCGTATTGCTTATTACAACTGTTTTTACTTTTGTATCTCCCTTAAATGCATTTTTTGCAATAGAAGTAACCTTATACACAATGTCGTTAGCATCTGTAATTGTTTCTGGTATAGAAACTGTTACTTGTTTTTTTGTGCCTTTATAAGAAACTTCTGGCATTTTACTATCTGTATCTGTTACTTTAAATATTCCCTTTGCATCCTCTGTTTTTACAATAGTTCCAACTTTTTCTGGCTGTGGTTCTTTTTCTTGTTGTTCATTATTCGTATTATTTTCAGTATTATTACTATTATTATTGTTGTTATTGTTGCTATTATTATTGTTTTCCGTATTATTATCATTTCCTGTATTATCTTTATTATCTACTGTATTTCCTGTACTGCTGCCTGTATTACCTGTGCTACCTGTATTATTGCCTGTATTGTTACCTGTATTATTGTTATTATTATTGTTGTTATTGTTATTATTATTATTGTTATCATCTACACCATTACAAGTAATAATATCTTTTGTAATATTCATATCAACATCAAGAAATTGTCCATCATAAAACTCTATGCTTATTTTGATTTCTCCATCTTTTACTGTTTCATCTTGAAATAATGCTGGAAGAAGTACTAATGTTCCTTTTTTATAATCTACATTAAATGCACCTCCGTTTTGCAGCCAATTCCACCAGCTAGAATTTGGTCCTACACGTCCTGAATCTTGATATGCTGTAATACGTCTTACTGCACTTCCCTTGAAATCAAAAGGAATATTAATTCCCTCTGTTTTTGTTCCTTCTGCTTTTTGATAAGATGGTTTTCCATAATAAATAAGATATTCATGCCATACATAACCATTATCAAAAACAATTTCCAGATCTTTTAATTGACCATAGGCAGCATCTTTAAGAAGTGCATTCACATAATCTTTGGAAAGAGTAATTACTTCCCCTTCATAGGTATAGTCTGTTCCCTTTGTTAAACCTTTGATTTCAGTAAATGTTCTGCCATTTAATGTTAATGGGATTTTTACATCTTCTTTTACTGGCTCAGAAAAATACAAACTATCCAAATCGGTTGCATAACCTAACCGACCCTGCATTGCTTTTTCAATGGCTTCTCCAACTCTTGAATATTTCCATTTATAAGTTTCATTATTACGATCAATGCCTGATCCATTATCCCAGAACATCAAAGCAATTCCATCATTTTCTGATGCCTTATAACCCATATATTCATAGTATTTTATTTCTTCTCCTGTTTGTAAGCATTCCTCTCCTGCATCATATCCAAGTAGTCCATATTCACCTACGATAACACCAATACCATTGTTTGTGAAAACATCTGATAATGTAGTAAAGAAAGTATCTGCTGCTTTTCTTGCTGTGTTTCCATCACCACCCATTGGCTCATCAAATCCTGTAATTCCAAGATTTGCACTATAAACCCATTCACTATAATAATGAACAGTTGCAATGATATTTGGATCATTTAAGCCTTCTATAAATGTATATAACGCATTACTATTTTCATTTGAAGCATTTGTATTAATGGTTGGCATAATAATCATACGTGTTTCATTGTTTCCACCACTGTTACGGATAATGTCATAAGCTACCTGATTAATACTATCCAAATATTTTTGTGCATTTTCACCATCTGTAAATTGTGGCTCATTAATTGTTTCAAAACATACTTGTTCTGGTTCTTCTGCTAAATAAGCTGCAAGCTGTTCCCATAATTGTGTATATTGAATATATTCTTTTGATTCTTTCTTTCCGTCCCAGTCTTTCAGCCAAATCCAAGAATCATGATGAATATTCACCATAACATACAAGCCTTCTTCTACTGCATAGTCTACAACTTCTTTATACCGTTTTAACCAATTTTTATCAATCGTATATGTTCCATTTTCTTCTGTAAAACGATGATATAAGGTCAATGGAATACGAATACTTTGGAATCCTTTTTCCTTTACTTCATGGATTAATTCTTTTGTAACTTTCGGATTTCCCCATGCCATTTCTCCTTTATCCTCTGCACTTAAATCTGTATCTACTCCATCAAAACTATTTCCAAGATTCCATCCTTGTCCCATTGCTTTTACATATTGTATGGATTTTGTATCATTATTATCTATTTCATTCTTTTCTACTGTAAGCTCTGCCTGAAAGGTATCTTTTCTTCCATATTGTTCTACTGTTACATCAATAACCGCTGTTCCTTCTTTTAATGCTGTAATTGTGCCATCTTCTACGATTGTTCCAATAGAAGTATCACTTAATTTATAAGTACAAACAGCATCCTTATCAAGATTTGAAACTGTTACTTTGCTATTTTCTCCTACTTTAATTGCCATTGGAGAAACAACAGGTGCATCTTTAATTCCAAATTCTTCAATATCACAACGTTGTTGTATATTCATATAATCAAGACGAATGGATAGCTTTGTCATATCTTCATGTGCTTTTGTATCAAAGGTCATAATGGCTGGCCATCCCTCCATTGTCACCATAGACTCATCTTCTGTATAAATTCCATAAACTTTATAACCATCTGGTGATGTAATATACTGTGATGGAATCTCTTTTTCTCCTGCATATAAAACAACTTTTTTTGCACAATCAACTTTCATTTCTTCTTCTGTTTTTTTAATACAAGTAACCGTATCTCCTGCAACATTCATATAAACATTTAAAAATTGTCCATCATAAAATTCTATTCTTGCCATCAATTCTCCATCTTTTATTGTTTTATCCTGAAGCAATTCTGAAAGAAAAGAAAGCGTTCCCTTGTTATAATCTGGATTAAATGTCGATCCATATTTTAACCAATTCCACCAATCAGAATTTGGACCTACACGTCCTGAAGCCTGATATGCTGTAATTCTTCTTACGTCACTTCCATTAAATCGGAAAGGAATCTCTATTCGTTCTTTTGTTCCAGTAGCTTCCTCATAAGATGGTGTTCCATAATAAATTAAATATTCATGCCATACATAACCATTATCAAATGTAATTTCAAGATCTTTTAGTTGACCATAGGCAGCATCTTTTAAAAGTGCATTTATATAATCTTTGGAAAGAATAATCACTTCTCCTTCATAAGTATAGTCTGTTCCTTCTGTTAAATCTTTAATTCCAGTAAATGTTCTTCCATTTAATGTCAATGGAATTTTTACATCTTCTTCTACTTGTTCGGAAAAATAAAGACTATCCAAACCGGTTGCATAACCAATTCTATCCTCCATCGTTGTCATAAGTGCTGCACCAATTCTTGGATATTTCCATTCATATGTATTACGATCAATTGCAGATCCATTATCCCAGAACATCAAACATACATTATTTTCACGAGCTCTTACATTCATATAATCATAATATTTGATTTCTTCTCCAACCTGCATACAATTATCGCCTGTATCATAACCAAGGACACCATATTCACTTACAATCACACCAATACCATCATTTAGAAATTGTTCTCTTAATACAGCCATAAAATCATCGACTGATTTTCTTGGTGTACTTACATCATCATTTTCCCATAAAAGCTCATCAAACCCTGTTTTTCCAATATTAGATGCATATACCCACTCACTATAATAATGTACGGTTGCAATCAAATTTTCATCATTTAAACTTTTAATAAATTTACTTAATACAGAACTATTTTTTGGCTCATGATTATGTACATAACTTGGCATTACAATCATACGTGTCGTATTATTGCCACCACTACTACGAATAATATCATAAGCTGCCTGATTCATTGCCATTACTTTATCTTGTACCGTAATCTCTCCTGTTTCTTCTGGTTCATATTCATTCATTGTTTCAAAACACAGCTTATCTCCTATATCTTTAAATGTTTCTGCCAACTGTTTCCAAAAATCGCAGAACATAAGATACTCTTCTGATGTTTTCTGTCCATCCCAATGTTTCATCCATGTCCATGAATCATGATGAATATTTGTCATAACATAAAAATCTTCCTCAAGTGCCCAGCCAATAATTTCTTTTGCTCTATCAAGATAATCTTTATTAATTACATATTTATATTCATTTTCCCCTGCATTTTCATTTACTGTATATCTTCTATACATAGTAAGTGGAATACGAATACTATCAAATCCTTTTTCTTTTGCTGCCTGAATCAGTTCTTTTGTCACTTTTGGATTTCCCCATGATTCCTCTCCTGTATCTGGCTCATCCAAATTTGTATTAATAGCTTCTAAAGAATTTCCTAAATTCCAGCCATTTCCCATTGCTTTTACATATTGCATGGATCTTGTATCTTTCCCAATAGAAGGATCATCAGGATTCTCAGAAGAAGATTTTACATAAAAATATATCAGTTGATCTGCTTCATTAAACGCAAAATAGCAATTCTCTCCCTCATATACAATATCACCATCAGAAAGTCCTGACCAAATGTTTTTAAGACCATTTGAGTTACTATTTAATATGACAGAATCTAATACAATTTCATATGTATCATTAATTGTAATTTTCTCTATAGTAATATTTGCAGCACTATTATTTAATGTTTTATTTCCATTTTCTTCTGTATCATAGACAAATCCCATATTAATTATTCCCTCTACAGAAGAATCATAGGATATTGTCAATTC
This sequence comes from uncultured Lachnospiraceae bacterium, assembly GCA_910576895.1. GTDB lineage: Bacteria > Bacillota > Clostridia > Lachnospirales > Lachnospiraceae > MGBC100174. The sequence continues at coordinate 31,103 of CAJTJZ010000020.1, read as the reverse complement.
TTGTGTTTGTTCTTCCATATTCAATGTTTCTGTTCTTGTATTCCACCCAGCACCCACAACATCAAATTTTGTATTTTCTTGAAGATTACTTGCTGTTATTGTATAGACAAGCTTTTGAATTGGTGTTTTTACACCCTCTGCACTTCCCTCGGCGGCATATACTGAAACAGCTTGTTCTTGTATTGGCAATAAATTAAATATCATAATAAATGCCAAAACTATAGAAAGTAATTTCTTGTACATAAACCTTCCCTCCTAATCTAATATTTGCCTTTTTTTGTCGCTTCTTAAATTAAAACTACGTAGTTTAATTAAGCTCATTATACCAACAAAAATTTAATGGAAATACATAGATTATCAGAGAATTTCTACCTGCTTTTTTATTGTTTTTATATTCTATTTTTTATTTATTTTACCTGTACTTTTATCACAACTGGCAGTTTTCTTTCTTCAATCTGCATATCCAGATGAAGTCCATCGTAGTCTATAGACCATTTTGGCAATTTCTTTTCTCCTAATACAATGACATTTTCTATTAATCCATGAAAATATGGTAAATTTTGATCTTTACTTTTTGCCAGTGATTTTACTGTAATTTTTCCATGCTTTGGATATTTCATAGCAAAAACATAAAGAAAGCCTCCCTTTGCTGTAAATCGAAAATCATTTTCTTTATAAGAAATTGCCTTTGCATCTGTAAATTGCCCTTCTTTTATCTTTGTTGGTCCTTCTTCCGATATTCTCCATACATGACTGTCATAAATTGCTTCTCCATTGATTTGAAGCCATGCACCAATCTGTTTTAAAATATATGTTTCTGGAATACTGCCATCTCCTTTTGGTCCAATATTTAATAATAAATTTCCATTTTTGCTAACAACATCAATCAACATACAAATAATTTCTTCAGCACTTTTATAATCTAATGTATCAGTATAACACCAAGAATTTCTTGCAATACTTGTATCTGTCTGCCAATAATAAGGTTTTACATCAGCAAAACTTCCACGTTCTATTTCTGGAATCCCACTATTCCATATCATAGCATCATGTTTATAACAAATTACTGTTTGCATATCATATTCTTTTCCAAGATTATAATAATAAGCTGCTATCTTTTTAAGATAAGGTTTAAATGCTTCATGTTCTATCCACCAATCAAAATATAAAATCTCTGGCATATAAGTTTCAATGATTTCACAAGTACGCAAAAACCAATCCTGTAAAAATTCTTCGGATGGATAAGGCCTGCTTTGTAAATCCTGATGATCCGGCTCAGGCATTGCTGGCCAATAAAAATCCCCACGATGCAACTCCTGTTTAATATCACTTTCAAATTCCTTGCCATGAGACATAAAAAACCAATGTTCCGCACGATGAGAGGAAGCCCCAAAATGAAGACCTTGCTGCAAACATGCAGTTTTTAATTCCCCTAAAATATCCCGATGTGCTCCCATAGTAACTACATTATATCTTGAAATATGACTGCGATACATTTGAAAGCCATCATGATGTTCTGCCACCATAACAAGATACTTTGCTCCTGCTTCTGCAAATAATTTTGCCCATTCCAGAGGTTTAAATTGTTCTGCTTTAAATAATGAAATAAAATCTTTATAACCGAATTTAGTATGTTCCCCATAAGTTTTACGATGATATTCCCATTCTTCTGTCCCTTGCATATACATATTTCTAGAATACCATTCATTATTATGTCCTGCAATGCTATATAAACCCCAATGGATAAAAATACCAAACTTTGCCTTTGAAAACCATGATGGAACTTGCATATTACTTAAGGAATCCCAAGTATCTGTATAAGGACCTTGTTGTATTTTCTTTTCTATTCTATCAAAATCATTCTTCATTTCTTAATTGCTCCTTTTTTCTTTCTTATTTTTTCCTATATTTATTATAAAAAATCATTTCTTCAAAAAATACTGTATAAATTTGCAAAAAGTTACGATTTTTTTTGCTCCTTATTATGCTATAATAGTATTATAACATAATAAAGTTCTATCTTTAACTAAAATTTTTCACTTAATTTATTATGGAAACTAGGGGAGGGATTTATATGAAAAACAACTTCCATTTAAAATATTTTTCTACAAGAAATATGAAGCATCAACTTATTCATTTATTTATTTTTGCTGTTATCATCCCAGTATTTAGCATTAGTTGTATTCTTGTTTTTTTTAATTATCAAAGAACAATTACACATTATAAAGACTTAGTATATTCGCAGGAAAAGTTGATCTATTCTACTATGGTATCAACTTCTCTCCATCTTCATTCCGTTTATGAAACTGTAGTAAGCCAACCAGAACTTCAAGAATTATTATGTACTGATGATTTGAATTTTGATTCTGCAAAAGTCACAGGAGAACAGGCAAGCTTTTTTGATGACATTCTTGAAGGTACTGCTATGATTTCCAGTCTTCAATTATATGCACCAAAAGAATGCATGAAAAATGTAGAACCAAATAAATATATCATGCCATTTACAAAAGAACTGAAAAAATCTAAGTGGTATCAAAAATCCTCCGAAATCTCTGGCAATTTTTGGAGCAGTGATATCCGTATTGGTCAAAATGATGTAAATTATTGGGAACTTCATTACTGTTGTCGGATTCCTCTGCCGAAAAAACAAACCTATGCTGTTCTTGTTATGTCTGTTTCCAATGATTATTTACGCAGTTTAATTTCTAACGAACATTATAAATTCTATATTAATGTAAATAATGAACCTGTTTTTATTAGTTCTGATCGTCATTATGAAGGCGAAGAATTTCCTTTTGAACAAGAAATGGAACAGGGACATTCCTATACAGGAAACTTTTCCTTATTTAAGCAAAAAGTAATTGGTTCTCTTTCTACCAATAAGCTATATTACTCCTCTGATAAAATGCATATCCTTGTAGCAGATATGACTGCCATTAATACAACAAAACATCTTAGCATTTATTTATCATTAATTATAGGAGTTACCCTATTTCTCTCTGCTATCATTAACTTTCTTTATGCTTCTTATTTTAGCAGCCGTATTAATACACTACGGCTTGCCATGTCAAAAGTAAGTAATAATGATTATGAAATTATAGATAATATGCAAGGAGATGATGAATTAACAGCTACTTTTCATGATATGAAAGTTATGGTAAATAAATTAAAAGCAGCCGAAGCCAAAATTTATGAGGCACAAATTCGGGAACAAATGATTACCAATCAACAGCAACAAATGGAATTAAAACTTTTGGCAAACCAAATTAATCCGCATTTTTTATATAATACCTTAGAAAGTATTCGTATGAAAGCATTTGTAGAAGGAAATAAAGACGTTGCAAATGCCATTAAACTTTTAAGTAAATCTATGCGGTATGTCCTTAGCAATACACAAACAAGTTCTACTACATTAGATAAAGAACTAGATTATGTTTCCACTTATTTAGCAATTCAAAAACTTCGGTTTGGCTCTCGCATTAATTATGATATTCAAATCGATCAAAGCCTAAGCCCTGCTCAGTATCAAATTCTGCCCATGCTATTGCAGCCAATTGTTGAAAATGCCGTTTCTCATGGACTAGAAGATATGGAAGAACATGGTCATATTGTCTTAAAAATTCGTCCTAAAAAACAGCGTACTCTTTTATCCTTTGCTGTTTTTGATAATGGTTCTGGTCTATCCAGAGAAGAGCTTCTTACCGTCATTACCCATCTGGATACACCTGTAAAAAATTCCGAACATGGAATTGGTCTTTATAATATTAATAACCGTATCCGCCTTTTTTATGGAGCTGAATACGGTATTACCATAAGAAGCAAAAAAAACTTTGGAACTTGTGTAAATCTTACAATTCCACTACATAATATTATGGAGGAAAATCTATGAATGTATTAATTGCAGATGACGAACAACTTGTATTAGATGGAATGAAACAAATTATTGATTGGAATGCCTGCGGATTCTCTATTTGCGGAACAGCTATCAATGGACAGGATGCATTAAAAAAGATTTTAGATTTGCATCCTGATCTGGTACTTCTTGATATTCGTATGCCTAAAATGAATGGAATTGAAGTTGTAAAAGCGGCTACGGAAGCTGGATTTACTGGAAAATTTATTATTTTAAGCGGTTTTTCTGATTTTAAATTGGCACAAGCTGCTATGCGGTATGGCGTTGATTTTTATTTAACAAAACCTGTTGATGAAGAAGAATTAGAACAATCTGTTTGTACAATTCGAGATATGATTAAAAAAGAATCCAAAGCTTCCCGTTCTTACTCACAATATCTTGATAAAGCAAAAGAACATATCCTGCGGGAAATTTTATTAAATACCTGCGATTACAATACATTAAATGTTCTTGATCTTCATTTACAGGCAAATATTTATCAAGTCATTACTTATGAAAATTATAATCAAGAACATTTTCATCAGCCTTGGAATTTTTCTGAATTAATGCGTGTAACAAATCAAGATAATAATTCTTTTGATATTTTGGAAATCGAACAAAGAAAAGCCATTTTATTAAAAGGCACTTTTGCCATTGCCAGATTTCAAAATTTATTAGACCATTACCGTAAAATTCCACAAAAAGGCTCTCCATTTGATGCCATTTTCCTTACTTATGGAAGGCAGGTATTTCATATAAAAGATATTCATTTATCTTATGAAGATGTTTGCAAGTTAAAAGACCGCCGCTTTTTCTGCATACCAAATCAACATGTACTTGGCTATGATGAACTTCCAAAAGAAGGTATCCTTCCTACAAATACATTGACACAAGATATTGCTCCTAATTATGCAGAATCTATCTCCAATTATATACAAGCTTACAATCCAACATTAATTGCAGAAACATTAAAAAAATTATCAAATTATTTAACAGAATGCATGGCTAACATTACTGACATTAAACATTTCCTTATTGATATTTATATTTTAGTAAAACAAAAAATCATGCAATCATTTCCTCATAATGATCTACCTTTCCTTGCAAATGCTTCTGTTATTATATTAATTGAAGAAAAATACTATCTTTATGAGATTATTGCTTTTCTTTCCGAACAGTTTGAAATGTGGATGCATTCTGTTGGATACTCCTCAGGAGAAAATGTATTAGATGAAGTCCTGCATTATATTCAACATAATTATCAGGAAAATTTAAAATTAGAAACGATTGCCTCTCTTTTTGGCTACAATAGCTCTTATCTTGGACGACTTTTTACAAAAAAATTAAATGTAAATTTTAATACTTATCTTGACCAAATACGTGTAGAAAAAGCAAAAGAACTGCTTCATAATCGTTCCTTAAAAGTATATGAAATTGCAAAGATGGTAGGATATCACAATGTTGATTATTTCCACCGAAAATTTAAAAAACAAGAAGGCACTTCTCCAGCAGAATATCGCAAACAGATTATGTTATAACAATCAATTGCAGTTTGCCAACAAATAATAACTGCCATCTAAGTTTATCTTCACTCTTTTTAGATGGCAGTATTTTTTTAATATTTCTTTGCTGCTTTCTCTCTTGCCGCTGCTTGATCTTTTGCATTTTTTAAATCTACCTGATAGACATCATCATATCCAAGTGCTTTTGCTGTATCCTGTAATTCTTTTAAAAGTTTATTAAAATCATTAGAAGATGCAAAAATCATTTTCCATGAAGCTTCAATTACAATAGACTTACATCGTTCACGAACTGTTGTAATGTTGCTATCTTCTGCTGGTGTAGAATAATTAGCACCGGGAGCAATTAAAATCATATTATTTTTTTCTAAATATTCCATTGCTGTATCTGCTTCCATTTGTTCTTTCCAGTCAAGATCAAGTGCTGTTTTATTTTTTTCCTTTGTAGATTCCCAACATAAATAATTATATCCTACTCCTGTATTTGGATCAATTTCTTTTAAATTTATTGTTCTAAAATTTAATGCAGAAACACCATTATTCCAATATCCACCACCATATTCTTCTGGCACTTCTACTTGATTATTTGGAAGTGCTTTTCTTCCAAACTCGGTAAGTATAGGCTTTTTATCCTTTCCTATTTCCCAAGTAAGCCCCTCTAGACCTGCTGCCCCATTTGCCTGTCCATTTAATTCCATTCCTTCTGGCGAATAAAGCCAATCAATAAAATCAGCAAGTCTTTGCGGATCTTTTGTATTTGCTCCAATTGCAATTACTTGAGCAGAATCTCCTTCTGGCCAGCAGCCAAAAGAAACAATCTGCATATCCTTTACTGCTGCCATTTGAAATCCTTTCCCATCTGCCTTGTTTTCTTCTGTATTAAACATACTTTGTCCTACCCATGCCCAAGGACTATAAAGCACTTTTCCTTTTCTGTACTTATCTAGCCAAGTATCATAGCTTTGCAGTATAGAATCTGGATCAACAAGTCCTCTTTGATTTGCCTCATTTAAAAAGCGAAGTGCTTCAATATAAAGAGAATCTTTATCAATAATATTTTGATAGTCAGATCCATCCGCTTTTGATAAAGCAAATCCAAGCTCATCATATCCATACATACAAACAAATTGTTTTGCATTATTCATCATATTGAGATCCCATGCACGAAAACAAGAAATTGCATAAATATCATCACAAGTTTCTTCTTTTCTTGCTAGGTTTTGCATATCTTCTAATACATCTAAAAAATCATCTAAATTCTCCATCAGAGGATATCCTAATTTTTTATAATAATCCCAGCGAATATATGGTCCAAACGTAGGATCTAATTCCTCTGATGCTTCTGTTGCCGACCCTGATGATATTGAATTTGGAAATGCATAAATACCATCCGCATCAACAAGTTCATTTGTCTTTGCAACTGCATTGCCATACTTTTTCATAACATCTTTCTCTTTTATTAAATCGGTACAATCTAAAATTAACCCTGAATTTACTAAATCATTTAATCTGCCATTTGCTGTACTAAATACAATTAAATCTCCAAGATTTCCTGTTGCAGAACGTGTTTGAAAAACAGTCTCTCCACCACCTGTTACATTTTTTGCAATTACATTTAATTCCATATTAAATTTATCTTTTACTACTTTTGCAAACCAGCCACTTTGCATCCCCTGATAATTTGCAAATTCATCATATACATCTACAGTAATAAATTCCTTATAATTTTTCCCTTCCGATCCTTTCAAAAATTCTATGATTGTTTCTTTTCCACACCCTGTTATTAACAAAATCATTGTTGTGCAAACTAAGATATTCCTTAATCCCTTTTTCATTTCAAATAATTCTCCTTAAAACCAGATCAATAAGTAATTTTATCACTATTTTTATCTTTTCATACAAACCGCACAAATAGCAAATAGAAATTTATAAATTCACTTATATCAAGTATACAACATTTATTACTAAAAATACAATTTTTTTTGTAAAAAAATCTTTTTTTCTCCAATAATGTCTTATTTTTCATGTAGTTCTGATCATTTTTTTCCCGTACAGAATGATAAAAAAATCAATTATAATAAAATAAATTTATATATTAAGAATAAAGAATTAGATAATTAAGAAGTTAATAAAGAAATGGAGGTTTTTATATGAATGCAGGAAAATTAAATCCTTTACTTGATTTTATGAATACATTATTCAATCTCTTCTTATTAAATATTGTATTTCTTCTTACTTGTATTCCTATCTTTACGATTGGAACAGCACTTTCTTCTTTATATTATGTAATGTTTAAGGAAGTGAAAGGAGAATATGGTTATTTAATTCGTACATACCTTCGGGAATTTAAACGTAATTTTAAACAAGGAACAGCAGCTTTTCTTCTTCTTTTTCTCATTGGTTTTATTTTATTATTTAATTTATTATTCTGGCCTTTTAAAGGAACAACCATATCTTCTATAATTACAGGATTATTACTTATTATTTTTATTATATGGTTAAGTATTTCTCATTATACATTTCCTTTAATTGGACGATTTGTTAATACAACCATATCTTCTATAAAAAATGCATATTATCTTGCCATCCGCAATTTAAAACAAACATTCGCATTGCTTCTTATGGATGCAGCTATTGTATGTTTCTTATTGTTCTTTCCAATAACAAGTATATTAACTGTATTTTTTATTTTTGGATTTGTATTCATAGTCTATTTCCAGTCTTATATTTTACAAAAGGTATTTGCCCCTTATGAAAAAGAGACACAAACAGACTTTGTATAAAACTATGTTAGAAAGGAAAAAAAATTATGAAATTTGGATACTTTGATGACGAAAAAAAAGAATATATCATCACAACACCACAAACTCCGCTTCCATGGATTAATTATCTTGGAAATGAAGATTTCTTTTCTCTCATTTCCAATACTTGCGGAGGTTATAGCTTTTATAAGGATGCAAAACTTTTAAGGCTAACTCGCTATCGCTATAATAATATCCCAGCAGATACGAATGGACGCTATTATTTTATTCATCATAATGGTATTGTCTGGACTCCCGGATGGCAGCCAGTAAAAACATCACTTGATACTTATGAATGTCATCATGGTATGGGTTACAGTCGATTTGTTTCTTCTAAAAATGGGATTCATGCTGATCTTCTGGCATTTGTTCCATTAAAAGAAACCTGTGAAGTCAATCGTCTTATTCTCTACAATGATACAGAAAAGACGCAAACTCTTTCTTTAAGTTCTTATGTAGAGTTTTGTTTTTGGAATGCTGTCGATGATGCTTCTAATTTTCAGCGAAATTTAAGTCTTGGTGAAGTTGAAGTAGAAGGTTCTACAATTTATCATAAAACAGAATATAGAGAACGCAGAAATCATTATGCCTATTATACGGTAAATGCAGAAATTGATGGTTTTGATACTGATAGAGATGTTTTTCTTGGTGATTATGGAAGTATAGAAAATCCAAAAGCAGCAAGAGAAGCTTCTTCTTATCAATCCATAGCAAGCGGTGGAGCAGTTATTGGTTCTCATCATCTTACAATAGAACTTGCCCCAAAACAGAAAAAAAGCCTTATTTTTATACTTGGCTATGCAGAAAATCCTGTTAATGACAAATGGGAATCTCAAGATGTTATTAAAAAAACATCTGCAAGTGCTGCCATTTCCCGTCTTAATGATGACCAGAAAGTAGAAAAAGCATGGCAGGACTTATCTGATTACTGGAATTTATTATTATCAAAATTTACGGTAGAATCCAGTGATAAAAAACTAAATCGTATGGTAAATATTTGGAATCAATATCAATGTATGGTTACATTTAATATGTCACGTTCTGCTTCTTATTTTGAATCTGGAACAGGACGTGGCATGGGATTTCGTGACTCTTGCCAAGATCTCTTAGGATTTGTACATTTAATTCCCGATAGGGCAAGACAACGTATCTTAGATATTGCAAGTACACAATTTGAAGATGGAAGTGCCTACCATCAATATCAGCCGCTTACAAAAAAAGGAAATGCTGATATTGGCAGCGGTTTTAATGATGATCCTCTCTGGCTAATTGCTGGTACTGCTGCTTATATAAAAGAAACCGGAGATCTCTCTATTTTAGAGGAACAAGTTAATTTTGATCATGATCCTTCCAAGGCAAAGCCGCTTTTAGAGCATTTAAAACGCTCTTTTGATTATATTTTAACACATTTAGGACCACATGGACTGCCATTAATTGGGCGGGCAGATTGGAATGACTGTTTAAATCTAAACTGCTTTTCCACAGAACCCGGAGAATCTTTTCAAACATTTGGCCCATCAGAAGGACCTGTTGCAGAATCCGTTTTTATTGCGGGAATGTTTGTAAAATATGGACGTGAATATGCTGCCATTAACCGTCTGCTTCATAAGGAAGAAGAAGCAAATCGTGCCATGCAGGCTGTTACTATCATGTATCAGACTATTTTAGAACATGGCTGGGATGGTGCATGGTTTTTACGTGCCTATGATGCAAATGGCGATAAAGTTGGTTCTCATGAATGTGAAGAAGGAAAAATTTATATTGAACCACAAGGATTCTGTGTTCTTGCTGATGTTGGTATTAAAGAAGGCTATGCAAAAAAAGCATTGGATTCTGTAAAAGAATATCTGGATACAAAATATGGTATTGTATTACAACAGCCCCCTTATCGTCACTACTATGTAAACCTTGGAGAAATTTCCTCTTATCCGCCGGGATATAAGGAAAATGCTGGAATCTTTTGTCATAATAATCCTTGGGTGTCGATTGCAGAAACTCGTATTGGTCGTGGCAGTCGTGCATTTGAAATTTATCGAAAAACTTGTCCTGCCTACATTGAGGATATTAGCGAAATTCACCGCACAGAACCTTACATCTATTCTCAAATGATTGCAGGAAAAGATGCAAAAAAACATGGAGAAGCAAAAAATAGCTGGCTTACGGGAACTGCTGCATGGACATTTGTAAATGTATCTCAATATATTTTAGGAATTCAGCCAGATTTTGATGGACTTCGCATCGATCCTTGTATTCCACCAGAACTAGAATATATTAAAATAAAAAGGCACTACCGGGGAGCTGATTTCTATATTACCATTCAAAATCCAAATCATATAGAAAAGGGCGTTGCTTCCATGGAAATAGATGGACAAGTTACAACAGGTCATTGTATCTGCCCTAATGGTAAAAAAACAGAATATCACATTACTGTTTTTATGGGATAATCAAAAAAAAGTAATTAGAAAAAGTAATCAAAAAAATGACATAAAATAGAAAAATAAATAGTTGATCAAAAGAAAAGACATAGATATAATATTTTCTAAACAAAGATATTAATGTTATGCGAAATTTCCTATAAAGGAACAAAGCGGGCTTGCTCGCTCTTATAAAGAAAGGAAGGGAAAATGAATGAAAAATATGCCTAAATTAAAAATTGGAGTTGTAGCAGTAAGTCGAGATTGTTTTCCAGAAAGTCTTTCTGTAAACAGAAGAAAGGAACTTATCAAAGCTTATCAAGAAAAATATGGAACAGAAGAAATTTATGAATGTCCTATTTGTATTGTAGAGAGCGAAATTCATATGGTACAAGCATTAGAGGATATAAAAAAGGCAGAATGTAATGCCTTAGTAGTCTATCTTGGCAATTTTGGACCAGAAATTTCAGAAACACTTCTTGCAAAACATTTTGAAGGGCCAAAGATGTTTGTTGCTGCCGCAGAGGAACGAGGAGACAATTTAATACAAGGTCGTGGAGATGCCTATTGTGGAATGTTAAATGCTAGTTATAATTTAAAACTGCGTAATATTAAAGCCTATATTCCAGAATATCCAATTGGAACAGCCGAAGAATGTGCTGATATGATTTATGAATTTCGTCCAATTGCAAAGGCAGTCATTGGTCTAAATAGTTTGAAAATTATTAGTTTTGGTCCACGTCCATTAAACTTTTTAGCTTGTAATGCACCAATTCAACAGCTTTATAATCTAGGTGTGGAAATTGAGGAAAATTCAGAACTTGATCTTTTTGAAGCTTTTCATAAACATGATAACGATAAAAGGATTCCTGCCATTGTAAAAGAAATGGAAGAAGAACTGGGACAGGGAAATAAAAAACCTGAGATTCTTGCAAAATTAGCACAATATGAATTAACATTAACTGATTGGATAGAAGAACATAGGGGATATCGTGAGTATGTAGCCATTGCTGGAAAATGCTGGCCCGCCTTTCAGACACAGTTCGGATTTGTGCCTTGTTATGTGAATAGCCGTTTAACTGCCAGAGGGATTCCAGTATCTTGTGAAGTAGATATTTACGGTGCATTAAGTGAATTTATTGGAACGGTTGTTAGTGAAGATATTGTAACACTTTTAGATATTAATAATAATGTTCCAAAAGATATGTATGAAGAGGATATTAAAGATAAATTCCCTTATACACAAAAAGATACTTTTATGGGATTCCATTGTGGCAATACAGCAAGTTCTAAATTATCGTTTTGTGAAATGAGATATCAGCTTATTATGGCAAGATCACTTCCAGAAGAAGTAACACAAGGAACATTGGAAGGCGATATTATACCGGGTGATATTACCTTTTTCCGTTTACAAAGTACAGCAGATTGTAAATTACGTGCTTATATTGCACAAGGAGAAGTTCTTCCTGTGAAAAGTCGTTCCTTTGGTGCAATTGGTGTATTTGCAATTCCACAAATGGGAAGATTTTACCGTCATGTATTAATTGAAGGAAATTTCCCACATCATGGAGCAGTTGCCTTTGGAAATCATGGAAAGGCATTATTTAATGTATTTAAGTATATTGGCGTACCTGTAGAAGAAATTGGCTATAATCAACCAGAAGGAGTACGTTATCCAACAGAAAATCCTTGGAAATAAGAAAAGAAAAAAGGAGTACGTTATTATGCTATTTATAGGAATTGATTTGGGGACGTCTGCAGTAAAACTACTATTAATGGACGAAAATGGAAAAATACATAAAATTGTTTCAAAAGAATATCCAATCAGTTTTCCAAACCCTAGCTGGTCAGAGCAAAATCCAAATGATTGGTATGAGCAAAGTTTAAAAGGAATGGAAGAACTTCTCTTAGATTGTAATAAAAGTGAAGTTGCTGGAATCAGCTTTGGCGGACAAATGCATGGACTTGTTGTTTTAGATAAAAATGATCAGGTAATTCGACCAGCAATTTTATGGAATGATGGAAGATCCGTAAAAGAAACAAATTATCTAAATGAAGTCATTGGAAAAGAAAAACTTTCAGAATATACCGCTAATATTGCATTTGCAGGGTTTACAGCTCCGAAAATTCTTTGGATGAAAGAAAACGAACCAGAGAATTTTGCAAAAATCAAAAAAATTATGCTGCCAAAAGATTATTTATTATATTGTTTTAGTGGAGTGCATGGCAGTGATTATTCTGATGCTTCTGGAATGTTACTTTTAGATGTAAAAAACCGTTGTTGGTCAGAACAAATGCTGGAAATCTGTGGAATTTCCAAACAAGTGCTGCCAAAATTATTTGAAAGCTATGAAGTGATAGGAACAATCAAACCAGATGTGGCACAAAAGCTTGGTATTTCAAAAGAAGTAAAAATTATTGCTGGAGCAGGGGATAATGCAGCGGCGGCTGTAGGAACAGGAACAGTTGGTGATGCTTGCAATGTTTCTCTTGGAACTTCAGGAACAATTTTTATTTCCAGTAAAACATTTCTTGTTGATAACTATAATGCACTTCATTCTTTTGATCATGCCGATGGATATTATCATCTTATGGGCTGTATGTTAAGTGCTGCTTCCTGCAATAAATGGTGGATGGAAGAAATTTTAAAAACAAAAGAATATGAAAAGGAGCAATTAGAAATTACAAAACTTGGTGAAAATCAAGTATTTTATCTCCCTTATTTAATGGGAGAACGCTCTCCGCACAATGATCCTTTTGCTCGTGCTATGTTTATTGGAATGACAATGGATACAACACGCTCTGCTATGACACAAGCAGTATTAGAAGGCGTAGCCTTTGGTTTGCGGGATTCTTTAGAAGTTGCAAGAAACCTTGGAATTTCCATTGAACGTACAAAAATTTGCGGAGGTGGAGCAAAAAGTACTCTTTGGAGAAAAATGATTGCAAATATTTTAAATTTAAAAGTAGATATTATCGAAAGTGAAGAAGGTCCGGGATATGGGGCTGCTATATTAGCAGCCGTAGGATGTGGCGTATTTCCTGATGTACAAACTGCAGCAAAAAACCTAGTTCATGTTATTGATACCATAGAACCAGAAAAAGAACTTGTACAAAAATATGAAAAATGTTATCAGAAGTTTTGTCAGATTTATCCAACTGTAAAGACACTTTATCAAAAATTAAATTAGAAAAAATAGATTACTAAATATAATGGCTGTCGCACTAAAAAATGCTACAAGATATCGTAGTTTAAATCTTTTATATAAACTATGTCCTGTATGTATTCTGCTTAATGCGACAGCCCTTTTTGTTATGAAAAAAGAAAAGCTGTTATAAATTTTAATGTAAATGTAAAATAATTAGTGCAAAATGACTGTAAAAAAAACGGTATCAGAAAAAACAACCTTTTTTTATAATAAAGATATAAATAAATACAGTGTAGTCTTAGGAAATATAAATGGGAGGTGAAGAAATAAATTGACTGCACTCAAAAAAAGGAGGTTGAGAGGATGAACAAAAAGAAAAAAGGGAATAAAACAAAATTTTCCTTAAATCTTATGTGGAAACAAAGATATCTTTTAGCAATGTCATTACCATTTGTCATTTGGCTCATTATTTTTAAATATGTACCTTTATGGGGATGGACAATGGCATTTCAAGATGTAAAACCCGGTACATTTGCACTTCCAGTATGGGAAAGACAATTTGTAGGATTTGAGAATTTTACTAAGGCATTTACCGATCGTCTCTTTCCACAAACAATGATTAATACAATTGGTATTAGTATCTTAGGTATTGCAATTGGAACAATTACATCTATCTTCTTTGCATTAGTATTAAATGAACTTTGCTTTACTCGTCTGAAAAAAGTAGCACAAACCATATCATATCTTCCACACTTTGTATCTTGGGTTATTATCGCCAGTATTGCAAAAATGCTTTTAAATGACGGCGGAGCGATTGATACTATGTTCAATACAAAGCTGCATTTAATGTCCACAAATTCTCCAGTATTCTGGATTATTGTTTGTTTAGTTAACGTTTGGAAAGAAATGGGTTGGGATGCTATTATTTATCTCTCTGCAATGGCAGGAATTGATCAAGGACTTTATGAAGCAGCAAAAGTAGATGGTGCAAATCGTTTTCAAAGAATCTTTTATATTACACTTCCAAGTATTAAACCTACTGTCATTGTATTATTAATTATGAGTGTCGGAGGGGCATTAAATGTAGGTATGGAACGTCAGATGCTTTTAAGTAATAGTATTGTGCAAGATCATGCTATGGTTCTTTCTTGGTTTGCTTATATTCGTGGTATTGGAAGCAATAATTATGGACTAGGTACTGCGATTGGTATGTTCCAATCCGTAGTCGGTGTTGCCCTTATGTTTATTGCAAATAAAGTTGCTGGCTTACTTGGCGAAAATAAACTAATATAGGAGGCGAAAAAATTATGGCAAATGATTATCAGATTAAAAATGTGACAAAAAGTGAAAAAATTCTGGATTATGTTCTGCTCGTATTTTGTCTCCTCTTAATTGTAATAACATTATATCCATTTCTAAATGTATTGGCAATTTCGTTAAATGATTCTATGGATACTATGCGAAATGTAAATTTTATTATTCCAAGAAAATTTACATTCAGTAATTATAGTTACATATTCAAAGAAAATAATCTTGGTGCTGCTTTTGCAATGTCTGTCTTTAGAACAGTAGTAGGAACTGCGATTGGTGTTCTTTGTACTTCTATGTTAGCTTATGTATTAAGCAGAAAAGATTTTTATTTTAACAAATTGTTTACCATTTTATTTGTTATTACTATGTATGTAGGTGGCGGTATGATTCCAGAATATCTGCTCTTAACAAGAACATTACATATGAGCAATAGCGTTTGGGTTTATATTCTTCCGGGTTTAATTTGGGTTTATAATTTGATTTTAATGCGTTCCTTTATTGAAGGACTTCCAATGGCATTACAGGAAGCAGCAAAAATTGATGGAGCAAATGACTTTATTATCTGGTTTAAAGTAGTGCTTCCACTCTGTACGCCAACGATAGCAACCGTTGCTTTATTCTATGCAGTTGGACAATGGAATTCCTTTATGGATACTTATCTTTATGCAAGGGATCTTCCTACACTACAATATGTTTTATATGAGATTATGGAACAAGCTACCATTCAAATTGATCCTCATGCACAAGCATCACAGCTTAAAAATGCAGTATCACCAATGTCAGTTCGTATGGCAATTACCATTGTTGCAACCGTACCAATTTTAGTTGTATATCCATTTCTTCAAAAATATTTTGTAGGTGGTATGACACTTGGAGCAGTAAAAGATTGATATTTTTGGTATGGTTTTCAAAAATATGATTTTAAGAAATATTGTTTTCAAAAATATTGTTTTCAGGAATATAATTTTAAAAAGGAGAGAAAAATATGAAACTAAAAAAAGTAGGAGTAATGCTATTAGCGGTTTCCCTTATGACGGGTGTTTTAAGCGGCTGCGGAAATGATAATAATACTCCAACAAACAGTGATAATAGTTCCAATCAAAATAGTGGGGATGAAAATAGTAGCGGGGATGATGTAGTAGAACTGACATTTTATAATGCAGATGGTCAGGAAGATCCATGGACAGATCCTGTAGCACAAGAATTAACAAAGAAAACAGGGGTAAAATTAAAGACAGATTATCCTGTTGGATCAGATACACAAAGAATTGCTTTAATGATTGCAGAACAAAAATTCCCAGATATGATTTATGCAAAAGGAGATGCAGGAAGCTTAATTGATGCAGGTGCTCTGATTGATATGACAGATTTAATTGAACAATATGGGCCAAATATTAAGAAACTGTATGGAGATGAATTTGATAAATTAAAACATTCCGAAGAAGATCCTTCTATTTATCAATTATCTTCTTATGCAAAGGGCGGAACTTCTTATAAAAGTTCAGGTACAGCACAAATGCAGTGGGCAGTGTTAAAAGAAAATGATTATAAAGTTCCAGAAACATTAGATGAATTTGAAACTATGATTAAAGACTATATAAAAGCACATCCTAAGACAGAAGATGGAATGGATATGATTGGTTTAACACTTTCCGCTTCTGATTGGCATTGGCAAATTACCTTGGGAAATCCAGCAGGTTATATCGCAGAGGGTGCACCAGATAATGGACAATGGCTAATTGATGGAGATTATAATGCTACTTATAAATTCCGTTCAGAAAAAATAAGAAATTATTTTAAATGGTTAAATAAATTGTACAATGATGGTATTTTAGATCCTGAATTTGCAACACAAACACATGATGATTATATTGCAAAGATTTCTTCTGGACGTGTTGTAGCACTTCTTGATACCGATTGGGATTATCAAGATGGTGAAAAAATTCTAAAAGCAGATGGAAAAATGGATTTAACCTATTGTGGTCTTCCATTTACAGCAGATAAAGATACAAAAACTCCTTCCCTAATGTATCAAGGGCTTCCTGTTGGTCAAGGCGTTGGCATTACAACTGCTTGTAAAAATCCAGAAGCAGCTATTAAGTATCTTGATTATCTTTGCTCTGATGAAGGTCAGGTACTTGTAAATTGGGGAATTGAGGGTACAAATTACTTCCTTGACGAAGATGGAAAACGTTATCGTAAGGAAGAAGAAATTAATGAATGCAATAATAATAAAGATTATCAAAAGACAACGGGTGTAGGTTTCCATAACTATCCATTCCCATGTTACGGTGTTGGTGTAGAAGATTCTACAGGAAGTACTTATACAACAGATAGCAGGGATTCCGTTATTGCTGAATATGATGAAGAGCAAAAAGCAGCATGTGCGGCATGGAATGTAGATTTATTAGTAGATATTTTCCCACAATCATCAGAATTTGAAACACCAAAATATTCTCCAATTTGGGCTTATTCAAAACCAGTAGAATTTGATGAAATCGGAAATAAATTGGATGAGATTGCACAAGCTGATTTAATTGGATGTGTGATTGGAAAAGAAGCTGATTTTGATAAATCTTATGATAAAATGATTTCTGATTTGGAAAAATCAGGAATGAAAGATGCAGAAGAAATGCTGACAGAAATTATTAAAGGAAAAGTAGCATTAACAGAATAAAAAGTAAGTATTATTTATAGCTAGCCATAGCCTATCGTATATTTTTAAATAAAAAAATAATAAACCGCCATAGATGGAAATTAATCAATACATCATGGCGGTTTATTATTTCTTTTAGGAAGTTTTGTTTTTATAATACTATTTCTTAAATATTATGCACTTACTTATAATATAATTTAAAACAATTACAATTACCTGTGCAAAAATTTTTATCACCATACTATTCAAATGCAATAATGTAATAAATACAAATAATAGTCCTTCTTCAATGATAAGCGTAACTACACGTCCTCCTAAAAATGTACTAAGCTGAGAAATAAATTCTTTGTATGTTTTTGTAGGAGCTTCAAATACCCAAATACGATTTGTAAAAAATGCAAATAATACAGCAATAATCCATGATAGTATATTTGCAATCAATTCATTTATATTTAATGTTATATGAAATAAAGCAAATGTAAAAATACTTAATAAAAATGTTAAACCACCAAAAAATAGATATAAAATTACTTCCCGATGTTTTTCATAAATTGGCTGAAAGTAATGTAATACAGGTAATGTCAGTAACTTATCAAAGATATCTTGCTTTCGTTTCATAAATTCTTATCTCCTTTAGTATAGCAAACCGTTTTAATATGCTTTATTATTTATCAACTTTTCCCTGAAGTTTTATCACATCTTCTAAAGTAAGATTTTTAATACATTCTACAATTTTTTCTGGTTGAAAACCCTCTTTTATAAGTACTGTAGCAGAATCTAATGCCTGTTGTTTTGCCAGCTTTCGCTCTTTTTCCACTGCCATCTGTTTTATTTTTCTGCTTTCCTTTCGTTCTTCTCCTTATTTTTTTAAATATCACCATGCTATAAATTTTTAAAAATAATATTACAATATTTTATTATCCTTTTCTAACTTTCGTTTTTCTCTTGAAACATTCTACGGATTACATTACCTTTTCCTTGTTGAAATTCATAGGATACTATTGCTCCTGCATTTTTTGCTATTTTATCAGAACCATCATTTGAATTATTGTCATATACATATATAGTTGCTTCTGGAAGTACCCTACTACCTAAACTTTTTAATTTACTATAGTATAAAAATACATACTGTTTGAATATCATACCATAACAACACCTATAATTTTTTTATTACTTTCCTTGCATATTTTTAATTCTTCTTCTATTTCTGCATACTTTGATATTCCCTCTTTTTCCAAAAAAATTACAGAATCACAATCTCTTAATTCAATCATTGCATTAGAATTTTCCATAAAATTTTTACCTGAAATAAATAAAATATCCTGTTTTTTCCCTTCCTGTACCAATAATTCCATATAAGACTCATTCACTTGTGTACCTGTTATATAAATTTTTTCTCCTCTTACATCTTGAATACCAATTCTAGCAATAATTTTTCTATATTCTTCTATATTATCTATATCTTTATTTTCTTTTTTCTTTCCTTTCTTTGATACATTTATCCCTCCCAAAATAGGCAGACCATACATCATACTCAATTCTTCTGTGTTCATGAGAATCGGTGAATACACATACTTTAATATAAAAAATAAACATACTGCAAATCCCCCAAGAATAGCTCCCAATACTCTATCTGTTTTTAACCTTTTTTGAAAAAGTTCCTCTCTTTCTTCTTCTGTTAATGGAACTTCTTCTTCTATTGGAGTTCCTCCTGCTGTTGTTGTTTCTTCTACTGGTTTTTCTACTGGAATTTCTCTTTGAAATGACTGCCCTTTTACATAATTTTCATCATTTCTTGATTGTAAGTAACACTCTAAATAATATTTCTGGTTATAAGGTAATGCTGCCACTGCATTATCATAATTTGTCTGTGCTGTTGTTATATTTGTCATAGATGCTCTTTGTCTATCTGCTATTCCACTATCAAATACCTCTATATTATTCTTATATACTTTTTTGATACGAAAAGAAATTCCTGTTTCTTTCTCCAATCCCTTCTTTTGCATCTTAAGAATTTTCTCAATTTGATCTAACCATTCTTGTGCTTTCTCTTTAGAATAAGAGATTATCTCTAATCTTAAAATGCCACCCGCTGGTACAGAATAAGCAATTCCTTCTCTTAAATACTCTACTCGCATTCCTTCTTGTGAAGCTAGTTCATTATAAGTTTCATTATTTGCAAGAATATCTGTATATAATGTAGCAATCTGACTTTTTTCTAAATCTGTCTCTGCCTGAATTTGATATACAGCTTTTGCTGTTCCTTTTATAAAATTTTGACATTTCATCCAAATATTTTGTTTACTATAATCTTTTTGAGCTTGTATGGAATCATATGCTGATGCCATAGAATAAACATTTGCAAATTCTTCCTCTGTTACTGTAATTTCTGTCATAACCAGTTTTTGTCCTTGCTGTAATTTCTTATTTTCCGTTTTCTGTTTTAACATAGCATACCCTGTTCCCGCAATGCAACCAATAACTGCTGCAATTAAAATTAATTTCCACCTTTCCATTACTTTTAAAAAAAGATGCCTAGTATTAATACTTCTTCTTACTGTTTCCATAATATTCTTTCCTTTCTATAAATTAAAAATATTTTAAAATTTTTCTTTTATTTTAACAATAATTTCTTTTATATAATACCAATAGTTTTGAAATACCTCTTTTTCAAAGATACTTTGAATCAAAATATATATAATTAAAATCCCAACCATATAGATTCCACCATAAAAAAATAACTTTAAATAACTATCTAATTCTATTGATATTTTTTGTATTAAAAAAACACAAATTAAAAATGATAAAAATGACAATCCCCATCTTCGATAAGTAATTTTAGGAGATTTATGTAATATATATTTATGAGTATATAAAATCATATCATTTGATCGATATAATAAAGCAGCAATTGTTCCAAATAATACCCCATAAATACCAAAATATTGTACACAAATTAATGATACAATAAGATTAATTGCTGATTCTATAATTGCACGCCATTTTGTACTCTTAAAATGTCCTGCAAAACTAATCAAATTGGAAGAAGATGATCTTCCATTAGATAAAAGCTGAATAATTACAAATAAAATGGGAAGCTTTTGATCAATATAATTAGTATCGCTAACTCCTGCTGTATATAGTTTCATAAATGGTAAAATCAAAACATATACTAAAGTAAAACATGAAAATACAAGAATCATATTTCCTACTTCAAACATATTATGATACTTTTCATAAGAAACTTTATCCACAGCATATGTTTGTCCCAGTTTAAACCGAAAACCACTATTCACCTGATTAATTAAATTATTTACATATGTTATAATTAAATTATACATAGAATAAATACTAACAACTTTTAACCCTAAAAAAATACTAAGAATTAAAACATCTGTATTTGAAAATATCAATGTAGAAATTTGATGTACCAAAACAGAATTTTTTTCACTAATTGCTTCATAATTTGGTTCTGTATTAACATTGAGCCACGCATACCTCTTTTTTATATAAAATACAATTAAAATTACTTGAGCAAAACTAATCATAAATGCTGCTGCCTGCACAATAACAATAGATGCACCATTACAGAAAAGAATTACTTTTACTATATTTTGTAGTACATAAACACAAGTATTCACAGAAATAAGAATATAATTTTTCCCCTCTGCTTCTAAATATAAACGAAATTTTGCCTGAATACCAAAATTTATAACATTTCCCATACCCACGAAAAAAAATACAAAAAATATCGTTATTCTTGATATTTCACTTTTTACAAAAAATGGATATGTAATAGCAAAAAAAATTACTACAAAAAAATATATAAAACTTGTTTTCTTATAATAATGATTTGTTGCCGATAAAATTCTATTAATTTCATCTTGATTATTTTCTGCAATTGGTTTATATAATGCCTGCATAGAAGCTGTTCCAACACCTGCTTCTAATAAGGATGCATACATAAATATTTGAGTTACTGCATTTAAAAGTCCATTAATCTCAGAACCATATTGAACTAAAACTAATCTTGGTATCAAAACACCAAGGCAAATAATAATCATTTGTCCTATAAGACCAAAAACAATATTATAAATACCTTTCCTTTTATTTTGCATTCTTTTATTCCTTATTATTATCCAATATTGCCATTTGTCCCATCAATAAACAAAATGGCGACCATGAAATAACATATACAGACATTTCCACCATACTATGAACAAGTAATGCCAAAAAAGCAATACAAAGCATTCCCTTTTTCTTTTTTGCTAAATAATACATCGTTATTACAATGAAAATACATAAAAATATATACACTATAATACCATTTTCTAATAAAATTCTCATATAAGCACTATCCACATAATTATATGGAAGTCCATACTCATTATTCCAATCTGATATCCAAAGTATACTCTGCCCAAATAAAGTAATACCATAATCCAAAAAGCCCTGATGCCCTAATTGTAATCTTGATGAAAGTAAAGAATTTATCTCAACAAAAAACTCATTATTTGGATCATAATATATTTGCATTAAAATTGCTACTAAAATAATTATAATGGGTGCTACTGTAAAAAGAACTTGCCAATATTTATGAAATGTTTTCTTATTAGCAAACCAATACATTAACGGTAAAAATATAATAATAATTATAAAACAAGTTCTTGAACCAGTTTTTTGATATACCATAAAATTAATCCCAAAACTTATTATGAATTCTAAAAAAGAACAAGTATTTCTCATACATATATATATTATTGTGGTAAAAAAAACAACAGCACTAGCTGTATTAGGGTGTACAAAGCCCAATGTATTTCTTTCTATAAATTCATCACTTATCATAGTCTCAGACCAAACAACAGCTCCCATTGCTTCATTTGATATAATTCCCGTCCATACACTTACTACAACCATTCCAATAACAATCATATGAATAGCAAATGTCACTTGGAGTACCTTAGAATAAGAAACATCTTTTATTCCAAATACAAAACAAATAAAATAAAATAATTCAAAATTTTTACTATACATACATGAGATAAAAACAATAAAAACAAAAAAACAAAAAATTGTTACTTGCCTACTAGTATATTCTTTACTTAAAATGATTTTTATACATACTACTGATACAGCTCCAATCCTTACTAATTCAAGTATCCCTGTCATTGGCATTACATTCAATAATTGTGTATGTTTAATTGCACCTACTACAAGATATAATATATATGCTGTAAAAAACATCATATCATCACGTATCATTTTTTCTTTCATAATTACCTCAAAATATATTATTTATTATGCTTCTTTCCTATAATCCATTGTTTTACTGACCAATAGGGAACAATCCAACCCGTTCTACAAAGAAAAATCCATCTTCTTATTTCTACAGAGAACATAGAAGATATTTCTTTTTTAGATAAATCTTTCCATGGTCTTTTATGAAAAGTTATTCTTAAAATTTTTATTTTTTCTCTTATACTCATTGGACATAGAGGATGCCATAAATAATTATAAAATATACGATTAGTTTCTTCCAAAACTCTATTATAATAACTTTTCTTTTCTTTCATATTTTTCTTATCTACATAAGAAAAAAGAATAGAAAGTTCTAATTGTACTTCATGAATAATATTTTTTCTATAACAAGAAGTTGCAGAAAGTTCATTTTTTATATAACAATACCAAGCTTGAAAATCAAGAATTATTTTAGGATTTTTTAACAATAATACTAAATTCCAAATATCATCCTCTCCTATAGGAAGTCTTTTATCAAATAAAATTGTTTTTGCAATTTCAGTTTTTATTAATTTAGAGCAGCATCCTCTGCTAATATATGCACCCCCATCAAAATTTTTATATTTCTTAATAGATAAATCAATCATATGCCTTTTTAAAAGCTTTATATCCCCTTCTTCTATTTTATTTCTTAATTTCTTTTTATTTAATTGTTCTTTTATTTTTTTTCTTTCTTCCTCTTTAACAACTTTTACACCACCAGCAATTATATCTGCATGATATTCTTTTGCAAGCCAAAATGCTCTTTTTAGGACTTGCGGAAAAATTATATCATCTGCATCTACAAACATAATATAACTTCCTTTAGCAACATTCATACCAAAATTTCTTGCAGCAGAAACTCCACGGTTATTTTGATGATATATTCTAATATTTCTATATTTTTTTACATATTCATCAATATAATTTGCACATAACTTATCGCTTCCATCATCTATAACAATTACTTCAAAGTTCTTAAAATCCTGACATATAATACTATCCATACAATCAATAAAAGCTGATTTTAATGTATTATATACCGAAACAATGACACTAATATCTATCGATTCCTTTAAAACTTCTTGATTATCTCCCAATTCTATCAGCCCCCATCTCTTTTAATATTTGTAATGTCCTTTCTATTCCACTATAAATATTATATTGTGCTCTCCACCCCAGCATTTTCAACTTATTAGCATTTAATCTTGCCTTTGTTGCCTTACTAAATCCTTCTTTTTCTGTTTCACTTGGTAAATCATATACCACTTTCATTCCTGACCATTTAGCAATAATTTCAGCTAAATCTTTCAGCATAATATCTGAATGAGTATCTGCAATATTATATGCTTCTCCATTTTTTCCTTTTAATAATATTGTTAATAATCCTGTTACAGCATCTGCCATATAAGTATAAGAATAAAATTGTGTTCCATCACTTTTCAATACAATGTTTTCTTTTGCAATACTTTTTTTTATAAATTGAGAAATTGCTTTTGTATCCGACATCAACATAGTAGGTCCATAACTTCGAGTTAATCTTGGAATTACAATATCTAGTCCTTTTTGTTTAATATATGCTTGGCATAAAGCTTCTCCACAACGCTTACTCTCAGGATATCCTGCACGCAATGTATTAGAATTTATATAACCACAATAATCTTCTGAAAAAGTTTCTACATCTCCACGATTCTCACCATAAATTTCATTAGAAGATAAAAAAGCAAAACGCTCTGTACAATATTTATTTGCAAATTCAAGTAAATGATATGTGCCTATAACATTAGTAGTAATTGTACCTATTGGATCAGTAGAATAAGCAATAGGATGTGTATTGCTCGCAGCATGAATTATAAAATCTGCTTTACCAATTTCATTTTTATTCAATGGTTTCTTAACAATATCAAAAGAAAAAAAATTAAATCCTTCCTGTTTCCAATAATTAAAAAAACGCTGCTTAGCTTTCTTTTCGCTCCTTCCTAATGCACAAATTTTACAATTGATATGATCTACTTTATTTTTATACATAAGTACATCAATAAGAAAGCTACCTATCATTCCAGAAGCTCCAGAAATTAAAATCGTTTTTCCTTCTAGTTTTTCCCATGGAAGCTGACTTTCCGAAACTTGTTTAATATCTTCTATATACAATTTATTTTGTAATAATTCCATTTTAATTTCCTTCCTATTTCAACCATGAATCCTGTTCTAGTTTTAAATGTGCTTTAAATAATTCCAAATCATCTTTTGTTGTCAATTTTATATTTTTATCTGAACCTGCTGCAAAATAAATACGTTCTCCTAATTCCACCATCATAGTATTGGTATAAGATGAACCATAAATACCAATCTTCTTTTCAAATGCTTCATGATATGCCCGAAAAAGTTTTCCAAATTTATAAGCTTGAGGAGTTGATACTCTACGTAAAGTCTCTCTTGCAATATATTTCGTTGTCGAAATTTCATCATCCATAACAAAAATCTGTTCATTATATGGAAGTGATGTAACAGCATTTCCATATTTTTGACACTTAATCATTACATCTGAAAGAACTGTTTCATCTACTAATGGACGTATACCATCATGAATAATTATAATATCATCTTCTTCACATTGATTTTCTAAATTATAAACACCATTACATATAGATTCTTGTACTGTTTCTCCACCAGATATAACCCAATTTAATTTTGTAATATTAAACTGCTTTGCATATGCCCAAACAATTTCATGCCAACCATCAATACAAACTACCTCAATCATATCAATCTTTGGGTGTTTTTGAAAACTTTCTAAAGTATAAATTAAAACTGGTTTATCATAAACATTAATAAATTGCTTTGGAATGTCTTGTCCCATTCTATGACCAGAACCACCTGCAATAATTATCGCCACATTCATAAAATTCCTCCAATAAATCTAATTTCTAATATTTAAATACATTACTTATATGCCTGAATATTATGTTTCATTCTCTTTTCCATGGGTGGCAATTCCATATAATCCCCATAAATTCCTTTTAAATAAAAATCCCAACACTTAGGTGCAGGAAATTTATAACCCTCAAAATTTACTTCAACTGTATTAAGATATCCCGATTTTGGCATACGTTCTCCTACCCCATACAATCCCCATGTAACAATACCAACATACTTACAATCTTTTACTTTATATTGTTTACCCAACTTATTTAATTTTCTTCCCCAATAATAATGATCAAATTTTTTATAATATGGTCTTAATAATTTTTTTATCTTTCTTGTAATTTCGCTTTTAGCTATACCTTTATGTACACCTATTGCATAAATTTGCTGATTGCGATATCCGTAAGCTTTTTTATAAATTTCCTTTACTTTTTTTTTCTTGCTTGGCAAACCATCTACTGGAAGAATATCAATCCAAATATATTTCATTTTTCTTGCCTGATCCCATATATCGCCTTTTATCTTTATTCTTGTATCAATCATCTTTATAAAAGGAAATGAAGTATCTTCTAAAAATAGACATTGAATATATGAATTTTTATAATTTTTTTTCATAAAAATTGCAAATTTTTCATAATCCTCCCTTGGCATACAAACATCAATATCATCATCCCATGGTATAAACCCTTGATGTCTAATAGCTCCAAGTAATGTTCCACCTGCCAAAGTATAATGTAAATTATTTTTTTTGCAAATTTTATTTAATTCTATTAAAAGCTCTAGTTCTATCTTTTGTATCTCTTCTAAAGTTAGTTTTTCCATTAACATAAACTCCTTTTCATCTTTTTATTAATATCTATTTTTTACAAGCCTTTATATAAATTTTTTTAATATTTTCTGCATTTACTTTAGAATCAAAATGTTCCTTTGCATATTTTCTTCCTAACTTGGCAACTTTTCTTGCTTCCTCTTTTCTTTCTAATGCTTCCAAAATTTTCTTTTTTAAAATATCAACTTCTCCATAAGGATATAAATATCCTGTAACACCATCTTGAATTAATTCTATTGTTCCTCCCCTGTCAGTTCCTATAACAAGACAGCCTGAAAGCATTGCCTCCACAGTTACTCTTCCAAATGCTTCAAATCGTGAACATACTACACAAATATCTGCTTGTTTCCACAAATCATCAATATCTTCACGAAATCCAAGCATTTCTACTACATTTTCTAACTCATATCGTTTTA
>CAJTJZ010000020.1:0-3903 GCA_910576895.1 uncultured Lachnospiraceae bacterium | reverse complement strand
CTCTTTTATCTTTTTCATTGTCTTATCATTTCCAACTCCTGCAAATTGCACTCTTAATTTACTTTGTTCCTCTTTTGTCATACAAGCAACTGCTTTTAATAATTGTGACTGTCCCTTAGAATCACTAATATGCCCTGCCATTAAAATAATTGCTTTCTTTTGAGAAGCAAAAATTTCTTTTTCAGGACAATAAAATTTATTAATATCTAATCCATCATAAATTCTATAAATACTTCTTTTTCCAAAATACTTTTCATATTTATTCTTTACCGCTTCTGAAACAGCAATCAACGCTGCGGATTTTTTTATCAATTTTATACTTTTTCTTTTATTAATATAATGAGAACCAAAATCTTCTTCAACAAATTCTCGAAAATGCCATACTACTGGAACTTTTGCTATATGTGCAGCTTTTGCTCCAACTCCAGAACATATTGTATTAATATGAACAATATCTATTTTTTGTTTTTTAATAATATAATATATTTGTATTTCCACTTTTATATTTAAAACTGACTTTACTATCCACTTTACAAAAAATTTCCAATCATCTTTTTCTTCTTTATTTCTCAGCCATGGATAGGAACGAATCACTTTATATGCAATATTTTCCCTTTTTGCTACATCTTCTAAGTTTCCATGACAAGGCAAAATACATTGATAATCAATTCCTTGCTCCTTACCATAACAGATTTGCTGTAACATACACAATCCTGCTCCAGATTGAATACCATCTGTACTAATATATAATACTTTTATCATATTTTTTCCCTTTATGGTTTCATAACGATACCATCCTTTCCTATAATTCCATGAATATATCCTTTTAATGCTATTTTAAATTGCTTTGGATTTACCATTATAATTATTATCAATGTTTTTGGAACATATTCTATAATTGTTCTATATTTCATTTGATCTGTCCAAGAGTATTTTAAAATTCTATTCCTAATCTCATAATAAACTCTCCAATCAGCCAATATAGGATATTCAAGTGTTTTTCCAAAAATTTTTTTTTGATACTTTTCTCTTTCTTTATAATCTTGATGTTCAATTAAAGAATCGCGAACTTTCCAAATAGAATATCCTTTTTTTTGAATACGATATGCATATTCCGAGTCATCATGATAAATAAAAAAACCTTCTTTTGGAAGTCCAACTTTCTTAATAATTTGTGCTGGTAAAAAAAAGCCAACAAACATCCATTCCCTTACTTTTTTTCCAGTTTCTGGAATATCTTTATCACAATCACAGTTAGACCAAAGACAACAAAGTTCTTTTTTCTTTCGATAAAAATCCACTAATTCCTGCAATGCATTTTCTTTTGGATAAGCATCATCATCCATCCCCCATATATAATCAGATTTATCATGAAATGCTTTTTTTATGCCTATATAAAAACCACCAGACCCCCCTTTATTTTCTTTCATACGACAATAAGTAATCTGTGAGTATTTTTTCTTTATATCTCTCATATACTCAAATGTGCCATCTGTACTATGATTATCAATAATATAAATTTGATCTAATGGTATGCTTTGATTTAACAATTTTTCTATATGCACTTTTAATTTTTCTAACCGATTATATGTTACTGTAACTGATACAATCTTTTTTTTCATTTTCTTGTCCTCTTTGATCAATCTAAATAATTAATTATGCTTGTCCTTAAACAAACATCATAATCAATAAAAAATAGCTTTTATTTTTTAAGCAATTCCAATAATAATTCTCTATATGCATTATTTAAATATTTAATATTTCCTTTTTTCCTTTTTACTAGTAATAATCCAATTCTTGCAAAATACTCTACTCCAACTAATCCACAACCAAATATAAAACCAATAAGTCCATTATGTTTTTTTTCATATTTTAAGTAACTATTTAAAATATAAAATAATCTCTTGTCCAAAACCTGTTCTGATGTTCCTCCTCCTTTATGAAAAGCCTGTGCACCTGAAAAAAAATAAGAACGATACCCAATATCTTTTGCACGTTTACTTAAATCTACTTCCTCATAATAAACAAAAAATCGTTCGTCAAACCCATTCAAATATTCAAATAATTGTTTTGATATCACAAAAAATGCTCCCATAACTTGATCAACTTGTCGAGAAGCTTTATGATCCCATTCACTCATAACAATATCCGTTGATGGAATCAACTTTGTGATCCCTAAAACTTTACAAAGTCGGCGAACTTTGTTTGGAAAATGAGAACAAGTTTTAGAAATATGTTGAAATTCATCAAAAAGCTGTATTCCCACAATACCAATATCATTTGGTTTTCTAAGTAAATACTGTGATAATTTATACAATGTATCTAATTTCAACATAGTATCTGGATTTAAAAATAATAGATATTCTATGTCTTCGTAGCTATTCTTTATTAAATCTACCTTTGCCATTTTTCTATCATCTTTAAATTTTACACCACATTGTTTACTTCCTTGATTGCAGGCATAGGCAAATCCCATATTCTTTTTATTTTGAATCAATTCACATGGAAATGGATAATGAGTTCTATCAAAATTAACAGAAGAATCTTTTGATGCATTATCTACAATAACTACTTTTTTTATTTGATAATTTTTTTCAACTAGATTAATCATGGAATTTAAACAAGATTTCAGTTGTTCTCCTGAATTCCAATTAACAATCACAATAGAATACTTAATTTTTTGTTGAAATTGTCCAATCAAAAGTTTCTGCCATATTTTATAATTTTTTTGAAAAGAAAACAAATCTTCCCATGCCTTATAAGCTGCATAAGCTTTTTGCTTCCATACTTCCTCTGAAACAACTAATTTCGTAAGTGCCTCTTTCCATTCATTATCTGAAGTCACAAGATATCCATATGCTTCATTTACTACTTGTTGATTATAACCTACAGAAGATGCTACAACTGGAAGTCCTCCTGCCATATATTGAATTAATTTAAAACCACCCTTTCCTAAGTTAAATTTATTTTTCAAAAGTGGCATAACACCAATATGAGCATTTCTAATAGCTTGTTCTGCTCCTTGCCTTGTCCATGGAATATTTCTAATCTTAAGAAAAGAACATTTTGCCTTTAGTTTTTGATTAAACTTGTCTTTTTATGTTTTTGTTCCATCTGTTTCGCAAACTCGTCTAAATTTTTTACAATACTCTCTAAATTTTTAATACTAGAAGCTGTACCTATCCATACAAGACGCACTTCTTTTTGAAACAAACGTTCTCGTTTCTTTAGCAATTCTAATTTATTATCCTTTTGAAATGCTCCATCTGTTGTTGGAAGAATTTGTACCTTCTTTTGTTCTTCTTTTGATAAAAGATGTTTAAGATAATCTCCTGTCACTAAAATATGTTTACTATATTTTTTAAGCAAAACAGCTTCTCTTTTAGAAATTTCCCCACTATAAAAAATATCATCATCAAAATCCCATATTACTATTGTATTTTGATATAACTTTTCTAAAAGCATTTTTAAATACAATGGCATATATCTTGGAAGTGTTTCTCTTGATACCACCACAACATCAACACCACATTGTAAATCCTGCCTAACATAATAAATCATTCTTAAAAACATAAATAAATAAAGAACAACTTGGAGTAATTTCTTAAAATATGGATTTTTACAATACATATTTGCTCGAAACATAGAAAGACTCATAATATTATGAACCATAACCTTCTTTTGCAAATCTTTATCCATTTTATTTAAATATTGTATTACTCGGTAATAACAAGAAGGTCCTTCTTTTTGATTTCTAACATAAACAGAATATTTCATATAAATTCTCTCTCCTTGCTCAGCATTTAATCCAATCATAAAAATCTTCATTACTATCATCTATTCTTCTTGTTGTTATTTTTAAGCTTTCTTTGTTTTTCAAAAAATATATTTTAATCAAAATCC
>CAJTJZ010000019.1:15808-60820 GCA_910576895.1 uncultured Lachnospiraceae bacterium | reverse complement strand
TGACCTGCCTTGTGCGGTCGTGCACATCATGTTATACTGAGCGGTCATGTTTTTCAACCGCCAGTATAATATCTCCATCTTCTGCTATAATTTGCAGTTCATTCTCTGTATTTTCTATAGTTTTTTCATAAGATTGTGTATCATTATCTTCATTGCTTTCTTTACTTCCCGACAAGTCCTTTGGTACTTCTATTTTCCCATAATTTGTTTTCAATTTTAAATTCATTGTATTTAATATTTCTTTTTCTATTCCAAGTTTTATATCTCCATACTGACTTTTTATAGTATTCTGTTTTAAAAACTTTACATTAGAACTATCCATAGTACCATCTTTTAAAAGAATATTTCCATTTTCTATTATACAATTTTTTGTTTTTAAATCCCCATAAGATACAATAATATCTGTATCATGCAAATCTGTATTTTCTATTTCCATTTTTCCATCTCCTAAAGTCATACTACTTTCTAAAAAAGAAGCATTTTCTAAGAAAAGATTTCCATATGCAAGTTCTATCTTTACATTTTCACAACAAAATTCCTTTATTCTAATATCACTATCATGAAGTGTCACCTGACAATCTTTTAATTTTTCTTGTTTTGGTACATAAATAATTACTTTCTCCTGATAATCTTCTTCTTTTTCTTTTTTTAAATTTCCTGTGAAAAAACCACCAATATCAATCCCTATAGAAATAAAAGAAAAGGATTTTTTATTTTCTTTGATTGTTAATACCTTATTTTCTATCTTATATTGAATTGGTGTCTGTTTTTTTCTGCTTTTTACTTGATAAGAAATATAATAATTTTCATCTTCTGATGGTTCTATAAAAAAATGAATATCATTTAATTCTACTTCAAGAGATGCAATATCCTCTAGTTTTGTTTTTTCTAAAATTAGATCTGGCTTTCTATCCTCCCAAGTGGCTGTTCCATCCAAACGGTCTAAATCTGCTGTTTCTACATAGCTTTTTCCACCTGCCATATAGCAAAGAAAGAATAAAAAAATCCCAAAAAAACATAATACAAATCCTGTCAACAGTCCCATTTTAATTTTTTTACTCATCCTTTTTCTCCTTTCTTTCCGCTATTTTTTTCATAAAATATAAATATAATTTTTTCATCCACTGATAAAAATAGATGACTAAAATCCAAAAAAGAATACTAAATCCAATACCAAAAAATCCCATGCCCATAATCATTCCTGCACCAGAAAGAGAATATGGAATTGCTACAAGTCCTCTTAATAATAGCTTTATACCGACTAAAATTGCTGCCAAACTTAAACATCCAAGCATTAAAAGTACACATCCTAAGCATAGAAAAAGTGTAAAAAAACAAGCAACGATTGTAAAAGCAACTGGCAATGCAATCGGAGCTGCCATAATGGCAAGACAAGAAATCCAAATATTTCTTTTTGCAGACACTCTTTTTTTATTTTTTAAATTCTTTTTTTCTTCTATATCTTCTGTAATTTCCAAATCTTTTCTTAATAAATTTTTTAAAAGTTCTGCCGCTGCCTCTTTTGGAGTTCCTAGTTCCTCCATTGCTTCTTGTTCTCTTTCTTTTCCAATATCTTCAAAATATTCAGTAAAATGTTCCATTGCATTTTCATAATCTTCTTTTGGAAGACGTTTTAAATATTTTTTTAATTGCTGTAAATATTCTGTCTTTGTCAATGATTACTCCCCCTTTGCCATATGATTTATAATTTCATCAATAGTATCTCGATAAAAAACCCATTCCTTTTTTAAAAATAAAAGCTGATTTTTTCCCTCTTCTGTAATAGAATAATATTTTCTATTTCTTCCTTGAAATTCTTGCGTATATGCTGTTAAATATCCACTATTTTCCAGTTTTCGTAAAATTGGATATAAAGTAGATTCTTTAATATCAGAAACTAGTTTTACTATCTGACTAATCTCATAACCATAAGAATCCTTTACTTCCACTACGGATAAAATCAGACATTCTATTAGTAATGCTGAAATTGGATAATACATTTTTTTGCTCCTTTCCCTGATATGTAGAAATTTTATATATAAAATTTTTATATATCATAACATATTTTTTTCTCTTGTCAAGAGTATTTTATATATTTTTTTTACATAAAATGTCAGAATGGATAAAATAAAAAAAGAAACTATAATAGAAAATTCATAAAAATTTAATTGCAAAACTATCGATAAAATGATAAAAATGATAATAAGAAATAAATATAAGAAAAATTATTAATAAAAACTTATAAATATCCAAGTAGGGGAAACATTTCCCCTACTTAATTTTATCATTTATTGTTTTCTTCCATAATAATATAACCAACCCCAAACTTTGTTGTAATAAAATTAATAAGTCCAATTGCCTCCAATTTTTTTCTTAAACGATTTACATTGACTGTTAGTGTATTTTCATCTACAAAGCTATCTGATTCCCACAATTTTTCCATCAACCGTTCTCTACTAACTACCTTTCCCTTGTTTTCCATAAGAGATAATAAAATACGATATTCATTTTTTGTCAGTGGTACTTTTTTCTCCTGATAAATCAATGTATTATCCCCTGTATTTAACATAGCACCACGATGTTCTAATATTGGAATCTGCGTTCCAAAATCATAAGTACGGCGTAACATTGCCTGAATTTTTGCAATTAAAACATTTTGATCAAATGGCTTTACAATAAAGTCATCTGCTCCAAGGTTCATTGCCATTACAATATTCATATTATCGCTTACAGAAGAAATAAAAATAACAGGAACTTTTGACACCTTACGGATTTCACTACACCAATAATATCCATTAAAAAATGGCAATACAATATCTAAAAGGACAAGATGCGGATCATATTCTGCAAAATCAGCCATAAGATTACGGAAATTTCTTGCACATATTGCTTGCAAGTCCCACATATTTACTAAATTTTTTATAGCCTCTGCAATTCCTCTATCATCTTCTACAATTAAAATCCGATACATTGCATTCTGTCCTTTCTATTCTACCTCTAGCTTTTGTTCTTGTAATGAAATCAATATCTTAGTTCCTTTTCCTAAAGAAGATTCTGCCTTTATGGTATGCCCTAAATTTTTACAAATCCTTTGACATAAATATAATCCAATTCCACTTGCTTTTTTATCATTTCTTCCATTAAAGCCTGTATAGCCTTTTTCAAAAATTCTTGGTAAATCCTCTGGTGCAATTCCAATTCCAGTATCAAGAATACATAATGTTTTTGGTTCTTTTATCTCAATTGTAATTTCACCTGCTTCTGTATATTTTAATGCATTTGAAAGTACTTGTTCTATTACAAAAAGAAGCCATTTTTCATCTGTTAATACTTTTATTTCCACTGGCTTATAATTTAATTTTATTTTTCTCCTTATAAAAATAGTTGCAAATCTTTTAACTGCTTGTTTTATTATAGCATCCAAAGGATATTCTCGCAAGATATAATCTGTAGAATCGGAATCAAGCCGTAAAAACATAAGTACCATTTCCACATATTGTTCAATTCTAAATAAATCCTCAGAAATTTTTCTGGAAAACTCAGAATCCTCTTTTTGTAAATTTAACCGCATAGAAGCAATGGGTGTTTTTATCTGATGTGCCCAAATACTATAATAATCAATCATATCAAGATAACGAAGATTCATCTTATCTTCTAGCTGTCTTTGTTCTTCTTGAAGTAACTGTATTATTTTCTGATAATCCCTGTCATCAAATGTTTCCGCAATAGGAAAGTCTTTCATAAGATAAGAAGAAAATTTTTGCATTTCCATTAATTTTTTATGTTTACAAAAAGCACGCCTACTATCAAAAAATAAAAAAATAATTCCAAGTCCCATACAAAGAAAAGATGGATATAATACAGCCTTTACTGGTAAGTGATATAATATAAATGCAAAAAGAAAGATAAAACAAAATAGGAAAAATACAAAAATTCCCTTTTTCCGTTGCTGAAAATAAGAAAGAAAAAACTTCATCTTTTTTATTCCTTTCTAAAAAACATATACTGAAGTTTAAAAAACAAAAAATCTTTTCATTTGTAATTTATCATGTTCTTTTATTTTTATGAAATGAAAATAATAATAAAATTCCACAAATAGCTCCTAAAAAAAGAAACGATTGAATCAATGGCATAAAATTATACATTCCTCCCTGCCAAAAGTCAATAAAATCATTACTAATATAAGTCATAGGTAATGTTCTTGCAATTGCCTGTAATGCTTTTGGAAGCTGCTCTGTTTTTACCCCCATCATTCCCGTTAGCACCATCATAAAAAAATAAAACATCATGGTGACACCAAAGGTAAGACTAAATTTTCGGAAAATATTGGAAAGTGCATGGGAAATAATTAACATCATAATACTAATAAGATATAACGATAACAATAAACAAAAGAAAGAAAACATTGTTGGTTTTTGAATGTCCATTACAAAAATTTGAAAAATACCGAAAACAAAAAAAGCAACCGTTAAAATAACTACTTGTGCAATCACTTTTCCAAAAATTAAATCTTTTTCTTCAAATCCAAAAAGATGCATTCTAAGTGGAATTTCATGTTCTACTTCCTGAGAATAAACAGCTCCATAGCCAAGCAGCATAATGGACATTGGCATAATTAATGACATGGTAAGCATAATAGAAGTTGCTATTTCCTGATATAACTGCATTGGTGCATCTTCTGAAATTGCTTTTGTTAAAAAATAAGACATAAAATTTGGAAAAACAATGCCAAAGAAATATGTCATGAAATTTCCATTATTATTTCTTAACTCATATAAAACCATTTTGAATATTCCTCTTTTTTTCTTCATTTTTTTCTCTCCTTTTTTATTCAAATAAATTCGATTGCTTTTTTATATTTTGTTCTCTTGCATTAATTGACATAATTTCAATATCAGAATTACTTCTTTTAAAATTTATATTATGAGTAATAAAAAGCTCTGTTAAGTCCTGTTCTTCTTTTTTATTATGACAAGATATAGCAATTAAATGATTTGGTGATTTTAATATTTGAAAATTGGAAGTTAATTCTTTATTTTTTTGATTATTTTCCACAATAAAAATAGCATTTCCACAATATAACCGAAAAAGTTCTTTTGTCTTTCCATAAGCAATCACATTACCTTTGTCAAGAATAAGAAGTTTATCTGCTAACTGCTCTAATTCTTCATAATAGTGAGAAATTACAACTAAGGTATCTTTTTTATCCTGATACCATGTAACTAGCTTTTCCATAAGTTTTTGTCTTGTTTCAAAATCAAGCCCTGAAGTTACTTCATCATAAAAAGTTAATTCTGCTTTTTGCATCATTACCATAATAATGGTAAATTTTTGTTTTTGTCCTCCAGAAAGTGCAGGAAATTTTTTGGAAAGGCAAGGTTTAAAATCAAAAAAAGAAATTAAATTCTGTAATTCTTTATTTTCTTTTATTTTTGTATTTAAAATTGCTTCCATAATATATTTTATAGGCATTGTTGTTACATAATGATTAAACTGCATATGTACTGCTATCTTTTCTTTTGTTAATTCTGTTATAATCTGCCCCTGATAAGGAACTAATCCTAAAAGTGCTTTTACTAATGTTGTTTTTCCTGCTCCATTTGATCCAATAATGCCAATCCTTTCTCCTTTTTCAATAGAAATCGGCTGTTCAATTTGAAGTGCTGTCTGTTTCCCATATTTTACTTGTAATTGTTTTATTGTCAGTAACATTTTCTTTTCCCCTTTCCATAAAAATTACTATAGCGATAACATAGTTTTCCCCATTTTTAATTTCCAATTGATAACCTAAAAGACGACTATAATAAGAAGCAATATAAAGTCCAAGTCCTTTTCCTTTTTTCTTTTTATCACTGCTTACAAACGGTTCAAAAATATGAGGAAGTAATGTTTCTTCTATCAACATTTCACTATAATTTTTAATACAAAGCATCTCGTTCTTTATTTCTATTTCAATTTTTCCTCCTTTCTGCGTATATTGAACAGCATTAGAAAGCAAATTATCTACAAGCTTTTTAAATATCTGTAAATCCGTTATAACCTTTCCATTCCCTTGTATTATAATATCTAAATTTTTTTCTTCTATTTGAACACTATAAGCTTTTACAAGCTCTTTTATTAAAACAATCACTTCTAACATTTCTTTTTGTAAGGTATCTGTATAAATATTTAGGCACATAACATCCCCAATAATTTTTTGCATAGCTTGTAATTGTTTTTTTACTTCTGGAAGATATTGTTTTACATTTTTATATTTTCCAATTTCATTTATCATACCATCAGTTAAAAGAAGTGCTGCTGTAACTGGCGTTTTTAATTGATGCGAAGATGCTCTTAAAAAAACTTCCTGTCGTTTATTTTCTTCTTTTAAAAGATTATTTTTTTGTTCTAACTCTCGATAATTTCTTTCCAAAGTATCGTATAATTCTTGTAAATTTCTTCCTAAAATTCCAATTTCATCTTTTCTATTTAGATGAAAAGCAGAAATGGAAAACTTTGAAAACTCTTTGGCATTTTCTGCATAATCTGCTAGTTTTATAATTGGATTTACAATTTTTCCTGAAAAAAAATGAGAGGCAATAAAAACAAGTAAAAATACAATTGCTGTAATCATAGGAAGGCTGCCCATAACAATTGGCATAATTTCTTCCATCTGTGGTGTCATCGTTGGAAAAACAGTAAGAATAAAAGCATCTTCTGTTTGCCCCATAGCAAGATACGTTGTATAACTGTAATTTTTATCAGAAACTCCCGCCTGATATACTGCTATTTTTTCAGAAACTATATGCACTTTAGAATATTCTTTTTGATAAATTCCCTCTCCTTCTATCCTTTCTTTTCCTTCTATTTGTATTTTGATAGGAACATCCTTGGAAAATAGTCCTTCTTCTTTTATTTTTTCCTCTAAATCTTTCCAGAAAACAGAAAGTTTGAAAGAATTTTCCTCAGAAAAATCTTTTAATAATTCTTCTGAATCCTTTTGTGTCCAAAAACTGCTAATAATATCTCTAAACTCATTTAAAAATTCCTGTAAATCCTTATCTGTTATTTCCATTTCCAATTTTATAAATTTTCCTGCTGCAAAAAGAGATTGTCCCTTTTTTGGAATTTCTAAAGAATAAACAGAAGAAGGATTTTTTACGGTTATATTATCATAACTTCTATTTGCTAAATATTCTTTTTGCACTTCAATGACAGAATCTAAATTACTTCTTACCATATAATCTACATAAAGAGATGGCAGCATAAAAACAAAATATCCAATTGCAAAAGCAACTAAGATAAGAGCTAATACCATACTATAAAAAAATGTTTTCTTTGATAATCCCATAAATCACTCCTCCTGAAATTGATAGCCAATACCAACAATTGTTTTAATATAATTTTTCGGAAGTTTTTTCCGAAGATTTTTTATATGGGCATCAATAATTCTATCATTTCCCATATAATCTTCATTAAAAATCCGTAAAATTAATTGTTCTCTTGTAAAGGCACGTTTTGGCTCTTTTTTTAATGTTTGTAATAATAAAAATTCACTTAATGTTAATTTTAATGAAATTCCATCATAAAATGCCTGATAAGAATCTTCATAAAGTACTAGTCCTTTTTCCTTTTGTTTTTCTGTATTTTTTACTCGTCGTAAAATCGTTTCCATTCTTTTTAATAAGATAATTGGAGAAACTGGCTTAATGACATAATCATCTGCATAAAGATTAAATGCCTGTACTTGTGTTTTTTCATCTTCTAATGCTGTTAGCATAATAACTGCTATTTCTGGTTTATGTTTACGAATCCAATCTAAAACTTCTAGTCCGCTTATTTTTGGAACGATAATATCTAAAACAGCCATATCAAAACGCTGTTCTTTTAATAGTCTGATTGCTTTTTCTCCATCTTCTGCACAAATAACATCATAATTTTGCATTTTCATATATTCTGTTAAAACCTCTTGTATTGTAGGTTCATCTTCTAAAAATAAAATCTTCATAATCTCTCCTATTTTTTTCCCTTATTTCTTTGTTTTCTTATTATAGCATATCCATATGAATTTTAAATGAAGATGCTATGAAAAATTTCCTTAATGATTTTAAAAAATGGGTTGCATATTTGAAAATTCTATGATATGATATCTTTCCGTGATGTACATCTGTATTTCTAGTACACACAAAGTCAATAATTTACTACTTATTAAAAGCATATATTTTAAAAAAATTATTTGCAAAAACCATAAAATCAATTCATAGGGATAATTGACAATGACGCAAAACGAAACAAATTTTGAAGAAAAATATTACCTTGTAAAGAAAAATGCGGTATCTCCCGTATTAAAAAAAGTAATTGAAGCAAAGCGATTGTTAGAATCAACAAAAAATATGTCTATTCAAGAAGCAACCGAAGCTGTTGGAATCAGCCGCAGTTCTTTTTATAAATATAAAGATGATATTTTAGCTTTTCATGATACAACAAAAGGAAAAACAATTACACTTCTTTTACAAATGGAAGATACAAAGGGACTTTTAGCAAATGTATTAAATATTGTTGCTAAACACCATGCAAATATTTTAACCATCCATCAAAGCATTCCTGTAAATGGAATTGCATCGCTAACTTTAAGTGCAGAGATTCCTTTTACTGGCAGCAGCATTACTGCTATGATAGAAGAAATTGAAACATTGCATGGAATACAATCAGTAAAAATATTAGCAAGAGAATAATTTATCCAGTATATATAAAAAAATCTTATTTTTCACAATAGATAAGCCAAGAAATGGCGGAATGGAGGATATAAATGAATGTTGCAGTTTTAGGATATGGTACGGTTGGTTCTGGTGTTGTTGAAGTTTTAACTAAGAACCAAGATAGTATTGATGTAAAAGCAGGAAAGGAAATCCGTATTAAATATATTCTTGATTTAAGGGATTTTCCAGAAGATCCACATAAAGATAAAATTATACATGATTTTTCTATTATTTCAAAAGATACTTCCATTGGAATTGTAGTAGAAACTATGGGTGGTGTTCATCCTGCTTATGAATTTGTAAAGGAATGTTTAGAAAAAGGAAAAAGTGTTTGTACTTCAAATAAAGAATTGGTAGCAAAACATGGTGCAGAACTTCTTTCTATTGCTAAAGAAAAAAAAGTAAATTTCTTATTTGAAGCAAGTGTTGGCGGCGGAATCCCAATCATTCGCCCATTAAATCAATCTCTAACAGCAGATAAAATACTGGAAATTTCTGGTATTTTAAATGGTACGACTAATTATATTCTTACAAAAATGACACAAGAAGGGCTTGATTTTCATACGGTATTAAAAGATGCACAGGAAAAAGGTTATGCAGAACGCAATCCAGAGGCAGATATTGAAGGATATGATGCCTGCCGTAAAATTGCAATTTTAACTTCTTTAGCTTATGGAAAACAAGTTGATTATGAAGATATTTATACAGAGGGAATTACAGGAATTACTGATCTTGATATTAAATATGCAAAAGAACTTGATGCAAGCATAAAGATTTTTGGGATGAGTAAAATAACAGATACTGGTATCATTGCTATGGTAGCTCCTTTTTTAATTAATAAAGCACATCCGCTGTTTATGGTCAATGATGTATTTAATGGTATTTTTGTAAAAGGAAATATGCTTGGTGAAGCTATGTTCTATGGACGTGGTGCAGGAAAACTACCAACAGCTAGTGCTGTTGTTGCCGATGTAGTTGATGCTGCAAAACATGAAGGAACTACCATTATGACAATTTGGAGCAAAGAAAAATTAGAACTTGCAAAAATTGATAGTGCTAAGTTCCACCGTTTTGTACGTGTTAAAGATGGTTTTCATATTGCTGGAACTTTCGGAAATGTACAAGTATTAAAATCACAAGCAGAAAAGGAAAGAGCATTTCTTACTCGTCCTATGACAGAAGCAGATTATCAAAAAATAGCTAGTACAAATGATGGTATTTTAAGTATGATTCGACTAGACTTTAAATAAAAATATAATATAAATTACTAATTACTATCCATAAGAATTGCAAATAGAAAGGTAAGTGCATAATAT
This sequence comes from uncultured Lachnospiraceae bacterium, assembly GCA_910576895.1. Lineage (GTDB taxonomy): Bacteria > Bacillota > Clostridia > Lachnospirales > Lachnospiraceae > MGBC100174. The sequence goes on along the minus strand of CAJTJZ010000019.1, from coordinate 50,766 downwards.
GAAATATATAGTCATTTTAGGAGATGGTATGGCGGATGAGCCAATTGCTGAAATTAATCATCAAACCATACTAGAATATGCTCAAACGCCAATGATGGATATGCTTTCAAAAAAATCTGAAATTGGTTTAGCTCATACAATTCCAAAAGGAATGAAACCGGGTAGTGATACTGCAAATCTTGCAGTACTTGGGTATAATCCAGAAAAATATTATACAGGACGTTCTCCATTAGAAGCCTTAAGTATTGATGTTCCCATGAAAGATACCGATATTGCACTTCGCTGTAATCTTGTCACTTTATCGGATGACCCTGTTGCTTATGAAGAAAAGAAAATTCTTGATCATAGTTCTGGTGAAATTTCAACAGAAGATGCAGCTATCCTGATAGATGCTGTAAAAAAAGAATTAGAGACAGATACTTATAAGTTTTATGTAGGAACTAGTTATCGTCATTTGACTATTTGGGATTATGGAAATGTTATAGAACTTACACCACCTCATGATATTTTAGGAAATGTTATTTCTGATAAGCTTCCCACAGAACCTTATCTTCGAGAAATGATGAAGAAAAGCTATGATATTTTAAATAAGCATCCAATTAATATAGAACGTGCGAAAAAAGGACTCAACAAAGCAAATTCTCTTTGGTTTTGGGGAGCAGGTACTCGGCCAAATCTTGATTCATTTGAAGAACAAACAGGATTAAAAGCTGCTATGATTTCTGCTGTAGATTTATTAAAAGGAATTGCTGTTGGAGCAGAAATGAAAAATATCATTGTAGAAGGTGCTGATGGCACTTTAGAAACAAACTATGAAGGAAAAGCACAGGCAGCGGTAGACGCCCTTTTACAAGGATATGATTTTGTTTATGTCCATGTGGAAGCACCTGATGAAATGGGACATCAAGGAAGTCTTAAACGTAAAATAAAGGCAGTGGAGTATCTTGATCAAAGAGTCATCAAACCTGTTTATGAAAAACTGAAAGCAAATCATATTGATTTCCGTATGTTGGTATGTCCTGATCATCCTACACCAATTGCGGTTAGAACACATACAAGTGATCCGATTCCTTATATGATTTATGATAGTACAAAGGAAGAAGAACATACTTGGAATTATAATGAAAAGGATGCAAAGACAAGCGGAAATTATATAGAAGAAGGATATCAATTAAGAAATCATTTTATTGGAAAATCCGAATAATTTAATTTCCTAATTATACTAAGCGATTCGTTTTTTCGACCGCTAGTATAAATAAAAAATTTGGTAAAAGACCATAAAATTTAGGAGGCAGCTATGCTTATAGTAAAGAAGTTTGGCGGTACTTCAGTAGCCGACAAGGAAAGAATTTTTAATGTTGCCAGAAGATGTATTGAAGATTATAAAGCTGGCAACGAAGTTGTTGTTGTATTATCTGCTATGGGAAAGCAAACCGATGTTTTACTTGATATGGCAGTAGAAATCAATCCAAAAGCATCAAGACGAGAACTAGATATGCTTTTAACTACAGGAGAACAAACATCAGTAGCATTGATGGCACTTGCTATGGATTCTCTTGGCGTTCCTGCTATCTCTTTAAATGCTTTTCAGGTAGCTATGCATACATCCACTGTTTATGGAAATGCAAGATTAAAAAGAATTGATACAGAACGTATCAAAAATGAACTTGCTAATCGGAAAATAGTTGTTATTACTGGCTTTCAGGGCATTAATAAATATGATGATTATACAACGCTTGGCAGAGGAGGCTCTGATACAACAGCCGTAGCACTTGCTGCTGCACTTCATGCTGATAAATGTGAAATTTATACAGATGTTGATGGTGTATTTACAGCCGATCCTAGGATTGTCCCATCTGCCAGAAAACTACCTGAAATTACTTATGATGAAATGCTGGAACTTGCAAGCCTTGGTGCTGGAGTTCTTCATAATCGTTCTGTAGAGATGGCAAAAAAATATGGCGTACAGCTTGTTGTACGTTCTAGTTTAAATACAACGGAAGGTACTGTTGTTAAGGAGGAAGTTAAAATGGAAAAAATGCTTGTAAGCGGAGTAGCTTGTGATAAAAATACAGCAAGAATTGCAGTCATTGGATTAGAAGATCAGCCGGGTGTGGCTTTTAAATTATTTCATCATCTTGCAAATCATAATATTAATGTTGATATTATTTTACAGTCTGTTGGACGTGATGGAACAAAAGATATTAGCTTTACTGTGGCAAAAGATTCCTTAGAAGAAGCCGTTGCTACAATTGAACGCCATCGAGCAACAAGTCTAAAATGTCAAAAAGTGGATATTGAAAAGAATGTAGCAAAAGTTTCTATTGTCGGAGCAGGTATGATGTCAAATGCTGGTGTTGCTGCAAAAATGTTTGAAGCTCTTTATGATGTAGGAGTCAATATTAAACAAATCTCTACCTCTGAAATTCGTGTTACTGTTTTAATTGATGAAACTCAAGTAGAACGTGCTATGAATGCAATTCATGAAGCATTTAGTTTGGCTGAATAGTTTAGAAAAAATATTTTATATAAGATAGAAATAGAAAACAGATGAGAGTATCCTCATCTGTTTTCTTTATCATAATGGATTTGTTTAAAATCTGCAATCCCTGTTGTTATTTTATTTGTATTATGCTACAATAAATAATATTATTCCATTCATTATACATCCTGTTATCCATTTCTTGTTTCCAGAGTTTGTCAAATTATGGATGAAGATATACAAAAAGAAAAACAATTCATTAAAAATGGACAATTAGATATGCAATTAGTTCTTGAAAAGTTTGTAATACATTTTCATGACCTATATGGAGATTGTTCTAATGAATTTGTAGAAGAAAAAGGACGACGATAAATTGAAACTGTTGTATAATATATACTTACTAAAAAATAGGAATTAAATAGTTTAATGCAATTTCTTTATACATTTAAAACTATATATATCCTTTCTGAATTTATATGAAAAAAATAGCTATAGTAATAACACTTTTATTCTTTTTTCTATGCAGTTGTAATAAAGGAATAAAACAGAAGAATTATGATAATTTAAATATAGAAATATTAAATGAACAAGACTTTCAAGAAATGCCTTTATTATATAATAATAAAGTAGATATAGATGATTTAAAAGAACAAAAATTATCTGATTTAGTAATGCAGTTAAATTTACCTTATTGGGAACAAATGACTCTATCAAAAATATACGATATTGATATGTTAATTTCAAAAAAGCTCGTTGGAGTTCTTAGGTACAATCATGGAGTATATTATTCCATTGCTCGTATAAAGTATGATAAATATTTGTTCTTATTATATGAAATAAATGATAATATTACTTCCGTCATTGATGGCTTTCTTGTTTCTACTTTACCTGATAAAGATTTTTTTAATGAAACTATCATAGGAATGCGTAAAGAAGAAATTTTAAGTCATGATCCTTCTGCATGTACAATATTTGAAGATTGCAGTTATCATAGATTTCAAGATAAATCTATACTAAAGATAGAATATGAACTTATAGATAACCTATATATTGTTTCTAACTTTCAGTTTTTAGAAGATCAAGAGTCGATGTTAGATTATTTATTATGGAAAGACTTAGAAAAAATTCTTCCGAATTAATTAATAAGACAGTTTATTTAAAATTTCAAAAAACCTTAAAAAATAGGAAGGTATTATATACCTTACCTATTTTTTTAATTCTACCATAATCAATACTGCTACTTCATATTTACTTCCTTAATTTTTTTCCCTTGGCAATGCTATCTTTTTATCCACCACCACTTGTTCTTCTAAACACGCAAAAATCTTTTCCACTTCTTTTTTCTCCATCTTTGGTGTAAAAAGACTTACCACTGGAACAATAATAAGTCCAAGTATCATAGCAATTGCACCTGCATTAATTGGGGATGCAATATAGGATAAAAACAGATTAGATACCGTAAGGCCGATACCACAGATAAAACTTGCCCAAACCGCTGCTTTTGTAACACCTTTCCAATAAAGTCCATAAAGAAATGGTGCAAGAAATGCTCCCGCTAATGCTCCCCATGAAATTCCCATCAGTTGTGCAATAAAACCTGCAATTGATTTCGGCGGAAATAATGCTAAAACAACAGAGCATACAATAAAAAATACCAGTAAAATTCTCATATAAAGAAGTTGTTTCTTTTCACTCATATTTTTAATAAAATTATCTTTTAAAAAATCTAATGTCAAGGTAGAACTTGAAGTCAATACAAGCGATGATAGGGTTGACATTGATGCTGATAAAACCAAAACAATTACAATGCCCACTAAAAGATCTGGCAGTGTAGAAAGCATCGATGGAATAATAGCATCATAAATAATACTGCCATCTTCTTTATAAATTGCTGGTGTATCAAATAGTCTTCCAAAACCACCTAAGAAATAACAGCCTCCGGAAACAACAATAGCAAAAAAAGTAGAAATAATCGTACCTGATTGAATCGATTTTTCATCTTTAATTGCATAAAATTTATGAATCATCTGCGGCAAACCCCAAGTTCCAAGAGAAGTCAGTATAATAACGCCAAGAAGATTTGCTGGATCTGGTCCAAAAAAGGAAGTAAATGCCCCTTTTTGTCCTATCGTAGGAACAACATCACTTTCAAATTCTGCTAAGGAATGGATTGCATTTAAAAAACCACCTTGTCCATTTAATACAGCAAAAATAACAGCTACAATACCAAATAACATAACAAGCCCTTGAATAAAATCATTCATAGCTGTTGCCATATAACCGCCAAGAATAACATAGACACAAGTCAGTAATGCCATAACAATTACACAGACTTCATAAGGAATATCAAACGCCATACCAAAGAGGCGAGAAAGACCATTATAAACAGAAGCTGTATAAGGAATTAAAAATAGAAAAGAAATGGCAGAAGCCGCTATTCGAAGTGCATTACTTTTATAACGCTTTCCAAAAAAATCTGGCATGGTTGCTGCTGATAAATGATTACTCATAATACGAGTACGCCTTCCTAGTACCGTCCATGCTAAAAGTGAACCAAGCAATGCATTGCCAATTCCAATCCAAGTAGATGCCAGTCCATATTTATAACCAAACTGCCCTGCATAACCTACAAAAACAACAGCAGAAAAATAAGATGTTCCATAGGCGAATGCCGTTAGCCATGGACCTACACTTCTGCCACCTAATACAAAGTCATTTACATTTGTTGCATGTTTTCTGGAATATAATCCCACGCAAATCATAACCGCAAAAAATAAAATTAAAAATATAATTTTTATTGCCATTTTATCCTCCAAAACTCAAATTTGAGTCGCAAATTTAGTCTTAATAGGACAAGAAAAAATTATGAAAACAATAATTTTTCTGCATTTTGTCCTAATATTTTATCAAGAGTTTCTTTTTCTATCTTTTGTTTCTGCAAATATGCAATGGATTCCTTTTGCCCACTCCAAGGACTATCGGTAGCAAATAAAATACGATCCCTGCCATGCTTTTCAAGAATCCTTAAAAATGTTTCCTCTTTTATAAATCCAAAGATATAGGCTGTATCAAGATAAACATTTTCTTCTATTAATTGTTCTTCTACTTCATCCCAAAGACCAAAACCACCATAGTGAGCAAGTATCATTTTTTCTGGTGCTACCTCTTTGATTACTTTTTGAATATGCCCTATATTACAATGAATATTTTTTGGAAATCCAATATCAACACCAGCATGAATTACACTGATTAAGCCAAGCTCTGATGCATAATCTAAAATTCTCATATATTTAATATCATCAAAGTAAGTATTTTGATAATCTGGGTGAAGTTTAATACCCTTTAGCCCCAGTTTCTTAATCATACGCAATTCCTTTTTATAATCTAGGGCATCTGGATGAATCCCTCCAAAAGAAATAAGACGTGTTTTTTTCCCTTCATATTTTTCATTTAATCTAGCCGCAAATTCATTGATAGTAGAAAATTGCTCTGGTTTTGTAACAACCGGAAGAACAACAGAAATATCAACACCTGCCTGTTTCATAGATGTTAGTAAACTTTTTTCCCTTCCATCGGTAAAGGCTTTTACATTTGCAATTTTTTCTAGTTTTTCAATTGTTCTTACTGCAATTTTCTCAGGAAAAATATGTGTATGAAAATCTATTATCATAATAAATAACACTCCTATTCCATATAAATTTCTAAAAAACTTATAATTTTCTTTCCTTTTTTATGCACTTAAAAATTAACAAAATATTTGCAAAATATCCTCTTGACTATATAATTTTACTTCATTGTTTTTTAAAAGCTCTGCTGCCTGTTCTCCATTTGATATTTTACAAATAATAGATGCTGCATCCTCCTTATTTGACAGGGCATACATATATTCTATATTAAGTCCCGCTTTACAAACAACATTTAATATTTCTTGCAATTTTCCCACTTGATGAGAAAGACATACTGCTAATACAGGTGTCAGCATAGCAGAAAATCCTCTTTTCTTTAATGCTGCTTGTCCCTTTTCTGGTGCTGATGTAATCATCCGAAGCAGACCATATTCACTTGTATCGGCAAGACTTAAGGAAATAATGCTAACTTGTTCTTCTTTTAGAACATCTAAAACCTCTCCAAGACGACCCTCTCTATTTTCAATAAATACAGATAATTGTTTAATAAACATAGGATTCACCTCCACTTACTGCTCATAACCAATTAAAAATGCTTTGCTATTTATTTCTACTGTTTTTTTCGGAACTGTTTTTTCAATGATCTTTAACCATGCTTCTTTTGAAAAATCCATATGTTTTGCTGCCATTCCAAGGATAATAATATTAAAAACTTTTGCATTGCCTATTTTTTTGGCTTCTTCCATTGCATCCATTTTATAGACAGTATATTCTTTTTCCAAATCTTCTATAATATGTTCTGGATAATTTGCAAGTCCTGTCACTACCGTAATAGGATCAATTCTTTGCTCATTTACAATTAAAACACCATCTTTTTTTAAAAAATGTGCATAACGCAGTGCTTCTAATGTTTCAAAAGCAATTAAAACATCTGCCTGTCCTTCTTCTACAATTGGCTCTGCTACTTCTTCTCCATAGCGTACAAAGGTTACAACACTTCCGCCACGCTGTGCCATACCATGTACTTCTGATAATTTTACATCATATCCAGCATCTAACATAATTCCACCTAGAATGCGGCTAGTCAAAAGTGTTCCTTGCCCGCCTACACCTACAATCATAATATTTCTTGTCATAGTTTCCTCCAAATAAATTTATCTTATTAAAATTTTATTCTTATTTTACAGACTCTTTTACAATTGCATCAAATTTACATAACTGCTCACAAAGTCCACAGCCATTACACATCGTTGCATCAATTGCAATTGTCCCATCTTCTTTCTTTGTAAGTGCAGGACAACCCGGTTTTAAACACATACCACATTTCTTACAACGATCTTTTTCTACCTTACATTTATATGGAAATACATTTCCCTTTAATAAAACACAAGGTGATTTCGTAATAATAACAGAAATACTGTCTCGTTCTACTTCTTCCTTGATAATTCTTTCCAATTCTTTTATATCAAATGCATTTACTTCAATAATATGTTCAATTCCCATTGCCTGACATAATTTATAAATATTAATTGCTGGAACAATTTCTCCTTTTAATGTTTTTCCTGTTGCTGCATGATCTTGATGTCCTGTCATACCAGTTGTTGAATTATCTAAAATAATCACTGTTCCTGTTGCCTGATTATATACCATATTCATAAGAGAGTTTACCCCTGTATGCATAAAAGTAGAATCTCCAATCACAGCAACCCAATTTTTAATATACTCTTTTCCTTTTCCTTTTTCCATTCCATGTAGTGTAGAAATACTTGCACCCATACAAATCGTAGTATCAATTACATTTAATGGTGCAACAGCTCCTAAAGTATAACAACCGATATCACCAGCCGCATGAATCCCTAATTTATTTAATACAGAAAAAACACTTCGATGCGGACAACCCGGACATAAAATCGGTGGTCTTGCTGGAACTTCTACAGGTTTTCTTTCCATCACCGTTTCTTTTAATATTCTTTCCCTAATCATATTCGCAGAATATTCGCCCTGAACTGTAAAAAGTTCTTTTCCTATTACTTTTATTCCCCAAGATTTTACTTGTTCTTCTATTACTGGCTCTAATTCCTCAAAAACATAGAGAGTTTCTACTCTTGAAGCAAACTCCTCAATTAATTTTCTTGGAAGTGGATAGACCATACCAAGTTTTAATACAGAAGCATTTGGACAAGCTTCTTTTACATACTGATAAGGAATCCCACTTGTAATAAATCCAATCGAAGTATCTTTATATTCCGCTTTATTAATCGCAAAGTGATTCCCGTCTTCTGCCATTTTTTTCATTCTCTGTTCTACATAAAGATGGCGTTTAATTGCATTTGCTGGCATCATCACATATTTACCAGCATTTCTTTCATATACTTTATCCTCTATCTGTTCTCTTTCTTCTAGTGTTACGCTGCCTTGAGAATGTGCTAATCGTGTTGTTGTTCTAAGAATGATTGGTGTATCATATTCTTCACTTAATTTATATGCCAGTTTTACAAAATCCTTTGCTTCCTGACTATCCGAAGGTTCTAATACAGGTACTTGTGCTGCACGTGCTACACATCTTGTATCTTGTTCATTTTGAGAGCTATATAATCCCGGATCATCGGCTGCTACTAAAACAAGACCACCACCTACTCCACTATAAGAAACGGTATATAAAGGATCACTTGCCACATTAACACCAACGTGTTTCATAGATGCCATTGCTCTGACACCACTAATACTTGCTCCAATTGCCACTTCTGTTGCGACTTTTTCATTTGGTGACCATTCTGCATAAATTTCATCATATCCTGCAATATATTCACTGATTTCTGTACTTGGTGTACCCGGATAAGCAGCAGAAACTTTGACACCTGCTTCATAAGCACCTCTTGCAATCGCTTCATTTCCTAACATTAATTTTTTTTCCACTTTCCTTACACTTCCTTTCTCATATCTTTTATTCTTTGTGCTTTGCCCTCAAATCTTTGTAATGTATTTGGGGATTCCAATAAAATTTTTGCATCTAATCCTAAAACAATCCGAAGCTTATATTTAATTTTTTGTTCTAAAGCCTCTAATTCCTTATAGGCATCCACTGGTTTTACAAGTTCTACTCGAATTTCCAATATATCAGAATGATTCTTTCTTTTTACAATAATTTCATAATGCGGTCCAATTTCATCAATGCCAAGAAGCACTTCTTCAATCTGACTTGGAAATACATTCACACCACGAATTTTTAGCATATCATCTGTTCTGCCATCAAGATTTTCCATACGCACTGTTGTTCTTCCACACTTACATGGTTCATAAAGAAGTCTTGTTACATCTTTTGTACGATAACGAATTAATGGCAATGCTTCTTTATAAATACAGGTAATAACAAGTTCTCCTTTTTCTCCCGGCGGCAATACTTCCTCTGTCTTTGGATCAATAATTTCTGGAATAAAGAAATCTTCATTAATATGCATACCACAAAGATATTCACATTCTCCTGAAACTCCCGGACCCATTAGTTCGCTCATTCCATAATTGGAAGTTACTAACATATCTTCGCCCCAAAGCTTATGCATCTCTGTTCGCATGGCTTCTGTCAAAAGTTCACTGCCCATAAGCCCTATCTTTACATTTAAATCTTTTGCAGGATTAATTCCCATTCCCTGTGCTACTTCTGCAATACGCAATGCATAGCTTGGTGTTGCAACTAACAGCGTTGTTCCAAAATCCTTCATAAACATAATCTGTTTTTCTGTATTTCCAGTAGAAGAAGGCACAATGGCAGCTCCTATATTTTCTAGCCCAAAATGCAGCCCCAATGCTCCTGTAAACATTCCATAACCAAAACAAATCTGTGCAATATCTTTACTTCCTGCATTACCCATAACAGCAATTCTGGAAACACACTCCGTCCATAGTTCCAAATCTTTTTTTGTATATCCAACAACGGTAGGTTTTCCAGTAGTACCACTGGATGCATGAATCCGCACAAGTTGATCTTTTGGCACTGCAAATAATCCAAAAGGATAATGATCTCTCATATCCTGTTTTGTAGTAAATGGCAGTCTTTCTAAATCTTTCAGTGTCTTAATATCTTCCGGCGTGACATGAAATTGTTCCATTTTCCGGCGATATGGCAATACTTTTTCATAAACCCGCTTCACTGTTTTCTGAAGGCGGTTTAACTGGATTGCTTCAATCTCAGCTCTTGACATCGTTTCTTCTTTTGCCCAAATCATTCCATTTTTTCCTCCAAATCAATATATAGTATCTTTTTTTACTTTCTTATAAAAGAAAGCTAGTTGCTATTCTATCACAAATAATTCCTATATTCCAGAAAATTCAGCATTTTTTTTAACCCATTTCTTGCCTTTTAAAAAAATCATCAATTTTTTTCTTAATCTCCGTAGGCCGCAATGTTTTTAGTAAATAGCCCTCTGGCTTTAAGGCAATCACTTTTTCTACACTTTCCTTATCCATTTTTCCAGTTAAAAATATCACAGAAATATTTGCAAAATCTCTTTCAGAACGAATCATTTCTAATATTTGACTGCCATTGCATACTGGCATATCATAATCAAGCAAAACTAAATCTGGTCTATTTAACGTAATACATCGAATCGCCGATAATCCAGAATTTGCCAAAACTACTTCATAATCTTCCATTAAAAGTTTTTCTATCGCCTGCAGCATAAAATCAGAATCATCTACAACAAGTATTTTCTTTTTTTGAACACTATTTTTCTCAATATCATTTTCTTTTTCAAGATAAGCTTTCACTTCTGTCATTGCATTTTCTGTTTTAATTGCAATTTCTCCCTTATTTTGAAGTAAATGCGGTGCAATCACACAATAAGCGAAATATCCTTCCCCTGTATCAAACAAAAAACTTAATTGTGGCAACTGCTCTTTAAATATATTTTGAAATTGTTCATAAGATAATAAATTTTCTTCTTTTAATTCATACTCATCTACAGATGGCAAATTTTCCCTAACACGATTTACAAATTGCTGTGCTGTATATCTGGACGCATTCATTAACATAACATTTACTTTATCTGATTTTGTTCCCATAACACTACCCATTGTATTAATAATTAATTTTTCCTCAAAAACTAAAATAATCTCCCATCTTTCTTTTTTATCATTGCCGTAAACTAGGCGATAATAAATTCCCTTTCCAAACTTTTCGCCGCCATAACATTCACTGACTACTTTTGGTTGTAAGCGAAATAAATCATATAATAATTCCATAATCGTCTGCTTCATAACTGCCTGTTCTTCATCTGGCAAAAGATTGATCCATCTATTTACTGCTTTTCCTGTAATGGCACGATCTTCTGTTAAGGTATGCCCAAACAGCCAGCCAGCACAAACACCAAGAAAATGATTAATTGCATCTTCTGAATAATTTGTCTGTTTTAGTTCTTTCTCAAGTGCTGGAAGCGTTTTTTTCCGAAAATTATCATGTACACGTCTATGTGTTTCAAATCCTACATAACCAATTGATGCCATATAAGCTTCTTCTTCTGTAAAATGTTTCATTGCATGATCTTTAAAGTATTTAATTCCTTCCATACAAACCCATTGGTTTTTTTCTCCATGATCCTTATACAAAAGCATTCTATTTAATACGCTAAATAGCTTTTTATGCTCTCTGTCAATAGAATCTACACCGATATTAAAGCGATCTTCCCATATTAATTGATTACCCATACCTGTCCTCCTATTATAAATAAAAATCATTAATGATGCCTTTTTTAACAACTTGTTATATTATAGCATATCTTAAGAAAAAAAGTCACTTAATTTTAACTTGCTTAAAATTTTTATTTATTTTTGCTTAGAAAAATATCTTTTTTGCATAAAAAACAAAGGTTCTCAATCATAAATACTATCGAGAACCTTTGCTTTTTTTAATATTAAGGTTTATTTTATTACTAATTTCTTTTTCTTTGTAATCTTTTGTCCGCTTGAAAGTTTAATTACAGTTGTAATAACTACTGTTCCTTTTTCTTTTGCAGTAATAACACCTGATTTTGATACAGTAGCAATATTACTATTAGATTTATAAGTAATGGTTGCCTTTTCTGTACCAAATTTTTTCTTTTTGCTAACTACATCTGGCAAAGATAATTTTATAGATACCTTTTTTCCTGCCTTTACTACATTTTTTTGTAATCTTACAGAAATACGCTCTTTGATTGTTTCTACTTTATTACCACTAAGCTTCTTTGCAGATATAATATAGGCCATGCCAGTTGCTGCAACTTTAACAGAACCATCTGCTGATACTGTTTGCTTACAATTTGCTGTTTCTTCTAATTTCCCTGTTTTTTCATTATATTTATAAATATAAACTTTATCATAAGCAGAAATTGTTGTTTTTTTCGTAACTGGAATTGTTATATTCATTCCCATATTTTGATTTTCATTAGCAGCAATAGAAACTACACATACCTTTTTCTTCTTTGCTTTACTGCTTGTAACTGCTTTTGTAATAATATTCTTTTGAACAGAATCTTCTATACTTTTCACAGCATTTGTATCAATCGTTATATTTACTTCTTTTGTATCAGAAAGCTTATTCAATTGTTTTGCAGGAATTGAAACGGTATAATTTCCAGCCAAAATCATATCATTAGAAATTATCGTTACTGTTAATCCCTTTCCTATCTTTTTCGCTGCTTTGATACTATCCTTTGTTAATACAACTTTTTCAATTTCTGCTCCATCTACAGCAGGAATCGAAACCGTTACTTCTGTTTTCTTATTACTTGATGGTACAGAATTTATAGTCACTTCTGTAACTTCTACAACAACATTGCCTATTCTAGTATCTTCCGCTACTTCTTTTAAGAATAATTCCGGAATTCTTACCATATCTTTTGAAGTCTTTCCTGTTTTTATAACAGCATTTGCATTTACTTGATTCTTCGCATCTTTTGTTACCGTAGATAGGAAAACAGCAACGGTTATTTCTTTTGTTTCTTCTATCGACCCATCTGTCTTTGTTTCTGTCACTTTTGAAATCACTGTACCATCTTTTCTTGTTTCTGTCACTGTTTCCTTTATAGATGCATCTTCTTGTTTTTCTGTCACTGTTACAATCACTGTGCCATCTTCTTTTGTTTCTGTAACAGTATTATTATCTTGCGTTTCTTTATCAGGTTCTTTTGTAGAATCCGATCCCTGATTTGTATCTTTATTATCATTTACCGTATTTCCAGTAGAAGAACTACCACCAAAAGAACTATTATTGTTATTATTTCCATTAGAAGGCTTATTCTGATCATCGGATGGTTTATTTTGATCATCCGATGGCTTATCTGGAATATCTGGTTTTTCTTTTACCTCTTCAAAAGAAGCCTTTTCATTTTCCGTTTTTACCGCTGTGATTTTATCATAATAAATTGTTCCATTGACTTTTCCATCTATTATTGCAGGAGAATCTGCAATTGCGTTTACCCAAAGTCCAAAAGAAACAACACTACTGCAATCCTTTACTAATCCTCCCTTTGGATGTCCTTCGGTATCTCTTTCACAAAAATCTGCAAAAGGAATCGTTACTAATAATGGTATTGTTTTATCTCTATATTCTTCATAATCATTTAAATAAGCTTCATATGTTTTACCGCCTGCATTAAGCTGAATAACTACTTTTTGATTTTTTCCATCTGGTATTGTGTAAAATTGTAATGCATTGCAATCTGACCAATCGACTTCCTTTGTAATAGTTGCACCTGCCCAACCATCTGAAGTTTCTTCATATGCAAATTTCATTGAATAATCGCCTTCATAAAGCTTATCCTTTTCTTTATTTAAACTTATTGTAATAACATTACCTGTTGCTTTATTTACTGCCCATGCTGTATTTAATAGAGAATCCACACCCATATAATTTTCAAAACCATCAATTTCATATGGATCTGTTTTTGGCGGCTGAATATTAAATAATGCATTAATTGTATCAACTACTTTTTTATCAATACATAAATCAATTGTCCCTACATACTCGCCTAAACTCTGTAATTGTTCTTTTGTTAAATCCGCCTGATAATAATTTCCCTCTTTCCTTGCTTCTAATCGAACTTCCTGTTCTTTTCCATGAAATACAAATTCTATATTTTCTTTTCCGGACAAACCATTTATCTTCGCTTTTATTGTGATTGGCTCTAAAATACGACTTCTGGAAACTGGTGATAAGATATAACCTGTCGCCCCCTCTGTTACTGTCTCCGCTTTTATTTCTCTTCCGATTGTATCTATATTAGAAAGAATTTCTTTTTGATTCTTAGCAAATACACTTCGTCCATCACAATAAAAATCATAAAAGTTTTCTAGCATTTCATGTCCATAAAGAATTTTCTGATTTTCTTTACTTCTATCTTCTTTTACATATGGTGTATAGAATCCATCTTTTTCACTAAAGTTTGCCCATACAAGGAAATAAGATGCACTAGAATCAGAAACAGCATTTAACATCGCATTATGCCATTCCTTATGTGGATTATCTTTCTTTAACAAAGCTGTAGAATTATCTCCCGGCTGTGTTTCATTTTGAGGACCTGCTTCTGTTACAGCAATTAATTTATTATGAAGCTTTGCAAACTCCTCTACAAGTTTTAATTCTTTTTTAAACTCTCGAAACCACATATTTTCTCCAGACTCATTTACAGTTACTGGATTATTATACATATCAAAGCCTACCATATCGACATAAGCATCTCCCGGATAGCGTTCTCCATATTCTTCTAATGTTGCAGCTTCACTTCCCGGTCCATAGACATAAAGTAAGTTATGTAAATTTTTTGTATCACGAAGATAATCTACGGTATATTTCCAAACATTCCGATAAGTAGGTGCATCACAAAATGCAGCACCCCACCAAAACCAGCTTCCTGTATTTTCATGGAATGGTCGGAATAAAATTGTTCCATTTACTTTACTTGCATAATCTGCAATCATATCAAGATAAGCTGTATAAACTTCATTATACTTGCCATCTGGAAGAATCTGATTCATACAATCACCTGTTAAAACATTTGGTGTATATCCTGTAAAATCATATTTTGCATAGCTTGGCTCTGTCTTTTCATCATAATCTTCTCTTAACTTTACCTCTGTAAAATTTGGCATATGAGCAGAAAGAGTAATGATAGCACCTTCTTCTATGTTTCTATTTGTTAATTTTGCTGCTGCCAAAACATTTCCAGCAATTGTTTCTGGAACTTTTTCCTGAACACTCACGCTATCATTATATTTAGAAGCACTATATTCTGCTCCTGTTAAAGAAAGCACATCGAGTCCTACAACACCAGAAATAGAATCTGTAATATCTCTTGTATCAGAATCTGATAATTTACTGCTGCCTGCTTTATGCCAAGTATCATTTTGATGGCCAAAAATAACACTCTCTGAATTGCCAACTGCTTGCAGATAAGCATAAATTGCTTTTGTATTATCACTCGCATCTTTATCTACTAATTTTATATTTTTTGTAAGTTCCAAAGGATCTGTTTTCGTTCCGTCTTCCTTATAAGTAATTAATGTTCCATCTTTTGTTTCAAGATTTCCTGTCAAATCAGAACCATTTAATATTACTTCCCTGCTATAATCATCTTCCTGACTTGCATTACTTCTAATCATCTTTATATTATCAATAAATTCTTGTATTACTATTTGTTTAGATTTCTCTCCAACAATACAAAGTACAACATTACAGCAGCTTTCCTCTGTAATTGGATCAAAATTCAGTTCCAAAGATACTTTATGAAGACCATTTTCAACTGCTATCGCACTGTCCTTATCCATGGTAATATCTGTTTCTACAGCGGTTTTATTTCCATTTTCCGATTGAATCGTTTCTTTAAATTTAAAGTTTCCATCAAGTTTTGCAGGATCATAATAAAAATCGAAGGTAGTTTTATTAACATCTTTTAAGGCATATTCTCCCCATTCTCTAACACCAAGCTGACTCCAGCTCATATCTTTATTTTTGCTGTAATCTACCGTTACTTTCATCATTTTATTTTCTGCTGCAACACTTGCAGGCTCTCCATCATATTGATAATCCCATTTTGCATTTTCCCAATTACCAATACCATCATCAAATGTCCATTCTTTTGCAATTTCCGTTTGTGATATGTCTTGTTTTATTTCTTCAAAAATAGGCTCAGTTCCTGTCATTGCTACAGCTCTAATATCATCATAGTAAAGTTCGCCGCTTACAGTAGATGATTCAAGAAATGCATCTGAATCTCCAATAGCATTAACCCATAAACCAAATTGACTAATATTTTTTAAAGCTTCTCCACCTAAAGCAGTACCATCTGATTTCTCTTTAAATTCACTAAAAGGCAATGTTACTAATAATGGTGTTTTTGCATTTGCATAAGCATCATATAAATTTAGATATGCTTCATAAGAACCATTTCCTGCATTAATTTGTATTACTGTTTTTTGATTCTTGCCATCAGGTTTTACTAAGAATCTTAAAGCATTATATTCTGACCAATCCGCTTCTTTTGAAATTGTTGCACCACCCCAACCAGATTTTGTTTCATTATAAACAAATTTTAAGGCATGGTTTCCTTCCAAATGAGGTTCTGTTACAAGAGAAAGATCAATGGTACAACCAGAATCTTTATTTGTACTCCACTTATTTACTAAAAGATTTGTAAGTCCTCCATATGTTTCAAAATCATCCACTTGCTCTGGCAGTAGTTCCTTTTCTTTAATATTAAAAATCACATTGATTTCCTGCAAAATAGTAGTATCTGCATATAATGTAATTTTTCCCTGTAATGTTTCTCCGATTGCATCTAAATCTTCTTTTTTAATTACAGCCGAATATTCCTTGCCTGTTGCATCTTTTTCTACGGTAAGCTTTCTATTTTTATCATTTCCTGATATCTGAATACTAATATCCTTTTCTGTTGTCATATTCAGTCTTGCGGTAACTTTTATTTCATCAAGAATCCGATTTGTACTTACAGGTTCTATTATATAACCATCTAACTTTCGCTCTGTAGCAATCGGTCTTTTCACTAAGCTTAGATTGTCCATAATCTGTTTTTGATCGGATGCAAAAATACTTTTTTCATCATTATAAAATGTAAGAAAAGAATCTAACATTTCATGCCCTTTTAATGTCCCATTTTCATTTTGCTTTACAACAAATGGTGTATAATAAGAGCCTGAACTGGAATAATTTGACCAAAGCATAAAATAGCAACAATTAAATTCCTTATCTGCTGCAATTTCAAGAATTTCATGATACCAATTTTTACGTCCATTCCCTGTAAGAAGCAATGCTTTTCCACCATCTGTTGAAATCCCTGTTTCTGTAATTGCAAATAATTTGTTATGTTTTTTTGCAAAAGAATCTGTAAGCCTTATTGTATTTTTAAAATTCTCCTGAAATGTATAGGTATCGCTCTCACTTGGATTATTGTCATAGGAATCAAATCCTACCATATCAACATATTCATCTCCCGGATAGCGTTCTTCATACTCTGCTTCACTTGCTGCTTCTGAACCCGGACCATATAAATACAGAAAATTATGAACTCCTTTTTCATCACGTAAATAATCAACGGTATACTTAAATACACTTTTATAAGTATCTTTTGTACAGAAAGTGCTTCCCCACCAAAACCATCCGCCTGTATTTTCATGAAGCGGTCTAAAAAGAATCGTACCGTCTACTTGAGATGCATATTCTGCAATTAAATCAAGATAAGAAATATAGGCTTCATGAAATTTACCACCCGGCAGCAGATTATTCATACAATCACCTGTAAGATTATAAGAATCTGCTTTTGAATAATCAAATTTATCATAATTTTTTTCTATCGTATCTACATTTTCCTTTTTCTCTGCATAAGCAAAATTTGGCATATGAGAAGAAAGTGTTATAATCGCACCTGCTTCTATCGACTTATTAGAAAATGCGGCTGCTGCTTTAATATCATCTTCTGCTGTTGCATCATTATTTACAATTCCAAGACTTTCTGCTTCTTCTGGATATCTTTCTATAAATTTGCTTGCAAATCCAGAAAATAAACCGCCACAATCAAGTCCATCAATTGCAGAAATAGAGCCTGTCACATCTTCGGTATCCGAATAACTAAGATTTGATGATCCTGCTTTTAATACCGTATCTTCCATATGTCCATAAAGAACAGAAGAAGATTCTCCAATTGCTTTTAAATACTGATAAAGTGCTACTGTATTTTCATCTGCCTTTTCATCAACAAGCTTTACTGTATCTGTATAATGATAATTTTCTCCATTTACTGTAAGGACAGTATCTGTACCATTTACTACTGTCTTTGTTTCAACTTTGACTGTAGAATCTACATACCCCTTATCATCTTCACTTTCTTTTGCTATTTTAATATTATCCAAGTAAACAGCTCCTTTATAATCGGTATTTCTGCCTACAAGTAATAATACCAATCTTTTTGCTGGAATACTACTACCTTTTTTTTCATCCCAATGAAACTTGACTGTTTTTTTCACCCAGCCATCTTCCAAATTTTCTGTAGGAAGATCACTATTATCTGTAATCGCTAAACAATCATCTTTTATAATTCCTGTATCCTTACCATTTTCCTCAATTTCTGCATCTGCTTTTATTGTTAAATTCCCTGCTGTTTTAAAATCTTCTTTATAGTAGAAGTCAAAAGAAAGACTATCTGCACCAGCAAAATCAACATCATCAAGTTCAAATTGTTCTATTCCAGCTTCTGCCCATCCACTGCCTATTTCACTGGAAAAATCCAATTCTGCTTTCAATCGCTTTAACTCATTACTTATTTTAATTTCCTCTTTATTGCCCCAATCGCTTACACCCCAGCCTTGTGTAGTATCATCTTCAAAATCATATTCCTTTTTACTTTCTGTATTTTCAGAAGAATTATCAGACTTGCTAATAGAAACATTATCAAAATAAACTTCTCCATTGTAATCAGTGTTTCTACCTACAAGCAATAATACAAGTTTTCCAATTCCAACTTGATCATTTAATTTCGTTTTATCTAAATTAAACTTAAGTGTTACTTTATGAAAGCCATCTTCCATAGGTTCAATTACTAAGTCTTTATTATTTGTAATATCAATACTATCGCTGCCTTGAATAATATTTCCCCATTCCTTATTATCTTGTGCTGCAACTTTTATTGCTAAATCACCTGTTGTCTTTTTATCCGCTTGATAATAAAAATCAAAGGAAAGTGTATTTGCACCATCAAAATTACTATTAGAAAATTGATCATTTTCAATTCCCACTTGTACCCAATCGCCCATATTTTTAGAAAAATCTAATACCATTCCAAGTTTCCCTGATTGCTGAGCCAGTTCTAATCCAGTATTCATATCAGGATCTCCCCAATCCGAAATCTTCCAATCAGAAAGACTATCTTCAAAATCCCATGAAATCACTTCATTTCCTATTGTTTCTGCGGCATACAATGGCACATATCCCTGCTGAAAACTGCCTATACACATAGATAAAGCAAGAGCTTCTGCAATTATTCTCTTGTAACTACGTTTTTTCATACATTCTATTGCTGTCTGAAATAAGGGTGTGTTTCACCTGACAGCATCCCCTTTCTTCATTTATTTTTGCATTTCCCATTATTGTATTTCCTCAATAAATGGTATATATCTCTTTTGTACTCTATATAAATTGCACAATTAATATAACTTTATTATACTTAATTTCATTATTTTGTCAATATCAATTTAATCAATCATTTAATTTTATTTTATTTTTATTATCTACTTAATTTACATTAAAAAATTCCATATTATGATTTAAAATATCAGAAGCCTGTTTTAAATTTCTTGCTTCTTCTGCCATCTTTTTCATTGTTTCATTTAAGTGATTCATAGCATTTGCTGTCTGTTGACTACTAGCTGCATTTTCTTCTGAAATCGCTGATAAATTCCCCATAATTTCCTCTACATGATCCTTTGCCATATTACAAGCATCGGTAGAATGATGAATCAATTCTGTTTTATTACGGAAAGCCTCAATTCCCATATTAACTGCTTTAAATTTATTTCTAGTAGAAGATAACTTTTCTTCCTGCTTTGCCATAATCGCATCAATTTCACTCATATTTT
Source organism: uncultured Lachnospiraceae bacterium (assembly GCA_910576895.1). GTDB lineage: Bacteria > Bacillota > Clostridia > Lachnospirales > Lachnospiraceae > MGBC100174. Next base: position 30,540 of record CAJTJZ010000019.1, on the reverse strand, counting down.
GTACTGTCACTTTAAATTCACTGGAAAGCTGTGTAATTACCGATGCTATCATACCAGCAGAACTATTGGATTGATCCGCAAGTTTTTGAATTTCCATTGCTACTACAGCAAATCCTTTTCCCGCTTCTCCTGCACGAGCTGCTTCAATACTGGCATTTAATGATAAAAGATTTGTTTGATCGGCAATTTCTGCAATCAAAGCAATACTTTCCTGAATTTTCAACACAGATTCTGTAGTTTTTCCTATTTGTTTACTAATTTGTGAAATTTCTTTTGTCATAATATCATTGGATTGACTTAATTCTTTTAAAATTTCTTCCGCTTCCATACTAATCGCATTCATTTCTATGGAAGTTTCATTTAATTCCGAAACACTTTGCATAATATTTCCCATCATATTACCCATATTAGAAATTTCATTTGATGCTTGTTCTACATCACTTGCTTGGGAAACAGCACCTGAACTAATCTCATCTACAGAAAAATTAACATCTTCTGCTGCTGTACTTGTTTGATCTGCCATTTCATCAAATGTATTCCCTATTGTGCCAAGTTTTTCTGAAATTCCTTTTGTACTATTCATACTTTCTGAAAGCTTTTCTATAAATTGATTTAAGTATCTGCCAAATAATCCAAACTCATCTCTTTTCGTAGCTTTTGCTCGCACCGTAAGATTTCCATTTGTCATTGCCAGCAATGTATTTTTAAAATTAGAAATATTGCGATTAACGCTACCTGTAATTAAAATGGTATTTCCTATCATTACAATTACCGACAAGCATAAAATAACAAAAATCATTACAAGCATTGCATTGCGGCTTGTCTGCATATATTCTTCAATTTCATTTCGTACCGTTTTTGTAAGTTCCGTTAATTGAGAAGCACATGCATTATTTTCTGTTTTTAGTTTAAGAATCTGCTGATCAGAAACTACCATTTCTTGAAAAGCTGTTTCCTTTTTTTGCAAACTCTCCTGCACTTTTAAAAGCATATCGGAACTTATAATATACTTTGGCAAATTTTCTTTTATTTCTGCCAGTAAATCTTCTATTTCCTCTGCTTTTTGCGTTGCATCTTTTCCCTCAATTACTAATTTGCTATAAGCCATGAAATCATCATTGATTGTTTGAAGTGCCTTTGTAAAATCATATTTTCCAGTAAAAGCACAAGCTACACTAATTTCCGGCAAATGAGAAGTTGCTTCAAAATAAATATCATAGCTTATCTTAGAATACTGTTGTATTTCATAATCAGATGCCTCCATCTGAATCGTTACTTCTGTCCAATTATCTGTTTTATCAGAATATTCTGCCAAAACCTCAATACTATCCTTATCATCAAAAGTTTCCAGTTTGATATCTTTAATCGCATCACCATAAGATTCTGCCAAATCATCTAAAGTCAACTTTCCAATATCTACAGTATTTTTGCCATTTCCAGAAAAAACTACATTATTTATGTAAAGATTTCCCTGATAAGAAATTCCATTATTTCCAATACGAAAAAGAACACGATTGCGTTTTCCAAAATTTTTCATATCATATTGATATTGATATTTCACATATTGTTTCCCATCAATCTTAACTTTTTTCATTTGAGCAAGATCAATTTTTTCCCAAAGACCATCCACCCAATTACTATCATCTGCAATTTGTTTAAAACTAGCAGATAAAAATTCATCTTCTGCACAATACTTTTGATAATTTCCTACAAGCTCTGTAAATCCTCTTTCTTCTACTAACGCTATAATTTCCTTATAATTTTCTTCTGCCTTTTTTAGTTGTTCTAAAATTTCCTCAATCCGCTTCTGATTATCAGAACCTGCATAGTCTATCGCATTTTCTGCTCTTTGTTCCATCTGTTTTAAATTTTCTACAATACTCTGCAAATAAGAATTTTCAAGATAATATAAAAAAGAAGTATCCTCCGTTTGATTTTCATTTTGAAGCAAATTAATCTCATTCATATCTGCCATAATCTGATTATTATCGTTATTTTTATTTACAGATAAAATACTTACTGTACCTATAATAGCAATTGCCAGCAATGCTAAAAAACCCATAATAAGAATTTTTCCTTTCATGCTATTTAGGAAAGAAATCTTTTTTTCCTCTTTATTTTCTTTTTGATACTCTTTTTTCATCATTGCCAACCTCCCTAGTATAAAAAAACACCATTTTCCTAATCATTGTTATAAAAAAAACCGGTGAACTACAAATGACAATCCATCCGGTCTTTTCTTTTTTTATCTATACTCACGAACGAAAAGATTTTCCATTTTCGGTCGCATACATTATTTTACTAATTCCAAAACAGCCATCTTTAAATCTTCCAATCTCTTATTTGCATCTTCCATATCCTTTCCTTTGACACCAACATAAAATTTAATCTTTGGTTCTGTTCCTGATGGCCGCACACAACACCAAGCATCTTGTTCCAATTCAAAATACAGCACATTTGACTTTAATAAAGTCGTTGCTTTTTTCTCTCCTGTCTTACAATTAAGGATTTCCTTATTTTCATAATCACGAAAAGAAAGCATTTCATATCCGGCAATTGTTTTTGGCGGATTCTTACGAAGTCCTTCCATCATAGCAGTAATTTTTTCTGTACCCTCTTTACCTTTTAATGTAATGGTATGAAGCCCTTCTTTATAGTATCCATAAATATCAAACAATACCATCATTTGATCCCATAAAGTAAGACCTTTTGACTTATAATACGCTGCTGCTTCACAAAGTGCCATAACAGCAACACAGGCATCTTTATCTCTTGCATGTGTTCCTACTAAACAACCATAACTTTCTTCATAACCAAATAAATATTCATAATTCTGATTTTCTTCAAATAATCGTATTTGTTCTCCAATATACTTAAATCCTGTCAAGGTTTCCATTACTTTTACATCATATTTTTTTGCAACTGCATGTGCCATATTACTTGAAACAATCGTAGTAACAATCGCTCCATTTTTTGGCAAACATCCCTTAGCCTTTTTCTGGGAAAGCTCATATTCACAAATAAGCATACCAGACATATTTCCTGTAAATGCCATATATTCTCCTGTTTTACTATCCTTTGCATAAACACCCAAGCGATCAGCATCTGGATCGGTTGCAAGAACAATATCAGCATCTACTTCCTTGGCAAGCTTTAAAGCAAGAGCAAAGGCAGCCGGATCTTCTGGATTTGGATAACTAACGGTTGGAAATGAACCATCTGGCAATTCTTGTTCTGGCACAACATAAACATGTTCAAAGCCAAGTTCCTTTAACACTCTACGCACTGGCAAATTTCCTGTACCATGCAAAGGCGTATAAACAATTTTTAATTCCTTTGACTCTTGTTTAATAATCTCCGGATTTAATACAAGCTTTTTCAGTTCCTCCATATAGCGATCATCAATTTCTTTTCCAATCACACAATAAAGTCCTTGTTCCTTTGCTTCCCTTTGTTCCATTGTTTTTACCTGTGCATAATCTGTCACTGCTTTTACTTCTTCTATAATCTGCTTATCTTTTGGGAATGTAATTTGTGCACCATCCTCCCAATAAACCTTATATCCATTATACTCTGGCGGATTATGGCTTGCTGTAATTACAAGCCCTGCAATACAACCAAGTTCTCTTACCGTAAAAGAAAGTACAGGTGTTGGCCGCAGGCTATCAAAAATATATGCCTTAATTCTATTAGCTGCTAAACATCTTGCTGCTTCCTCTGCAAATTCCTTTGACATATGGCGAGAATCAAATGCGATTGCAACACCTTTGTTTGCTCCATCCATTTTCAGAATAAAATTAGCAAGTCCCTGTGTTGCCTTACGAACCGTATAAATATTCATACGATTTGTTCCAGCTCCAATTACACCACGAAGTCCCCCTGTTCCAAATTCTAGGTCACGATAAAAACGATCCTCAATTTCCTTTGGTTGTTCCTTTAAACCTCTTAATTCCTTTTTGGTATCTTCATCAAAATAATCATCTGTACACCAAAACTCATATGTTTCCATATAATTTTCCATAAAATTCTCCTTTCTTAAAAACCCTTATTTACGACAAAAAGTATATAACAGGGTTTATCATAAAACAAGATATTCACACAAGATTTGCTGCTCCAATCATTCCTGCATCATTTCCAAGTTCTGAAATCAAAATCCTTGGTATTTTGGCATGTTTTCCTCCAAAGCAAAGCTTCTCAACTTCTTTTTGTACTTTCTCTGTCAAATATTCTCCCTGTCCTGAAACACCACCATTTAACGTTACTACTTCTGGTCGAAATGTATTTACCATATTAGAAATTCCTTCACTTAAATAATGAATATACTGATTTACCACAAGCATTGCTGTCTTATCTCCCTGTTTTGCCGCTTTAAATACTATTTTACTATCTATATAATCATACTCATACTTACATAAATCATTTATCATAGAATCCTTATCTTCCTTTGCCGCTTTGATTGCCTGCCGCACAAGTGCATTTGCAGAAACATATGCTTCTAAACATCCCTTTCTGCCGCAAGTACAAGGCTCTCCATCTGCAACTAAAACAGTATGTCCCAATTCACTTCCTCCAGAAAGTCCTCCATGAAAAATCTTTCCATCTAAAATAATTCCACCTCCAACGCCTGTTCCAAGCGTTAAAGAAATTGAATTTTTACAATGACGTGCAGCTCCTGCTACTGCCTCTCCAAGTGCTGCACAATCAGCATCATTTGCAAGATAAACAGGAATTGGAAGCTTTTTTTCTATTTCTTTTTCTACTTCAATATTTTCCCACTCAAGATTATTAGAATATAAAACAATTCCTTCCTTAGAATCAATCATTCCAGCACAACCAATACCAACACCATTACAAGTATCTATGGAAATTTCCTGTTCTTCCAATAATTCCAGTACACGATTGGCAATTTTATCTATCATTTCCACTGCAGAAATTTTCTCCATCTCTATTTCTGTTTTTGCAACAATCTTTTGTTTTTCATCTACAATACCAATCTTTACTTTTGTACCACCAATATCAATACCAATCCGCATTGGATTTTGTTTTGACCGAATCGAAGTAATTAATGCTTCACAATTTCCTGAAATTTCATAGTCACCACTTCCTGCTGGCAAAAACAGGCTATCCCCTTTTTGAAACTTTACAGTCTCTCCATCATTTTCTATTGTACCGCTGCCCTCTAAAATAAGAATACTTTCAAAAGAATCCAGTCCAATCTTTCCACAAAGTTTTCCCATTCTTCCGCCATCAAGCATAATCTTATCCACAGTAAAATAATCACAACTTGCAATATGTGGTACTGCTGACTTTGATTTCATTAAAGGCACACGACTTGTAACAGCAAGTGCTTTTTCAATATGTAGATCCCTCTGCTTTCCATCCTTTCCAACACGCCCATAATCATAAACACGATAGGTTACATTAGAATTTTGCTGAATTTCTGCAATTAAAATATCCTTTCCAATAGCATGAATCGTTCCTGCTTCAATAAATAAAACATCTCCCTTTTGAACTGGCACAGCATTTAACACTTCCAAAAGCGTATTCTCTTTGATTCTTTTTGCAAATTCCTCTTTATCAATCTCTTTTGAAAACCCATAATATAAAAATGCATTTTCTGCACAATCCATGACATACCACATTTCTGTCTTTCCATACTGTCCCTCATTCTTTAAGGCATATCCATTATTTGGATGTACTTGAATCGATAAATTGTCCTTTGCATCAATAAATTTGATTAAAATAGGAAACTCCTGAAAGCGGCGGCAATTTTCTCCTAAAATTTCTTTTCCATAGCAAGAAATATACTCTGCTAATGTTTTCCCCGCATCCTTTCCATTTGCAATAACGCTTGGTCCATCTTTATGACAAGAAAGCTCCCATGTCTCTGCAAGCACATTTCCTTTATATTCTTTATGATATTCTTCTACTAACCTATGCCCACCCCAAATATAATCTTTACACGCAGGCTTTAATTTTAATATTGCCATAGTTCTTCCTCCCATTATGAACAAATAATTGCTACAAGATAAAAAGGTTGTATATATTTCACTTTAGAATCTAAAATGGTGATCTCCACAGTATGTATCTTTCTTTCTGCATGATGAAGCACACTTTGAAGATAAAGACAATCGCCCCATTCTTCCTCAAAATTTCCATCTAATAAAACATGATGTTCCTTATCCCCATCAATCACAAGTTCTGCCATTGGAACAGGTTTTCTTATTGACTTTAAATACTGTATTGCAAGACAAGAACACTCCACAGAAAAAGAAATACGATCTCCAGTTTTCCATGCCATAAATCCATTTTTAAATAAATCCAGTCTATGCTCTTTTTTTCGCAAATCCCTTTCAAATCCTTCTAGCCTTGATTCTAACTCCTTATTTTGCAACAACACTGCATTTTCATAAGCATTTCCTGTCAGTGGTTTTTGTTCTTCTAATTTCTGTTTCCCTTCTATTTCTTTATCTTCTTTTACCTCTTGATAAACTTCTTCCAAAAAAGAAATAATAATAAGAGATAAAAGTTTATGTCCCTGATCATTTGGATGCAAATCATCCTCTGTTAAATCTTTACGGTCACAAAGATCCTGTAACACCATAGAATACAAACTCTCTTTCATGCTAATACAAGGCAGGCCATATCGTTTTCCCAATTCCAAATGTTGTTCTTGTGCATTTTTTCCACTATCATAAAAGACATTATGTAAAAGCAAAACAGATACATTCTCTGAAAACTTCAAAATCTTTCTAATTAAACCCTCATATGTTTCCTGAAAAAACTTCGTTGACTCATCATTTACACTAAAATCCACAATAACAAAATCTGGTTGATATGCTAAAAGATCTCTATCTACACGAGCAACTCCATAAAGCGAAGAAGTGCCTCCAATTCCCCCATTTATATATTCAAACTTTGCCTGTGGAAAAGTAGTTACCCACCACTTATAAACAAGCCATGCATAACAAGTCTTTTCGTTACTTGCAAGACTTCCCTGTGTAATCGAACCGCCAAAAAATCCAATTCTTAATGTTTCCCCTTTCATAGCACGTCTTATACAAGTTTTTAAGCGATATAAATTCCCACGATTTACAATCGCATCTTCTTTCTTTTGTTCAAATTCTTTTATAAACTGTAAAGACTCCAATAAAGAAAATCCTTCTCTACTCATTTACCTCCCCCTCCCAAAGACTATCCCCAAAAGATTCCAAAAAAGCTGCAAGTTCTTCTGCCATTTCCTCTGCTTCTGCAATCCTTAAATGTCCCGGTGTTCCCTTTCCATTTCTTTTATATATATAATGAACAACTCGTTTATCCTGTAACTCCTCACAAACTTCATGAATTGCTCTATCCCAATTTTCATGATGATACAATAATGTTGTTTGCAGTACAATCAATGCTTTTTTATATACGCTTCGTATCTTTTTTATAAAATCTCTATAATGGCATTTCCATTCCTTTGCTCTTTTACTATCTATATTCTCTGCCATATAATCCAAAGGGTGACTATCATTTTGTCCAATTGCAATAATCACAACTTGCGGCTGATATTTAGAAAAATCCCAAAAAGTAATATTCCCAAAAAATGCATTATAAGAAACTTTATCCCAAATAGACTCCATTCCCATAGCATTTGGCTCTAAAAACCAGCCTGTTTTATCCATCAAGGCAATTCCACCCTGTGCAATATCGTGAAGCCTTGCATTTAGCTTTCTTGCTAATATCCAAGCATAAGAATAATAACTATTGGAAAACTCTCCCTGATGCTTAGGATCTTCTTTTCCTGTATATTCTACAGCCTCTGCTACCTCTCCAGCCGATACGGAATCTCCATATACCTCTATTTTTCTTCCAGAATAAATCGGTGCAGGACTTATTCTGGAAGAATTAGATAAAAGGAGATGATGTATAACAAATTGATGACAATTATCCATGCGTTTAAAAATTACAACCTCATGCTCTTTTTCATCAAGCTTATCAGCAATTTCAATATATTGCGAACCTTCCCTATCACTTATTTTAATCTTCTTTTGTACTCCATCTATGATAACTCCAAGATAACTATCCCAATATTGACTCCAATTCGTCAGGCAAATTCCAAATCCTGTCCCATAAAAATGAAACATTACAAGACTTGCTGGGAAAACAAACAATGGTTCCTTTTGCTCCGTCCATCCAATTCTCCCAGAATATAATAATTCTTTCTTTGTCATTTCTATACAAATAGCATTCTCAATTAGCATAACAAAATCCCTTCTTACATATCTCTAATCTTATTTTGATATTTTGCAAATCCTAACACAAAACAACAATCCATCTTAACACTTACAAAATACCAAAACTATATAATCACAACAAAGACAAGAATTACAAGGGTAATCCTTGCAAAAGTAATACTTGCTTTGAAAGCATTACAAGGGTAATCCTTGCAAAGCAAGCATTACAAGGATCATAATAAAAATTGCTGAAAGCAAAAATCTTGTTTATAGATGGATAATTATGGAGAATGTTTAGAAATTCTTGCAGAGTTTGATGTGAAATCAGGAGAGAAAACTTGGCTTCCAAGCCAAGTTTTCAGCGATGTCTAGCGGAGAAATCTATCAAGATTTCTCCGCAAATCAGAGCGATTCCCCTGATTTTGCATTAAAATCTGCTTAGAATTTCAAACCTTCTCCATCATCCAGCTATAACAAGTTTTTGCTCCTCCACCCTACGGCATTTTAGCAAGAATCTCCAAATTCCTTTTAATCATCTCGCATCTTTGTTCCACACATTTTACTGATCGCAATGGATCTTTTGGTGTATGGAACACATAATCAACCAATTTATCTCTTGTTGTTGTTGCTACATGCATCCTTGTATCAGAAGAAGCATAATAAATATAAACATCTCCATTTTCTCTTACAATTGCCCCATTGGTAAATACCACATTAGAAACATCTCCAATCCGTTCCTCTCCAAGTGGTGCAATCAAAAGTCCCGAAGGTTCTGCAATCACTTTCCATGGTTCTTCTAAATCGACTGCAAAAGCATAAATTACATAACGAAGTCCTGCCGCCGTATTTCTAACACCATGTGCAATATGAATCCATCCCTTTTCCGTTTTAATAGGGACAGCCCCAGCACCATTTTTTGCCTCTGTAATAGTATGATATCTTCTTTTACTTGTAATTATCTCCTCATCAATGACTGCCTTTGTAATATCATCACAAGTTCCAAATCCAATACCACCGCCGCTTCCTGTATCAATAAAATCATCCATTGGTCTTGTATAAAAAGCATACTTTCCATTTATAAAAGAAGGATAAAGCACAACATTTCTCTGTTGTGGTGACCGCAATGTTTTTAAATTTGGAAGTCTTTCCCAAGTTTTCAAATCCTTTGTTCTAACAATTCCTGCTGCTGCCGTTGCCGCAGATAAATCAGGATTTTGTATATCCTTACTTTCTGAGCAGAATACGCCATAAATATATCCATCTTCATGTTTTGTCAAACGCATATCATATACATTTGTTTCTTCCGGGCAAGTATCTTCAAAAAGAATCGGATAATCCCAAAAACGAAATCCATCAATTCCTGTTTCACTCTCTGCAACTGCAAAAAATGATTTTCTATCATTTCCTTCCACTCTAGCCACTAAATAAAATTTTCCATTAAGTTCTATTGCACCTGAGTTTAAAACAGCATTAACACCAAGCCGTTCCATAAAATATGGATTGCTTTCCTTATCAAGATCATACTTCCACTCTGGCGGAATATGATTTCTTGTTAAAACAGGATCGACATAACGATCATAAATTCCATTATAAAAATCACTTTTTCTATTTTTTCTAGCTATCAGTTTTTCTAGCTTTTCCTTTTCTATATAATATCTTTCATGAAGCATTGCGTAATCTCCTTATCATTTCAAAACACATTCTGCCATTATGATATGGACATTTCCATGGTTCTACTAATGGCTTTTTATTAAATGGAATATTTTTTTCATCCACTTCCCAAAACCATTCTGAGCCCTTTCGTTTATCCATAAGATATTCCTTAATATAATTCCAAATATCCTCTACTGCCTGATAATATTCTATCTTCTCTGGTTGTTTTTCATATCCATTTAAAAATCCAACCATTGCTTCTGCTTGAATCCACCAAATACGATTTTTATTATCAATCCCATTTTCACACTCATTTAACACGGAATGATTTTGATAAGCTCTTTCATATATTTTCTTTGTTAATACAGTTGTCATTTTTGAACATTTTTCTGTATAAATAGGATCTCCCAAAATTTCACAACCTCGATCAATTAGCCATGCTGTTTCAATATCATGTCCATAAGAATGCAAATCAATCAGGGAATGCCAATCACAATCAAAAAATACTTCTTGTCGTTCTTTTTTTGGATTATAAATTTTTTCTATAAAAAGATCTAAAATCCAACGCAACTTCTCTCCTACTGATTTTTTTAATTCTTCCTTTTGCTTACTAGAAAGCACCCTATTTCCTTCCTGATTTTGTTGTTTTTCTTCCTTTAAAAGCACACGATAAAACTCTGTATAAGCTTCAAAAACATGAAGCAGTGTATTCATTGTCTTTTCTGCCATAACACCATTTTCTGAAAGTTTTTCATTTCCTACCAGCTTAAAATCCTCTGAAAACGCTTCCAAATATCCTTTTCCATCACAGCAAATACTTTCTATTAAATCATACAATTTTGCCGCCTGCCAAAGTGCCGTTTCCTTTCCTGATGCATCATAATAAGAAGAAAGGGCATAAATAGCAAATGCCTGATTATATGTATGTTTCATACTATCTTCTACTTCCCCATTATACTTTAAAGACCAGTAAACCCCTCCATAGGTTTTATCCATACAATACTGTTCCAAAAATTCATATGCATGATCTGCTTCCAAAAGAAGTGATGCCTCCCCTAGCATAAGATAAGCATTAGAAAAAAACCATAAAATTCTACTATTTAAAATACAGCCTTTGACTGCTTTTTTATCTACTTTCAAATCAAAATCAAGCAGTCCATAATAGCCCCCATTTTCATTATCACGCATATTCTTCCAAAAAGGAATTAATACATTTTGCAGATGATCTTTTATTTCTTCCCTTAACATCATTTCATTCTATCTCCCACAATAACAAGCAATAAACTATAGATATTTTATATTTTATTACCTAACAAATTTTTTAACGAATCCCAAGTTCTGTATCATTTTCTCTTACAACACTATGTTCTTTAATATAATCCACAACAAGCTCTACCGTTGTAAAAGCAAGTCCTACATAACTATCTGCTGCACCATAATAAATAGCAATTCTTCCCGTTTTGGCATCATGAATCGTTGCACATGGGAAAGTAACATTTGGTACAAATCCACGTTCCTCATACCATTCTTCTGGTGTTAAAAGGAAATTTTCACAGCGGTATTTTACAATGGATGGATTATCAATATCAAGAATTGCTCCACCAATACTATATACATATCCATTACAAGTACCTGTTACTCCATGATAGAATAAAAGCCATCCCTGTGTTGTTTCAATTGGAGCAGCTCCGCCGCCAATCTTTAGGGCTTCCCACCATTCACTGCTTTTTCCCATAACATGTCGATGCTTTCCCCAATAAACCATATCTGGGCTTTCTGAAAGGAAAATATCACCAAATGGAGTATGACCACTATCACTTGGTCTTGATAAAAGCATAAAGTTTCCATGAATTTTTCTTGGGAATAAAACGGCATTTCGATTAAATGGAAGAAATGGATTTTCAAGTCTTGTAAATGTCTTAAAATCTTCTGTCTTTGCCATACCAATCGAAGCCCCATAAAAATCTTGACACCACATAATATAATAGATATCTTCAATCTTTACTAATCTTGGATCATAGGCATATACTGGCATAAACTCTTTTCCATTTTCATCTTTAAATTGTATTTTTTCCTCTTCAAAATTCCAATGAATCCCATCCTCACTTCTTCCTAGATAAATATAAGGAATCCCATTGACTTGTTCTCCACGAAACACGCCAATAAATGCTCCTTCATATGGTATCACAGCACTATTAAAAATTCTTGCTACATTTTTTACAGGATTTCTTCCAATAATTGGATTTTCCTGATATCTCCAAACTGGCTGCCAAGAAACAGAATTATCTTTTTCCTGCCATGGCATATTTTCTACAATCTCCCCAATAATCTTTACTTCGCTCATACTTTTTTGATTCCTTTCTTTAAAAAATAACTATTGATATATCCTATCAATCCAAAGCCTGCAAATAAATAAATTGGAATTGCAAGACTTACGTAATACATACCAAACAATGCACAAAACAATAAAATATTATTTAACAGTACCATAAGAATCGTAGCTGGAAGATAACGAATAGAAAGTTCCATTGCTTTTGAAATTCCCGCTTTCATTCCTAAATCCTCCATTGCAAGAACAGCATATAACCAAGCAGATAAAAACTCCCACAAAAGCAAAAGACAGCCAACAACAATACCAACAAGCTTCCATACCCCTATCATTTTTGTTGTTCCAAGAAATATCATATCAAAAAACAATAAAAGCCCTACAAATAACATGGGAAGCCATGCTATGGTACTGCGTTTTAAACAGCTTTTAAAATTTATAAAAAAAGTCTTTAAAAGTCCTTGCTGCGTTTCATCCATAAGCTGAAAACATGTTTTATATAATGCTGAAAGCCCTGCTCCTATTGTTAAAATTGGGAGAGAACAAAGAATAAACAAAGCATTTACTATTATAATATCTCCAAGCCTTCCCATCACTTGAAAAAATGGATTGTCTATACTCATTTTCTTCATAATATTCCCTCCTGTAACATTGTAAGAAATGAAAGAAATTTCTGATTTGCTTCCATATGTCCTCCTTCTTTTACAAAAACAAGAAGGACTGGATTTTCCTTAGAATCTTCTATATAATTTTCTAAAGCAGTTCCTTTTACATAAAGAGCATCACAAGTTCCATCCCGAAAGTACATCTGATCCTTTAATTGTCTTTTTTGTTCTTCTGTTAGTATCTGTTCTAAATCTACAAATTCATTTTCCAGTTCAATACAATAATCATAAAGGCTCTTTGGAAGAATCACAGCATCTAATTCTCCCGTTGCCCAATGAAAGAAAAATTTTTCATAGGAACTTTCCTTTGTTTCTTCCAGCACCTCTCCCGGATAAGAAAATAAATAGTCAGAATCAAAAAGAAGCCTATCTCCAGAAATACCAGATGTCTTTGAAAAATTTTCTAAAAGCTCTTGATCTCGTTTATAATTTACCTCTTGATTTACAAGAACACATTGAAATTCCTTTTTTGGTTCTTGAAAAAACAAATGGCGGATCAGCAATATCATAAGAAATATAGCAAGAACTGTTAACAAGATATGATACCAATAATAAGTAAAAATATATTCCATGGTCTGTTCCCTATTCATATGACTTGTATTTTTTTTAATATTCCTTATGATATGCATAAAAATCTGATCCCCCTTCTTTTAAAACTTTTTTTTCAAAACTTTCTTTTAAAGAACCTACACTTATTTCTTATCCCTTAACTGCACCTGCTGCCATACCACCATACACTTGCTTCTGGAAAATCAAAAATAGAATTAAAATTGGAATAATCGTAATAATAACACCAGCACAAATATAATTATATTGATTTCCATAAGGTCCTGTAAATTTATATAAAGCAGTAGAAATTGTTTTTAATTCTGGTGCTTGCAAATATAGATTTGACATATAGTATTCATTGTAAACACCAACTCCTTTTAATACGAGTGAAGTTACAATTGCTGGTTTTAAAAGAGGGAATAAAATTCGGAAAAATACACCAAAGTAAGTACAACCGTCCATAACTGCCGATTCATCTAAGGATACTGGCAGATTTTCAAAAAATTGAAGGAAAATATAAATGGAAATAATATCTGTTCCCATCAATACAATCATATATCCATAGAGATGATTAATCAGTCCCAGACTATGCATAATCTGATAAACCGTTACTTGTGTTGCAATACCCGGAATTAAGGATGCAAACATAAATAAATTTTGAATAATTGCATTTCCCACAAATTTAAAGCGGTTTAGGACATAAGCTAACATAGAACCAACAAAGACGGAAACGGTTAATACTACAATTAAAACAAGTCCTGTATTTAAAAAGCCTCGAAGCATATTTGCCTGTTGAAATGCTACTTTAAAATTTTCAAAGTAAAAAAATGATTTTGGCAATGCTAATACAGAAGTGCTATTGTATTCATCTGTTGTTTTAAATGCTGTTAAAATGCAGACACAAACAGGAACAAGTGCAATAAATGCTGCAAAAATCAACATAACATATTTTAAAATCAAAGCAATATAAGAAGCTACTGTTCTTTTCTCTTTCATAATCAGTTTGCCCCCTTTCTTGCATTCGCAGCTAATTTTTCTGCTTTTTTCCGTTTTCTTACGGCTGCCTTTGATTCATCCGAAGTTCCATCATCAAATGCATATTTAAAGAATAATTTTTGTGCTACCGTACAAATAATAATAATGATAAGAAGTACAATCGCCATAGCACAGGCAAGACCAACTTTTTGATTTTCATGTGCAATACGATTCATAATAACAAAATATGTACCTGTTCCCATTGTACCATTTGTAATAACATATGGTGGCTCAAATGCACTTAAAGAACCACTAATCGAAAGAATTAAATTCAATACAACAATG
>CAJTJZ010000019.1:0-15798 GCA_910576895.1 uncultured Lachnospiraceae bacterium | reverse complement strand
ACTTAATACTTGGTAAAATAATATAGAGGAACTGATGCCATTTATTTGCTCCGTCAAGAGAAGCTGCCTCATAAAGTTCAGAATCTACCGACATCATCGCACCTAAAAACAGAATCATATTCTGTCCCATATATCTCCAAACAGAAGTCGCTGCTAAAGAGATATTATTAATTTTTTGATCTTGCAGCCAATAAGGAATATTTTCTGGTGCAATTCCAAGTGTTGATAATAAAGTATCTAATACAAAACCTCTTGCATAAAAGAATTTAAAAATAAAGCCAACCGCAATACCACAAATTAAATATGGGAAAAACATCGCCCCTTTAAAAAATCCTTCCCCTTTTGTCTTAAATACCATAAGTGTTGCAAAAAATAATGCAAGAGCAAGCTGCAATACAGCTCCTAACATATAGTAGACACTAACAAACAATGACTTAAAACATTCACTTCTGGAAAATACTTCTAAATAATTTTTAATCCCTACAAACGTTCTTGTTCCTGTATATTTCATATTATAAAAACTAAATTGAACCATTTTTATAAATGGAACATAAGTAAATACTAAAAGCAAAAGCAGCGGAACAAACATAAAAGTACCAATTACCAGCCATCTTTGTACTTTTCTTGCATAAAACCATTCTTTAAATGATTTTTTCCCTGTTTTCGTTACTGTTTGATTTGCCATAACTTCCTCCTTCCTGTAAAACGTTAAGTCTATTATTTTTTCTATTTATTTACTTCTACTCCAAGACTTTCCTGTGCACTAGACCATTTTTTATTCCATTCTTCCATTACTTCATCTAATGTCTTTTGTTTATAAAGTGCAGCTTCCAGAATGGCACAATCAGGATAATCATCATTATTAATACCAACTTCACTTTCATTATTAACATCATTAAATAAGGTTTCTTCTCCTTCTGCTGCTGGATTATCAGAAAGAAGTTCTACTCCTTCAAAATCAGCTAATGCATCTGGAAGTTCACCGCTTTTTAGTGCTGGAATACTTCCTTCATCTTGATAAATTGTAGATTCTTCAATTAACCATTTTGTATATACCATTGCTGCAATCTGATTATCAGCAGAAGCTTTTTTATTAATACCAAATGCATAATTTCCGCCAGAACCTGCATAGCGTTTTCCATCAACTGTAACTGGGAACGGCATATATCCAATATCATCTGGATGATCGCCTGCTTCTTTAAACTGCTCTACTGCCCAAGATCCAAGTACCATAGTAGCAATTTCACCATTATTAATTAAGCGTTTTGAACTTTCCCAATCAGTACTTGCAGGATCTTCTTCTACTAAGCCACGAGATACGGCTTCATAAAGAACATAATAAACAGCATATGGACCTGACATATCTTCTCTTTTTGCAAATGGATCTTTCATATGAACAATGGTATTATTCATAAAATCTGCATCTCCTGTTGCTGCAATACCAATATAAGCATCCCATGCACCCATTGGCCAGCCATCGGCAAAATTTGTATATAATGGTACAGATTTTCCCTTAGTTGCATCTTTAATCTTTTGTAAATCCTCTAAAAATTCATCTGGTGTTGTTGGAAGTGTATCAATGCCTGCATCTTTCCATACCTTTTTGTTATAACATACGCCGCTTGCCGTTCCACCATTAGCAATTCCATAAACAGTACCTTCATATGTTTTTTCTGTACAGAAATTGTAGATAGGATCTAAAGTACTATAACTTCCCATTGGTGTAAAATAATCGGATAGCTCATTCTTGCTTACAGAAGTTGGAATAAAACATAAATCGCCCCAATCTCCTGTTGTTAAACGCAGTCTTAAAGATTCTTCATAATCGGTTACTCCTTCATAAGTAACTTTAATATTTGGATACACTTTCATAAATTCCTCTGCATACCCTTTGTATACCGTATCCACAATATCTGTTCTGTTTGTCAAAACCTTAATTTCTGCATTAATGTCTTGATAATCTTCTCCTACATTGATTTTATCAATGGTAGGTACTTCTTTTTGATTACTTTGTGTTGGAGTATCTGTATTATCATTGTTGCCACATGCCATCATAGACACTGCCATAGTAAATGCAAGACTAGCCCCTAACACTTTTTTGTAAAACCTCATAATAAATCCTCCCTTATCGTATATTTTTTCATTACCTATATCACAGTTTAAATTTGATAAAAATTAATTAATAAACTTTAGCAATATTCACAGAAAATCACTTTTTTCTATTCTTTAACTTAGATAATAATTCCTGTTAAAATTAAACAGTAAATTAATTATATATAATATATTGCAAAAATACTTAAGTAATTTTTACCAAACTCACTCTGTATTTAAGTTGATTTAATTCTATCATATTTTCTTAATTTTTCAATGCTTATTTTATTATTTATTATTTTTTCTCCATTTTTCACGAATATTTCTCTTTATTTTTATGCAGGTTATACAAATATTTTTTCTTTATTGAATTAATTATAGTATATTAATAAAATTTTATTTAATCTTATTTTTGATATATATTAAATTAATTATTATAAACTTTTTATATATTTCTATTTATTAATAAAATAAATTTCAAAAAAACAAAAAAATAGAGAGTTGCCTTCCTTTTTATAAAATTTTATCAAAAAAATGATTGCAATCAAAAACAATCTATGCTATAAATATTTATGGTTTTATACCATATTTTTCTAAAAGGGAGCGTGGAAGAAAACATGAAAAATCAAGAAATTCCTTATAAAATTTATTTAGACGAACAGGAAATGCCAAAAGAATGGTATAATGTACGTGCTGATATGAAACAGAAACCTGCACCATTATTAAATCCTGCGACTCTAAAACCAATGACAGCAGAAGAACTGCGTCCTGTTTTTTGTGATGAATTAATTCAACAGGAACTTGATGATACCACTGCTTATATTCCAATTCCAGAGGATATCCGCAATTTTTATAAAATGTATCGTCCCTCACCGCTTGTTCGTGCTTACTGTTTGGAACAAAAATTACAGACTCCAGCAAAAATTTATTATAAATTTGAGGGAAATAATACAAGTGGAAGTCATAAATTAAATTCTGCGATTGCACAAGCTTATTATGCAAAACATCAGGGCTTAAAAGGCGTTACAACAGAAACAGGAGCTGGACAATGGGGAACGGCTCTTTCTATGGCTTGTGCTTATTTAGAACTTGACTGCAAAGTATATATGGTAAAAGTTTCTTATGAACAAAAGCCTTTCCGCCGAGAAGTTATGCGAACCTATGGTGCATCGGTAACACCATCTCCTTCCAATACTACAAAAGTAGGTCAAAAGATTCTGGAACAACATCCGGGAACAACAGGAAGCCTTGGCTGTGCCATTTCTGAAGCAGTTGAAGTTGCTACAAGTAATGAGGGATACCGCTATGTACTTGGAAGCGTACTAAATCAAGTGCTTTTGCATCAATCCATTATTGGCTTGGAATCTAAAATTGCTATGGATAAATATGGTATTAAACCAGATATTATTATTGGCTGTGCTGGCGGCGGATCGAATCTTGGCGGGTTGATTAGCCCATTTATGGGAGAAAAATTGCGTGGGGAAGCTGATTACCGTTTTATTGCAGTAGAACCAGCCTCTTGTCCAAGCTTTACAAGAGGAAAATTTGCTTATGATTTCTGTGATACTGGAATGATTTGTCCTCTTGCAAAAATGTATACTCTTGGCAGCGGCTTTATTCCTTCTGCTAACCATGCAGGCGGACTTCGTTTTCATGGTATGAGTTCTATTTTATCCCAGTTATATCATGATGGATTTATGGAAGCTACTGCTGTAGAACAGACTTCTGTATTTGAAGCTGCAGAACAATTTGCTCGTATAGAAGGAATCCTGCCTGCTCCTGAAAGCAGTCATGCTATTCGTGTTGCCATTGATGAAGCTATGAAATGTAAAGAAACAGGAGAAGAAAAGACCATTTTATTTGGTTTAACAGGAACTGGATATTTTGATATGGTTGCTTATGAGAAATTCCATAATGGTGAAATGAGTGATTATATCCCTACAGACGAAGATTTACAAGTCGGTTTTGATGGAATCCCAAAATTTTCAGGAAATGAATTTTAAAAAATTTTAAAGATCTTCTAATAAAAAAAGACATCAAAAACTATACTATAGATAATTTCTGATGTCTTTTTTTATGATCCTATTTTTTATTTTCTAATAAAATGATATAAACTACTTTTAAAATCTCCGGGTTGTGCAGGAATTAAAAAGCCACAATTCATTAATTCCTCTCCTAAATACGATATTTCTGTACCCTCTAAAGAATACTCTGCTAGGGCATCTAGTCCATGCAGGCGAAGTACAGTACTGTGTGCATTTGGTACTGCTAATACCTGAACATAAGTAAGCAATACTTCCGATCCATCTTTTGCTGCTACCTCCCAAGCATCAAAAGGCTTATAAGAATCCCAAGAAGCGATACGGTAATAATCTCCTTTTTGTATTAATTCTTGATATTTATGACATAACTCTACTTGTCCCTTAATCTGTTCTCTATCTTGTGCTGAAATCTTTGTAATATCTAATTCATAGCCAAACGTTCCTGCAAGTGCTACATGACCTCTTGTAGCAAACTCTGTTGTTCTTCCTACAATATGGTTTGGACAATCACTAATATGTGCTCCCATGGTAGACAGGGGATAAAGCATGGCTGTTCCCTCTTGTATCCTTAATCGTTCAATAGCATCTGTATTATCGGAACACCAAATTTGCGGACTATAATAAAGCATACCCGGATCAAATCTAGCACCGCCTCCAGCACAATTTTCCAACAATAAATCTGGAAATTCTGTTATTAAACGCTCCTGCATTTCATAAACTCCAAGCATATAACGATGCATTAATTCTCCCTGACTTTCCTTATCTAAATAGGTACTGCCAACATCGGAAAGCTGTCGGTTCATATCCCATTTTACATAAGAAATGGGAGCTGAATGCAAAATAGATGCGATACATTGATAAGCATATTCTCGTACTTCCGGTCTGGAAAGATCAAGAACATATTGCTCTCTGCTTTGTGTTGCTTCTCTTCCCGGAATTTGAATTGCCCAATCCTTATGACTTCTGTATAAATTAGAATCTGGAGAAATCATCTCTGGTTCAAACCAAATTCCAAAATCCAGTCCAATTTCCTTTACCTTCTCTACTAAATCAGGAAGTCCCGAAGTAATCTTTTCTTCATTAACTGTCCAATCCCCAAGAGAGCTATCATCCCAGTTTCTTTTTCCAAACCAACCATCATCCATAACAAGCATTTCAATTCCATCTTTTTTTGCTTCTCTGGCAATATCTAATAGCTTTTCTGAATTAAAATCAAAATAAGTTGCTTCCCAATTATTAATTAAAACAGGACGCTTTTTATACTTATACTGACTGCGAATTAAATGATTTCGATAAAAATCATGGAAATTCCTTGTCATTGTTCCAAGCCCCTGCATAGAATATGTCATAACAACTTCTGGTGCTTGAAATATTTCCCCTTGCCCTAAATTCCAACAAAAATCTCTTTCATGGATTCCCATGACCATACGCACTTGATCAAACTGAGATAATTCTGCTTGTGCAATAAAATTTCCAGAATAAACAAAATGCATAGCGAAAACTTCCCCTGTTTCCTGCGTTGTATTTCCTGTTACTAATGCAAGAAATGGATGTTCTTGATGACTGGAAGCCCCTTTTATAGAAGAAACAAGCTGCTTTCCATAATGCAAGCTTCCTCTTTGTATATGACGCTCTCTTGCCCAGCTTCCTGTTAATGTCATCATTTCAAAATTACGATTATCCATATCAATACAAGCACTATATACTTTTTCCAAACGAAGCTTTTGTTTTCCTGTATTTTCTATCTTAATATTTCTAGTGATAATATCATTTGCTTCAAAAACAGAATAGGAAATTGTTACTTGAAGATCCAAAACAGCATCTTTACATAAAATCTCTAATGTTTCTACTTCTTCTTCTGTTCCAAAGGATGCCGGAAGTCCAACAAGCCTCGGTTTTCCCTTTTGAATCTTATAATCCTGAAAGAAAAGCTCACAGCCAATACTTCCTGATTCATCTCTTACATCCAAACAACTTTCTCTATAATCACCAATTCCTCCCGTTGGATACTCCGTTGGAAAGCAGTCTAAAAAAGCTGACTTCTCCCGTTTTCTTACTGCTGGAGTAAATGGTGGTTCTTCTGTCCTTAATAAATAATTTCCGTATGCTTTCTGCAATCTCTTTCCATAATAAATATGCCCTATATAACCCTCTTTTGTAACTCCAATCATATACGTAGTACCTTTTGTATCCAAACGAAAAACATTTTGTTCCTTATTATATTGAATCGCCATATTGATAAACTCCTCTCTGCTTTTATTATCTTCTTTCTCTTGTCTACTTAATTTTAATTGATTTCAAATTAAATGTCAACTTAAATATAAAAATAGTTGAATCGTACTTAAATAAATAGTAATATTATTTTATTAGTTTGCATACAAAAGAAAATAAATATACTTAGATAAACGACTAATAGGAAACTTACTATTTTTAAATATTTAATGTTACTATCCTTCATGGAGCATATCATAAAAAGAATAATCAATAAAACCTTTTATTTCTTTATTCCTAACTTTTGGATTTACAGTTCCAGCTTTTTGAGTAGATACAACAAACTTAAAAATAACCTTGTTTTTATTTTTTTCATCTCTCTTTTATTTTAGACTTCCAGAAATTCAAATGGCTTTTGCCCTTCTTTTCTTTGAAGAAAATTCATTAATAATAACATTGCACGCAAAGATACCCTTTCCTTTTGTAAAATCTCACGTACCATTGTTTTATCAGCAAAAATTACTTCAATACTTTCTGTATCCTCACAAAAACTTTTGGAAACATTTCCTTGCACAAACCCAAAGACAGAGGTACTGCTTTCATCGGTAAATCCCGGTCCTATAAAAAATGGTTTTCGCAAAAAATCTGCACCACCTTGATAAACTTCTAAAGAAAGTCCTGTTTCCTCTTTCATTTCTCGAATCGCTGCCTGTTCTGGTGTCTCTCCTGCATCAACAAGTCCTGCAGGAAGTTCATATAAATAAGTATCTAATGGATAACGATACTGCCGAATTAATACAATTTTTTCTGGCTCTTCTTTTAATAGTGCATAAATAACAATTCCCTCTGGATGATTTTGCTTTGTTTTTAATTTTAGATTATCCTCACTATTTCTAGATGCAAAATAATAAGAAAATGGTTTTTCTGAATTTGTTCTTGCGTCAATTTCATATAAATTTAAAAAACGATTTTCTGTTAGCTTTTTTATTCCTTTGCAACGCTCCATTTTTTTCCCTCCACAAAAAACTATCAATAAAATAATATTTAACAATTCTTAATATGGTTTTATTGCCCGAATTGTTTCTCCTTCGATTAATTCACCACTTAAAATTTTCAATCCTTTCTTCTCCTCTGAATTTTCAATTGCTTTGCATATCTTTTTTACAGATTCTTCTGCCATTTTTTCAATATTTACACTATAGGTTGTCAGCTTTTTTCCTTTCATTTCTGGAAGAAGATAATGATCAAATCCTGTCACAGAAACATCTTCTGGAACGGAAAACCCTCGTTCTTCTAATTTTTCTATCAACATGGCAGCAGTTAAATCACAATTACATACATAAGCTGTTGGCATATCACAATCGGAATCCTTCCAAAGCTGAAATGGAATCTCAACTTCTACATTAAGATCATACATTTTTCTATCGGGAATTACCCATTCCTTTCTTACAGAAATTCCTGCCTGAAGCATTGCCTTTTGAAATCCCATATAGCGATCATTAATGCTTGTTGTTGCACGAATCGTCCCTACAAAAGCAATATCTTTATGTCCCATACTAATTAATTGTTCTGTTAATAAAAAAGTTCCTTGATATCCATCAGATATAATAAAGTCAACATCTGGTATATTTTCCAGAAAATCAACACATACAAAAGGAATTTTAGCACTTTTCTTTAGTTTCTTTATATAAGGTGGCTTGATTCCTCCAATAACAATAATCCCTTCTAACATCGTATTTCCAAGTAAATCTGGCATCTGCATTTCAAGTTCTGCACTTGTCTTTAAAATTTCAAGACAGCAAAACAGTTGTTTTTCCTGTCCGGCTGCTACAATTTTTCGATATATTTCCATATAAAAAGAATTTGCTTGTACAACATAGCGTTCTGAAATTAAAACACCAATATAATGTATTTTTTGTATTTGATTTTGTTTTTTTCCCTTTAAATGCGGCTCATATCCAAGCTTTTCTGCTATTTTTTGTATCTCTGCACGCATTTCATCAGAAACTCCCTTTTTTCCTGATAAAGCATTGGAAACTGTTACAATACTTACTCCTGCTTCTTCTGCAATATCTGACATTTTTACCATTTGTTTTCTTTCTAACATAAAAAATTCACCTCTCTATTTTAACATCATTTAAGTTCATTTAAGTAAATAATACGCTCTATAACTACCGTTTGTCAAGCTTTATAATAAATAATATTTAAGATTTAAGGATAAAACAATTTCCTAATAAAATTGCCTAGACACCATCGTTTTCCTATGATATAATAAAAATATTTGAAGATCAATGTTTTGGCACAGTATCAATAGAAATCAAATAAACTCAGAAACAGGGAGGCTGCCTATGGAAGATCGAGATAATCTCTTACTGGAAGCATTAACAAGTCTAATCAATGCAAATAACAAGCAAATAAACGAAAGATTTGATAAACTAGAAACAAGAATAGATGCTATGGAGAAAACATTTGACCAAGAAATACGAAATATCAAAATATATATTGAAAATGTACTAGAAAAAAAACTAGACGCTTTCTATGACAATACCATCACAATCACAGAATATCATATATTAAAAAAAGAAGTGGACGGATTAAAAAAAACAATCGATATCTTTCAAAAAAAAATATCATAACAGTACATACATGATATAACAAGAACTGCCTTCTTTCTTGGCAGTTCTTGTTATATTATATCCATTCTAAATTACCTGTTTTAATATTTCCTTCAATTTCTTTGCGGATTCTTGCAATTTTTCCAGTTCTTCTTTATTTAATGAAATTGGTACTTTTGTTTCTACTCCATTTTTTCCAACAACAGCCGGCATACTTAAAACAACATCATCAATACCATATTGTCCATACATCATAGAGGATACAGGCAAAATCGACTTTTCATCTCTAACAATTGCTTCACAAATACGTTTTACTGACATTGCAATACCATAATAAGTAGCTCGTTTCTTATCAATAATACGATAAGCACTATTTTTTACAAGCTCTGCAATTTTTTCTGTTGCCTTATCATGTTCAAAATGCCCTCTCATTTCACAAAAATCATTGACTGGAATTCCTGAAACATTGGCACTGCTCCATGCTGCGATTTCACTATCTCCATGCTCTCCAATAATAAATGCATGAATGCTGCGGTTATCCACAGACAAATGTTCTCCAAGCACATATTTTAATCTTGCTGTATCTAATACTGTTCCAGAACCTATCACACGATTTTCTGTAAATCCTGAAAGCTTTGCTGCAACATAAGTTAAAATATCTACAGGATTTGATACAATTAACAAAATACCCTCGCAATTACGTTTTGCAATTTCAGGAATAATAGATTTAAAAATTGCTGTATTTTTATTTACAAGATCAAGTCTTGTTTCTTCTGGCTTTTGAGCAGCTCCTGCTGTAACTACAATAATGGCAGCATCTACAATATCATCATAAGTACCTGCATAGATTTTCATTGGTCTTGCAAATAACGTACCATGACTAATATCCATTGCTTCCCCTTCTGCTCGTTCTGTATCAGAATCAATTAATACTATCTCGGAAAATAATCCACTCTGCATCAAACTAAATGCAGAAGAAGATCCTACAAAGCCACAGCCAATAACTGCTATTTTTCTTATATTTATCATAATAATATCAACCCTTCTTAAACTTTTTGGTATTTATCATTATTGTAAAAATGATGGAATTTTATTCATGATACTATCATTATTTTCTCTTTCTATGCAAGTGCTGCTGTAATAATCGCCATAGAATAAACTTCAGAAGCATTACATCCACGAGAAAGATCATTGACAGGAGCATTTAATCCAAGCAAAATTGGTCCATATGCATCAAAATTACCAAGACGCTGTGCAATTTTATAGCCAATATTGCCTGCATTAATATCTGGGAAAATAAATGTATTTGCATAACCTGCTACTGGTGCATCTGGACATTTTGTACGAGCAACTCTTGGAGAAACAGCAGCATCAAATTGAAGTTCTCCAGCAACAGGAAGCTCTGGATCACGTTCCTTTGTTTTCTGTGCTGCATTTCTCATTTTATCCACATCTTCCCCTGTACCAGAACCATAAGTAGAATAACTTAAAAATGCCACCTGTGGCTCTACACCAAAAAGCTTTGCACATTTTGCCGTTTCCAGTGCAATCTCTACTAGTTCATCTTCTGATGGATGAATATTAATTGCACAATCACCCATAGCCATAACTTCATTTTCACCTGTAGCGGCAGGACGTACTAAAATAAAACAAGAGGATACAATTTTATTCCCCGGTTTTGTCTTAATTAGCTGAAGTGCTGGACGAACAGTATCTGCTGTAGAATATGTAGCTCCACCAAGCAAAGCATCTGCCTCCCCCATATGCACTAGCATTGTACCAAAATAATTTGCTTGCAATAATAGCTTCTCTGCCTTTTCTCTTGTCATTCCCTTATTTTTCCGCATCTCTACAAGCTCTGCAATCATTTCTTCCATTTTGTTATAAGAAGCAGGATTAATAATCTCTGCACCTCGGATATTAAAACCACTTTCCTCTGCGGCTTCCTGAATTTCTTCTTCACTTCCAACTAAAATTGGATGTAAAAAATAACTTGCCAAAAGACGAGAAGCAGCCTCTAAAATACGTGGATCTTTCCCTTCTGTAAATACAATTTTCTTTGGATTCTTTTTCAGTATGTTAATTAACTGACCAAAACCAAACATCCCTTTCATCTCCTATACATTATTATTTTTTTATTATTTAGATAAAGAAACTGTTTCTAAAATAATAACAGTCCTTACTACTTTCTATCAGTTTTGAAAAAACAAACTATCCTTTACTTATCGTTTCCTTACATTTATGCTTGTCTATTTCTTAAATAAATGAAGAAATAAGTAAAAATGCATGCTATTATATACGCAATCCTATTTGTTCTTTCATATATCTGATATAATTATATCATAACGAACTATTCTCAAAAAAACAATAGCAATTTCCAGTTTTTAGAAAAAATCTCATTTACATTTTCCCACAATTCTTTTTTTCTCTTTTAAAAAGAAAGCAAAAGAATTTATATTGATATTGTAAAATAATGAAATAATAAAAACGCCCCTATTCCCAAACTAATGAAACATGATAAATAAAATAAAACAGTATTTACAATTCCATCCGATCTGCATATAGAAAATGCAACCCCTTTACGGAAAGGATAAAATAATTTTACTTTTCGTTTATTTAGTAAATCCAATACTACATGGCTTATCATAGCAACTGCAAATGGAAAGGATGCTGGAGGAAACATCATATAAACACTAAAGGTAAGTAAGAAAAGCCCTAAAATAGAATGCATAAAACTTCGATGTGGTTGCTCCTTACCATAAATACAAACAAAAAAGAATAAGAAAAATCCCGCAGTTGTTAATAAATATCCATGATGCCTTGCCATATTTAATATACCAAGTTGAAAATGATATTCTAAAAATCCCGTAATTAATAAAATAAGTGCAACTACTTTAAGCAATTTATTAAAATTTCTTCTTGCTTCTGAAGTGCTGACATCAATATCACTAATCACAGCACCAATGGCAGCCGCACCAATACAAAGAAGCATTTCTTTTGGTGTCTTTGGAAGAACAACTGCAAAACTTGCAGCAATTCCAGATACCATATGTGTTTTTCCTGTCACTGATATGATTCCTTTCTTTCGTTGATTTTATTCAAAAAAATCTGCTGCTTTCCTTAAAGTATCCTCTATATCCTGCTGTTTATGTGCTGCTGAAAAAAAGATAGCCTCAAATTGAGATGGTGCAAAATAACAGCCCCTATCTAACATATAATGATAATATTTGGCAAATTCCTTTGCATCTGATTTTTTTGCTGATACATAATCTATTACTGGTTCTTTTGTAAAAAATACACCTGCAAGAGATCCAATCTGATTTACTATAATTGGTGCTTTTCTTTCTTCTTTTATTTTTCTCATTCCATCTGCAAATCTTGTACCAATCAAATCAAGTTGTTGATAAATTTCTGGATGCTCTTTTAAAATCGAAAGCTGTGCAAGTCCTGCTGCCATCGCAATCGGATTTCCACTTAATGTTCCTGCCTGATAGACAGAACCAATCGGAGCAATACAAGTCATAATATCCTTTCGTCCTCCATAAGCACCTACAGGCATTCCGCCTCCTATAATCTTTCCATATGTCACTAAATCTGGAACAATATGAAAATACTGTGCTGCACCTCCCCATGCTAGACGAAAACCTGTAATCACTTCATCAAAAATTAAAATAGCTCCCTCTTTTGTACAAATTTCCCTTATTTTCTCTAAAAATCCCTGTTCTGGTAATACAAGTCCCATATTTGCGGCCACTGGTTCTATTATTAAACAAGCAATTTTTCCGGGATTTTCTGCAAATAATTTTTCTACACTATCGATATCATTATAAATCGCTGTTAAAGTATCTTTTGCACATGCCATTGGCACACCACGACTGTCTGGTATCCCAGAAGTCATCATGCCAGACCCTGCTTTTACTAACATAGCATCGGTATGTCCATGATAACAGCCTTCAAACTTAATCACTTTATCTCTGCCAGTAAATCCTCTTGCTGCACGAATTGCACTCATAACTGCCTCTGTACCAGAATTTACCATCCGAATCATTTCTACATGTGGAATAGAAGTACAAATAAGCTCTGCTATTTCTACTTCTCTTTTTGTTGCCGTTCCAAAACTTAATCCAGATTCTGCTGCTTTTATTACAGCTTCTTTTATCACAGGATGATTTTGACCTAAAATCATAGGACCCCAAGAACTAATATAATCAATATATTTATTTCCATCCTGATCATATAAATATGCCCCGTCTGCTCGTTCTATAAAACGTGGTGTACCACCAACACTGAAAAATGCTCTAACGGGACTATTGACACCACCGGGAATAAAAGTCATAGCACGTTTAAATAAAGATTCTGATTGTTTTATTTCCATCTTTTATCTCCCTTTTTATTTCTATGGTTCATTTCTTTTATTCACTCTATATCTCTACTTAACTACCTATTTATCTCTACTTAAATCAGATATCTTTATATAGTATATACCAAGCTATTTACGCTGTCAAAGATTTTTGTAATATTGATTTGTTAAAAGTATAAAGATATTAAGGTGTCTTTATCTATAAAAACAAAAACTCTTTAAAGCCTATTGATTTTTTGATCTAAAAGTTATAGACTAAAAGAAATATAAAACAACCATATGCAAATTCATTATTGGCACTGCTATGGGAAAGCCTATTTATTCATAGAAGTCCCTCGCATTTGAAAGAAGGTGTGTAAAATTGAGAATTAAAAATGTATTAAACTATAAGAAACTTACATTATTTATCATAGTTTTATCTATTATTATCTTTATGACAGCAGAGGTAACACTTATGACAAATTCTAAAGATATAAGAAATACTTATACAAATACTATTATTACATCTAAAATACAAATGCCGGATTCTGTAATCTATCTCGCCCCTTTCTATTCGGTTACAGAAGAAAAATTCCTTAAAGATAGAGCTATGAATAAATATCAATTTAATGAAAAATTATTTGAAGTAAAAAGTAATATAAATTTCGAAAAAATTATAGTCAATAATCCAATATATCAAGAAATAGCTATTGGAGAAAAGATAAATGTTATGGGTGATATGTCAATAAACATCTCAAACTACAATAAAAAACAAAGTTTTCAAGTATTTAACTCTGATGGCGATGACATTGGATATATTATTTATAAAATGGATGATCAGGTTTGGATTAGTCATTGGAGTTGGTACGGAGAAAATAAGGATATATGGTGGTGCGAATATATTATAAATGTATCATAGTATATTATACTTGCGGTCAAAAACTTGACCGCTGTTTTGTTTCCCTAGCTATTTATTAGTAACCATCTTTTATTCTACTGAAAATCTTTTAAAAATATTTCTTGTATTAATGGCAATAAGAAGCGATACAACACCTGAAAGTAAAATAACAACATATTCATATCCTTTACAAATTTCAAACAAAACACCATAAAATGCATTGCCCAATGGCTGTGCACACATAGAAATAGTAAAAATAACAGCAATGACCTTTCCAATTAAATTTTGCGGAGTTTCTGTTTGAATAAAAGACATCATCTGTACAGTAAAAATTGTTGAAAATACCATAATAAAAAAGCAGCATATCGTTATAACTATATAATTTATGATTGCAGATGAAAACAATATCAATGTAACACTCATAGGAAATGCACATATGGCACAAGCGATTATCAAATTACCTGACTTTTGGATTTCCAATTTTCTTGCAAAAATACCTGCACTAATTCCTCCTGCTAATCCACCCATTGCCAGTGCTCCTTCTGCAAAACCATAAAGTCTGTTTGCCTGTGAAACTTCTAAATTTAATACCTCTGTAAATAGATATGGCAATGCAACCATAATCATAGAAGAGAGGAACAAATTAATTCCACAAACCACAATAAGAGTTTTTCCAATAACAGGTTTCTCTTTTCGGATAAAACAAATACTTTCTGCAAAATCAGTTCTAGCTATTTTTATGATATTGCCATCAAAAGCTTGTTTCTTAAATGGTATTTTAATGAAAATCTCCATAACCGCTGATATAATAAAACATATCATACAAACCCAAAGTACAGGTTCTAATCCATAGGTACTATATAAAATACCTCCAAGGACAGGCCCTATTAAAGATGCAAAGGAACTAATTGTATTAATAATCGAATTTGCTGCTATAAAATTATCCTGACTTACTAATGCAGGGATACTTGCCTGAACAGACGGCTGATAAGCACCTGCAATACCATATAATAGCATTAATGTAAGAGTCAAAAGAACAATAAGATTTCCTTTATTCATAAATAAGAAAAAAATTAAAATAACTATTGCGGTAAAAAAGTCCAAGATTACCATAATATTTCTTTTATTTACTCTGTCTGCAACAATACCACCAATAGGCGACAGCAAAATAGCAGGAAGAAAAGCACAAGCGGTAACTGTTCCATAAAGTGCCGATGAACCTGTTAAATTTAATAAATATAATGGTAGTGCAAATCTTATGGTTGCATTGCCAAATAAAGAAATAATCTGACCAATAACAACTAATATAAAATCTTTTGAATATAATGTTTGATTCATTTTTCAAACCTCCATTTTTTCTATGGTAGTGTCAAATACTACCTTGTTTTTTATTGCTAAAACCTTTATTTTAAAAAGTTTATAAATAAAAAGAGCATTGACCTCCCTTTTCTGGTATAATGTCCGTGACCAAACATCCATTATAGAAAGGAGCCAATGCTCATGAACATTATACAATACTTACTCTCTGTAATTCAATATCTTTATCAGCAAAACTGCTGGCTGATCAACTTTATCTGTAGATATATCCCTCTTAAACAGTGG
>CAJTJZ010000018.1:41979-63530 GCA_910576895.1 uncultured Lachnospiraceae bacterium | reverse complement strand
TACAAGCTAAACTTGGTAGTAAGAACCCCACGGGCTTGCTCGTGGGAGTAGTCAGAAATTATAATAAACTATATCTTTGAATGCTTGAAAAAAGCTTGAAAAAAGAACTATACTAATTCCAATAATATAGTTCTTTTTAAAGAAATGATATTGCTATTTTATATCATTAATAATTTTTATTTTTTTCATCTTTTACAACTTTTATATATTATTCATTCCTTCTTTTCTATAATCAGCTTTAGAAATTTTATATTTTTCTAAAAATAAATCCGTTTTATACCAAGAATCCGCCTTATGATCCTTATTAAATAATTTACTCCCTCGCAAGAAATAGTCATAATAAATCCTTCCATCATCATTATCATCCCATGTAACATCAAGGTTATACCATTTCTTTTTGATTTTTACAATATTCCATGCATGGAGCAAAAGATCCCCATCCTCATTTTTTGCCATACCAGAAATATACTTACAGGGAATATCGAGCATATTTAACATTTTATAAGCAAGCAATGCATATCCATTACACACCGTTTTTTGTTTAAATAATCCATGATAGGCACTATAATAACATTTATTTTCATTTCTATGATCAAAAGTTACTTGCTGAATAATATATTTATGAATTTGTTCTACAATAATCTCTGGTTCTGTATCCTTAGATAGCTTTAATTTTTTTACTATCTTCTTTATCTTTACATCTACTTTTTTTGTCTGAGCCTCTGTTTCATAATATTCCATACTCTCAAAACAAAAAATACCATCTACATAATAAATAAAAGAAGAATCAATAATCCCTGTTAAATAATCACTATCACTTGTTGTAGTTGGATCATCTACAAATTCTGCCATATTTTGTAAAAGCGTATACATTCCTTTCCAATAAGTCTCCGTTTTTTCTGAATTAAGCTGCTTTCCTATTTTTTTTAATTCCTGATTTAATACTCCCTGATAATTAATATAAAAATCTTTGGAACGATTCATAAGTTGTTCTGACAATATCTCATATAATTCCTGTTCAGTTGCAGCAAAAAACATATTAGAAATAGAATAAGATAATAACTCCTGTGATTCTTCTGTATCGTTTATATCCCCTATATCCTCTATTTTTTCTGCAAAAGTATTTATTATATCTATATTTACTATAAAAAAACATACAGCTAGAAAACATATTATTATAATCACTTGTTTTTTATTCATACTACATTCCTTTTCTCTCTTCTGTCATCTTGCACTCAAGATTATACTAATGCTTTGGCAAAAAAACAAGTAATATAGAAAAATTCCCTGATTTTTCTTTCTTTTATAATATTTTTTTTAGATTTTTAATGAAATGGAAAAATTTATCATCTATAATTTGTAGACTTTAAAAAATCCCAGTAAACAAAACTATTTTATCTACTGAGATTTCTTATTTATCACTATTTTTTATTCTTATTTTTTAACTGTTACTTTGCACTTTAATGTTTTTCCATCTACTTTAGCAGTAATAGTAGCTTTACCAGCCTTTACACCAGTAATTTTACCATTTTTATTAACTTTTGCTACTTTCTTTTTATTGGAAGACCATTTCACTGTTCCTTCTGCATCATTAACCTTTAATGTCTTTGATTTTCCAACTTTTACTGTAAGTTTTTTCTTACTTAAAGTTATCTTCATTATCATCTACTGATTCTGTTGTATCTGGTGCTTGATTTTGATTATCATCTGCTGGTGGATTTGTTGTATCTGGTGTTTGGATATCATTTGACGGTGGATTTGTTGTATCCGGTGTTTGAGTATCATCTGCTGGTGGGTTTGTTGTATCTGGTGTTTGGGTATCATCTGCTGGTGGAGTTGTTGCATCTGGTGCATCTGTACTAGCTGCCTTATTATCTTTAAAAGATAGCATTGTTACTTCAGCATTATCAGATGCAAAAAAAATGTTCATATCTTTATCTGCTTCCATTGTAAAATTAACTCCATAATTATATGTTTTAGAATCAGCACCATTAATTACAGCTTTTACTGCAAAATCATTTCCAGTTCTTGTAATATTCATAGAAATTTTGGCATCAGCCATCATTTTAAGGAATGTCTCCCAATCTGGCCAATCAGATGTATATTTTACTTCATTTCCTTCTATTGTTTGATTATCTCCTCCTCCTACACTCCAGCCCCAACAATCTGATCTAAGCAAATAATATTCCTTGTATCCTGCAACACTTTGATTTGGATCACCTGCTGCATAATCAACAGCATTAGAAAATACAACACTATAATTACACCAATTATTTGTTTGATCTCCCTTATTATTAAACTCAAAAGTCACATCAAAATCACCAGATACACGATAAAAATCACTCCATACTGTCCACCATCCATCTGTTGATTTAGCATATTGTCCTTGTGTTCCCTCATATGTTGTAGAAGTAGTAACTAATGCTGCTGATGCATATGGTGTACTAAATGCCATACTTGCTGCTAATGCAACTGCAAATACTTTTGATAAAAATACACTTTTCTTTTTCATTCTTTAAATCTCCTCCTTAAAGTTTACAGCCCATAAACTGTATATTTTTTCTTACCGCACAGATAAATCTTACTATTATTTTATCTTTTTATCTGTATTGATATTGCATATTATAGCAACTTTTTTCCTTAAAGTCAATCTAATACAAAAATTTTTAAGCAAATGTTTCAAAAAATGCTCAATATAATTAAGTATTTTTGGGAAATTGCCCAAAAAACAAACTTTTTTTCATAATCCTTTTCTATTTTTAATTTGCATATTTATCTTCCAAAGCAGATTCACACCATATAATGTCTGTTTATTATAAAATTGATTTACAGTTTTTAATGGCTTTTCGTTTATGATAAATATGGTATCTTTGATATTGTTACATACAACAAAATTGTTTACTCCAATATCAATCCCTATATATTTTTTGTTATCAGATCTTTCTTCGATCTCTTGTCAATTCTTAAAATTTTATGGCAACATTTTTATAAGTCCCAAATATACAAGATCCTTAATTGTAATTTTTTCATGGTTTATGCCCACTCTATCCATTGCTTCTATTTGCTTATCTGTTGCATAGGCATATGGATAAATTCCATGCAAATATGGTAAAAATATTTTCATAAAATCTTTAATCTCATAATCTTTAATCTTTGGATAACACTTTCTTATAAGTTTCCAAAGTGCCTTCCTAGAATTGCCATATGCCGTTTTGAAATTTACAAGTCTCTCCATACGGCTATTCTCCTCTAAATCATAAAGATTAACAGATAATAATTTTAAAAGAAGTTTCCTTTTTTGTAAAGAAATAGCAATCTCCAAAGCCAATTCTTCTCTGCCAATTTCTCCATTTCTTCTTATCAACTTCTCAATATCTTCTGTCCATATAGTATATTCTCTTTCAAATAACTCCAAAAATATTTCTTCCTTACTTTCATAATAATTATATATGGAAGTACGAGTAAATGATGTTTCTCTACTGATATCTTGTAAAGTAATCTCCTTAAAAATCTTTTTTTGATACAGCTTTTCACAGGCATTTATAATTTCTTCTTTCCTAGCCGCTGTAAGCTCTGGTGAACCTTTTGGCATATCTCTCCTTTCTGCAAATGTATTAACTTTTTCCTATATTGACGTTTTGTCACATCTATAAATTATATTATATAAATATAATGACGCTTTGTCAATATTTTCCTTTTCTATTAGCACACCAGTTTACAAATTTTGAGTATGATGATAAAAACCAAAAATCTTTTGTTTCAATAAGTTTTTGATGGACTTTATTTTTATTTTGTTTTCGAGTGATTTCACAAAAGTAACAAAAATTAATTGTTCTCGTATTTGTTCACTCAAAAAGAATCGAAATTCTTGTGGACTCTGTATTTGATAAGATACAAAAGTAGCATCCACATAAGGAAGCAGTTTTGTTGTACTATAAGCGAGATTAATTACATTGACGAACATTTCAATCCCATGCAAATGACGAACCATGTAACGACAGAAAGACCAAAACTTTTTTTGCTCATAATAGCTGACTTCTATATTCCAACGAATTTTGTATAAAAAGAGAGGAAGATACTCCATCCATTGTCATCCGACTTGGTTAATAGGGGCATCTTCAAACCAAGCACAAGCAAAACGAAGATCCGCTGGAAAGAGGGTACTAAAAAAAAAGTCTTCGCTTGCTTTGTTCTTGTTCGGTAGCAGTGGCATAGGCAAGCACCTTCCGATTTCCAAACAGGTTGGTAAGTACAAGACGATAACCGATAAAATAACCACCAATTTTTCTTTTGATAAGGAAAAGTCTTTCGTTAAGTTTAAGCGATCCCCTCGTTTTTTTGGTCTTCCTCGCTTTCCCGTTCTGGAAGGAGCAAGATCATAAAGGATGGTATCCGATCTTGCCCCACAAAGAATGTCAAGATTAGAAAACTCGTCCACAACACAAAGAAGTTCTTTTTTTGCATACCAACTGTCGAACATCGGGATGACATTGTTTTGTTTTCTAAATTCTGGCATCACTTGGCGAATCATATCCGCTGCCAATTGCAGTTTCGATTTTGATTTGTCCCACATCCGATATCCCAAAGGGATAGAAAGATAAGAAATTTTTCCTTGTTTCCATACAGGTACACAGAGCATAAGACTTACAAAACAATGTCCATTTAAGTAGGAAGAACCAGCATGGGCAGCATGATCATAAAGTTTGAAGATGTGATCAAATTTTTTACCAGATTTGGGTACTATGGTATCATCAATACATAAAAACACAGGATGATAAGCAATCAAGTTTGGAATCATCTTCAAAGCAATATTTATAGTGGTATTCATAAACGTAGAATAGTCTATCTTAGCATAAGAGCAGGCATAGTAAAAAGCGTTTAAGGATTTTGTTGTTACTTTGGAAAGAAAATGTTGGTATAAACATCGGATGGAGTTTGCGGATTCTAATGCCAACATAGAAAGCAAGAAAAGGAACAGAGATTCTGCTGTTAGAGCAGAAGCACTTTTAAAATAAGCAGAAAAATAACAAAAAAGTCTACCAATCACAGTATTTTTATGGTATCATAAATTTGACATACAAGTTCTCCTTTTTGTGTTTCTTTGTTCTCAAACTTATTCTATCGCAAAAGAGTCTTGTATGTTATTTATTTTTTCATAGAATCAAAAACTTGTAAACTGGTGTTTATCCATAAAATCATTAAAAAACTGCTATACTGATAATTTCTTATCCTATAGCAGTTCATAATTTAAAAACATGATAACATTATATACTATCTTCATTTTCCATTCTAAAAATAAATTCTCCCATACTCTCCTTTTGCCTTCGTGAAATAGAAATAATATCTCCAATTTCTTAATATACTATGAGTGAATCAAAATGCTTAACTCTGAAACAATTTTTTATAAAGCTCTAAAGCCTCGTTATAATCTACTTCTATTTCTTCTATAATTAATTTTATAGAATCTTCTTGATTTAACCCTTTTAATTGCCCTGATTTTAATAAATTAAAAGCAAATTTTAGATTTTTCCTTTGTATAGTAGTATCCAGTTCCTGTATTGCTGTTTTTTGTTTCTCCATAATATCATTTGCATAAGCCATATCCAATTCTAAAACAAAGGGCTGCATATCTTTCACCAATCCTTTCTCTTTGATTATTTTTGAATTACAATAAAATTGTTCTCTTTCTTCTATACTTACATTATTTGACAGAATTGTATAAAGACCTTTTAAAAATTCATAGTCATAGTTTTCTTTATAGTGTTGTTTTTCATATAGAGTTACTACCTGTTCTAAATCTGGCACAGAAATAAAAATCACACTCAATAAATTACCATCATCAAACTTATGTCTATTTGTATGTATAGAAGATCCATCCTTATGATATGTGTATTCAAATTCTGGATTCATTTTATATCTTAAAATCGGTTCATAAACGTTTGCAATAGGTCGTTCATAGCAAATCCAAATACTGTAAACTTTTCTTAATAAATGAAATTCTTCCTCACTTTGTATCTCCATGACTAATGCCATGGCTGCATAATAAGTGCCACGTCCTATTAAAGAATACGATTTTTCATCTCTTTGTGTATAATGATATCGTTTTGTCTGAGGTTCTGTATTGACTCTTAGTTCAATTTCACCTTTCTCATTAATTTCAAATAGAAGATCTAAACGAATCATTTTTGATACAGAAGAACCAAATTCGGTTGCTTCCTTACGTAAATCGCCTCCCGTATCAGGATCTACTCCTGCACTAATGCAAAATTCATCTATCGACATTCCTTTTAACTCGTCTAATAAACCTGTTAAAATATAACCTGTGAATCGTCCATTGGTTAAAAAATCCTTCATTACTTCATCTCGATTTCGATCAAGTTTTTTATAATCAATTATCCTGTCAACGATATCAGGGGAATGATATAAGGTTGTTTCCATGATTCTTTTTTTTGTTGCTACTTTGCCTTCTAAAAAATTTTCTTTTGTAGATTTTGTCTTTGGCAAAAAAGCTTCCTCTTTTCTAACATACTTAATATCTTCTTTTTGCATGATAAACCTCCTTTCATAGTATTATACCGAATGCTAAGAATAAAATCAATAAAATAACCGTTTCTTTTCAGTAGGACAGCTATCTATATAATATTCTTACTAAATTTTTTTAATTTGTAATATCATTTCTTCTACTCAAATCCATTCCGAAACAAGTTTTATTCTTCATTTTCCATTCTAAAAATCAATTCTCCCATACTCTCCTTCTGCCTTCGTGAAATAGAAATAATATCTCCATTTTCCATGAATAATTCAAAAGGTCGAAATAATCTTACATATTGATAATTGACAAGATATGATCGATTTGGCATAAAAAAATTTCCTTTACTAACTTGAGATTTTACATCTTTTAATGCTCCAACAAATTCCTCTGTGCTTTTCATTTTTTTTATTATTACTTTTTTCCCTTCACTTTTAAAATATAATATTTCATTTAAATTTATAAAAAATAAGTCTTTCCCAAGTTTATAATGAAATTTACCATTTTTTCCATAAATACGGAAGTATCTTTTTAAAATTATTATTAAACGCTCATATACAATAGGTTTTTCTAAAAATCCTATTGGACATAAATCAAATAATTGACGATCATATCCATTTTTCCCTGATACAAAAACAAGTTGTGTTATATTATCACCCATAATATCACGCAAAAAATGACCAATATCAATTCCCGTACCATCTTGTAATTCAATATCTAAAAACAAGAGATGATAGCCTGTTTTTTCTTTTAACTCTCTTTTCATCTCAAAAACATTAGAAAAAATATCAATTATTGCTATTTCTCGAAGCTGTTCACATGCTTTTTTAATAATATCTTCTAAGTAAAAACAAACATCTATTTCGTCTTCACAAATTGCTATTTTTAACATTTTATTTTCTCACTATACTTTCTTTTTTATTTTTCTCTTAATATAAGATTTCTTAAAATCTACATTCTATAAGTATCTAATTTAGTATGATTATATCCTTATCTTAATATTATGTCAACTGTTTATTTTGCTATTATTCTCCTTTTTTTTAATATAATAAATAAAAGAAAAACTCCATTAATAAGTTTTTCTTTCATTATAACAATATAAAGATTAACATTCATTAATCAACCGAATATTTATATCCCAACAATACCATAATTCCAGCCATTGATACAGCCATTGCTAATACCTTAACGATATTTACAAATGATAAATAAGCAAACAATATGATCAATATCATTTCCAACAATACTATCTTTCTTGTTTTCTTTTGATATATTTTTCTTTCTATTCTATCTAATGGTTTTGTCAATGCCTCTATTGGAGAAAGTATATATATAATAATGGCATTAATGATAGAACAAACAATATAAACCAATAAATTATCAGCAATTAAAAATCTTATCATTATAAAACTCACCACTAACATACAAACCGATAGAATATAACAATGACTAGAAGTTCTTGCATGATAACCTCCTGCAAAGCTACGTAAAGGTATATATGTAAACAAAAACAAAAAACTTTCCCAAACCATTTGAAATAAAATACCAATTACTATTGTTGTTATGATATTAAAAATGATTTGAAATCCCTGCTGAAAACCATATTCATAAAGTTCCCCATCTGCCTTTTCTAATAATCTTTGTTCTTGCAATTCCTGCGTAAGTTTTTTAGATATTGATTCAAACATTAAAACTTACGAAGTTTTTTTACAGCTTCTGGCATTTTCTCTTGGTACATAATATAAACACAAGTAGAATTTGCTGTTACTGATGCTATCATAATGGCAAACGCTGCTACTATATGACCATATTTTGTAAGAAACTTTTTCATCACTTCTTTTCCTCCTTTCTAATTCTGATATTTTTATTATATCACAAAATTCGACTTTATACACAAACAGGGAACGAATAACCATATAAAGGGAATAAGCGGTAAATAATTATCTATTATATCCATTTTTATTTCATAAAATGATACTATTAAACATATTTTTCAATGTTTATTTCAAATAAAATTTTGTTAAAAATTACGGGTTTTCCATAAATTTCAAAGAGAAAAGCCAAAAATAATACTGCCGTTTTATGAATTTTTAATTTCTTAAAACGGCAGTATTTTTTTGGACTATATAGTAAATTCTTTTTTATTATCTCTAAAAATACTTAACTTTGAAACAATTTTTTATATAGATTCAAAGCTTCGTCATAATCTACCTCTACTTCTTTCATTATTATATTTATAGAATATTCTTGATTTAACCCATTTAATTGCCATTATTTTAATAAATTAGAAATAAATTTCAGGTTTTTCCTTTGTATGATAGTATCCATTTCTTGTATTGCCATTTTCTTTTTCTTCATAATATCATTTGCATAAGATATCCAATTCTAAAATAAAAGACTGCATATCTTTTACCAATCCTTTCTCTTTAATTATTTTTGAATCATAATAAAGATCCATCCTTGTCTTATTAAAGAATACGATTTTTCATCTGTCTGTGTATAATAATACCGTTTTGTCTGAGGTTCTATATTTACTCTTAATTCAATTTCACCTTTCTTATTGATTTCAAACATAAGACCTAAACAAATCATTTTTGATACTGAAGAATTAAATTCGGTTGCTTTTCTACGTAAATCGCCTACTGTATTGGGATCAACTCCTGCACTGATGCAAAATTCATCTATCGACATTCCTTTTAACTCGTTTAATAAACAAATATAGCCTATAAATCGTCCATTGGTTAAAAAATCCTTCATCACTTCATCCCGATTTCGATCAAATTTTTTATAATCAATTATCCTGTCAACGATATCAGGGAATGATATAAGGTCGTTTCCATTATTTTTTTCTTTGCTACTACTTTGCTTTTTAGAAAATTTTCTTTTATAGCTGATAAAAAAGCTTCTTCTTTTTTAACATACTTAGTGTCTTTTTTTTGCATCATAAACCTCTTTTCATAGTAATATACCAAATGCTAAGAATAAAATCAAACAAAATAGCCATCCCTTTTCAGTAGGACGGCTATGTATATAATATTCTTACTAAATATATATCACAACATTTGTTTCAAAACTATAAAATACAGAATCTACAATGGGATAATAGGTCAATATAATAGAAACAAGCATACTTATACTTTTCCATAGTATTCAAAATTTCAGTTAAAACATACCTTTACCTTCATCTGTAAATTGGTAAATATATTATAATAAAAAAGTAATTGCTATAATATGAAGGTTCGGTGAATATGGTAAACTTATACGTTCTATATTAATACCTTTATTAAATAAATATTTATTAAAAGTTAAGGCTGCTTTTTCATTAATACACTTTCCATCTGCCGAAATTGTTTTTCCAAAATATATAGAATCCTTTTGATCTATAATAGATATATTAAAAGCATTTATACAAACATCATAATTATTGTCACCAGAATTTATAATAATATCATCATAGTTACTTCCCCACTCAGATGCACATAAAATACAAATTCCTTTAAAAATTTTATTTGTCGATACTATAATTTCCTGTCCAAGGCAAACTATATTATCTAAATTTTTTTGTATATTTATTTTAAATTCAATATCGTTTATTTGAATACGTTCGTTACAAAATTGTTTTAAAACTATAAAATATTCTCCTGTCTGTGTAAAATCTAAATTTTGAATACAAGATTCTTCAGTAAATCCTTTATTATTAAAATATTTTGTCAAATCTAAAGGATAACTTTGCAGGTTTTCAACTATAATTTCAAATTTTTCATTATAATTAAAATCTTCTATATATTTTAGTAGCCATTCGTATGCCCTTTCTTCTATTTCAGCAATGTTATACAAAATATTAGCTATTTTTTCATTAATATTATTACTCCATCCACTGATTGCTAATTTTACAAATAAATTAATAATCATATTCCATTTACTAATCGAAACTGTCAAAAGTTCAATTACTTTCTCAAATTGTTTTTCTTCTTCTTTTATAGAATCAAGATATACAAGAAATAAATTTCTTCCTACAATAATTTTTCTAATTTGAATTACCATATCTGAATCAAGAACATTATTTACATCATTTGGATTTTCAAATTCTTTTACTGGTGAAAATTTATTTTTAAATGTATAAGCAAAATCTTTAATTTTTGTAATAAACTTTATTTTTGTTTCATTACTGAAATAATACAGTTTCAAAAAATCTTTTGATTTATTAGTAACATTAGAAATATCCATATATAAATAAAATTTACTTGCTTCAGCGAGAAAATCATAATTAATTATTTTGATTTCTGAAGAATTTCCTGGATCAATTATATATATTTCTTTTTTCTTTTTATTATGATCACAAACTAATCCAACATGATCTGTATGTGTACGTCCATAAATTGGACTCCATGGTGCATAATAGGAATCAATATGAATAATTGTTGGCAATTTTTTTTGCAAATTACTATCTATTATTTCTAATAATTCATCTACTTTACTAATTTCAACAAATTTACAATGCAAATTACAATATTTTGACATACTATCTAATAAATTATAATTATCAAAAATTGTTTCGCCCATTTTCTCAGAATCTTTTTTTTCAATATAATTAAAATCCCACGCACTAATGAAACCTGTACGAAATTCTAATTTTACAGTATCCCCATATGTAATTAATGCATTTTCATAACATAGTGGAATAAAAAAATTTACTTTAGATACATCAACTGTTTTAATGTTTATTTTATTTTCCAATGCCATATTTATTACCTCCTCATATAATAATTTTTAAATCAATTAAAACTCTATTTTCAACTTTTTTCTTTTTTTAATTTAAATTTCACCTCCTCTATACCATTTACACTCTTTTAAATAAAAGATACTTCTTCTATTTTTTCAAACTATATAAACTATAAAGAAAAAATATCTATTAAATAATAAAGCTATCAGCCTGTACACGAAACATTCGTGCATAGTTACCATTAAGTTCCATTAATTCATTATGGTTTCCCTTTTCAAGCACTTTGCCATTTTCCATATAATAAATTATATTAGCATCTTTTGTAGCAGAAAGTCTGTGAGAAATTAATATTAACGTTTTTCCCTTAGCAATCTGTAACATTTTATGATTTAATTCATATTCACTTATTGGATCAAGTGCTGATGATGCTTCATCCATAATCATTATACCAGCATTTTTTGTTATTGCCTTTGCAATTGCAAGCTTTTGATTTTCTCCTCCTGATAAAATAACACCGCTATCATCAAATTCTTTTGTTAGATTTGAATGAACAGAAATATCATTATTTTGAAATTTTTGTTTTAAACCTGCATTTTCAATAGCTTGCATTATAATATCTTTTTCTATATTTTCATTATATTCATGTGATAATATATAATCAGATATTGGCATAGCATAAATTTGAAAATCTTGGAATATCGTTGTTATTGTTTTTCTTAAAGAAAATACATTATATTCTTTTATATTCTTATTATTTATAAGAATGACTCCTTGATTTACATCATATAATCTTAATATTAACTTTATAATTGTTGATTTTCCTGCACCATTATGCCCTACAATAGCATGTTTATCACCAGAAGAAAATAATAAATTAACGTCTTTCAATACAACATTATTTGTATTTGGATAAGAAAATGTTACATTAC
The DNA here is from genome assembly GCA_910576895.1 of uncultured Lachnospiraceae bacterium. Lineage (GTDB taxonomy): Bacteria > Bacillota > Clostridia > Lachnospirales > Lachnospiraceae > MGBC100174. The sequence continues at coordinate 51,349 of CAJTJZ010000018.1, read as the reverse complement.
AAAATTCTATTTCAATAGGCTCATTAGAATCAATATTAATTCCATGATCTTTTTCAATATTTGGCTCATTATCTATAATTTCTTTAAAATTCTCAATGTATAAACTATGTTCATAAAACATTGGAATTAACGTTGAAAAAGATTGAAGCTGAAAAATAAGAGTAAAGGTACTATTCAACAAAGCTGCATAATCACCAATGCTAATTACTCCTGAATATACTCGCCATGTTAAAAAAATTGTCATTAACGTTTGTAAAATTACATTCTGTATTCCTGCTAAAAATTCCCACCATGCAATTTTATTTGTTCTATTCTTTATATAATAAATAACATCTCTTAATACTTTTTTATAAAAATCAATAAAGTAAAAATGAAGTGAATCCATTTTCATCTCTTTTGCATATTGCGGTTCATAAAATACTCGATTTACATAGGACATTTTTCGATCAAATATCGTCTTATCGTAGTTATATTCATACCTTAATTTTGATAATCTTTTCGATATCATTGCAGATAATAAAGCACCTGCCAAAGCAAAAATAATTAGAATTGGGTCAAGGTATATGATAATTGAAAAAAGTGTTAATAATGTTATAATAGAATAAGATAACTGTGAAACTGAAGACAATACTGCAATTGCCCGACTATCCGCTTCTGCTAATGCTCTTGTATACTTATTATAAAACTCTGGATTCTCATAATACATCAAGTCTAAATTACGTGTTTTTTCAAATAAAAATGTATGAAGATATCCTGTAATTTTTTGATTTTCTTTTGGAATACATTTTTGATAATATATAGTTCTTAAAATAGAAGAAATAAGCATCAAAAACAATAACCCTAATATTGTAAAAATTAAAATTTTAAAGGAAGAACGATTTTCCATACTGTCAAATACAACCTTTGAAAACCATGTATTTGATACAGTATCAACAAGTGCTGTAAAAGAAATAGCACAAGTAATAAAAATAAACCAAGGAGCAGCTTTTCTTATGAATCCAAGCATATATAAATTATTCGTAATTATTTTATTTATATTTTTTTTTGTTTTCTGCATTCTATCCCTCCCAAAAGAAATTACTATCACATATATATCGAATAATATTATTATCCACAATTTCTTCCTGATTACATTCACGATATCCATTTGGTTCTAAATAATATATAATATTATGCATTTGTGTAAATAATGGACCTTGAATACAGGAAAACCTAAAAAGATTTTTAGCTAGATAAGCTTTATACCAATTCATATCAAACCCTTTACTTTTAGGAAATCGTGTATGTCGAACAATTTTAAAAAAATCATCTTTCAAATAATACTGTCTTAACTCTCGTAAATTTAGATATTCATTACGACTATTTAAAAAAAAAGTAGCAAACGAAGGATCAAGAGCAATCCACTTATGAAAATTATTAATGAAAACAAGATTAATAAAATGACTATCATTATCAAGTGGATCAAGTGGAAGACATTGAATACTACGACATTTAAAGCCTAAAGCACTTAATACTTCCGTTAATACAATAGAATGCATAGCACAATTTAAAATTTTTCTATTACTTATTGCATATTGAAGAATACAATCTGCTCTATATTCACCTAAATATTCATCATAATCTCGAAATAACATTGTTTCATTAACCCATCGTAATATATTTTTACAAGTCTCAATTTCCGATGAAACTAGATATTTTTCAAATTTATATTTAGCTTTTAATTTTTGAAAATAACTATCATAATTTAAGGGATATAGAAAACCCTCTTTCCAGCAAATAGTGCCATCTAAAAATGTTTCATATTTTACCAAAATATTTCTAAAAATCTCTATATGTTTTGTCACTGTATAATTCAATCTAATCACCTCTTGAAAAAATATCAATAATATCTTTGGTTAATACATCTGTTTGTAATGGATATGCTTTTATATGAAACTCTTTTTCTAATGATATGATTATAAAATTCATTTCCTCCTTTGAAAGAAGTTGTTTTTTGAATTTACCACCTATTCCTGTCTGCTTTTGAATTAAAGGATACACTACTAACCCAATAATTTTTGTATCAATAGAACTTTGTATAAAATGAATCGTTCGTCTTATATAGTTATAATCATCATGAGCATTAACGCAAAGAACAACATAATCTGGCTGTGTTCCAAATAATATATCATATTGGTATACTGGATATGATGAAAGATTATAAAAAGAAAATGGAACAGTACCACTTTGACTACCCACTAATATTATATCACAATCAGAACAAGAAATTTCCCACATATATTCATTTAATAATGTCACTGCCTGAATATCTGTTATTTCAACTGTTGAATTATAACCTATCGGAAATACTCTATCTGCCAAAAATAATGCACTTTGCGGTTCTGTTGATAATAAACCTACTTTATACCCAATCTTATTAAGTTCTGTTTTAAGTTTCATTTGTAATGTAAATTTCCCTTGCTGCGAACTTGTACCCCAAATTCCTAAAACAGGTTTTGATATACATCTCATCTTTCCAAATCTATTTTTAGGTACCATTTCAAGAGTAGCTTTTGGATAATATATATTATTACTATAATTATCGTTATCTATTTTATCAAACGAAAATAACCTTTTGTTATATAGCTTACATTTTCGAACCAGTTCTTTTTTATAGTCAATATTTGATAATTTACTTAATTGATCCGTATGTCCTAAAATCAATGTATCAAAGTCACTTTCCCAATCTACCTTATCAATATCTTGAATCAATTCATTAGAACAAATACTTTTTTCAATCTCCTTAATCTTTTTTCCTGTTCTTAATGTATATTTACTATCGTAAATTCCTACAATATCAAAGGGAACTTCTTTACAATATCGTATTAATGAATGTACCTCTTTATTAAATGGAAAAACTATTGCTTTATTAATATTAGTAACAAATTGATTACTATAACTTATTTGATTTACATCTTTATAAACATATACAGCTTGTTTTTCTAATTCTGACAAAATATCTTTAAAACCAGTAATTCCTTTTGTTATAAAATCTATAACCTTTAATGTAATATATACAGAAGAAAAACTGCTTCCTTGTGCTAACATAGTAGATGGTTTTGTCCACATAAGTCTATGAAAAGATGCAGAAGCTCTTATATTGACAATACTGTTTTTTACAAATTCATATTCAGAAAATCCTAATCTATTATCACTTAAATCTACTCCAATTACAAAAGGAAAAGCTGCTGGATAAGAAACTGCTCCATCATTATCAAATGCTGATACAATAATAGTTCCATAACCTGCAATATCATTACATATAGAATACATTAAACTATAATCATTTGGCTGTAATACTCCTGAACTAATATGCAATACATCATAATTATTATTTTCTGATATGTAGAGAAGAATTTTGATAAATAAATCCTCGTCAATTTCAAATTTATCTTGATACAATTTATATACATCTATAAAAATTCCTTGAATATTTTGATTAATAATATTAACAATAGCAGTACCATGACCAATTTCATCAATACACTCATTACCAATTATTGTATACTGATCTGTAGCTTTGTCAAAATACAATGAATAACCATTTATCATATTATTATTTTCTTCTATTTTTTCAGAAATTCCACTATCTATAATTGCTAATCTTATTTTAGTATTCATAACATATCCTCCCCTTCAAAATTTATATACCTACTAGACAACAATAAATTATATTATCATCTAGTGGCATATAAACCATGAATGAGCTTAAATATTTACAATGTTATTAATTTCTTACGAACAACCAGACACAACATTGCACCCTGGATTACTCCCTTCTACAGCATAAGCTTTTACCATTTTACTGATCTTTTTTGCAGGTTTTAACAATTTTTTCATAAATATCACCTCCTAATAAAAATAATTATAATAAATATTGCTCATCCAACAAATTTTTTTGTATCAACAAGCATTGATACAATTTCATATAATTTATCAAAACTACTTATAGAATCCATTACAAGATACTCATCAGGAAATTCAATATCAAATTCACGTTCAATATCTACAATTACTGTTATAAACGATATAGAATCTATTTCTTGCGTTTCATCTGAAAAATCAATTCCATTTCTATCTAAACAATTAAGAAGTCTATTCCTAATTTCATCCATTTATATCCATCCTCTCATACATATTCTTAGATTGTGAACAAAGTAACATATAAATATCAACATAATCTTTCATTCCTACACATTGATGCTGTCCCTTTTCATTAAACCGATTTATTGGACAATATATTCCCATGCATGCTGGCTGAAAAAAACAATTTGTACACTTTTCATATTCACCTTGAAAAACTGGTTTTGTTACCCAAAATGCCCATTTATCTTTATCAATCACTAAATTTCCATTTTCTTTAATACTGCCAATCTGATTTATATCTTTTTTATATTCAACTGTACATTTATATAAAGTACCATCTGCCCCTATCACAAAAGCATTAGAATGAGCAGCATAACAAATTCCACTTATAGAACATATTTGTTCTCGATTAATTGAGAATCTCAACCCTTTATATTTACATTTTTCAAGAATTTTATGCAATTCACCTGTAGGTAATAATTCTTCACTATTAAATTTTGTATCCTTTTCATTTGACCATGCAATTTTAAATAAAACACCAAATCTATCGTCATATCCAAATTCATTCGCTAAAAAATCTAAATGTTTATCAAAATCTATTAATACACTTTTTGTTATATTTGTTCTTATTGTTATATTTATATTATTCGTTTTTATCTTATCTCTAATTTCTTTTAAATTATATACTATTTGTTTATAAGAATTAGCACCATCTTTATGCGGTCTTGTTAAATTATGTGCATTCTCTAGTCCATCTAATGTCACTTGATAGTCCACAATATGTAATTGATATAATTGTTTAAATAATTCTGCATTCAAAGAATATCCGTTTGTAGTCATACTTGCTCTATATGGTTTTTTTTGTTCAGCACATATATCAATAAAAAAATTTGACAATTCAACTAATATATCCAAAGCTTCAATTGGTTCTCCTCCAAACCAATTGACTTGTAACATATCATATCTATATAAATTTTTTCTAAGATAATTTTTAATTCCATTAATTACTGTTCGTGTCATCTTACCAAAATTATGTTCTTCATAACAATATTGACATCTAAAATTACAATCCTCCGTTGGTAATATTGTTAATAATAATTTTTTTGTTGAATGAGCTAATTCCATATACTTTAACTCTGCCCTTGCCGTTTCATTTACAGCATCATCAATAATAATTTCTCTTTTCATTAATTCTTCTTTTAATTTACTATACTTATTCGTATTAGGATTGTCTAATAAATATTCCAATCTTTCCGAATCTTTTGATGGTATTGTAAGTAAATCACCTGTATAAGTATTCAGCAAAATTAATTCATTATTATATCCATTACAAATTCTAATAAACCTTGATCTTTTTATAATAATCATCTCCTTAATTATTAAATTATATTAAAATCCTTCAAAAAATACATTAATTTTTTCTTATAACTTCTTTTTCTCACTTCAAACTCTAATATTTTTATTATATCACAAAATTCGACTTTATGCACAAACAGGGAACGAATAACCACATAAAAGGAATAAGCGGTAAATAATTCTCTATTATTTCTGCTTTTATTTCATAAAATAATACTATTAACTATATTTTATAATATTTATTTTAAATAAAATTTCGTTAAAAATTACGAGTTCTTCTTAAATTTTATTATAAAAGCAAAAAATAATACTGCCGCTTTATAAATTTTTAATTTCTTAAAACAGCAGTATTTTTATAATATTCTTACTAAATATACATTATAATATTCGTTTCAAATAACGTTCTATTATAATTTATTTTTATATCTCCACCATATTTTTCTACAATTTCTTTGATAATTTCTGTTCCATAGCCATGTCCTATCTCTTGCTTTGTTGATATCAACTTTTTATTTTCAAATAAAACATTATATGTACAAGTATTCTTAAGCTGTAATAAAAGCCTTCCCTGAGAAAATACAATTTTAACAAAAAATTCTTTTTCTCCTCGTTCTTTCTCTAATGCTTCTAATGCATTATCAAATAAGTTTCCAATTAAAGATACTAAATCAGAAATATCCATTGCAAGCTTTTCTGGAATCGCTATTTCTATACAAAGTTTACAATTTTTCAATCTTTGCAGCTTATAATTTATAATACTATCTATGGCCAAATTACCTGTTGTACTATATAAAACCTTTTCTTGAGACTTTTCTAAAAGTTCTGAAATAAGCAGCGACATTTCTTCTGTATTCCTATTTTTTGTACTTTGTTCCAATACAATTAATTGATTATTGATATCATGTCGAAAACGCTGCATCTCCTCTGTAGATTCTTTCATCATTCTGCATTGTTCTTTATATGCTTCCTTCTCTTGTATTTCAAGCTTTGCTTTTAATAACCTTTCATAATTGGCTAAAAGAACATCATAAAAATACAATACAATTACATTAAATAAAAATATAATTACAATTGCTGTCACAATACATACTTGTGGAATCGTATCAATACTAAAAATGATAATAGCTAAAAATATTGTAGAAATTGGTACAAATAAAATCATTATCCATAGATACCATTGCAAGGATGCTTGTTTTTTTATTCCTGTACTTTGACATAAAATCTGTGCTATCATATAAGAAAAAATCCTTGTACACACAATACCAATTTCATCATCATAACCCCCTTTCTTTGGAGTAAAAGAATATCCTGATAAGGATGCTATTAATAATTCTGCTGCCAACAAAAAGAAAAGAATAAAAATAGTAGAAATACATTTTACTTTCCATGTTGATTCATAATTCATTGTAATGATAAATATTAGTATAATATTTGCTGACAAAGTAAGTAATGGAATATCTATTTTTAAATATAAAACAATAGTTACTATATAATACAAAAAATAGGCACTAATACAAATCCATAAAGGACTTACTCTCTTCTTAAAAAATGCTTGCATAAATTTTTGTAATACAACTAGATTAAATACATTTGAAATTAAATATACAATAATATAAATTTTCATTTCTTTACTCCGTATTAACTAAAATAAAAAGACTGCTATATTAACAATTTCTTATAATATAGCAGTCCCTTTTATCTGTTAAGCAGATTACATATTTTTTATTATTGGTTTTAGGAATCAGTATTTTATAAAAATCTTATATTAACCTGCTGGCTCTAAAATCCACTTTTGGCAATCTCCACCCCAATATTCCCATTGATTCACATTTCCGCCAAGATCGGTACTCCACTCATATACATCTAATCCAGATTGATAATTACTAGCTCCTGTTAAAATTGCATATGTTCCATCGGATTGCTGTTGAATCTTAAATTTTTGATTAGCAGCACCATTATAAGTATATTGAAGAATATTGGCATTATTTTCTGCACTTTTTCCTTCTACATCTACACATTTTGTATATCCAGATGCTCCTGTTAAGATATGATAATATCCACCACCATCAGAAACAATCTTAAATTTTTGTGCATCTGCTCCATTATAAGCCCATTGTTGAATATTGGCATTATTTTCATTGCTTCCATTTACAACATCTAAACATAAGCCAGAAAATGCATTCTTTATATAAAAAGTACCTTCTACACTGGAAAGATTCAATGTTTGTTTACTTCCCCAAATAGTTTCATTATTAGAGCCAATTAATGTAAATGTCATACGTTCATTATGTCCTGTTGTTTCATCTTTTTGTTTAAAGAATACTCCTTTATAAGTAACATTATTAATTACCATCTTACAATAATAAGTTCCCTGTGTATAACTCCAAGTTCCTGTATAATCACCAGTAATCTTACCATCGCTTGTCAATGTTACTTTTTTTGTATCCAGCATTCCTACATTTGCTGTTGATGCATCTGTCCCATGATTTACAAATTCATAAGTACCTGCCATATCAGACATACTATAGCCACTATTTGAAATCTTGCTTCCAAGATATTCATATACTGCTGTTACTGGCCATTTATCTTCATTTAAAAACTGCTGATGTACACGAACTTCATGAAATTCATTTCCAATATCAAATCTAGTATGATATACAAGATATCTTTGTCCATCAGTATCAATAAATGCTGAATTATGTCCACCTGATTTATATCCTGCAGATAATGTAGAAAAATCATAATTTCCCATTACTTTAATTCCCCTATCTGCCTGATTTGTATCAGAAGAAAAAATAGCGGAATTTCCTTTTGCATCTACATAATTACCATTAATTGTTTTAGAACGATACATTCTAATATGATATCCGCCATCAACGCCTAACCATCCATATGTAACAAATAAATAATAATATCCAGCTTCTTTATCATAGAGAATATAAGGTGCTTCTCCTGATTTTCTATAACCGCCGGCAATTCTTGTACCAAAATAACCATCTGTCTGTCCACTATTTGACTTTGGATAAATTGGTTGTCCCGTTGTAAGATCTAATTGTAAAATATAAATACCACCTGACCAAGAACCATAAGTCATCCATAGTTTTCCATTCTCATCAAAGAGAACCGTTGGATCAATTGCATTTGGAAATAAGGCATTATTATAAGAACCATTGCTATTAAACCAACCAGCTCTTGTACCATTTAATTTTCCCTGTTCTATTAACTTTGGTATATTTGTATTTTTATAATTTGTATTGACTTCTTTTGTTCCTAAATTAGATGTTGTTGTGACAACATTATCTCCTTGTGTAAATCCAGAATAAACAATCGTATCTACATAGGAAAATGGGCCTGTAACTGACTTTGAAACACTATAAGCAATACAAGAACGTACTGCAGTAGAAGATGTACAATAATACATCATATATGCACCTTTACTGCCATCATTCCAAATATAGTTTGGATTATAAATAATGTCTGGAGCCCAAACGCCATAACCGCCGGAACAATCCTGATCATTATATCCTGCCCATGAGAAAGGAGATGCTAATGATTGTTCCAAAGGTTCACCTTGTGAAGTTTTTGTACTTCCTGTATAAGTACCTGCTTCAATTAAATTCCATTTTTGACAATCTCCACCCCAGTAATTCCACTCTGCTATATTGCCACCTGCTTGTGTAGAACTTTCATAAACATCTAATCCAGAAGTACAATTACTTGCTTTTGTTAAAATAGCATAACTTCCATCTGCCTGTTGAACTACACGGTATTTTTGCATTTCACCGCCCCAATATTCCCATTGCAGAATATTTGTTCCATCATTTGCAGAACCACTTTCTACATCTACACAGCTTTTGTAACCTGATGCACCTGTTAAGATATAATAATA
>CAJTJZ010000018.1:36257-41969 GCA_910576895.1 uncultured Lachnospiraceae bacterium | reverse complement strand
TATCCATCTCCTACAGATACAAACTTAAATTTCTGTGCATCTGAACCATTGTAATCCCATTGACGAATATTTGCTCCATTTTCGGCAGAACCATTTTCAATATCCAAATATAACTTACTGTTTTTATTTTGGACATAATAAGTTCCTTCTACATTTTCACTTGCATATAAAGAAGTATTTCCATATCCCTGTGCTCCTAATGCTGACCAATTCCTTAAATCCTTTGATGATGCCTGAGCCATATGAGAACCAAAAATATAATAAGTCTCACTAGATTCATCATGATAGATGGAAGGATCATGGACAGAAATCCTTGTTGTAGAAGAAGTTGTAGAAGAACTAGCTGCCGCCAATGCATTACCTCCCGGTAATGCTGCTACTGTCGTTACAAGCGATAACGCCAGTGCCATAGCTTTTCCCAAAAAGCTATGTTTTTTAACATTTTTTTTCATTGTAAACACCCTTTCTTTCTAAAATAGTTTAAAAAGTTATTTATAGTTACAGATATATCATACACCATTTTTAGAAGTTTATCAAGATAAAATTCTATCGCTATAGTATATATTTTTTTTCTAAAGAATATATTTCAAAACTATTTACTATTATATTATTTTACAAAAAGTCGATAATAATTGTAAGTTCCAAAAATATTATCATAAAGTTACTTAATATTTGATGATATTTTAAAAAATTTAACAAACTAAAAATTCAGTAAATGGAGATGCAAAAATGAGTGAAATGAAAAAAAAGATGCATACAGGTGAACTTTATCTTCCCGGTGATAAAGAAATTATAAAAGAACAAATGATTTATCAAGATAAATTATGCGAATATAATCTAACAAAACCTTCGGAATCAAAAAAAAGAGCAGAAATGTTAAAAGATATGCTTGGTGACTGCGGAGAAGGTGTTTATATTGAAGCTCCCTTTTATGCAAATTGGGGCGGACATCATTGTCACTTTGGAAATATGGTTTATGCAAATTATCACTTAACCTGTGTAGATGATACTCATATCTATGTTGGAGATTATACCATGTTCGGACCAAATGTAACTATTGCTACTGCTGGACATCCCATCTTACCAGAACTTCGTGAAAAACTTTATCAATATAATATGCCTGTTTCTATTGGGAAAAATTGCTGGATTGGTGCAGGTGTATTAATTATGCCGGGAATTACGATTGGAGATCATACAGTGATTGGTGCAGGAAGTGTAGTAACAAAAGATATTCCAGCAAATGTTGTTGCTGTTGGAAATCCTTGTAAAGTTATGCGTGAAATTAATGAACATGATCGAAAATATTATTACAAAGACAGGAAAATAAACTTTTAAATTTCCTTGTAAGATTAGTCATATACACTATTTTATACTAGCGATTAATTTTTTAACCGCTAGTATAAAAAAACAAATAAAAAGTAACCTTACTATATTTCTATATCCACACCTTCTAACAAAAGAAGTTTCTTTTTTTTGTCCAAACCACCTGCATATCCTGTCAGATTTCCATTTGATCCAATAACACGATGACATGGAATGATAATAGATATCCTGTTATGCCCTACTGCTCCGCCTATTGCCTGAGCAGACATACGGGAAATACCTCTTTCCTTTGCTACCATCTTTGCCAATTCTCCATAAGTAGTTGTTTCTCCATATGGAATTTGGCGTAAAAGTTTCCATACACTAAGTTGAAAAGACGAACCACTGATATGCATTTTTGGTATAAACTCTGGTTTCTGACCAGAAAAATAGATATCTAGCCACTTTTTCGCTGCTCCAAAAATAGGAACTTCCTTTTTTTCATACCCTTTCTCAAAACTATCTGTATAAAACTTCTCTGTGTCAAACCAAAGCCCTGTTAGACCAATCTCATCCGCAGTAAGAAATATTTCACCTATAGGTGATTGGTACATTGTTGTATATTGCATATTATATTTTCTCCTTTTAAGTTTTATATCATTGTATCATCTTTTAGAACCTCTGCCAAATTAATTTTACTTACATTTTTCCATGCAATAGAATAAGCAAATGCTATAAAACTTAAAATAGCTGCCATAAAAATTATAATTGGAATCCATGGAATCTCTGCTAAAAATTCTCCTATCCCAACATAACTCATTTTTAACATATATCCTACCACAAGAACTGCGAAAGGAATTGTAATCAAAATCGGACGGCCTGCGATAAGAAATGCCTCAATACAGAACATTTTTCTTAATTCTTTTGGTGTTAATCCAATGGACATATATCTTGCAAACTCTCTTTTCCTTTGGCGAACAAATCCTAAGGTATTAGAAAACACATTACTAATTCCAATAATCGCAAGCAAAACACAAAAACCTCCAAAGATTATCTTAATTCCCTGTATTTGTTTGTTATTTATTTCATATTCTGCAATACGATTTTCACATTTTATTCTATCTTTTTGATCAACAAACTGTTCAATATCATTTTGCAGTCCATTCAATTCCTCTAATGCTGCATTTTCCCCACTAAGAATACAAAGATAAGTATCTTCCTCTATTTTTTCTATTTGTCCTTTTATTTTTTCCCATAAAGCCACAGGCATAAAATGCACTAATTCATAATAATCAATGGTTGCATATTCCTCTCTTAAAGCAGGAACTTTTTCTGTATAAGATAAAATAGGAATCGTTGCTGATAGTTCTTCTTTATTTGATTGCCTTAAAATACTTATAGTATCTTTTGTAATATCATATTTTATATAAGGCATAAAATCAGGATGTCTAAAATCAGGATTTGTTACATCACGTATCTGATTTCTTATCACTGCACCATCAAGTCTTGGAGTAATACCAATCTGTTTACAATAATTCAAAAAACTTTGATTGTCCAATATAATAATAGGAGCATTTACTAACCATCCATTATCTACTTGTGTTACATCACGATTAGAAGCATAAGAAAATCCACCAAAGGACTTCATTTCTTCACTTATTTCTTCTTCTGTAATCATTCTCTTTGCTGCTGCCTTTTGATATGCAATTGCACTTTTTACTTTCGTAAGCTTCTGAATTTCTTCTATTTCTTTAAAATTATCTATTTGTGTATCTTTCATTGTCACCATAATATCCCATACATCTTGATATCTTTCAAAATACGTTTCTCTTGTGCTAATTTCTGAAAGAGTAAAGAAACATTGCATCATTGTAAATGCTATAAAAGAAAATAGCAAAGATATGGATGCTGTTCGTAAAGCTTTTCGCTGTGCTTTTAATGCATTGCCTGCCAGCTCTCCTTCCACCTTAAATAAAATAGCAAGTAAATAAGAATTTTTTTTACGTTTTAACTGTAATTCCTTTTTATTTTTTATTGCTTCTAATGGAGTTATCTTGCTTAATTTTCTAGCTGGCAGCCATGCAGAAATCCATATGGTTATTACTGTAATCAATAATGTTAATAAAAAAACACGGAAATCATAACTAGGTATTGCTTGATGACGCTCTTTATTATCACTTCCAAGTAAAACATTTGCCATCTGCGTGAGCCACATACTGCCTGCAATTCCAAGCAAATTTCCAATGATAATTGGTATTGCACAAAGAAATGCTGCTTCCTGTAAAAGACATGCTTGTATCTGCCTTTTCGTAGCTCCAATGCTTGAAAAAATGCCAAATTGATGTACTCTTGCATTCATAGATACTGCAAAAGAATTATGTATAATTACAATTAATGAAAAAGATGCCATTACCACAATAATAATAAACATTGGAAATACCATTCTTTCTTTTGTATCCTTTTTATCACGAATGAAATACATTGCCAAAAGCTCATAGTTATAAACAATCTGTTCTGAGGAAGCCCCAATAAATTCAGCAATATAAGCCATATCTACAAAAACAGATTTCATATTATTAAAATAAATATTAATTACAAGTTCTTCTTTTTGTCCTTCCTTTTCGTTTACGATTACATCTTTTACATTGGCAAAATTTTTTATAGTTTCTATATCTTCTTTATCAAATTCTCCTGTGATCTGACTTTGCCATCCACCCTTTTCTAATTCAATTCTCTCAATTTCATATTTCCACATATTATAAAATAGACCACATAAAAGCGATAAAAGTAAAGCAGAAAGAAAAGTTGCAATGATAATAGAAAAACTAGAAGAACGGTTATTTTTAATATAACTTAATGAATAATCTTTCCACATACAACTACCTCCTTCGCTCATCACTAATAATATGCCCATCTTCCACTGTAATTACACGTTCTGCCTCCAAAGCAATCTTTTCATCATGAGTAATTAATAAAATTGTCTGCTCTAAATTATGATTAGAAAGCTTTAGCATATCCATAATCTCTTTGGAATTTTTCTGATCTAAATTTCCTGTAGGTTCATCCGCTAAAAGTATTGCTGGGCGGTAAATCAGGGAACGAGCAATGGCAACTCTTTGCTGTCCGCCACCCGATAATTGACTTGGCAATGCCTCAAGTTTATCAGAAATACCAAGAGAACTAATAACTTTTTCAAAATATTCCCGATTTGGTTTTTTCTTATCAAGTGCAAGAGGTATTAATATATTTTTTTCTACAGTTAGTGTTGGAATCAAATTATAAAACTGATAGATAAGTCCCACCTTTCTACGCCGAAAAATTGCTGCCTGTGTTTGATTTAATTTAGAAAGATCTGTTCCATCTACCATTACCTTTCCACTTGTAGGCTTATCCACACTACCAAGAATATGTAATAATGTAGATTTTCCAGAACCAGATGCTCCAATGATTGCCACAAATTCTCCCTTATGAACAGATAAATCAATCTCATTAAGAGCTATTACCTGATTACTACCAGAGCCATATATTTTACTAACTTTTTCGCATTTTAAAATCTCCATCTTTCTATTCCCCTTTCCTGCTATTCATAAAACCTATCCTTATACAAAAATGACTTAAAAAACATCTTTTCAAGATATTTTTATTATAGCAAATGAAAGTTACAATTTAGTGACTATAAAACCGAATTTCAAAAACAGCACCGCCACCTTGTTTATTTCTTGCCCGTATAATTCCATTTTGGCGTTCAATAATCTCTTTTGACAAAGCTAATCCAATACCAATACCATCCTGACTTGCATTTTTTCCTCGATAAAACCGTTCAAAAAGATGTGGAATATCTTCTTTTACAAATCCTTCCCCCTCATCCCAAATAAGAATTTCCGTATACAAAAGATTTTGTACATAAGAACAGTGAATCCTTCCCCCATAATTATGCTCCATACAATTTTTCAATAAATTTATGATTGCTTCCATTGTCCAATCCAAATCAGCAATAATCCCCATTTCTCCCATCTCTGGTATATCAATAGAAGTACCAGAACGAAAAAATAATTCTTGCAAATTATCCGCTGCAAGAATTAGTAAAGTAAAAACATCGACTTCTTTTTTTTGTAAAGATAATGTTCCAGCATCAATACGAGATAATACAAGCAAGGATTCTTCTAAGTAAGTAAGCCTTAAAAGCTGTTTTTTTACTTGTTCCAGATGATGACTCCTGACATCCTGTTTTATCATTTGAATAGATAAAGAAATGGCAGTAATTCTCGTTTTAATTTGATGTGCAATATTAGATAAATTTTCTGCAAAATCATTTTTTGCTTGTACTGCTGCCTCTTTTGTTTGATAAAGAAATGTCACTGTTTTATATATTTCATCTTTCAGTTTAGAAAAATCATCCTCTCCCGAAAT
>CAJTJZ010000018.1:0-36247 GCA_910576895.1 uncultured Lachnospiraceae bacterium | reverse complement strand
GATTGCTGCCTTGCCAGAATTTACTTGCTCCAAATATTCTACTAAAAATTGAATTCGTATAGATTCTATTTTATTTCTATATAAAAAAGTAATTATAAAAAGAAGGATTCCTATTAAGAAACCTATCATTAAAAATAACATATTTTTTCCATAAGTTAAACTAAAAAAATCAGAGATATGATATCCTAATGTTACTAAAACATTATCTACATCTTCTTCTGTCTTTACTTTTGCATTTATATTTCCATTTTCGCTTACATATTTTTTTAATGCAACAGAAATTATTTTTTTCGTTTCTGGTTTTTTCTTTACCACTTCCCCACAAATAGAATTTAATAAATTAAATTGAAGCTGACTATTATAATAAGAAACAAGCATAATAGAAATAATAGAAGTAATCAAACTAATAGATACTACAAATCCAAAGGTAATGAAAATATTTTTTCGTCCGCTCATATTGTATCCTCCATACGATAACCTACACTTCGAATTGTTTTTATACAAGCTGGCTGATAAAGTTTATCCCGCAATCGCTTCATCGTAACGGTTAATGTATTATTATTTACATAATTACCTTTTATGTCCCATACCTGTTCTAAAATTTTCTCCCTTGTAATAGTTCTTCCTTTATTTTTCATTAAATATAAAAGTAGTTGATATTCTGCCGCACTTAAATTTATTTCCTCGGAATGATAAAAAACCATCCAACGATTTAGGTCCATTATAATTCCATCACAGGAAAGATATTGTTCTGCCACATTGCCAGTTCTTCGCAATAATGCCAAAATTCGTGAATACAAAACCTCTAATTCAAATGGCTTTACTACATAGTCATCTGCACCATTTGTAAAACCTGAAACAATATCTTTGGAATCCCCACGAACCGTAAGAAAAATAATTGGCAATGTCTTCCAATTACTGCGAATCCATTGACAAAGACTATCGCCACGCCCATCTGGCATATTCCAATCCAATAATATTAATGTTGGTATATAATCTTTTAAAGCCTTCTTTGCTTTTGCAAGTGTAGAAAATATTGTCACTTTACATTCCTTTTGTTCTAAATATTCTTTAACAATTGATGCAATATTAGCGTCATCTTCAATATAATATAAATCAATCATAATCCATTTCACCTTTTCTTTCAATAAATACCCATCTTAAATTTTCCTTTCTATATTCTTAATTAAAACTTTAAACAGGCTTTCTAACTGCATTATCATAGAAGCGAAAATAATCTGGTCGATGTCTTGATTGTGTATATTCAAACATCACCCCATCACTATTATATGTTTGACTACTGACAACTGCCATACAATTGTAATCATCTGTATTCATTTTTAAGTATTTTTCATCAATCTGTGTCATCTTTTCTACTGTCATAACTCGTTTGCTATTTACAATTGTCATATGCAATGTCTGTTCTAAATACTTATAAATAGAATTTTCTGCAATTTCTTTTGTAAGATTAGGAATCGCCTCTTTTAAAAAGTAATTATGATTTAAAATTAAAGGCATACCATCTAAATAATGCAGCCGCTGAATATAATAAATATCTGTTCCAACAGGAAATCCTGTATAGAAAGCCTGTTTTTCGTCAATTGCAAATTCAGTAAATAAAAGAACTTTTGTAAGTGGATCATGACCATTTCTTGTAGCCGATTCCCAAAAACTTTCAATTTCTCCAATAGTAAAAGCTGTTTGTGCTATTGGCTGATAAATATTGCGTACTCCTTTCCCTTGCATTGTTTGTACATAACCATCGGTTACTAGACGACTTACTGCTCGGCGAAGAGTATTGCGAGAGCAATGATATGTTTGAATTAATGTATTTTCAGAAGGTAATAATTCTTGATAAGCAAAAACATCTGCTTCAATTTTCCGTTTTAAGTCTTTATAAATTGTTTCATAAATCGTTTTTGGCATTTTCCTTCCTCCATGTAAAAATCCTTTTAGCCTTTATAAAATTCCTCTCAAAATATTATAAAAATGAAGAAGAAAAAAGTCAATATCTTGTTTAAACAAATTTTTTCAAAATTTTTCAAAAAAGGGTTGACTTGTTTAAACAAGTATGCTATAACATAACTATAACTTGTTTAAACAAGTAAAAATGAATGGAGGTATTAGATTATGGGAAATTATGTTGAAGATGCAAAGCAATTACTACGTCTTGTAGGCGGAAAAGAAAACATTGCAGCAGTTTCACATTGTATGACAAGAATGCGTTTTGCTTTAGTCAATCCAGCAAAAGCAGATGTGAAAGCAATTGAAGCAATGAAAGTTGTAAAAGGAAGCTTTACACAGTCAGGACAATTTCAAGTAATTATTGGTAACACCGTAGCTGATTTTTATAATGACTTTGTAAAGGAAGCAGGAATTGAAGGGGTATCAAAAGATGCTGTAAAGCAAGCAGCAAAGAAAAATCAAAATGTACTGCAACGAATTATTACTGCACTTGCAGAAATTTTTGCACCGCTAATTCCTGCAATTATTACTGGTGGTTTAATTCTTGGTTTTAGAAATTGTATTGACAGCTTGTATTTATTTGAAAATGGAACAAAAACATTATGTGATATTAGCCAGTTTTGGGCAGGTATTGATAGTTTTTTATGGTTAATTGGTGAAGCTGTCTTTCATATGCTGCCAGTTGGTATTTGCTGGTCAGTAACAAAAAAAATGGGAACGACAGAAATGCTTGGAATTGTTCTTGGATTAACACTTGTATCTGGACAATTATTAAATGCATATTCTGTTGCAGTAACAGCTCTAGCAGATATTCCAAAATGGGATTTTGGCAGTTTTAAGGTTAATATGATTGGTTATCAAGGTCAAGTAATTCCTGCCATTTTAGCAGCCTTTACATTAGTTTATTTAGAAAAATTCTTCCGAAAAATTACACCACAAGTAATCTCAATGATTGTTGTTCCTTTCTGTAGCCTATTATTATCTGTTATGGCAGCACATTTTATTTTAGGTCCAATTGGCTGGAAAATTGGAGCTTTTATTTCTTCCATTGTATTTGCTGGAATTACTGGAACATTTAAAATTGTTTTTGGTGCTATCTTTGGCATTGTATATGCTCCACTTGTTATTACAGGACTTCATCATATGTCGAATGCAATTGACTTACAATTAATTGCAGATTATGAGGGAACAATGCTATGGCCAATGATTGCATTATCTAATATTGCACAAGGTTCTGCAGTTCTTGGAATGATTTGGCTGCAAAGAAAAGATCAAGAAGCACAGGAAGTCAATATTCCAGCATGCATTTCTTGTTATCTTGGCGTTACCGAACCAGCTATTTTTGGTGTAAATTTAAAAAGAGGATTCCCATTTGTATGTGGAATGATTGCTTCTAGTATAGCAGCTATCGTCTCCGTAGCAACAGGAACAACAGCAAATGCGATTGGTGTTGGAGGTCTTCCGGGTATCTTATCCATTCAACCAAAATTTATGCCTTCCTTTGCAATTTGTATGGTAATTGCAGGTTCTGTTGCATTTTTATTAACAGTGATTGTTGGAAAAAAACGTTTGCAAGAAGATAATGAAAAAAATACAATAGAATCAACAGAAGCTGCTGCTTACGCAGATCAAAGTATGGTCATAAACAGTATGGATTCTACAATAAAGGAAAAAGAAATAAAACAAACCATGCCAAGATTAACAGCATTTTTATCTGGAAAAGCAATTCCATTAAAAGAAGTCGGAGATGGCGTATTTTCAGAAGGAATTATGGGTGATGGTATGGCAATTATTCCAGAAAATGAAATATTATATGCACCAATAGATGCAGAAATTGCAGTATTAATGCCAGAATCTCGCCATGCATGCGGATTAAAATTAAACAATGGAATGGAAGTCCTACTTCATATTGGAATTGATACTGTTAGCATGAATGGAGATGGCTTTGAATATCTAATACAAGAAGGTCAAAAAGTTTGTGCAGGAACACCTTTAATTAAATTTGACAGAGAAAAAATTAAAGCAGCAGGTCATCCAGATGTTACAGTATGTATTATTACAGACGAAGGAAATGCAAAAGATATTCAATTCCATACAGGAATGACAGTAGAGGAAAAAGAAACAATAATAGCAGATTTTAAATAAAGGAGGTATCAACATATGATAGATTTTAGTAATAAAGTAATCTATGAAATCTACCCAAAATCTTTTCGGGATACAAATAATGATGGCTTTGGAGATATTCCCGGAGTTATTCAAAAATTAGACTATTTACAAGAATTAGGCGTGGATTATCTATGGCTGACACCATTTTTTATCTCACCACAAAGAGATAATGGATATGATGTAGCAGATTATCGAAAAATCAATCCACAATTTGGCACAATGGAAGATTTGGAAAATTTAATTATGCAAAGTAAGAAACGAAATATAGGCATTATGTTAGATATGGTATTTAATCATACATCTACAAAGCATGAATGGTTTCAAAAAGCTTTAGCAGGAGAGGAAAAATATCAAAATTACTACATATTTAAAGACGGTTCACCAGATCAAGTTCCTACAAACTGGAAATCAAAATTTGGTGGTTCTGCATGGGAATATGTACCTAAATTAAAAAAATGGTATCTTCGATTATACGATGTAACACAGGCAGATTTAAATTGGGATAATAAAGAAGTTCGAGAAGAATTAAAAGACATCCTTCGTTTTTGGAAAGAAAAAGGAATCAAGGGATTTCGATTTGATGTTATAAATCTAGTTTCTAAACCAGAAAAAATGGAAGATGATTTTATAGGAGATGGAAGAAGATTCTATAGTGATGGACCACATATTCATACTTATTTAAAAGAACTTGTAAAAGATGCAGGTATCGAAGACTTTGTAACTGTAGGAGAAATGTCCTCTACCTCACTAGAATATTGTATTAAATATTCTGCACCAAAAGAAAAAGAACTTTCTATGTGTTTTAATTTCCACCATCTAAAAGTAGATTATAAAAATGGGGATAAATGGGGGCTTATGGCCACCGATTATAAAAAATTAAAAGAACTTTTTATTGAATGGCAAATAGAAATGCAAAAGGGAAATGGCTGGAATGCATTATTTTGGTGTAATCATGATCAACCCCGCATTGTAAGCAGAATGGGAAATGAAGAAACTTATTGGAAAGAATCAGCAAAAATGCTGGCAGGTATGATTCATTTTATGCGGGGAACACCTTATATCTATCAAGGAGAAGAAATTGGAATGCTCAATGCCCATTATCCTTCTATAGAACAATATAAAGATGTAGAAAGTCTTAATTATTTTCAGATTTTACTAGAAGAAGGAAAAACAGAAAAAGAAGCACTTGCGATTTTAGCAGCCAGATCAAGAGATAATAGCAGAACACCAATGCAATGGGAGGAGCAAACCTATGGTGGGTTTTCAGAAGTAGAACCTTGGATTCCTATGTCTTCTAAATTTAGAAAAGAAATTACGGTAGAGGCACAACAAAATGACAAAGATTCCATTCTTAACTTTTACAAAACACTGATTGCAATGAGAAAAAAATATCCTGTAATTGCAAAAGGAAAAATCTCTTTTTTAGAAACAAAAACTGATATGGTATTAGCATATAAACGAGTGCTGGAAAGGGAACAAATTATCGTCTTTTGTAATTTAGATGAAAAGGAACAGAAAATAACGATAGAAAAAGAATGGCAAAATTATCAAATATTATTAGAAAATTATCAAGATCGAGAGATCAATCGAAAAGAAGAACAATATACAATGAATCCATATGAGTTTATGGTTCTTGGAACTATTGAAAACTAAAAAATAAGAAACTGCCATAATTATTATAAATTTAAAGGATGAAACCTATGAAAAATAATATAAAAAATGATATAAAATTAGTTGCTGTTGACATTGATGGTACTTTTGTTCACTCAGATTATACTTATGATATTCCTCGGTTTCAGCGTATTTTATCTTATATGAAAAATGCTGGCTGCAAATTCGTTGTAGCAAGTGGAAATCAATATTATCAATTAAGAGATTTATTTCCGGGATATTATGATGAATTATGTTTTGTAGCAGAAAATGGAGCGTTTGTAAAAGATCAAAAAGAACTTATTTTTACTGCAAACATACCAAAGGAAACTGTAGATACTGTTATTGATATATGCAGAGAATATAAAGAAATATCAAATGTTTTATGCGGTCTAAATAGTGCATACTGCGAACGTGGAACAGTCAGTCAGGAATTTTTTCAACTTACTAATATCTATTATCATCGTTTAGAGTGGGTAGATGACTTTAAAAAAGTAAACGATCAAATCTTAAAGTTTGCACCAACTGTTCCAGAAGAAAAAACCTATTTTTATTATGATATATTTCGTGAAAAACTGAAAGGAAAAGTAGAACCTACAAGAAGTGGGCATGGATCTATTGATTTCATTATGCCCGGTTGTCATAAAGCTTCTGGTTTAAAACGTCTTGTAAAGCGTTGGGGCATTTCTCCTGCACAATGTGTTGCTTTTGGAGATGGCGGAAATGATATTGAAATGCTTCAGTACTGTGAATATAGCTATGCAATGGAAAATGCCCCTCAAGATGTAAAAAATGCAGCAAAACAGGTATGCCCTTCTAATGAAGAAGATGGGGTTCTTCTTACATTAGAAAAAATATTTTCTTAATTAAACTCACAAACAAAAAGGTTTTCTATTTTCGTTCGTGATTTTGCATTGACCGCATCTTTGGAGCAATTTTCTTGTGCCGTCTATGTATCACTACTTGAAAACAAAAAAATCTCCATTTTTATTTTCAAGAAATGTACAGCCGTAGAAAGTTACTATCATTTTTTATACGGCTGTACATCTAATCAATCTTATATAATTATAATTATCTTTTACTTCTTTTTTCTTTATAAATACTAATCATCATATTGATAAGGCACAATAAGATAAAAAGACTTGTAAAATTAATACAAATATCCCTATATGCTGTTTTAGCTAATTCTTCTCTCAATCCACTAAACCAAACATAAATAAATGCTAACAATTGGGATGGTATATATGCAATTATATATCGAAAAATCAAAGACTTTATAGGTAACTCAGTGCACAATTCAAATGCTGCAACACCAATCAAAAGAATCATAGCCCTATCTAATTCATGCCAATTACCACTTGGATCTTCATAAATGCCATTCTGAAGATATAAAATACTATTTAACAATGTTATTACAGTATATATAATCGAATAAATCGATAGAATACTTATCCATTTTTTCTTACTCATATTTCCTCCAATCGAAATGTCTCATTTTATTTTATTAAGCATCTTCTTTTACTTCTTTTAATAGCCCCTTAAATACTTGTGTTATCAGTTTATTTATTTCTTCTGAGGTAAATACACACATATTTGTTGCACAAAGTACTGCAATGCCATGTGTATAAATCCACAAATGACGATATAATTGTTCTGCCTTATCTTCCGATAGATGATATCCTTTTTGAACAGACAATAAAATTTCCTTATAGTTATCATCTACTATAGGCAATACATTAACAACGGTTGGCGTTTGCTTTTGCTCGGACATAAAGAGTAACTGAAACAATTTTGGCTCTTGAATTGCAAAAAGAATATATTGTGTACCTACACCTTTAAATGCTAATTCCTGTTCTAATCCTTTCTTTACATACTCAGTATAAAGTAATTTTGCCGATTTTTTAACTTCTATTTGCACTTCTTCCATATTTTGAAATACTGTGAAAATAGGTCTGGCAGAACTACCTAGTTTTGTGCCTAATGCTCTGGCAGATAAAGATTCCATTCCATTTTCTCTTATAATATTTAATGCTGCCTGTATAATTTCATCTCTTGTAAATTTTGCTTTTGGTGGCATACTATCTTCTCCTTCATTTTTATTAATTGTTTTAAAACATATGTATTAAAACCTATGTTTTTATTATACCAAAAAAAATACCAATGTCAATAGCTTTTTTAAAAAAATTACTGAAATATACAAAAAATGTCGCTTCAACATTTTTTCGTTGAAACGACATTTTTTTATATATTTATAAAAGAAAGGAAAAGATAAATGTTATTTATTTTGCTTACTCTTTTACACCGCCTAAAGCTACGCCTTGTACAATATGTTTGGAAAGAATTAAATATACAATAATAACAGGGAAAATGGAAAATGCTATCATTACATATACTTGCCCCATATCAAATTTTAACCAGTCAGCAGAACGAAGCTGTGCAATTAAAATTGGCAATGTCTTTTTCTTATCATCATGTAAAATTAATGCTGGTATAAAGTAATTATTCCAACTGCTTACAAAAGCAAAAATCATCTGTACTGCAACTGCCGGTTTCATAAGAGGAAGCACAATACGATTAAATGTATGAAATTCTCCAGAACCGTCAATTCGTGCTGCTTCTATTAATGATAAAGGCAAGGTACTTTCCATATATTGTTTCATATAGAAAAAGGTAACAGGTGCTGCTATGGAAGGTACAATTAATGGAATAAAAGAATCCTCTAATCCCATACCAGATACTAAATTAACAAATCCAAGTGCTGTAACCTGTGATGGAATCATCATAACCATTAAAATAAATGGATAAATATATTTTTTCAGTTTAAAATCATATGCATGAATCGCATATGCTGTCATAGTAGAAAAATATACACTCAATATTGCACTAAAAGCGGATACAATCAAACTATTAAATAACCCTTCCCATACAGGGATCGTTCCTGCTACAAGATTTTTCCAGTTTTCAAAAAGATGACTGCTTGGTATTAATGTAAATCCTGATTGTAATTCACCATTTGATCTTGTTGCATTGATAAATAGTATGTAAAACCAAAACAAACAAAAGAATGAAATTAATATTAATATGGTATAAGCAATTCCCCTTCTCATGTGAATATTCATACCTTTGCTTACTTTCTGATTTTGTGTATTTGCCATAATTATTACCCCTTTCTTTTATCATTACCAGTTACTTTAAATACAATAAGACTTAAGATACCAGTAATAATAAACAAAACTACAGACAAAGCACCTGCCATACCATAATTTTTACTATACAAATGCCTGTTTAAGAACATAACCATTGTCATTGTAGTACGTACAGGATCTCCCGTTCCATTTGTTAAAATCTGAGGAACATCAAATAACTGCAAACCACCGAGTAAAGAAGTAATTAATACATATACAAGAATTGGACGAAGCAATGGTAATGTAACATGAAGGAATATTTGCGTGGAAGTTGCTCCATCTACTTCTGCTGCTTCAAATAAAGAGGTATCAATTCCCATCATACCTGCCATTAATAGAATAGTGGTATTACCAAACCACATCAAACAATTCAAAAATGCAATAATCCCTCTTGCACTTCCTGTATTAGAAAGAAATTTATATGGTTCATCAATAAATCCAATTTGCATCAATAAGGAATTAATAGGACCACCATCAGAAAATAAAGTAAAAAACAACATGGCAAATGCAGAAGCCATAATCAAATTTGGTAAATAAATTACTGTTTTAAAAAATGCTTGTCCCTTTAGTTTTAATTGTACATCAGAAAACCATGCTCCTAATAGAAGGGATAATAAAATCTGTGGAACAAAACACATAATCCAAATAACAAGTGTATTTTTCGCATAAATCCAAATATCGCCCCCTGAAAACAATTTTACATAGTTTTCCAATCCTACAAAATTTGGTCCTACTTTTGTTAAACCAGACATATAATTTTCAAAAAAACTATTATAAATCGTAGTTACCATTGGTATTAACTGAAATACAACATAAACTACAATAAATGGTATTAAAAAAATATAACCCCATTTATTATACTTTACTGCTTTTGCATTATTTTTCATATCTGTCAAAGCCTCCTTCTCCTTTTGTTTCTGGCAGAAGCACTTCCTTCAGTTTTACCCTTTTGCTATCTGCCAAAAACAATTCTTTTCCTCTATAGGTAATACCTATCAAAAGATATTTCTCTTATAGTTATACAATTAATAAGTTAAATCAGGATAAGTTTCCACTACACCTTTATAAAACTGATCTAGTGCCTCGTCCAATGTTGCATTGCCTTCAAAATAATTTTTCATAGAATGCTGAAATTCTTCTGTACAACCTAAATCATAAGCAGAAAGATTACCTAAATTTAAATTATCAACACCTTTGCAGTAAATTCCTAATGGATTCTGTCCACCAAGGATTGTACTCTTATACTTTTTATCCTCTGCCATAGCTTCCATGACTGGTTTATTATTTACAAAATCATCATCATCTACTACAATATCTTTCATAATCTCTTCATTTGCCGTCAAAGTAAGCATAATATCTTTTATAACACTCTTATTGTCTGTACCAGCGGCTGCACAAATCCAAGTACCACCCCAGAAAAAGCCTTGTGGTCCTTCGGTTGCTCCCCAGCCACCTTCATATCCAATACTTCCCTCGGTATCTGCTGCCATACTAAAATTGATTAACCATGCTGGTCCAAAATAGCAGAATATCTTTCCTTCTGGATAAAAACCTTTCTTCCAGTCATCGCTCCACATATCAAAAGAGCCTGTATAACCTGCATCAACTAATGCTTTGGAATCTTCTACCCATTTCATTAAATTATCATCAATATTAAT
Organism: uncultured Lachnospiraceae bacterium; assembly: GCA_910576895.1. Taxonomy (GTDB): domain Bacteria; phylum Bacillota; class Clostridia; order Lachnospirales; family Lachnospiraceae; genus MGBC100174. The sequence goes on along the minus strand of CAJTJZ010000018.1, from coordinate 25,623 downwards.
CTTACCATCTACTACCCATTTTGAACTTACATTATTGGAATAAACACGATAGCTATCATTTGCATAAGCCATGATATTATATCCTTTATCTTTTAACGTTTTTGCTGATTTTGCAAATGTTTCCCAATCCTTTACATATTCCTGAACATCGGCTGGATCATCTGAACCAAAAACTTCTTTTGCAGCAGCACGATTATAAAATAATGCTCCCGGTGCTCCCTGCCAGCTTAATCCCTTTAAAGTTCCATTTGAATCCGTAACAACATCTTTTGTAAACTGATACTGTGAAGATAAATCTTCATCGGTAATTCCAAGATCAGCAATTGGCATTGTATACTCACTGTCTACATACTTTAAGGCATAATCTGCTTCTATTAAGAAAATATCAATTTTATCATCTGTTGCAGCATTTGCTTGTTTTAATAAAGAGTCATCCAGATTATTTTGATAGGCACTATTTTCATTTGGTGTAATATTCCATTTTACAGAAATATCGCCAATTGTACCAGAAGTTGCATCTACAGCTTTATAGTCTGGATAATGATCCGTAATACGAGATTTAAACTCCTCATTCCAACAGTAAATATTGAGCACCTTTCCCTCTTCTGTTTCTGCTGAATCTTTGCTGTCACCACCACTATTGTCTTTGTTTGTACTTTCTTGATTGTTATTGTTGGATGTTGGCTTTCCACTATCATCGCCACATCCTACTAACATTGATACGCTCATGCTAAGACATAATAATGCTCCTATCCATTTCTTTTTCATTATGAATACCTCCTTAATTTAAATTTAAACGTACTTCTTTTTTACAAAACATATTATAATATAAGTCATTTCTGTAATATATTAAATTAATGAAAAAAATAACAAATTCATGTCGTATTCTGCATATTTTTTATGACATTTTTACCATAATTTCTGTATGTTCTGTTAATAATTTTTCTGAAATATAATTTCCTTCTATTTCTTCTCCATTAACCATCAATCTTTTACAACCAGATTCTACATGATTTGGATTTTTTACTATAATATGTAATTGTTTTCCTCGAAAGGTTTTCTCTATTTCAAAAGACTCCCACTCTTTTGGAATTGCAGGTGCAACGGTAAGCCCATAAAAATCTGGACGCATCCCCAAAATTCCTTCTACACAACCTACCATAATTGTAGACGCTGTTCCTGTAAGCCAATGTACATGAGAATGTCCAAAATGAGGACTATCTTTTCCTTCGGTAAATTGTCCATAGCAATAAGGTTCTAATACACGAATCTCTGCCCTATCATTCTGTGCTGCTGGTGCATTTTCCATAAAATAAGTAAATGCACGATTTCCATGCCCACACAAAGCCTCTGCAAGAATAATCCAACCCTGTGATTGTGAAAAAATACCTGCATTTTCCTTTGTTCCGGCATTATAAATAACAGCAAGTGCTCCATCAAAAGCATGTTCATGATATGGTGGACTCATTAAAATTGCACCATATTCTGTATTTAATTTATCATATACTGTATATAATATCTGATTTGCTTGTTCTTCTTTTGCAAGACCACTAATGACTGCCCAACTTTGCGGATTTAACCATGTACTTGCTTCTGGATCTGTATGTTTTCCAATCACCTGCCCTTTTTCTGTAAAACCTCGAATAAATTGATCCTCATCCCAACATAATTCTTGTATGGTATTTTCTAATGTTTTTTGTATCGTATCCAAATAGCCGCTATATTCCTTATCTTCTTTATGATTCGCAAATTTTCTTAAAATGCTAATCGCAAGATAAAGTTGAAAAGCAACAAATGTGGATTCTCCATCTTTTCCAAGCCGTAAGCAATCATTCCAATCTGCATATAACCCAGCAGGCATACCATGAATCCCTAAATGATTCATAGAAAAACTAACCGCACGTTTTAAATGTTCATAAACACTTCCTTCTCCCTGATTAGCAAAAGGAATGATTTCATCAAGAAACGAAAGTTTACCTGTTTCTGAAATATATTTATAAACCGTTGGAAATAGCCATAAGGCATCATCTGCTCGATAAGCTGGATGTCCCGTTTCTTTTACATAAGAAGCATCTTCTGGCGTATCCTCATGTCCGGGATTATGTGTAAATTTTACAAGTGGTAATCCACCCCCATGTTCTACCTGAGCAGAAAGCATAAAACGAATTTTTTCTTCTGCCATTTCTGGTGCTAAATGAATAATTCCTTGAATATCTTGTACTGTATCACGATATCCGTATCCATTGCGAAGACCACAATAAAAGAAAGAAGCAGCTCTTGACCAAATAAATGTCATAAAACAATTATAGGCATTCCAAGTATTGATCATAGTATCAAATTCTTTACTTGGCGTTTTAATTTGAAAGTTGGAAAGCTTTTTTTCCCAGTAAGAAATTAATTCTTTTTGCTCCTTTTCACAAGTCTCTTTTACATTTTGATATGATTTTAAAATGCATTCTGCTTCTGCGTCCTTCCTCATTCCTAAAATAAAAGCAACACTTTTTGTTTCTCCCGGTTCTAAGGAAATTATTGCAGATAATGCTCCACATCCATTTTCATTATAATTCAATTTTTTATTAAGACTTCCACAAATAACACCTTCTGGATTTCCATACCCATGATATCTTCCCAAAAATTCTTCCTTATCTCCACAATAAGAAGAAACTTCTGTACCCACTAGACCAAAAAAGCGTTCGATTACCATTTTATCATCTACCATTTCGCCTTCTTTTATCCGTTCCAAATTACCATGAATCCTTTGGCAAATCCGATTTTCTCGAAATAATGTTCTTGTAATAAATTGAGAATACTGTAAATTGACTTGATCTTGTTCATAATTATTATTATTTGTAAACTCTGCATATCCTGTAATGCTTAAATTTCTTTTCGTTTTAGAATGATTGGTTATCGTTAAATTCCAAACTTCATAAGCTTTATTTAATGGCACATAATATAATGCCTCAGAATGAATATCACTATAATCTGCAATCATTTTCGTATAGGAAAGACCATGACGACATTCACTTTTATAAACGGTAAGATCTTTTCCAACTGGCTGCCAAGAAGCAGACCAATAATCTTTACTCTCATTATCTCTAAGATATAAATAACGCCCCGGCTGATCAAAACCATTAAAAATATAACGAAGAATTCTGCCATTTGCACCTGATTTTGCAAAACTATATCCACCAGCATTATTAGAAATAATCGCTCCATATTCTGGAGAACCAAGATAATTTGCCCAAGGTGCTGGCGTATCTGGTCTATCTATTACATATTCTCGGTTCTTATCATCAAAATAACCAAATCTCATATACAACCTCCCTTTTATTCCGGCATGTTTTAAAAACATGCCGGTTTTTCCTATATATAGTATCTTATAGATTGTCAACTATATTTTATTTATTCTGCAACTTTAACTAAGCTAAAATCAGATAATGTAATGGTAGATGCAGGAGTATCTATATCTGCTATTTTTCCCATAGAAATTACTAATGTAGTATTATTATCTGTCTCTTTTTCCATAATAAAAATACACTCAACATCCTTTTCTTGATTTTCTTGTAAGGAAATATCAGCTCCGCCATACCAATCATAAGCTGAACTTAACATTGCTAATTTGATAGTGCGTGCTTCTATAGCATTTGCTTTAAATGTGACTTTATATTTACTTCCTTTTTCTAATGTAATTCCTGACTGTTTTAACTGCACATTCCAATCTTCTGTACCAACATTTGTGATATTATAGGTTGCTTTTCCATCAGCAAAACTAACTTCTGCCTCACCCGGAGATGTTACTGCTTTTTCCCATCCTTCTTCTCCATTAGAGAAATCACTATTTTTCAGTATATTTTCACCTGTTGGCTGTTCTGGTATTTCAGGTGCTTCTATCTTTTCCAAATTAATATTATCAATGCATATACGATGTTTCTTTGTAATCTGCTCTCCACCAACAGCTCCCATAGAAATACTTAAAATGGATTTCAAATCAGTATCTTTTTTCATTTGAAATTCTATGGTATATGTTTGATAGTTCTCACCTAGTTCTACGATTTTCTCTCCAGAATAAGGATCCCAATTATCATCACTTGAGCCATCTCTTTGAATTGCAAACATAAGTTTTCTAGCTATATCTGATTTTGCATCTAACGAAAGTCGATACCATTGTCCTTGTTCCAATTCAATATTATTTTGTTTTAATTGAATTTTCCAAGCTGCATCTCCTGTATTCATAATCGTAAAATCTGCAGCATTATCTTCTGTAAGACTATCTACCACATAAGAAGCACTTGCTGATGCATCTGCATAAAATTCATAACCTGCAAATCCTGCATTAAAGCTTCCATTTTTAATCAAAGTATCCTCTACAACACGAATATCATCTATATAAAATGTACCCGGCTCACTAATCTTAATTACAATACTTTTATTATCCGCTTTTGTTATATTTGCAGGGATAGTGAGTTTATAATTATAAGTTTCTTCTTTTCCTGTTAATTTGGCTGTATATTCCTGTCCCGCAAGAATCACCTTAAGACTTTTTCCGTTTTCTCCTTCTACAAGAAAACTCATAGCATAATTTCCCTCTGTTAATGCAAGACCGTCTTGAGAAATAATAACAGGATTTGTTTCTGATACTCCTTCTGGAGCTACCACCTTTAATTTTCTTATATTATCCTCATTCGTTACTGAAACTTCTGCACCAGTAGCTTTGATATCCCAATATCCCAGTCGTTTTTCCCCTTCTTGGAAACTTCCATTATAAACATAATTTCCATCAGCAAGAACTGTTTTCTTTGTATTTGCATCTAAGTCTTCTTCTCTTATCTTTTTCACAGATATATTTGTTATAAATACCTTTGCTGTTGAACCAGCAACACCTAAATTAAACTCCAAACGTCCATTTGCATCATCTTTATCTGTCATTGTAAACTCATACTCATAGGTTTTCTTTTCTGTTGTCAGTTCTACTGTTGTATCTTCAAGATAACGTTTATATCCTCGATCTGGTGCTGAGATATCCACTTTCATAGTTCTAGCTTCACTAGCAGAGGCTTCAAAACTAACTTTATATACACCTCCTCTTTTCATAGGAATATCTGGCTGCACAAGCTGTACACTATAATCTGCAGTTCCCTCATTGACTGTCGTAATTTCAATTGCCTTATCCTTTATTTCAGCAGAGGCTTCACCACCAAGGGTTGTTAAGAATTTCCAATCTTTTTCATCATTCAAATCCTCAGCAGATGAAAAATCTCCATTATTAACATAATTGCCATTCTTATCTGGATCACGTAAAATCACTTCTTTTATTGGCTTTTTCACATCTTCATTATAACTATCTTTTTGATATACCTTTACATAGTCAATATAATAAGCGGCATCTTTAATATTTGTAGTTTCATCAGGATTTCCCGGCCAACTTCCACCAACTGCAAGATTTAATATAATATAGAAAGGCTGATCAAATGGAGCTGGATAAGTAATTTCTCCTTGTCCTTCTGTTACAGAATACCAATCATCTTCTTCATGAATTAAATTTCCATCGACATACCACTTGATTTTTCCCGGTTGCCATTCTACTTGGAAAGTATGATATTCTTCAGAAAAACTTCCTTTTTCTAATGTATACTTTCCTTGACTTTCACTATGTGGATTTCCATAATGGATTGTTCCATAAGAAGTATCGGTCTTATTTCCAAGCACTTCCATAATATCAATCTCACCGCATCTTGGCCATTGTCCATAAAGATTTTCATTTGTAGGCATCATCCAAAATGCTGGCAAAAATCCTTGTCCCTTTGGAACTTTTACTTTTGCTTCAAATAATCCATACTTAAAATCATGTTTTCCTTGTGTATTTACTCTGCCTGATGTGTAAGACTTCTTTCCATCTTCATCTACCGTTTCTATTGGCTTTAGTACCAGTTTCCCATCTTCAATATAAATATTTTCTTTAGAATCCACATATGCTTGTAATTCATTATTTACCCAGCCCGGATCATGTAACTCTACATTCCAGTCTTTTCTATTCAAGGAATCTCCATCAAAAGCGTCTTCCCAAACTAATTTATAATCTTTATATAAATTAGTTTCTGGTTTTTCTGGATCTGGCGTAACTGCTCCTCCTGTTGGAATTTCTGGTTTTGGTGGATTTGGTTTCTCTGGTTCTGGTTTTGGAGTAACTACTCCTCCCTGACTTCCACCGCCATTATTACTACTACCTGAATTAACATTATTTGATGTATTTCCTGAATTAACATTACTGGACGTATTTGTAGAAGTCCCTGTTTGAGTAGTATCAGAATCTTCTTTTATCTCTTGATCTACTTTTCCAATTGTTTCCTCATCTTTTTCTTCTTGATTTATCTCTTTCTTTTTAGAAACAGTTACATTTACATTCTTTTTATACGTTTTACGATTTCCCTTGATTTTGGCTGTAATCACTGTAGTTCCCTCAGAAACTCCTGTAATCACACCTTTTTTTACAGTAGCAATTTTAGTATCTAAAGAACTCCACTTTACTTTCAAAGAAGTATTTCCATATTTAGAAACACTTACTTTCTTATTTTCTCCTTCTGTAACTGTTATACTTTTGGTACTAAGTGTTGGAGCTTTTATTACTTTTACCTTGCACGTATACTTTTTCTTACCCTTTTTCCATACAATTTTTGCTTTTCCTTGCTTTTTTGCTGTAACCATGCCCTTTTTATTAACGGATACTATCTGTTTTTTTGATGTTGTATACTTTCCTGATGTTTCCTTTACTCCAATTACATTCAAATTGATTTTATCTCCTTTAGAAAGAACACAATTTAATACAGAAAGCTTTGTTTTAGCAGCTTGAGCAGAAATTGGCATCGATGTAAATGCAAGAGCTGCTGTAAGAATTATGGTCATGCTTTTACTTAAATTCCTTTTCATAAAATTTGCCTCCTTTATCTAATATTTTATTCTACGAAACTTCTGATTCCCTCCTTACTTATTTTATATTTTTACCTTGTTTTATTTTTATGGTAAGCTTTACCATAATTATTGTAATATTTTTCTTTCTTTGAATATATAAAACTATGTACAAAAATATCAAATTTATGATATAATATGATATATCATTTGTGAATAAAGCTTCTAAAAAGTTTTTATTGACATCATATGATATAATATAATTTTTAAAAAGTTGCTTAATCCTAATCCAGAAAGGAAAGGAATGGTATTATGAATTTACAAAAAGAATGGTATCAACAGGAATTAAAAAATATAGAAGAATCCGTTACCCATCGCCCCTTAGAAGAAGAATTTTTATTCTATCAAGCTGTTAGTTCTGGTGATATGAATTTTGTTCAAAAGAATTGCATTGAAAATACATTCACAGAACCAGATGGAATGGGAGTTCTTTCTAAAAATCCTATAACAAATATAAAATACCATTTTGTTGTTACTGTCGCTATGATTGTAAGACATTGTGTCGAAGCTGGCATGGAATTAGAACAAGCATATCGCCTTAGTGATTTCTATATCTTAAAAATGGATACCTGTTCTTCTATTGATGCTATTTCTCGTCTTCATCATAATATGGTTCTTGATTTTACAGGAAGAATGCTGCTGCTTAAAAAAAGTTCTGTTATTTCAAAGTCCATTATTCTTTGTATGGACTATATTTATAATCATTTAAATAGCCCACTTACTGTTCCAGAACTTGCAGAATATACAAATCTATCTCCAAGTTATCTTTCTAGACTCTTTAAAAAAGAACTTGGCATTTCTATTAGCGACTATGTTCGTGAAAAGAAAATTGAAAAAGCAGAAAATTTATTAAAATATTCTGATTATAGTTTTATTGAAATTGCAAATTATTTAGCTTTTTCCTCTCAAAGTCATTTTATACAAACATTTAAAAAAACAGTTGGATTAACTCCAAAAAAATATCGTGATAAATACTATCGTACTTCTTGGTAATTTTTTAATACGATGATATGTATTACTTTATACTAAGCGGTCAGTTCTTTTGACCGCCCGTATAATTATCTATTTTCTTAATCACTAGCATCTATCCCGCAAGCTCTATTTCAATTTCATGTACTATCTCTGACATCGCTTCTATTTTCTCTCTATCAAGAATTGCAAATACCCCATCTTCTTTACAAGTAAGCACTTGATCACTATCACAAACAGCTCTTTTTATTTTATATTCTCCATAAGTTAATTTTTCTCGATTTACAAAAGTAATTTGGAAACTTTTTTCTGCAAAACAAAGAGAAAGCTTTGCGATTCCATTACAATCAAACTGTTCTTTTAAAAGTTTTGGCTTTATTACCATTGTTCCCATTTCCCCATGAACACCAAATACTTCTGTAATCATTGTCAACATATACCAACTAGCAGCTCCTGTTAAATAATGATAGAGTCCTCTCCCTTTCCCATTAAAATATTCTGGGATTCCCGGATAAATTTTGCTAGTTTCAAAATTTAAAGCAGTATCTGCAAGTGTTTGTAATGCTTTATATCCTTCCTTTACAAATCCCCTTTGATATAATGCATTAGCATACATTACTGTCATATGAGAAAAAACAGCTCCATTTTCCTTTTCTCCATATGCAAATCCAAACATTCTTCCTAAATCGAATTTTTGTTCATGAAAATTTGTATTTAAACGATACCCACCAATTTCTTTTTCATAAAGATAATGATCTGCACTTTTACAAATTTTCATTACTTGTTCTTTTTGTGCCGTTTTGCTCATAATTGCAAATACTTGACCAGTAAGCATCATTCGTACTTCTTGTGGAAAATATCCCTCTACCTTCTTTCCATGATTATCATAATAACTATTAAACCATCCTTCTTCCTGCTGTTCTTCTATCCATTCCGTTTGACGGATATGAAGTTTGATCCATTCTGCCTTATGCCTTAAATTATCTGCTAATTCTTTTATTACAACGGTAATTTTTTTCCCACTAACACAGTGCTTACATAACATTAAATAGCTTTGTAAAATACTTTGCTTTTTTGTAATATCTTCATACATTTGACTATCATCTTCTAAAAGAATCTTTGCTTCTTCTAGTAATTCTATCTGTTTCCAATGAAAATTCTCTTCTAATGTATCAAGTAACTCTGCTATCTGCATTAAATTTCCTGCATAAGCACAAGTAAATGCGACACTTTCTCCATGCTCTGCTGCCATATCTAATGCATCATTCCAATCAGCACCACGAAGCCTAATATGGTTATGCTCTCCTACCTCATAAAACGCACATAAATTCTGTAATAAAAGATGTTCTAAAATACTGCCTTTATAAACACTGCCATTACCGCACTGAAGTTGTGTTCCCTGCGAACTATTCCATTCCTTGTCTAAACTAGTACCTCTCATCGCCTGCTCATCTTTAAAATAAGAACTTTCTTCTTTTAATATCTCAATATCACCTGTCTGATCAAGATAAAGCTTTGTTGTCATAAACGGCCAAACACCATGATCCATCCAAACACGTGCAATTCCATTTCTATCAGCAATAAATTCTCCCTGCTTCTCTCCTATAATCGTAGCATTTGTTCCATCAATCCGAACACCACCATAATTATCTAAAATCATCTGACGCACTCCGCTTGGATCCATAATCAGTAAAGAAAGACAATCCTGCCATAGGTCACGCCATCCTCTGCCTCCTCTGCCATAATCATGATGTGGTAAGAAAGAACAACCATAAATTCGCCTTAAAATAGGCTGAAAACTTACCCAATACATAAAATTATCAAAATCACTGTTTCCTGTATAATAATGTACATTCACTTTTTTCTGCCAGTATGCTTCCATTTCTTTTTTCGCTTTTTTTACCTGTTCCTCTGTTTTATAAGCAGAAAGAATTTCTTCCATTTCTTCTTCTTTTTGTGTAATTCCCATTACAATGGTATAAACTGCTTGTTCTTCTAGTGCAAGTTTTATAGAATCAAAACGAATACCTCCAAGTGCCTCTCCTCCTTCAAAAGAATTTCCAGCAAATATCCCTTCTTCATTTTTTCTAACTTTTTGCGGTTGAGAAAAGCTTCCTCCTTCTCCTATATAATCTTCTACGATTGGATAAAAATCTTTTGGCTTTTCTCCCGTTCCTGTCATTCCGTATACAAAATAAGTTAAATCATTTTTTCGATGTCCTCTTTCGTCAAAGGATAGAGAAGGTTTTACATAAACACCATAATCTCCTGTTTTAATTCTATGTAATAAGGAAGTAACATGTCTATGATCTCTAAGATTATCCGCACTTCTTCCAAAAATAGGAATGGCTGCTATTGGTGTAATTACCTGTTCCATACGGCTTTTATTTACAATCGTTACTTGCATAATCTCCACATTATATTTTAAAGGTACAAAAGATGTTACCTTAGCTTCTAATTGATAATGCTTTGACTGTCTTGTTACTTCTTGCCACATAAATCCTGCTGTTAGCTCGCTTTGATCTTGGCATTGCGTAAATTTTCTGCTTTCTTCCTCTGCAGATGCTCCTACTACTGACCAAGCACCTAAATTTCCTACACAACACCAAAAATTTCTTCCAGAACGATTATTATGTAAATTTTCTATACTGACTGGTTCTATTAAAAAAGCATTTTGGTTTAATTTTATATCTCCTCCAAGGTTTGGAGATATGGAACTTTTTATTCCCCCTTCTCCAGCGATTGGAAAATAAAGTCCACTATAATTTTCCGGCTGTTTTATCGAAAAAGTCCCATTGTTATCTAAAAAATGTATTGTTTCCATTATGATGAAACCTCCTTATATGTTTTCTTTTATTGCATCTTTTTTTCTTCAATTTGAAATGTTTTTATCTGTTCTGCCAATTCCTCTGCAGACATTGTTAATTCTACAGATTCTTTTGCCACTGTTTCACTATGAACCATCAAACTATTTGCCTGCTCTACTAAAATATCAGAAGAATTAAGAATTTCCTCTGAACTGGCTGCCTGTTCTTCCGAAATTGCTGCTACATTTCCTGCCACATCTTCTACTTCTTCTACCTTCTGTATCATATTTTGAACTAAATTTCCAACTATAACAATATTGCCAAAAATAACATCAAATGTTTTAATTGCATTACCAATCAATATATCACTGTTATGAATATTTTCTACACTATCATTTACTTGATGAATCACATCCATGATTAATGTTTTTATCTTTAATATAAGATCATTAATATTTTGAACAGAATTCATACTTGTTTGTGCTAAATTTCCAATTTCTAATGCTACGACAGCAAATCCTTTTCCCGCTTCCCCTGCACGAGCAGCTTCAATGGAAGCATTTAATGATAAAAGATTTGTTTCATCTGCAATATCACCAATTACTTTTGTTATATTTGTTATTTCTTCCGATGCCTTTCCTACTTCATCAATAGCAAGTTGTAGTTTTTTTACAGAAGTATTAATATCTTGCATAGCACTACTAACATCTTCAATAGCTTCTTTACCCTTTTGCGAAATATCAACCGTCTCTTTCATTTTAATGCTAACATGATCACTGTCATCTTTTGTTTCTGTCACCACACTAGCTAATGTAGTTGCACTTTGTGCAATTCCATTAATAGAAAGAGAAAGTTGTTCTACCGTTGTATTTAATGCTTTCATGGATTGATTTTGTTGTTCCGAAGCATGAAACATTTCACTTGATACAAATTTACTATTGTCTGCCTGATGATGCAATTTGGAAGAAACATTATAAATGGAGGCAATCATTCCACACATTGTATTAATAAATTTCTCTACACACTGACTCATAATACCAATTTCATCTCTGCTTTTTGTATTACTATGGACAGTAAAATCTCCATTTGTCATTGCTCGAATAACATCGGTTAATTTTTTAACTGGGTGAATCACAATATGAACAATTCTCTCTATCAATACAGTTAAAGCTAATACAGAAATAATGCCAAAAAGAATTGTAATCATTCGAATACGCTCTAAATCATGATAAATTGTTTTTGTTGGAACAAAAGATACTAGTACCCATTCTGTCCCTTCCACTTTTTCAAAAACAGACATATTTCCATCAATTTCAGTTAAATCAAGTATATTATTTGAAATTTTCTCTGCAACTGTTTGCATAAAATCATCTTCTATATCACTTAGTTTCTTAGAAATCAAACCTGTATCACGAGAAGCAAGTACCATATTATCTCTTGTATTAATTAAAAAAGATTCTGCATCTTTCATTTTTACAAAACTATTTACATATACACTCACTTTATCCAAGGCTAATTCTGCTGAAATTACACGAAGATCATCAGAATCTGATTTTAACATACCACAAGCACTAATTACCTGTTCTCCATTTTCATTTTCATAGGCATTGGTAAAACCCATATTTACTCTGCTTAATCCACTTTGAAACCATTCTGTATTTACAGTATCAATAAAATTTTGCTCTGTATCGCTATTACTTTCCTCCACCGTTCCTATCTTTTTTACAGATACATTACTTATTTTTACTTCTGCTGTAGAACCTGCCAAACCAAGATTAAATTCCAAACGTCCATTGGTATCATCATAGCTTGTCATAGTAAATTCATAAGTAAATGTTTGTTTTTCTGTGGTTAATTCTACAACCGTATCTTCCAAATAACGCTGATAATCACGATCTGGTGCAGTTACTCCTGTTTTCATTGTTCTATTTTCACTTGCATAAGCATCAAAACAAACTTGATAAATTCCGCCTTTTTTTATAGGAAGTTTTGGTTGTACTAATTGAATACTATAATCTACTGTTCCTTCTTTTTTTGTGGAAATGGATAATTCCTTCTCTTTTATTTCTGCTTCTGCATCTCCTTCTAGTGTCGTAAGAAATATCCAGCCCTCTGCATCTGTTAAATTTTCAGCGATTGCAAAATCACCATTTTCAATATAATTTCCCTGTTCATCTGGTTGCCTGAAAGCTGTTGTTTCTATTGATTCACTTACTTCCCTCCCTTTTAACAAACGACCATTTTTATCTGCTATATAAAATCCTTTTGGATAATTACTATCAAATCCATAATAGGCATCTAAAAATGCCTGTAGCTGCTTTTCATCAAAATTCATTCTCTCAATTGCCTGCTTTCCAACAGAAAAAGAAATTAAATTTTGATTTAACCATGCTTCAATTTCTAAAACTTGGCTTTCCACTGATGTTTTTAAAAGATCTTGTGCGTTTGACTTTATTACATTTTTTGACACATAATAGGACAAGCTAGTAAGCACAACAATAATGACAATAATAACTGGTAAAATAATACCAAGTAGTTTTGTTTTTATAGAAACTACAGTCACTTTTTTCATCACATCACCCCAAAATAATCATAATTGATATTCTTTTAGCTATTTGTATAATTTGCTACATTACTAATATCTACCTTCTCAAAAGGAATCAAAATATATTTTCCATCTTCTGTAGCTCCTTCCATTCCTTTTATAGATTCTCCTGCTGCCAATTTCCCAGCAGCTTCTACTGCAGCAACAATTTGATCAGACATCGCTTGATATACAGTAAAATCCATTTTTCCATCTAAAATTGATTGACAGCCATTTGTAGAAGCATCTACTCCAAGAAATAAAATAGAATCTATATCATATCCTGCTTCTTCCAATGCACTCATTCCTCCTAATGCCATATCATCATTATTTGCTACTACACAATCAACACTTCTTCCCGTTTTCAAAAACATTTTTACTAATTCTTTTGCTTTATCTTCATTCCAATCTGCATAATCTTCAAAAACATAATGAATCGTTTTGCCACTCGCCTTTAATGTTTGCTTTAACCCTTCTGTTCTTCCAACCGTACCAGAAGCACCTTTGGGTCCTTTTAATAATACAACATTAATTTCTTCTTTTTGTCCAAGATGTTCCAATATATATTCTGCTTGATATTGACCTGCCATAACTTCATCTGATGCAACATAAATATAGCGATCTTTTTCCAGTTGTTTTTCAGATGGTGCATTATTAATAAATACGATTGGAGCAGAATCCGCTGCTACTTTTATTTCTGTTACAATGTCCGAAGAAACTGGTCCACATAAAAATACACTACAGTCCTCAGAAACAGCCTTTTTTATCTGGGCATCTTGTGTTTCAATGGAATTTTCTGCATAACCAACTTGAAATGTAAACCCACGCTGTTTTGCTGCTTCTTCTAGTTGATTTGCCCATCCTTCATAATAATCCCCACTTTCTATCGCTGAATAATAAATGCTTGTCCCATCCTTGTTTGTTGCTTTTTTCTGACAACCATCTGTCAATACTATTATGATAGCTGCTATAAAAATAATCATTCCTACTATTCTTTTTCTCATGGCATACCATCTCCGCTCATTCATTTTTTCTGATTTTAGTTAAATTTAACAAAAATATATATCAAATCAATTAGAAAAATGTCAAATTTATGATATGTTTTACAAGAAATCATAAATTACTATCTTATCAACAAATCTATTTATTGTTAAAATAAAAAACAGAGATTCTTTTGAATCTCTGCTCTAAGTAAAAAACTTTTTGCTGTAAGTATAAGTTATGCCATATTATTTTTTAGCATCCAATAAATTCCATATGCTGGTATCTTGACATTTTTTGCTTCCATTATCTTTCCTGTAATTAAATCTGTATACTTTCCATCATCTTCATGAATCCAAGCAGTCCTATCTACTTCACTAAAATTAAATAATGCTACTAATTTTTCTTTTCCTTTTAACCGTACAATTCCCAAAATAGAACTATCCTCTGTTTCTATTGTAAAAACATCTGCATCATTCCCAAAAACGGAATAGCTTTGCCTTATTTTTTCCAATTTAGAAATGCTATCAAATAATTTTTGTTGGACACTTCCCGTTTCCTTTCTTTGCTTTGCTAAGTCCCATTGAAATTTCCCACGATGCAAATATCTTGAGTCCTCTCGCTTTTTGATATCTTTATGATACATATAATCATTCTCTTGTCCAATTTCATCTCCACTATAGATAACTGGAATCCCTGATTGTGTTAGCATATAGCCATGAAGCATAATATCTAATTGTATTGCATATGCTAAATCTGCTTCTTTATTTTCAAAAATCGCTCTCTCAATTCCACATAAAGAAGCCGTTGTTCCGCACAATCTTGCATCTCCCAAAGATGGATCATCATTGTACAATTCTCCTCTTGCAAAAGAACCCGGATATTTTCCAATAAAGAAATCATTTAAGTATTTTTTGTGACTTACCTCTCCAATACCAAATTGCATTAACCAAAGATAATCCAGTCCCCATCCGATATCATCATGACAACGCAGATAATTTAAAAATATATATTCTTTTGGCAAATTATTTACAATATCCATTTGTTGTTTTAAAATACGAATATCCTTTGTTGCAACACAATTCCAAGTTGTTGCCATTGTAGTGACATTATAAAGCATATGGCATTCTGGCTTTTCCACAGTTCCAAAATAAGGTACTACCTTATCTGGAGCCATAACGACCTCTCCAAGCAAAAGCACACCGGGACATACAATTTCACAGATAATTCGCATCATCCTTACAATATTATGTACCTGAGGCAAATTTCTACAAGTAGTCCCAAGCTGTTTCCAAATATAAGGAACTGCATCAATCCGAATAATATCAATACCCTTATTAATTAAATTTAACACATTTCCTATCATTTCATTTAAGACGACTGGATTTTGGTAATTCAAATCCCACTGATAAGGATAAAATGTAGTCATTACATATTTCTCTATATCAGGAAGCCATGTAAAATTACCGGGTGCTGTTGTTGGAAATACTTGTGGAACTGTTTTTTCATATTCTGATGGTATCTTATTATCATCATAAAAATAATAACGATCTTGATATTCCTTTTCCCCTTGTCTTGCCCTTTTCGCCCATTCATGCTCCTCTGATGTATGATTCATCACAAAATCCAGACATAAACTAATTCCTCTTTTATGACATTCTTCTGCTAATTGTTCTAGTTCCTCCATAGTTCCAAGTTTTGGATTGACTTTACGAAAATCGGAGACTGCATATCCACCATCATTATTATCTTCTGGTGAATCTAAAAGAGGCATAAGATGAATATAATTTACATTACATTCCTCTATATAATCTAGTTTATTTCTAACACCTGTTAAATTCTTTGCAAAAGCATCTACATACAGCATCATACCCAGCATTTGATTTCCTTGATACCAATCTGGTTTTTTGCTTCTGATATTGTCTAATTCTTTTAATGATGCCTTTCTTTCTTGATAACTATGATACATCATATCACATAACTTCTTAAAAGTATCTTCACGATTTTCATATAATTCATAATAAAGCCATTTAAATTCATCATAATATTTTTCAAATTTTTCCTTATATGTTTTTATATCATTTCCCATATTTTTTTATCTTTTACTCTCCTTTCTTCATTTTTCATATGAATCCCATTTTCTGAAATCCATAATAAATACCATCCTCCCAAACATCTCTACATATATAATCTGCCATATTTTTTAATTCTTCACAGGCATTCCCCATAGCCACAGAAATTCCTGATGCTTTCATCATCTCATAGTCATTCATACTATCTCCAAAAGCAACGGTATCTTTTCTGTCCCTATTATAATATCGGCAGATAAGCTCCATTCCTTTGCCTTTATCAATTCCTTTTTTTATAATTTCTCCATTAAAACAAGAACTGCTATTTACATAAGGATATACTACATAATGAAATCTTTCTCCAAGATATTTTTTTGTTTTTTCAATTGCATCTAAATTGGTGGCTGTAAAACATATTTTATAAGCTCCATTTTGAGGATATTGATCATAAGGTTGTATCGCAATTCCTGCTTCAATTTCCTTTTGCATACGAATTAATTCAGAATTTGTTTTATCTGGGTTTACTGCTTGCAAAAGTTCTTCCATTTGCGGATCTGTATAAATCCCTTCGATACTCTCTATTCTACAATACATTCCATATGTATGAAATATAGATAAACATTCTTGTATAATTTCCTCTGGAAGAATACTATCAAAAAGTACCTGATTTTCTGTTTCCACATGACCTCCAGCACTAGCGATAATTCCATCAAATCCCACACTCTTTATATCTTCTCCTATAATCGCCATATTTCTTCCTGTACATAAAAATACTTTATGCCCATTTTTTCTAGCACGCTGTACTGCTTGTGTTACAAGTACGGATGGTGCTTTCATAGCAGAAACTAAAGTTCCATCTATATCTAAAAAAATCAATTTCTTATCCATATTTATCCCTTTTCCTACTCCATTTCTATTTCTTATTTTCCATGATTCCAAAGAAAATTAATTTCCAATATGTGAATGAACAAGGACTGTATTTGTTTCTGCTGTTACAGAATTAGGAGTTAATTTTTCAAGCCTTTTTTCTTCTGGCAAATCTGTAAATATCATAGGAATCACCGTATCATAGCCTTCCTTTTCCACTTGCTCCTTATCAAATTCTATAAGCAACTGTCCTTTTTTTACAACATCTCCATCTTTTACATACGTTGTAAAATACTTTCCTTGTAAATTTACAGTATCTACACCTATATGAATCAAAATTTCTGTACCATATTTACTCGCAAAACAAATGGCGTGTTTTGTATCAAAAATGCTTATAATTGTACCATCTATAGGAGCATATACTTTTCCTGAATTAGGTATAATTGCAATTCCATCTCCCAGCACTTTATTTGCAAAGGTATCATCTTTCACATCTTCCATAGCAATCATTTGTCCATCTGCATATCCAAAAAATACTTCTTTTTCAGGTACTTTTATTGTTTCTTCTTGTATTTCTTTTTCCGTTGTTTCTATCTTTGTTTCCACAGCAGGTACTTCCTCTTGCGTTTTATCCATAAATTTTCCTAATACTAGTGTCATAAGAAATCCACCTGCAATCGCAACTCCATGTGCTATTATATAATTAATATATCCATTACCTGCTG
Source organism: uncultured Lachnospiraceae bacterium (assembly GCA_910576895.1). Lineage (GTDB taxonomy): Bacteria > Bacillota > Clostridia > Lachnospirales > Lachnospiraceae > MGBC100174. The sequence continues at coordinate 7,658 of CAJTJZ010000018.1, read as the reverse complement.
GATCAGTAAGAGCAATACCCGGAAGCACCGTTGTTCCAAAACCTACTGCAGCAAGATTTGTAAAGTAAACTACCATTCCTCCTAATGCACCACCAATGCAACCCCCAATAATTGGAAAACGATATCTTAAATTAATTCCAAACAATGCTGGTTCTGTAATTCCAAATAATACCGAGATAAAACTAGGGATACACAATTCTCTTGTTTTTACATCTTTTCTATGCCTTACCAAATATCCAAGTACAGCTCCGCCTTGTGCGATAATTGCCACAGACATTAATGGATTTAAAAAGTTCCTTCCTGTATCTGCTAAAAGCTGTGCTTCAATTGCACCAAAAATATGATGTAATCCAGTAATTACAACAAGTTGTTGCAAGGCAGAAAATATAGCATAACCAAATACGCCCAAATTTTGTGTCATCCATACTAGTGCATTTGTAATTCCTGAAGAAAGTCCTCTCCCCACTGGTCCTATAATAGTAAATAAAAGCAGTGATCCCACTAATGTAGTAAGTAATGGAGATAGTAATAAACGAATTACTTCTGGCACTTTCTTTTCAAAGACAATATCCAATTTTGCTGTTACAAATCCCATAAGCAAAGCTACAATAATTCCGCCTTGAAAACCAACGAGATCCACACCCAGACCAAAAATGTGTAACGTTGTAACCTCTACTGTTCCCTGAGCAGCCTGATATGCATTTGCTAAACTATCACTAAGCATAACACATCCTATAACAATTCCTAAAATTGGTCTGCCGCCAAATCGCTTACAAGCACTATATGCAACTGCAAGAGGCAGGAAACCAAAAATTGCTCCAGAAGCAATATTAATCAATCTGTTGATTCCATATAAAGTATCATTTGCCTGCACAAATTCTAAGTTTCCAAGTACCCCCGATAGGCCTGTCAGAAGTGCTGCTGCAAGAATGCCCGGCATAATATCTACAAATACATCTGATAATGCTTTAATAATCCTTTGAAGTGGATTCATTTTCTTATTTGCTACTGTTTTTAAATCACTAAGGCTCATATTTTTCATATTATTGTATTCTGCAAATACTTCATATACATCATTTACTAAACCTGCCCCAAAAATAATTTGAACCTGATCGCCAGCTACAAAAACACCTTTTGCTAAATCTACATTTTCAATTGCTTTTAAATCTGCTAAGTCATTATCATTTAAAACAATTCGCAATCGTGTTGCACAATGAGCTACTCCCTGAATATTTTCTCTGCCGCCAACTAATCTAGTAAGTTCTATGGATATTTTTTCATATCTCTGCCGTTTATTTGCATCCATTTTATACTCCTCCTTTTTTCATTTTGCAAAAGAATTTGTCTCCTTATCTTCCTGTGGCCACAGTAACAGAAACTTTTCTCTGCCTCTTATTTTATTCTTGTAATTTGTATTATAGCTTATTATAATATAAATAGTATGGACATATGTGACTTATATATTGAACATTATGACTTCATAAATTCCATAAAAAAAGGAGTGTATTTTATGCAAGATTATAACTTTTCCAATGATTTTTTTAAAAATATTGATGCCATGATTTATACTTGTGGTTATGAAAAATGCCTTCCCGGACATAGTTATGGTCCTATACTTCGCAATGGATACCTAATTCATTATATCCTAGAAGGCAATGGTATATATAAAGCTAGAGGAAAATTATTTCGTCTAAGTAAAGGTGATGCTTTTCTTATCTGTCCTGATGAATTGATTTATTATGAAGCAGATAGAAAAAATCCATGGAGTTACACATGGATTGGAATGCAGGGAATTAAAGTAAAAGGTTATTTGGAACGAACATCTCTTTTAAATAGTCTTGTTGTCCACTATGGAAAGGACGATCAAATGCGGCTTTGTTATGAAAAAATGTTTGAAGCAGATAAACTCCCACAAAACCGTGATCTAATTATGAATAGCATTATGTATGAATACCTTTTCTTTCTGGCACGTAAATTTCCTAATACCAACTTTTCCAAAGATGAAAAAAAATCCGACTATGTCGAAGAGGCACTAAAATATATAGAAGGGCATTACTGCGATCCTATTACTATTCAGGAAATTGCAGATTATCTAAATCTTAATCGCTCTTATCTTCATCGTTTATTCAAATCATATACTGGTGTTTCCATCCAAAGTTACCTATTAGACTATCGGATTCGCCAAGCATGCACCCTTTTAAAGAATACATCATTATCTATCCGTTCCATTGCACATACAGTAAGCTATGCTGACCCATTATATTTCTCTAGGCTTTTTCATCAAAAAATGAAAATGAGTCCTAGTCAATATAGAATACAAAGCAATAAATGTTTTGTATCTAATCGTGTTTAATATTTTCTAAAAAAATATGGGCTATCGCATTAAATAGAATACATATAAGATATAGTATATATAAAAATTTTAAATTACTATATCTTATAGCATTTTTCTTAGTGCAACAGCCCCTTTTTTTCTTCTATTATCCTTTTATTTAATACAGTCAAATTATTTATTACTATACTAACTAAAAATCAAAACTTTTTTATTATTTTTAATTTTTACTAACTGCTATTTTAACTTGCTAAAATAAATACAGAATATGGAACACTCTTTGCCTTTGTAAGCGTTTCTTCTAATTCACTCTGGCTCATGCCGGGCATTACATTTGCCAAGCTGACAGATGGTTCATTAATTTTTACTCCCTTTACTTTTTCTTCCAGATCTTGTGTCACATCTAATGCTGTCTGAACCTCTTTTTGAATCTCCAATAGGGTTTCCTTTCCTGTATCTTTTCCTGCTGCCATATCCTCTAATGCTTTCTCAACTGCTTCCTTTATAGATGATACATCTTTGCAAATATCGTTCCATGCTTCCGATACTTTGGAAAACTGACTGGAAATATCTTGTGTTTTTGTTACATAATTCTGATAAGTTTCTTCACATTCCTTCATAAGTACCAGATCACTCTCATATAGATTTAATTTTTCCTGCTTTGCTTCCACTAATTTCCTATCTGTATCAATTTTAATGGAATCTAATACAATATATGTTGTTGCAACGATAACTGGTACTGCAAATACAACCGCAGACATAACTCCAGCTAAAGGAGTCCCCAAAACTCCGATTAACACAACACTGCCAATCAAAATTGCATCCGCAGCCAAAAAACCACCAATAGCAATTGCATTTTCTGCGATATCTTTTTTCAATTCATGAATAGCATCATTCAATTCTTTCACTTTCTGATTATCCACTTCCTCATTCTTTGCAAGCAGTTCAATCATTTCGTTTAAGTTTTTCCCAACTTCTAAGACTTCTTTGTCTGCATAGTGTGTAATAGAGGTATAAAGTGCCTCACACTTCTTTGCAGTAGAAGTCACATTCTTGTCTATGATATCCATAGATATTTTCAAATTTTGGGCAACTACATCATTATATCCTTTTTCTAGCAAATAAGAAATATTATTCATGGCATTTGTTAAATTTTTTTTCGTAGAAACAACCACTATTTCCAAATTGGTTGGATATTCTTTCAGAACGTTATAAATATTAATCACCCATCTATCCAGTATACTTTTGATTTCCTTATAACATTCCCTTACCTTTTCCAGATATTCCGAAGAAAAATTCAAATCTGGTATAGTACAATCTTTTACTAATTGTGTTTGATAACATTCAATTTCTTGTAATGATTTTCTATATTCTTCATTTGTTACAGAAAGCACATGGATTGCTTTCTTGTATTTCTCCATCTTAATCAACTTGCCCATTTTTTCCGTCCTTTCTTTTAAAAGCAAAGTTTACAGTTTCTGTCATTTCCTAGTTTTTTTGTTTTTATCCTTGTATGTACTATCCTTCCCTACCAGATACTTATTTATATATTTATAGCTAAAGTACCATTCGCATAGAAATAATATCGCCTCCCTTCCATTTATCCACATAAATAGCTTCATCAAGATAAAGTCTGTGTTCATTCTTTTCCAATGCTTTCAGGAAAAATAGTAAGCATAATATAACGGTGTAGAATCTGGCTTATCTCTGCACGAGTAACCTTTGCCGTTGGATCAAAAATACCTTCATCTTTCCCATTCATTACCCCTGCTTTCTGTATGATTTTTATTGCTGCTTTCTCATATCCTGCAATGTGATCCCCATCTGTAAAAGTAGTTTCTGTGTAAATTTCTGGTAAGGAAAAGCCAGTTAAATGTGCATAACCTACCATAATAGCAGCAATTTCTTGTCTAGTCAGCACCCGATCTGGAGCAAAAACAGATGTTATTACATGACCTACTATCCCGTTTCCCTTTGCCCATGTTTCATAATTTCTAGTTTTATTTAGATCTATTCCAGAAAGTACTCCAAAAGCGTCCAACAATTCGCTAAGAGTAATCCCTCGATTTGAGCCAAACATCTTTTTCCCTATTCCAGAAAGCAATTTATGAGTTATTGCAAATTGAATATCTTCTGCAAAATCTCCTTCAATATCCTGATATTCCACACTTTTCCCAAAACTTCCTATTTTGACGATCTATCACCTGTTTTAAGCATTTTTTCTTTTTATTCTATCCTAATCCATAGTTGCGGAAAGGGTGTACTCTGTGCTAAACTAGAAGCAGCTTTTATTTTCTACTATAACAGTTTTAAAAGTAATGTCAATCACAACGACATGAATAAATGTTGGTAAGGCGTGAATTTATATATTTTATACAAATACTTTATAAAAAGCAAAAAAGATACAAAGAAAGCTGAAATAAAAAAGAATTGAGGTGGTATCCTTGCATCTAATTATTGTAGAAGATTTAGAACTAGATCAAGAAAATTTAAAAAAGTTAATTCAAAAAGATTGTGATATCAGTCATGAAACAGTGAACTTTTCCTGTTATAAAAATGGAGAAGTATTTTTAAGTAATTATCATGCTGGTACTTGCGATGCACTTTTCCTTGATATTCTTTTAGATGGCATATCAGGGATTGAAATAGCAAAGAAAGTTCGAGAAACTGAACCACGCCTTCCAATTATTTTTACTACAACAGAACCAGACTTTGCATTAGATGGATTCACTGTTCATGCAATGGACTATCTATTAAAACCTCTGCGTCCAGAAAAAGTTTCTTGGTGTTTAAAAGAACTGCGAGAATATCTATCTGTTCCTGCCTTTCTCACACTTTCAGAAATTGAAGGGCGTGGGCATTCTTCTGCTCGAAATGTTGCATTGAATGACATTCTTTATGGAATATGTCAAAATCACAATATGATTATTCATACAATAACAGGAACTATTTGTACTAGACTTTCCTTTCAAAACTTTCAAGCTCATCTACCTCATATTGGATGTTTTCTAGTCTGCGGACGTGGGCTTGTAGTCAATCTTTCCTATGTAGAACAGATCAAAACTGGAGAACTATTGTTAAAAACCGGAGAAACACTTCCTTTCAGTCGCAATCGGACAACCAAGATACAGGAAGCATTTTCTTCATGGCTATTTTCCCGTTCCCGGAAAGGAGGTTGGGCATGAATCCTTTTTCCAATTTATTCCTGCCTGCGGCTGTGAATCTATTTGTACGTGCCATCCCTGCTCATCTAATGGCATATTATCCATTTCGTGACCGATTACGACTCCCTTTTTGGAAAATTTTTTCACTCGTTTGTTTCATTCAGGTATTACAATCTATTTTATATGGATATATGGTGCAACAGGGCAGCTCTGGTAGAGCAGCAGAATTTGGGTTTGCTTTTGTTTATATGGGTATTTACTTTTTCTTTATTTGTGACGACCACTATAAATTGCTATTCCTATATCTGTTTGTTATGGATTATGTTATGATTTTACGAGGAGTATCTTCATTTTTAGAAGTACGGCTTTTTTACCATCCTGATATGAATTTTTCTTCATGGAGAAGTACACTAATTGTTCTAGTATCTACTCTTGTTAGTGCACCTTTTATGCTTCATTTTTTTGCCCGTACAAAGGAACAAGTATTTCGCACAGATGCACCTGCATTCTGGCGAACAGTGTGGTTAGTGCCAGCATTCACTACTGCTATTGTGATATCATTCACTGCCCATTTTACTGTAGAACAAGTACGCTCCTTCCGTTTCCTTTTTTCACGAGTGTTACTTCTTTTATGTGTATTTGTGGTTTATGCAATCTTATTAGATGCATTAGACGCAGTCCGGCAACAAGCAGCACTTTCTGAACAAACTGCTATGCAAGAACATCTGCTTGCCATACAAAAATTACAATATAAACAACTTCTACGCTACATAGAAGAAGCCAAAACAGTTCGCCATGACCTACGCCAGCACCTTGGAGTAATACGAACCTATATAAAAAATGGGGAAACAGAAAAACTGTTACACTACTTAAATGATTATGAAACCATACTTCCTACTGACACAAAAAGGATATTTTGTGCTAATTTTGCAGTTAATGCAGTCCTTACTTACTATGCGGAGGAAGCAAGAAAACAAAAAATTGATTTTGATGTTACCTGCCCACTCCCAGAACAACTGCCTGCACATGAGCCAGAAATATGTGCTCTGTTAGGAAACCTTTTAGAAAATGCTATTGATTCTTGTAAGGAATTGACAAATACTGTACCTTTTATTCGGATATCTATAACATGCAAGGGACGTATCATGCTCTTTACTGTAGACAATTCTTGTCAGAGCGAACCGAAACAGAAAAATGGGCGGTTTGATATGGCACAGGAACTTATTCTGTAAAAGCAACAGCAGAAAGGAGTGGTGGTTCTGTGAAATTTGAATATAAGGATGGAGTTTTTTATACTTCTGTTCTCTTATATGGAAATCTTTCTTAAGATACAAAAACAACTACTCTATTTCTTATTATATAGATTTTTTTTGACGTTTTGGTTTTCCTGTCATAGATGTATATGGAAGCCCTCTCTCTCTTGCTCGTTCATAAATGGTAGAAATATGCAACCCACAATGCATCTCCATTTCTTTTCCGGTAATCTCTCTATGTCGCCAACGCAAATACCATGTATCAAAATCTTCTGGAAGGGGTTTTTTATTCCTCCCGAATTTTACACCCCGTTCTTTTGCTGCGGCAATGCCCTCTGCCTGCCTCTGACGAATATTTTCCCTTTCACTCTGTGCTACATAGGATAAAAGCTGCAATACAATATCCGCAATCAACGTTCCGATAAGATCATGATGAATACTAGTATCTAAAAGTGGCATATCTAATACTTTTATGTTCGCACGTATTTCTTTTGTAATAATACGCCACTGCTCTAAAATTTCCTCATAATTTCTTCCAAGTCGATCAATACTTTTAACAATAATAAGATCACCCTGTTGCAGCTTCTCCATTAGTTGCTGATATGCTGGACGATCAAAATTCTTTCCACTCTGCCTATCAATAAATAAATTGCCTTCTGGAATTTCACACCTAGACAAAGCGATTACCTGCCTGTCTTCCTTTTGATCACGAGTTGATACTCTAATATAACCATAAATCTGATAACTGTTCATACTTTTTCCCTCCATCAATATTTTTTCTTTTCTATTATAAAGGGAAAACAATGTATACTAAAGTTTTCCTTATTTTACATTAAAAATTAGCAATATTTTTATAACATTTCCTTTTGAGTTTCCCCATTTTTTGATTACAAATGTAATTTAAGCAAG
>CAJTJZ010000017.1 GCA_910576895.1 uncultured Lachnospiraceae bacterium | reverse complement strand
TAGTCTACGCTGGCATGAAAGTGTCAGAGGTCTGTCGGTGACGATAAGACTGCACCGGTGTTGCGAATCGGCGTGAATGAGATAAATAGATACAAATTTAAAAAATCCAAACTATTTATTAACAAAATTCTATAATTGTGCTATCATTGTAGTATCATCTGATGAAAGTGAAGTGAAATTATGGAATGGATAAGCATAGGTAACTTTGCTAAAATGGTTGGTTTAACACCAACTACGCTCAGGCGAATGCATGACACAGGCGAATGGATACCTTATCACATCAGCAAAGGCGGAACACGTTACTATTCTACGGAACAGCTTGATAAATTTCTGAATCGTAATCAAGCGGAAAAGAAAGTTGTCGGATATTGCAGAGTTTCTACACCTGCACAGAAAGATGATTTGATTCAGATAATTACTGTATTTGCAAACAGGCTCTATGGTTAGAGGTCAAAGAAAACAAAGAAATTGATTGATGAGGTGAAAGCAAATGCTGTTATCAAAGAAAATACGGCTGAAACCAACACCGGAACAGGAAATAGTATTTCGGAAAAGTGCAGGTGTTGCAAGATGGGCATACAACTATTTTCTTTCCGAAAAGGAACGTGTTTATCAGGAATATCTTGCAAACGGCAAAACAGGGGCGAAATCGGTCAGTGAGGGAACTGTCAGGAAATATATCAACAATGTTCTGAAAAAGACTACCCACACATGGTTGTCAGAAGTCGGAAACAATGTCATGAAACAGGCTGTAAAAGATGCAAATACTGCATTTCAGTCCTATTTCAAGGGCTTTTCTGACAAACCCCGTTATAAGTCAAAACACAAATCAAAACTATCTTTTTACGTGAACTATGAAAGTCTTTCCAGAAAGAATGGCGGTTTTCACGGTGAAAAAATAGGATTTGTAAAGACTTCGGAACCGTTGCCGAAACTGAAAAAAGGCGAAAAATATTCTAATCCGCATATTTCTTTTGACGGAAACTATTGGTATCTGACTGTCGGATATGAAGTTTCTGAAACAAAATGCGAACTGACAGGGGAAAGTATTGGTATTGATTTAGGCATCAAGGATTTGGCGATATGTTCCAATGGAAAGACCTATCAGAATATCAACAATTCGCATGAAATCAGACGGCTTGAAAAAGTTCTAAAACGGGAACAAAGAAAGTTGTCACGAATGCTTGAACAAAATATTTCAGGCTACAGAACAGTCGGTGATAAAAGATTTCCTGTATTTATCAGACCACTTTATGAATGCAAAAATTTCCAGAAACAAAAGAAAATCATAAAATTACTGTACAGAAAACTTGCAAATATCAGAAATAACTATTTACATCAGACCACAGCAGAGATAGTGAAAACCAAGCCGTCTCGTATTGTTATGGAAACTCTGAATGTAAAGGGTATGATGAAAAACAAGCATCTTGCAAAAGCAATCCAGAAACAGAAATTTTATGAATTCAAGCGACAAATAGCCTATAAGTGTCAGAGATACGACATTGTGTTAGTGGAAGTCCCGACTTTCTATCCGAGTTCAAAGACCTGTTCATGCTGTGGCAATGTCAAGAAAGATTTAAAACTTTCAGATCGTGTTTATAGATGCAATCATTGTGGTCTGGCGATTGACAGGGATTTCAACGCAAGCCTGAATTTAGCAAATTATCCATCTGTATAGTTTCACCTACAGGAAAATGTAGATAGGTACCTATCGCTACTGGGAAATTTAAGCCTGTGGAGTGTTATATCAAACGAAAGTAGCTCCGGCAAAATCGGACACATTGAAACAGGAAGATATTTCGTGAGGAATATCACAGTATAGATATATGAGACTTTTATAAATTTGTATATATTTATCGTAGCGGGAATTGATGTTTATGAACCGAAAGATGTTTTGGAATGGATACATTTTTTAAATTATCCTATAAATATAGAAAAACAAAAAGATAAGAATTATCAGGATATGTATCTTTTTATGAGAGATGCAAGAGAAGAACAAGGATATGTGATACATTTTGGAATTTAATCAAGTAAGGAATGGTTTAGAAATAATGATAGCAATATAATAGTTGTATTGTTTTATTTTTTAGAAAAATATATCTAAAAATCATAAAAAAGTGAAAAATATTAGATACAGTTGAAAATAATTTTTATCAATAATTTATGATGAGTGTTACTGAAAAAAATAGTTTAATTTATTCTTTCATGCTGAAAATGTGAACTTTAGGTTGAAATTTCCGATCATCCGTTGTATACTTGTATTTAGTTAGGACACACCAGACATACAGGAGGCATTGCGATGATTGAGGCAACGAGCTGTGGCGGTGTGGTTATTTTCAGAGGAAAGATTTTACTACTGTATAAGAATTATAAAAATAAGTATGAGGGCTGGGTATTGCCAAAAGGAACTGTAGAAGAAGGCGAAGAATACAAAGAAACAGCTACTCGGGAAGTACGGGAAGAAACGGGGGTTTCAGCGAATATTATTAAATATGTCGGAAAAAGCCAGTACACGTTCAATACTCCTGCTGACACAGTAATAAAAGATGTTCACTGGTATCTTATGATGGCTGACAGCTATTATAGCAAACCACAACGTGAAGAATATTTCGTAGATTCCGGTTATTACAAATTTCATGAAGCATATCATCTGTTGAAATTTTCCAATGAAAAGCAGATTCTTGAAAAAGCGTATAATGAATATATCGACTTGAAACGAAGTAATCTTTGGGGAAGCCGCAAATATTTTTAAAGAAAGGAAGTTGAACACTATTGTAAAGAAGATTTACAATGGTGTTTTTATTGTCAAAATATAACAAAAATAAAGGGGTTTTTTGAGAGGAGGAAATTTTTATGTTAGAGAATTTGGATTTAAACAAAAAGCTTTCAAAAAAGGAGTATAAGGAATTGACAGATCGTCTTTCCCCAAAACTTGCAGCATTGCAGCGTACTTGCAAGGAACTTGGGATTCCAATTATGATTATTTTTGAGGGCTGGGGAGCTTCTGGTAAGGGGACTTTAATCAATCAGTTAATTCGTCCACTTGATCCACGTGGTTTTCAAGTATTTACGATTCAAAAACCAAATGAAGAAGAAAGAATGCGTCCATTTTTATGGCGGTTTTTTACAAAACTTCCTGCAAAGGGCAGAATCCATGTTTTTGATAGAAGCTGGTATCAGAGGATTCTTGATGAGGGGATGCGGCATGGCATGGAAAAGGAAAAACGCATGACAGCTTATGAGGAGATTCATTCTTTTGAAGAACTTTTAACAGCAGATGGCATGGTAATTATTAAGTTTTTCCTTCATATTTCAAAAGAAGAACAACATAAACGTTTGAAAAATTTGGAAAAGAATAAAGAAACTGCTTGGCGTGTAACAGAACAAGATTGGAAGAAAAATAAGGAATATGGAAAATATCTTCATATTAGTGATGAAATGATTATTCATACCGATCGGGAAGAAGCACCATGGACAGTGATTGAAGCAACGGATCGAGAATATGCTTCTGCAAAAATAATGAATATTGTTGTTGCTTGTCTTGAACAAGCAGTAAAAAGAGTGCGTGGAGAACGTGCTTATCAGGAAGAAAAAAAGCGGTTAGCATTACAAGAAAAACAGAAAAATTCACAAACAGAACAAAAAGAGCAGACAAAGGAAAACGAACTGGAAAAAATCTCCAATCAATTCCGCACTGGAGTGCTTGCTGGTGTAGATTTAAGTAAATCTCTTACAAAAGCAGAATATAAAAAGAAGCTGAAAAAGCTGCAAGAACGGTTACGAGTTCTACATAGTGAAATGTATGTAAAGCGTGTGCCTCTTGTATTAGCATTTGAAGGCTGGGATGCTGGTGGAAAAGGTGGAGCAATTAAAAGAATTACAGAAAATATTGATCCAAGAGGTTATGAGGTAGTACCAACAGCATCACCAAATGATATTGAAAAAGCACATCATTATCTTTGGAGATTTTGGAATAAAATGCCAAAGGCAGGGCATTTAGCAATTTTTGACCGTACATGGTATGGGCGTGTTATGGTAGAGAGAATTGAGGGATTTTGTACAGAAGATGAATGGAAGCGTGCCTATAGTGAAATTAATAATATGGAAGCACATCTTGCTGGTGCTGGTGCGATTGTATTAAAATTCTGGATGCATATTGATAAGGATGAGCAAGCAAGACGATTTAAAGAGCGTCAGGATATCCCAGAAAAGCAGTGGAAAATTACAGATGAGGATTGGCGAAATAGAGAAAAATGGGATGAATATGAAAAAGCAGTTGATGAAATGTTAATAAGAACATCAACAGATTATGCTCCTTGGATTATTGTAGAAGCCAATTCAAAATATTATGCAAGAATTAAAGTATTAGAAACAGTTGTAGAAGCATTAGAAAAAAGACTTCATGGATAAACAGTTATTATAATTATTAAAAGTTACTTGACGACTCTCTCTTTAGTGATTATAATAAATGGAATGTAAGTTAGGAACTGTTAAAAATAAATTTTTTAGCAGTTCCTTGGTATGAAAAAGTAGAAAAAAGAAGAGGGATGTCAAATGATAAAAAGCATGACGGGGTTTGGGAGATGCCAAAAGGATACAGGGGAGTATCGTCTGTTTGTAGAAGTAAAAGCAGTGAATCATAAATATTGTGAAATTGTTGTAAAGTTACCAAAAAAGCTTAGTTTATTTGAAACAAAGATTCGCAATATTTTAAAGGAATATGCAGAACGTGGAAAAATTGATATTTTTCTTTCTTATGAAAGTTTTACAGGAAAGAATGAATGCATTCAATATAATAAGAAGCTTGCAAGGGAATATATGGAATGTATTGAAGATATGTCAGAGGAATTTGGCATTGAAAATGATATGAAAGCATCTATGCTTGCAAGACTTCCTGATGTTTTGGTATTAGAAGATCAGGAATTAGATGAAAAAGAACTATGGGATTTTTTAGAACCTGTATTGCGGGAAGCATTTGTACAATTTGTACAAGTAAGAGAAGCAGAAGGAAAACGGCTTCAAAAGGATATTTTAAATAAGCTAGAGAGTATGGAACAAGTAGTACAAGCGATCATTGCCCGTTCTCCAGAGATTGTTTCAGAATATAGAGAGAAATTGCAAGAAAAAGTAGCAGAACTTTTAGGAGATGCAAATAAAGTTGATCCTACCATGCTTGCGACAGAGATTGTTATTTTTGCAGATAAAATTTGTGTTGATGAGGAAACAGTGCGGCTACTAAGCCATATTACTTCTATGAAAGATACCTTGCAAAAAGATTCTAATACAGGAATTGGCAGGCGGCTTGATTTTATTGCACAGGAAATGAACCGAGAAGCCAATACTATTCTTTCCAAAGCAAATGATATGGAGATTACAGATTATGCAATTCATTTAAAAACAGAGATTGAAAAAATTAGAGAGCAAATACAAAATATAGAATGATATTTAATAATGATGTTTAATAATGATATTTAAATGCTTAGATATAAAAAGACTTGGAAGGAATTATGGGAAAACATTTTATTAATATAGGATTTGGGAATATTGTACAATTAGATAAGATTATTGGCATTGTCAGTCCAGAAGCAGCACCAATAAAGCGAAGAGTGCAGGAAGCAAAAGATTCTGGTATGGCGATTGATGCTACCTGTGGGCGGCGTACTAGGGCAGTATTGTTTATGGAAAGTGGGCATTTAATGTTATCAGCACTTTTGCCAGAAACAATTGCAGGACGGGCAGAGGGTTCTTTAGAGTCAGAGATAATGAATAAAAATAATATTTAATGATAAAAAGGAGAAGTAAAATGTCAAGTCATGGGGTTTTGACAGTAATCTCTGGTTTTGCAGGAGCAGGCAAGGGAACGATTGTAAAATCACTGTTAGAAAAATATCCAAAAGATTATTGCCTTTCTATTTCTGCAACAACACGTATGCCACGTTTGGGCGAAAAAGAAGGAAGGGAATATTTTTTCCATACAAAAGAAGAATTTGAAGAATTAATTGAAAAGGATGGATTAATTGAATGGGCAGAATATGTTGGTAATTATTATGGTACACCAAGAGCATATGTAGAGAAACAGTTAAGAGAAGGAAATAATATCATTTTAGAAATTGAACAACATGGAGCTTTTCGTGTAAAGGAATTATATAAGAATGCATTACTTTTATTTGTAACACCACCATCGGTTGCAATTCTTCGAGAAAGGTTAGTTGGTCGTGGTACAGAAGATTTGGAGATTGTAGAAAAGCGTATGCAGAAGGCAGCGGAAGAAAGTATCCATATGGGTGCATATCATCAAATTATTATAAATGATACTGTAGATACCGCAGTAGAACAAATTCATAATTTAATTCAAAAACGAAGATATGGCGATAATTGGGAAAATATAGAAATAGAGGGATTGTCAAAAGAGGATTTTATTAAAAAAATTCAAAAAGATTTTGAGACTTATAAAGAAAAAGCATAAGCAGTAGGAGTTGATTTTTTGGAGCAGGAAGAAATTGAACAAGAGTCAGAGTATCAAACAGTTAATAATGAAAAAATAAAGGAGGAATATCCGCCGGAGTTTGCAAAAAAACAGGAAAAAAAAAGAAGAAAGATATCTTTTCTTGCAGAATTGCTTCTGTATGTTTTAATTGTAGCATTTTGTTTATTATTTGTACCAAGATATGTAGTACAACGTACAGTAGTAGATGGCGACTCTATGATGGATACATTATTAGATGAGGATAATCTGATTGTAGAAAAGATTTCTTACCACTTTGATAATCCAAAACGATTTGATATTATTGTATTTTATCCTTATGGCAGAGAAGATAAAGAGCATTATTTTATTAAAAGAGTCATTGGGCTTCCGGGAGAGAAAATTCAGATTATTGGAGAAAATATTTATATTAATGATGAGATTTTAGAAGAAAGCTATGGAAAAGATCCCATTACTTATCCGGGGCTTGCAGTAGAGCCTATTTTATTGGAAGAAGATGAATATTTTGTACTTGGCGATAATCGGGAAATTAGTCGTGATAGTCGATTTGAAGATGTTGGACCTGTAAAGCGTGATTTAATTGAAGGAAAGGTATTGATTCGTTTATATCCATTTGCTTCTTTTGGAACAGTAGATTAAGTAAGAATGATTGTTTTATTGTGATTATTTTTATTTATAAAAAAATAAAGAAAATTAGAAATTTAAAATTTAGAAAGGAGAAGCTGTTGGTAAAAAACTAACAGCAAAAGCAAGATATGATTCATCCATCTTATGCAGATCTTATGGCAGTTGTAAATAGCGAAGTAGAACCGGGAGAGGAAAAAGTAGTCAATAGCCGTTATTCCATTGTACTTGCAACATCAAAACGTGCAAGGCAAATTATTGATGGTTCAGAGCCTCTAGTAAAATCTACCTGTGATAAACCGCTTTCTTATGCAGTAGAAGAACTTTATCAATCAAAGATTAAAATTCTTGGTGATGAAGAAAGCAAAGAGGGAGAAGAATAAAGGAGTTGAAAATTTTGGAACAGGAAGAATGGGAAAAGACACTTTTTGATGATGGTATAGAAAAGGCTGAAGGGGATAAGCAAGAAAATGGATGGGAGGAAGAACAGTTTGATGAGGAACAGGAAGAAGTTGAAAAAGTAAGTAAATTTTCTTTTTTAAAAGAGCTATTTATTTATATTGCCATTGTAGCTCTTTGCCTATTTGTAATACCAAAATATGTAGTACAACGTACTGTGGTAGATGGTACTTCTATGTTAAATACATTAAAGGATGAAGATAATTTAATGGTAGAAAAGCTTTCATATCGTTTTCGCGATCCAGAGCGATTTGATATTATTGTATTTTATCCTTATGGGCGTGATGATGAACGCTATTTTGTAAAAAGAATTATTGGACTTCCGGGAGAAACGATTCAGATTATTGGTGATAGGATTTTTATTAATGGGGAACTATTAGAGGAAAATTATGGAAAAGATCCTATGACAAATTCTGGTATTGCATCAGAACCATTACAGCTTGCTGATGATGAATATTTTGTGCTTGGAGATAATCGAGAAATTAGTCTTGATAGCCGTTATTCTGAGGTTGGGCCAGTAAAAAGGGAATTAATTGAAGGAAAGGTTGTATTTCGGATTTATCCATTTAATTCCATTGGTACGGTAGAATAGAAAATTTTTATGAAATAAGAAATATGATGGAATTACAAGCAGCAGGTATGAAGTGCCTGTCAAATGGTAATTAACTTATTTAGCTAGTTGAAAATTCACGATTTCTGTCTTATCTTGCATTGTTGACAAAATACTGCCATAAGTATTTTTTATCATGGAAAAAAATATACAATAATATAAGCAGATAGGAGAAAATGGGATGAAAACTGGCTTTTTAAAAGAAACAAAAGGAAAAAATCATTGCAGAATCGTTGCATTTTTACTGGCAGTTATCATAGTAAGCCAGCAAATATGCACAAATTCTGCATTTTTTTCTGTTACAGGACAAGCTGCAATTACAATGCCAATAGGAGGTGTTATTATTGCAGATACGATTAAAGTAAAAAAGAAAGTAGGCGGAAAATCAAATTTAAAAGATGAAAATGGCACTGTAATTGTATTAAAGGAAGGTCATGATGTTACAATAGAAAAAAAAGTTTCTATAGAAGAAGCAAATTGGTATCAAATTACATTTGAATATGGGGAACATTCTTATCAAGGATATGTTAGAAAGAAAAAAGTTTCTATTGTTTCTGCTCCAAAAGCAAATAAAAATAGTACATTAAATGATGGAAAAATAGAACAAGATCAAAAAGAAAATGATCAAGAAAAGGAAGAAGATATAGAAGAAACTACAACAGAAGATGATACAACAGAAGATAAAACTATGACAGAAGGAGATATAACAAGTAGTGGGGAAGCATTAGGAACGGAAACAGAAACGCAAGAAGAACCAGTAAAAATATTAAATGAAGAAGAATTTGAAGCAGTAATGGCAGAACAAGGATTTCCAGAAAGTTATCTGCCCTATTTACGAGAATTACATAATTTACATCCAACATGGTCTTTTGAATCTTATCAAACAGGACTTGATTGGGAAACAGTAATTAAAAAGCAATCAAAAGTTGGTAGAAATCTTGTTCCATCTTCCAAAGGAGTTGCATGGAAATCAACAGCAAAAGGAGCTTATAATTGGACAAAGGATACATTTACAATCTTTGATGGAAAAACTTGGGTATCTGCTTCTAAAAAAGCAATTCGGTATTATATGGATCCAAGAAATTTTTTAAATGAGGAAGGAATTTATCAATTTGAACTTTTAAGCTATCATAGTGCTTGTCAAAAGAAAGCAGGAGTAGCAACGATTCTTAATAATACACCAATGGCAGATAAGGAATATACTTATACTGATCCAGATAATGGGGATACAGCAAAAATTACTTATGTGGATACATTTTTAAAGGCAGCAGAACTTTCTAATGTTAGTCCTTATCATTTAGCATCTCGTGTACGTCAAGAAGTAGTTACAAGTGCTACTAGCTTTAGTAATTCTGCCAATGGAACTTATTCTGGCTATGAGGGATATTATAATTTTTATAATATTGGTGCAAGTGATAGTGCTGGCGGTGGAGCAATTGCAAAAGGGCTTACTTATGCAAAGAAAACAGATAGCACTTATCTCCTGCCATGGACAAGTCCTTATCGTTCGATTATAGGAGGTGCTCTTTATATTGGGAAATCTTATATTAATAAAGGACAAAATACATTATATCTGGAAAAATTTAATGTAACTCCTATTTCAACATATAATCATCAATATATGACAAATGTAGAGGCAGCATATTCAGAGTCTTTACGGATTCAAACAGCATATAGTGAACTAGGAGAATCTCCATTGATTTTTTCAATTCCTGTTTATGATAATATGCCAGAAACTGTTTGTGCAAAACCAAAAAAAGGGAAAAATCCAAATAACTGGCTAAAAAGTCTTAGTATTACAGGATATAGTTTAACGCCAACTTTTCAAGCAGAAGAGGAAGAAGATACCGTTTATAATTTAATTGTAGATAATTCTGTAGAAAGTATTGAAATTAATGCAGAATCTGTTAGTACTTTAGCCTCTATTAGTGGTATAGGAGAAATAGAGCTAGAAGAAGGAGAGAATACTTGTATTGTACAAGTAACAGCGGAAAATGGAAAGATTAAAGAGTATACAATTAATATTGTAAGAGAGGAAGAAATAGAATAAAGAACAAAGAAAGGTGTGAAATATATAGTATATGAAGAAACAACAGCGAAAATGGAGATGGGCAGTAATTGTTTTTCTTTTTATTGCAGCAACACTTTGTCCTAAAAAAACAGAAGCAGCAAGTGCTACCGTTTCTTTTTCTTCACAAGAGGAGTCTGTAGCAGTTGGAGAGGAACTTAGTATAGAAATTATGGTGGAAACAGATTCTCTTATTGGTTCTATCGAAGGTTATCTTGATTATGATAATAATATGTTAGAATATCTTTCTGGAGCGAAAGCAGTCAGTGGCAGCAATGGAACACTAAAACTTGCAGCTTCCCTTTCTAATCCGGCAGAATCGAAAAGTTATAAAGTAACCTTTCGAGCAAGAAAAAAAGGGAATTGTATTATAGAGTTTTCAGAACAGCCTGTTATTTATGAAGCAGAAACAGAAGAAGCTATGTCAGTTTCCTATGAAGATATTTCGATACAAATTGAAAAAGCAAGGATTTTAAGTAATAATACAAAATTAGATTCTTTACAAATAAGCCCGGGAACATTAGAGCCATCGTTCGCAAAAACAGTTCGTAGTTATAAAACTTATGTTGGCACAAGTGTAGATAGAATGACAATCAGTGCTGTGCCATCAGATGCAGATGCAACTGTTTCAGTACAAGGGAATGAAAATCTTGTAGAAGGAGAAAATCTTATAACAATAACAGTAACAGCTCCTTCTGGCAGGCAAAAAAAATATAAACTTTATGTACAAAAAGAAACAGCACAGGCAGTAGAACCAGTGAGTAAGCCAAAAAAGAAAACACAGAAAAAACAAAAAACAGAAAAAGATTTAGATGCTGATTTTCAGATTTCAGCAAAGAATGGAAAAATTATATTAAAAAATCGCATAAAATATACATTAGTAGATTTAGATGACAGTGGAAAGATTCCAGCAGGATATGTAAAAACAAAATTAATTTTATATGGTATTACAGTAACAGCATATACTTTAGAGCAGGATTTGGAAAATGATTTTATTTTAATGTATGCAAAAAGAGATGGTGAAGAACCACAGTTTTATCAGTATGATCGAGCAGAAAAAACAATTCAGCGTTTCTCTGGTATTTCTTCTAAATCTAGTGGAACAAAAATAGTCGTAGGGCAGGAGGAAAAAGAATTATCTGTAGATGAATATAATAATAAAGTGAAAAAGCTTTCTATGGTAGTTGGTATCAGCGTTGCCCTTGCTCTTTTATTTGCAATTGGAATGCTTAATTTTGCAATTAAATATTTTTCTTCAAAAGCAGGGAAAGTAGATGAGCTTTATCGCTGATAGCTAGAAATTTTTGCTTATTTTCAGCTTTTTAGGAATTTCCCTTGTATTTTTTGAATGTGATATATATAATAGAACAGGTATACTGGCGGTCGAAAAACTTGACTGTTCAGTATAAACTATAATATATTTTATGGAGATGATAGGATGCTGATTGAGATTGATTTTAATAGCGATGAAGCGATTTATCAGCAGCTTAGAAATCAGATTATTTTGGGGATCGCCTGTTCGCAGTTTCAGGAAGGGGATAACCTGCCATCTGTCAGAGAGCTTGCAGAAGATATTGGAATTAATATGCATACAGTAAACAAAGCTTATGCTGTATTAAAGCAGGAAGGATATTTAACGCTTGATCGCAGACGTGGTGCAGTGATTTCTGTTAATGAGGATAAATACAAAGCATCGGTAAAGCTTTTAGAAGAAATGAAAATGGTTATGGCACAGGCTGTTTGTAAGGGAATCAGTCGTGAAGAAATTCATCAGATGGTGGATCAGATTTTTGATGCATATAAGCAATCATAGCAAAAGGAGACAAGAATGAATAGACGAGATGAATATTTTACAAAACCTGCATTAAAGGCTTTGAAAACAGCTAGACAAGAGGCGGAGGAGCTGGGACATCATTATGTTGGAACAGAACATTTATTATTAGGACTTTTAGAAACAGATGGAACAGCATCGCTTGTATTAAAGGAAAATGGTGTAGAGGAAAATGCAGTTTTAAATCTAATTGATGAGTTAGTTGCACCAGAAGGACCTGTTCTTGTGGCAGAAGTAGGAGAAGAAACACCACGTTTTCGGAAAGTTGTGGAAAATAGTATGAAAGAAGCAGCACGTTTGCGAGGTATTAAGGCAGGAACAGAGCATTTACTGATTGCTTTATTAAAGGAATCAGATTGTATTGCTGTCCGTTTAATGAATACCATGGGGCTGAATCTGCAAAAAACTTATATTGATGTTATGCTTGCTATGGGAATTGATCAAAATGCAGCAAAAAATGATTTTATGTCATGGAAAGGAAATCGGGGAAAAAGGAAATCAGCAACACCAGTTTTGGATCAATTTAGTCGTGATTTAACAGCACTTGCAAGAGAAGGAAAAATGGATCCTGTTGTTGGCCGGGAAAATGAAATTATGCGGCTTGCTCAGATTTTAAGCAGACGCACAAAAAATAATCCATGTCTTACAGGAGATCCCGGTGTTGGAAAAACAGCCGTTGTAGAAGGATTGGCACAAAGAATTGTAGAAGGAGGTATGCCTTCTACAATGGAAAATAAACGGATTTTATCACTTGACATGACAGGAATGGTAGCAGGCACAAAATATCGAGGAGAATTTGAAGAACGTATTAAGCGGATTATGACAGAAGCTATTATGGATGGAAATGTTCTTTTATTTATTGATGAAATCCATACAATTATAGGTGCAGGGGGTGCAGAGGGGGCATTAGATGCCGCTAATATTTTAAAACCAGCGTTGGCACGAGGAGAATTACAAGTAATTGGTGCAACAACACAAGAAGAATATAGAAAACATATTGAAAAGGATGCAGCACTAGAGCGTAGATTTCAGCCAGTACTTATTGAACAGCCAACGTTAGAAGAAACACTGGAAATATTAAAAGGACTGCGTCCGCATTATGAACATCATCATAAGTTGCAGATTTCTGATGAAGCATTACTTGCAGCAGTAAAATTATCTGATCGCTATATTAATGATCGCTTTTTGCCAGATAAAGCAATTGATTTAATTGATGAAGCAGCTTCTCGTATGAGTCTTGGTGCATTCAATAGTCCGCTTAATATACAAATTCGTCAAAAAAGGCAGGAAGCAAAAGAATTTTCAGAGAAAAAAGAACAAGCATTAAAAGAAAAAAAGTTTTCAGAAGCATCATTATTTAGTAAAAGGCAGCATGAACTAGAGACAGAAGTAGATGTTCTTTTAGAAAAAGAGGCAAGAGCAAAGAAGAAAAAGAAAGAGATTGTTTCTGTTGAAGAAGTGGCAGAAATTGTTTCTATCTGGACAAGAATCCCCGTCAATCGACTGAAAGAAGAAGAAGCAGAACGCCTAAGAAATTTAGAACAAGTGCTTCATAAACGTGTGATTGGACAGGAAGAAGCTGTGACAGCAGCAGCTCGTGCTATTCGCAGAGGAAGAGCAGGATTAAAAGATCCAAATCGTCCTATTGGTTCTTTTTTATTTCTTGGGCCAACAGGGGTAGGAAAAACAGAATTATCAAAGACAATAGCAGAAGCAGTTTTCGGCAGAGATAAAGCATTAATTCGTGTAGATATGTCAGAATATATGGAAAAACATAGTGTTTCAAAAATGATTGGTTCACCTCCGGGATATGTAGGCTATGATGAAGGCGGACAATTAAGCGAACGAGTACGACAAAATCCGTATTCTGTTATTTTATTTGATGAAATTGAAAAAGCACATCCAGATGTATTTAATTTATTATTGCAAGTGCTTGATGAAGGAAATATGACAGATTCTCAGGGAAGAAAAATAAGCTTTAAGAATACAATTATTATTATGACATCTAATGTTGGGGCAAAACGTATTTTAGAGCCAAAAAATCTTGGATTTATGGCAAGAACAGATGAAAATCTTGATTATGAGAAAATGAAATCAAATGTTATGGAAGAAGTTAAAAATTTATTTAAACCAGAATTTTTAAATCGTATTGATGAATTGATTGTATTCCATGCATTAAATAAAGAAGAAATTAAGCAAATTGTATCTCTTTTAACAGATAATCTAATGATGAGAATGAAAAATCAATTGGAAATTAAATTGGAGATTTCAGATGCTGTTAAAGAAAACATTGCCGAAAAAGGATATGATAAATCTTTTGGAGCAAGACCATTGCGGCGTGCAGTACAGACAAGGTTAGAAGATTTATTAGCAGATAAACTATTAGCAGGAGAATTAGGGAAAGGTGGAAGTGCTAAGGTAGAATTAATAGGAGAAGAAATTGTAATTAAAATTACAAAACAAAAGACAGCAGCAAAGAAAAAAAGTAAAAGTCAAAACAATAAGGCATAAAATTTTGTAATTTTGTATATTTTTATGGAAATTTTTCGGTGAATATTGTATAATTAGTTTATGATTTAATTTTCAATATGCAGAATGGAGGCATTGAAATTATGGGAGTAATAAAGGAATTGATCCGCAAGGAAGAAAATAATACGCTAAGCTTTGGTGATTATAGCCTTGCTACAAAGACAAAAAAATCTGATTTTGAATTTAATGGTGACTTGTATAAGGTAAAGACATTTCAAGAAATCACAAAGCTGGAAAAGAATGGTATGTTTGTATATGAATCGATTCCGGGAACTACAGTAAATCAGTTTGCAATGAATGGTTCTGGCGTAGAATTTTCTGTGGAGGGTACAGAAGATACACAGATTACTTTAGGATTAGAACCAGAAAAGGATTTTGATGTTTGTATTAATAATGTAAGCGTTGGTGTTATGCGATCAAATCTTGGTGGAAAACTTGTCATTAGTCTTGATTTAGTAAAGGATAACCTTTCTGATGTGAAGGTGATGGCACTTTAATGGCAAAGGGAAAATCTGTATTTTTTTGTAAGGAATGCGGTTATGAGTCCTCAAAATGGCTGGGGCAATGTCCGGGCTGTAAGGCATGGGATAGCTTTGTAGAAGAACCTTATATTGCAAAAAAAACAACCGTTGCAGGACGAGCAAGAAGTTTTCATTCGCTCAATACAAGAGAACCTATCACAATAGATAAAGTGGTGTTAAAAGACGAAGATAGAATTGATACAAGAATTGTAGAGCTTGATCGGGTTCTTGGTGGTGGGATTGTATCGGGTTCTCTTGTACTTGTTGGTGGAGATCCGGGAATTGGAAAATCAACATTATTATTGCAAATGTGTAGAGAACTTATACAGGAAAATCATCGTGTTCTTTATATTTCAGGTGAAGAATCTTTGCGGCAGATTAAGATGCGTGCACAAAGGCTTGGTTTTGAAGATACCAATACAGGAGATACACCCATAGAAGCAGAAGCTACAAATAAAATAAATAATATGTTGTTGTTTAGTGAAACAAGTCTTGATACGATTGAAGAAGCAATTGAAAAAACAAAACCGGAAATTGTGATTATTGATTCTATTCAGACTATGTATCGAGAAGATATTTCTTCTGCACCGGGAAGCGTTAGTCAGGTAAGAGAAACAACAGCAACACTTCTTCAAATAGCAAAAAGAGAAAGTATTACTATTTTTATTGTAGGCCATGTAACAAAAGAAGGTATGGTAGCAGGACCAAGAGTATTAGAACATATGGTAGATACCGTACTTTATTTTGAAGGTGACAGAGAAATGAGTTACCGAATTTTGCGTGCTGTAAAAAATCGTTTTGGTTCTACTAATGAAATTGGTGTCTTTGAAATGCGTAGTAATGGGTTGATAGAAGTAAAAAATCCTTCGGAGTATATGCTGCGTGGTAGACCAGAAAATGCGGCAGGATCTATTGTAAGTTGTTCTATGGAAGGTACAAGACCATTACTTTTAGAAGTGCAGGCACTTGTCTGTCGGACAAATTTTAATCTTCCAAGAAGAACAACAGCAGGAACAGATTTTAATCGTGTTAATTTATTAATGGCTGTTGTAGAAAAGCGTCTTGGCATGAGTTTTTCAGAATGTGATGCCTATATTAATGTTGCTGGAGGTATGAAAGTAAGTGAACCTTCTCTTGATTTAGCAATTATTATGGCATTAATATCAAGTTATCGAAATCATGCAGTAAACCCTATGACAATTGTATTTGGAGAAGTTGGATTGACAGGAGAAATACGTGCAGTTTCTATGGCTGAATTAAGAATTGCAGAAGCAGCAAAAATGGGGTATGATTCATGTATCTTGCCAAGAAGTAATGCGGAAAAGCTTTCAAAGGAAATTGGAAATGGAATACGTATTTTTGGAGTAAGCAATATTAGAGAAATTATTTCTTTTTGTCAATAATAATGTTTATAGAAGATATTTTATAAGGAGTATTTTATAAAAAGTAATGGAAACTGATAAAATGGGTAGGCGGATCTGATTAGATTCGCAGAATGGAGGAGCTCTATGGCAGGGAACAGTAGTTTAAATGAAATAAAAAATACAATTGACAGACTTGATGCATCGCAATTAAAGGTGGAAAAAAATGCATTTGATGCAATCAATAGTTCCGATACAACATTAAATCTTGTGCGTGACGGTCTGGAAAATGTCAATAGTCTTTCAGAAAAAATTGATGCAATGGATGTAGAAATAAAACGAATTTCTGAGAATATGGTACATATGGCAGAATTAATGAATATGATTGTTGGCTTTGCAGGTGGTATTACTGGTATTTCTACAAAGACAAATATGCTTTCCTTAAATGCCTCCATTGAAGCAGCACGAGCAGGAGAACATGGACGTGGTTTTGCAGTTGTAGCAGGACAAGTACGTGACTTAGCGGCTCAATCAGCAAAATCTTCAAAAGAAATTTCAGAAACAGTTCGGGCAATTCAAAAATTTACAGATAGTTTAGAAGAAAGCTTAAAAAGTATTACAAAAGTAGTTTCTGAACAAGGTGAATTGCGTGGACAAGTAAAAGATATTTTTGATCAAATTTTAGAAGCAGCAGATGCTGAAAATGCAGTTGCACATAATATGGAAAAAGAAATTGCTTATCAAAGAGAAATTACAGATAATGTAAAGATGGCAGTAACCTATATGCAGGAAAATGGGTAAAAATAAGATAAGACTTAAACAGGAGTTGGAAAATACAAGTAAGTGTTTCCGACTCTATTTTTTATGTAAGCGGATTGCAAACAGAGTTTGCAACCATATCTGAATAAGAGCAAGCAAGCTCGTTCTTATTCTTAGGCTGAATTTTTATATAAGGTAGTGATAGGAAAGCAAGTTTTAGGAAAATTAAAAAAGTTCTTGACATAGTATGATTATTATGATAAAATATATTTCGTGTTCGGAAGAAATAAAAGAATGCGATATGCACGAGTGGCTCAGTGGTGGAGCATCTCCTTGCCAAGGAGAGGGTCGCGGGTTCGAGTCCCGTCTCGTGCTTTTTGTTTGTCTAAAATAAAAAAAATAACAGAAAGTATTATAAATATTTTAAGAAGGAAAAGTAATTAGCTTCTAAGTATTTATAATGCTTTTATTTTTATTGTGAAAAGTCTTGCATAATAAAAAAAGTTTATGTAAAATTAAAAAATAAGAGCAAGCAGTTTTACTGCCTATTATGAGCTATGAAATGCCATTAGGAGATAAGAAAAATGAAAAAATTAAAGATACTTTTCTATAGTTTATTTTATATAACTGTTTTAACAGGATGTGGAAAGGAGCAAAAGCAATTATCTGAGGAGCAAGCAGAGTCTATTATATTTCAACCACAAATGGATGCTTCAGAGAATATAACTTTGCATATTGTTGGTTATATGGAAAGCTTTGATGCCCTAGATCTTATAGCGGAAGATTTTCAGAAGTATTATCCAAATTGTAAAATACAATATAATTATTTAGAGGATTATCAAAATAGTTTGGAAAAGCGGATTATAGAACAAGAAAATATTGATATTTTTACTGTTTATCCACAATATTTTCAAAAAAGTGCCATTATTGCAGATAATGCAGAAAATTTATATGAAGCAAATATTAATTTATCGAATATAGAAACGGTCGTTTTGAAAAACTGTTTTTATAATAAGAATTTAAAAGAAATTCCATTAGCATTAAATACTTGTATTCTTGTTGTAAATAATTCATTATTAGAGAAGGAAGGACTTTTTGTACCAACAAATCAAGGGCAATTTATTAATGTTTGTGAACAGTTGGTGGAGCAGGGATATATTCCAATTCAAGGGAATGCCACTCCTGTTTATTTTAGTATGATGAGAAGTGAATATGTTGTACGACTTGGAAAATCAGAAAATGCTTCTTCTATTTTTGCAGCATTAAATCAAGGTATGGAAGGAAGTAGAGAATATTTAAGAGAAAATTTTGAATTACTTACAAATTTTATTGATAGAGGATATATTGATCCTATTCTTATAGATAGCTATGAAGATAATTACAAACAGGCAGCTCTTCGCTTTTTTGAAGGTAATGTTCCTTTTTTAGTAACAAATTTAGATACATTTAGCAGTATGAAAAAATGGGAAAGAGATTCTACTACCTTTTCTAATGCGAAATTTGAATATAATTTTGCTTATCTGCCGTTTGGAGAAAAAAATATCTGTGCTTATGTAGATGCTTGGACAGGTTTTAGTGTTTATGAGAATAGTGCAAATAAGGAATGGGCAAATGAATTTTTACGTTTTTTTATGACAGTGGAAGAATTAAACCGATTTGCAAATGCAAAAGGAATGCCAACAATTTCGATTGATAATAAAGAAGATAAGCGATTTCGAGATTTGTTTGAGCAAAGAGAAGAAAATATAGTTTATCATGGTGAAATTGCAATTTCAGAAGAATTAAATCAAGTATATAAAAGTACAATAAAGCAATTGGGAAAGGGAAAGCTTACAGTAGAGGAGGCTTTAGAACATGTAGAAAGGGAACTTGGAAAAAAGCAGGATAAACATATGGATATAAATTAATATTTTTACAGTTTTTTTTAAGTTTATCCTGCACTATATTTTATATGGTTATACTTATTATTTTTATGAATTTTTTTATTTCTTGCAGTATGGTAGTCTATGCATGAGGGATGTTAGTAAACTCTGAAATTTCTCTATTTAATGTTACTAAATCATCTGTTCTAAGATCGTGTATGGAAGAATGTCCTGTAATTCGTGCAAATGTTTTTAATTCTTCTTTTGTTACATTTAAGTAATTTGCAACTCTTTGTGCAGCTTGATCGATTTTCAGCCGTTCTCTTAATTTAGAATCCTGTGTTGCGATTCCTACAGGGCAATTTCCTGAACCACAAATCCTATATTGTTGACATGCTGCTGCTATCAATGCAGCAGATGCTACAGCAACAGCATCTGCACCCATAGCAAGTGCTTTTGCTATATCTGAAGATACACGCAGTCCACCAGTAATTACAAGAGAAATATCAGAGTGGATCGAATCTAAATATTTTCTTGCACGATAGAGTGCATAAATTGTTGGAATTGTAGTAGATTCTCTTAAAAAGAATGGACTAGAACCAGTAGCACCACCTCGACCATCAATAGTAATAAAATCTGGTTCTGCATAAACACAATATTCTAAATCTCGTTCAATTTTTCCAGCAGCAATTTTAATTCCAATAGGTCTGCCATCAGAACGGTTTCGCAACATAGATATCATATTTTTTAAGTCTTCTTTTGAATGAAGTTCTTTAAATTTACTAGGACTTTGTATATCTTCACCTTGTTTTTTTCCACGCAGTTGTGCAATTTCCTTTGTTACTTTTTCACCGGGAAGATGACCGCCCATACCGGGTTTTGTTCCTTGCCCAATTTTAATTTCAATAGCATCTGCTTTGCGTAAATTTTCATCTGTTACACTATATTTATTTGGAATATATTCAAAGATATATTTGTAAGCAGCTTCTCGTTCTTCTGGTAAAATACCGCCTTCTCCACTGCACATTGCTGTTTTTGCTATGGCAGAACCTTTTGCTAAGGCTATTTTAATTTCTTTCGATAGAGCACCAAAAGACATATGGGAAATATAAACAGGATTTTCTAAAATCATAGGTTTTTTTGCATGTTTTCCAAGAATCGTCATAGTGGTTACTGGATCTTCTTCATTAAGTGGAGCAGGATTTAATTGTGCACCTAAAAGTAAAATATCATCCCAGCTTGGCATTGGCATTTTTGTCCCCATAGCACTATGAATTGTTTTTCCTGTTACTGCCATTTGATGAATTTCTTCCATATAGCGGCAAGAATTGTCGATACGATAAAAATTTTTATCATAGCTTAAATCAGCCAGAGTATTATCTTTTTCTTCTTCCTGTTCTATAGAATCTATGGTTGTTATTTCTTCAGATTCTATTTCTTCTTTAAATTTTTCTTTTGGTTGGTGGCATATTGGACATTCATTTGGTGCTTCTTCGCCATGATAAACATAACCACAAACAGTACAAATAAATTTTTTCATAATATTTCTTCCTTTCTAAGTGGTGCAAAATTAACTGTTTCCATAAAAAAATAGGGCAATAATTTTATAAAATTGGAAAATTATTCTATTCTTTATTTTATTGTATTTCAAAATATGCGAAAAAGCAACAAAAAACACAATGTTATCTTATATTGGAAAGGAAGATCGCCCCTTGCCTAATTTTGGCATTGATGTTATACTGTATTTGTTTGATAAAAAGATTTTAAATTTAATATAGAAAGGTAAGTGTTATTTATTATGGCAAAAATTGATATTATATCTGGCTTTCTTGGTGCTGGAAAAACAACATTAATTAAAAAATTATTAGATGAAGTTTTTCATGGAGAACAGATTGTATTAATTGAAAATGAATTTGGTGAGATAGGTATTGATGGTGGATTTTTAAAAGATGCTGGTGTAGAAATTACAGAGATGAATTCTGGCTGTATCTGTTGTTCTCTTGTAGGTGATTTTGGGAAAGCATTAGCGGAAGTTATTGAGAAATTTCATCCTGATCGGATTTTAATTGAGCCGTCTGGTGTTGGAAAATTGTCAGATGTTATTAAGGCAGTAGAGGATGTTCAAAAGAAAACACAGGGAATTGAATTAGATAGTTTTGTAACTGTTGCAGATGCAACAAAGTGTAAAATGTATATGAAGAATTTTGGTGAATTTTTTAATAACCAAATAGAAAATGCAAATACAATTATTTTAAGTCGTACACAAAATTTATCTCAAGAAAAATTGGAAGCAATCGTAAATCTTTTAAAGGAGCATAATGAAAAAGCAGCAATGATTACAACACCATGGGAGCAATTAAATGGCGAACAAATCTTAGCAGCAATGAATCATAGCAGATCTTTAATGGATGAATTGATGGAAGAAGCAAAAAAATTACACGAAGAACATCATCATCACCACGATGATCATGAGGGGCATCACCATCATCATCACGATGATCACGAGGGGCATCATCATCACCATGAGGAGCATGAAGACCATCATAAAGATCATGAGGAATGTCATCATGACCATCACTATGATGAAAATGGAGTTTGTTCTTGTGGACATCATCATGATCATGAACATGGACACCATCATGCGGATGATATATTTACAAGTCTTGGTGTAGAAACAGTACGTAAATTTACAAAAGATGAGCTAGAAATAGCATTAAAAGAATTATCGGAGCATGAGGAATATGGTATAATTCTTCGTGCCAAAGGAATTGTTTCTGGAATAGATGGAGAATGGTATCATTTTGATCTTGTTCCGGGTGAATATGAAATCCGAACAGGTTCTGCAGATTATACAGGGCGGCTTTGTGTTATTGGAACTGATTTAAAAGAAGAAGAAATAAAAGCATTATTTCATATTTAAATTACTGGACAAGAATAATAATTACAATTGTTTGGGGGAATAGAAATGGAGATTCCAGTATATGTAATTACAGGCTTTTTGGAAAGTGGTAAAACAAGTTTTATGCAGGAAACATTGCAAGATCCGGGATTTTCTTCTGAAAATGAGAAAACATTGTTGCTTGCCTGTGAAGAAGGTATGGAGGAGTATGAAGAATCTATATTAAAAAAATTTCATACAGTGCTTGTACCTGTAGAGGAGCAGGAGGACTTTACCACAGAGTTTTTAACATCTTGTGGGCAGCAGTATTGTCCAGATCGTGTCATGATTGAATATAATGGTGTCTGGCAATTACAGAAACTTTTGGAAATGGAACTTCCAAAAGACTGGGTAATTGTACAAATTATTACATTAGTCAATGCAGAAACTTTCGATATGTATTTAAGTAATATGCGGTCGATTATTATGGAACATTTTAGTGGAACGGATATGGTTATTTTTAATCGTTGTACAATAGAAACGCCAAGAGCTGCTTATCGCCGAAATGTACGTGCAATTAATGGACGGGCACAAGTTTATTTTGAAGCAGCAGATGAAGATGTTGAGTTTCCAGAGGAAGAATTGCCATTTGATGTAGAAAGTTCGCATATTACATTAGAAGATGAGGATTTTGGCATTTGGTATATTGATGCAATGGATGAACCGCAAAAATATATTGGAAAGCAGATAACATTTAAGGGAATGGTATTTAAGCCAGAAAAAATGCGAAAAGGAAGTTTTGTACCGGGAAGATTTGCTATGACATGTTGTGCAGATGATACTACTTTTATTGGTTTTATTTGTAAAGCAAAAGCAGGGTTGGAGGAACAAGTAGATTCTTTAAAAAATCGACAGTTTGTGCAAGTTACAGCAACGGTAGCATATGAATTTCAAAAAGATTATCGTGGAAAAGGACCTGTTCTTTATTTAGATGGACTAAAGTCTGCCGAAAAACCAAGAGAAGAATTTGTTTATTTTATGTAGTAAATAAAGAATTTTTTTAAAGAATGATAAGCCATTATCAGGAGCAAACATTGTCTGCTCCTGATAGTTTTTTGATTATATTTATCATTTATTTATAATATAAGAAATGATGTATTTGTTTTTTAAAGAAGGGAATAAAAAACGTTTAAGGAGAGAAATATATGGAGAAAATTTATCAAGTACATCCTGTTTACAATAAGAAAGAAAAACAACACAATTATAATTTAGAATCTGCAATGATTTCTGCCTGTGTACCGGGATCAAAAAGTATTACAAATCGTGCACTTTTAATTGCAGCACTTGCAGAGGGTACAAGTCATTTAAAGAATGCATTATTTAGTGATGATTCTAAATATTTTTTAAGCAGTTTGCAAAGTCTTGGCTTTGAGGCAGAGGGTTGTGAAAGAACGAAAGAAATTACTGTTGTAGGACTTGGAGGAAAAATTCCAAAACAGAAAGCTGAAATTTATGTTGGAAGTGCAGGTACAGCAGCAAGATTTTTAACAGCATTGCTGGGACTTTCTAATGGAGAATATAAGATTAATGCATCAGAACAAATGAAGAAAAGAACTATGGACTCCTTATTTCATGCCTTGGAATGTCTTGGTGCAAAAATAATATATCATGAAAGAGAGGGATTTCTTCCGATTTCTATAGGTAATTCTAAAATAACACAAAAAGAAGCAGAAGTAGAAAAGGAAATAGAAACGGGAACAGAAATAGAAGTCAAAGCAGAAGTGGAAGTAACGGTTGATATTGAAAAAAGCAGCCAGTTTTTAAGTGCTCTTTTAATTACAGCTCCTTTATTTGAACATGGACTTAAGGTTCATGTAATAGGAACGCATGGCATGGCATATATTGAAATAACAATAAAAATGATGGAACAATTTGGAGTTCATGTAGATAGAGAAGAAAATAAAACATTTTTTATTGCACCGGGGCAAAAATATCATGCTATGGATTATCAGATTGAACCAGATGTTTCTGCTGCCTGTTATTTTTATGCTATGGCACTACTACTTGGAAGACGTGTATTAGTAAAAAATGTATATAAAACTTCTTTGCAGGGAGATATTGCATTTCTTACTATTTTACAAGAAATGGGAGCAACACTTTGGGAAGAACCAGAAGGCATTGTAATGGAAGGAACAGGTAATTTTCATGGTATTTGTGCAGATTTAACAGCTTGTTCAGATCAAACCATGACATTAGCAGCACTTGCAGTATTTGCAGATTCAGAAACAAGAATAATAGGAATTGATCATATTCGCTTTCAAGAGAGTGATCGTCTGATGGCAATAAAAACAGAATTGCAGAGAATGGGAATTGTTTGTGAAGAAATCGAACATGGACTGCGTATTGAACCGGGAGAACCAAAACCTGCAGAAATAGAAACATATGAAGATCATAGAATTGCTATGGGATTTTCTTTGATTGGTTTGCGAGCAAATGGAATTAGTATAAAGAATCCTGAATGTTGTGCAAAAACATTTCGGCATTATTTTGATGAATTAGAAAATGTTTTATATAAAAAATAAAAATAGGAGAATCTATGGATTTAAAACAGCTACAGGAACTTTTAGAGAAAGTAGATAAGATTGTTTGGGGACCTGCTATGCTGGTTCTTTTAATGGGAACAGGAATTTTTTTGACAATCCGTATGAATTTTCTAACATGGAGAAATCTGCCATATGCATTAAAGCTTGTTTTTGGCAAAGAAGCACAAAATGCAGGAGATGGAGGGATTTCTCCATTTTCTGCATTAATGACATCACTTGCTGCTACAATTGGAACAGGAAATATTGTTGGAGTAGCGACAGCTATGGTACTTGGTGGACCGGGTGCGATTGTATGGATGTGCTTATCTGCTTGTTTTGGATTATCAACAAAATTTGCAGAGTGTATGCTTGCAGTAAATTACCGTACTATAAATGAAGATGGAGAATTTGTAGGCGGTCCTATGTACACAATGAAAGCATGGAAACATAAAATCATAGGACAGATTATGGGAATTGGATTTGCAGTATTTACTGTGCTTGCATCATTTGGTATTGGCAATATGACACAGGCAAATTCGATTTCTTCTGCATTAATAACAGCATTTCATATTCCAAAATATATAGTAGGAATTATTTTAATGTTTCTCGTTTTTATAATTACAATTGGTGGAATTTCTTCTATTTCTAAAGTTTCTAAGACAGTTGTTCCAATGATGGCTGTTTTTTATATTGTTGCAGGAATCATTGTGATTATTGGAAATATAGAAAAAGTTCCAGAAGGGCTTATACAGATTTTTTCCAGTGCATTTTCCATTTCTTCGATTGCAGGAGGAGTAGGTGGTACAATTACAACAGGTCTTTTTCATTCTATGCATTGGGGAATCGCACGTGGTATCTTTTCCAATGAAGCAGGTATGGGTTCTGCTGCCATTGCCGCTGCTGCTGCAAAAACTAATGATCCAGTAAAACAAGGTTATATTAATATGACAGGAACATTTTTTGATACCATTCTTGTCTGTTCTGTTACAGGTCTTTTAATTGCGAGTTCGGGAATGCTTGGTGTAAGAAATGAAGCAGGCGAATTACTAGAAGGTGCAGCTCTTACAATGGCAGCTTTTTATACAGTGCTTGGTAACTTTGGTGTTATTCTTGTCAGCATTTCTTTAGTAATGTTTGCATTTTCTACTATTATTGGATGGGAATATTTAGGAGAAAAGGCATTTGAATATTTATGGAAAGGAAAACAAGATAGTATTATTATTTACCGAATTCTTTTTTCTGTTATCACTTGTTTTGGTGCAATAACAACAGTTAAGATTGCATGGAGTTTTTCCGATATTGCAAATGGACTTATGGCAATTCCTAATTTAATTTGTATTCTTGTTATGAGTAATCAAGTAGTATATACTAGTAAAGAATATCAAAAGAAACTTTAATCTTTTGCTTTTACATTTACATATCTTGCTTTATATTTTGAATATACAATGGTTTGATCATGATATAAGCCATAATATCCTGATAGCATATAACTTACCGCTACTGCAAGCAGGAAATAAGGCACTCCTTTAAATCCAAACATTTCAAATGCAATCAACATAGAACTAATAGGACAATTGGTTACACCACAAAAAACGGCTGCCATTCCTGCTGCTGCACAAAGAGAAGGAGAGATTCCAGCAATTTGTCCAAACAGACATCCAAAAGTAGCTCCAATAAAAAAAGATGGTACAATTTCCCCGCCTTTAAAACCAGCTTCAATTGTTATTACGGTAAATAACATTTTAAAGAAGAAAGCAAGCGATACGGTTTTTCCAGCAATTGCTCTTGTAATAACAGGGATACCAGCACCATTATAATCCTTCGTTCCTAGTAATAATGTCAATAAGACAATCAAACAACCTGCTACAAAAATTCTAAGATAAGGATTTTTTAAATATTTTCTATAGAGATCTCCTGTTCCATGAAGAAGAATACAAAAAATAACACTGATTCCTGCACATAACATAGCTAAAATAATAATTTTTATTGCAGGCAAAAGAGAAAAAGCTGGAATTGCAAGCACTTTAAAATTTTCTCCATGCATTCCCATATCTGCTGCAAAGTGTGATGCTATCAGAGAAGAAAATACACAAGGAACAAGTGCTGCATAATACATAACTCCAACACTGACAACTTCCATAGAAAAAATTGCTGCTGCTACTGGTGTACCAAATAATGCAGAAAAGGCAGCACTCATACCACACATAACAAGTACTCGCTTGTCCTGATCATCCATATGAAACCAACGCCCTAGTTGATTTCCAATACTTCCGCCAAGCTGTAATGCTGCACCCTCTCTACCTGCTGAACCGCCAAAGAAATGCGTTATTACAGTAGAAATAAAAATCAAAGGTGCCATTTTAAATGGCAGTTCTGCTTCTGCATGAATTGTTGATAATACAAGATTTGTACCTTTATCATTTTTATATTCAAATAAACTATAAAGACCAACAATTACAAGGCCAGCAAAGGGAAGAAAATAGATAATCTCTCCATGTTCTGTTCGAAATGTTGTTGCAAAGTTCATACAATATGCAAATAAAATACTAAAGACTCCAACGACAAGTCCTGTGATGAATGAGAAAAAAGACCATTTTAAAAATATTCGCAAACTTCCTATGATCTTATTAAAATAAAATTTTATAATTACTGGCATAACATTCTTTTCCTCCAATGATATTTCCTGTATTGTTATCAATATAATAGTTATGTTGTTATGTTAAAATATCTAACATTAATAATTCTTTTAAATTACAAATGGTTTTATCTTGTTTATAATTCTTTTGACTTTGATCTCTACATATTAAAATAGATTTACAATTTGCGTTTTTAGCAGTTTCTATATCAAGTTTTTCATCACCAACAAAAATTAAATTTTCTATATTAATATTATAATAATCTGCAATATATTCTAATCCAGCCTTATTTGGTTTTCTATATCCACAGCTTTCCGAAGAAACATATAAATCAAGTACCGATATAATTTCGGGAATATCTTTTTTAAAAATACGATCAGGCATAGAAGATGGCAAATTTGTTAAAACAGCAATTTTATAATTTCGATTTTTTAATTCTTTTATTACCAGCATGGTATCTTCATATATTTCTGCCATTAGCTGCATATTGCTAAAAAAAGAATCTATTATTTCTTCTATCGGTTTTGAAACATTCCAATGTTTTGTCGCTTCCATAAATAAAAATTCTGAAGAATATTCTATTTTCCTTGGTTGATATCTTGGATTATATTGTTTTAAAATTTCTACCGACTGCATAATTTCCATTTTTGATAAACCGAAGTGAAAATGTTTATTTACTAATTCAAAACAATGCTCATAATAGGAAATCCAAGAATGCGGCATACCTTTATATTGCATTAGTGTTCCACCTAAATCAAAAACAATAACTTTTTCCAATAGTATCACTCCTTATATTATATCGTTCCCTTTTGCTCATAATTTACTTTTAATTTAATATTTTATCTTGCTTTTATCATATCATAGATCTTATGATGTTTCAATGTTAGTATAAGGAAGGAATGATAAGGAAGAAATAATAAGGAAATAAGGAAGTGTATACAAGACTTTAAGGCTGGAAATTATAATGAACAAAAAAATAATGAAAGAAATAAAAAATAGATTAGATTTTCTGCAAATAAACATAAATTCTGTTCTGACACTTTTACTCGGTGTGTTCCACAGGTGTTTTTGCCGTAGGCTACTATTAAAAACATCTGGGAACACACCCAGTAAGTGTCGCAGAACATTGTGGTGAATATTGTATAAATAACAACCTTGGAGCTTCCCCAAAGCATTAAGACCAGAAAATCTAATCATTTTTTAGATCATAACATATATTTTAAAAATGTCAATTATATTTTTTACATTTTTTTCTCTTTCCTAAATTTAATTTGTTTATCAAAAATTTTTCTATATTCCATCAAAATATTAATTTTATTGAAATAAGAATTGTTTTTTTACAAAATTTTTGCTATGATACTATCTATAAAACAGTGATATTATATTATCATAGCAAAAGAAAAGTGAAGAATTATTATTGGGATGTGATTTTATGGAAAAAACAAATGTTATGCGAATATTGGACCAGAAAAAAATAAAATATAAAAAATATTTTTATGGAGATACAAATGCATTGAATGGTATTGAAGTTGCTGAGGCTCTACATGAAGATAAGAATAAGGTATTCAAAACATTAGTAACTGTAGCAAAGTCGAAATGTTATTATGTTTTTATGATACCAGTGGCAAATGAATTGGATTTAAAAAAATGTGCAGCAAGTGTAAATGAAAAAAGTATTGAGATGATTCCACAAAAAGAATTGTTACCATTAACAGGGTATGTGCATGGAGGCTGTTCTCCTATAGGATTAAAAAAGCCTTTTCAGACGATAATTGATTTATCTGCAAAAAATTTGGATACTATTTTATTTAGTGGTGGTAAAGTAGGTTATCAAATAGAAATGGAATTAGCCGATTTAAAAAAAGTAATAAATTATACATTTTATGATGTTATAAAGAAATAAGATTTGAAAATTATCTTATGATATTATATATTTCATTGAGAAAAATAATAAAAACAACATAAAATGAGGTTATATATGAGAAATGATTTAACATCAGGAAATATTGTAAAAACAATACTTCTTTTTGCTGGACCAATGATGATAGGAAATTTGCTTCAGCAAATATACAATATTTCTGATACATTGATTGTTGGACATTTTCTGGGAGAGAATGCTCTTGCAGCAGTAGGAAGCACGTATACTTTTACTACGTTTTTATACTCTATTATTATTGGATTATGTATGGGCAGTGGTTCACTAATATCCTATTATTGTGGAGAACGAAATTTACAAAAACAAAAAACAAGTATTGTTATTGCTTTTATTTTTATTGGAATAATTTCTGTAATAATTGAGATAATTACATTAAGTTCTATAAATCAGTTTGTCAAGTTATTAAAAACGCCATATCAGATTGTAAGTATGACTACTGATTATGTACAAATAATTTTATTAGGAATTATTTTTGTTTTTTTATATAATTATTATGCCTATATGTTAAGAGCTTTCGGTAATTCTATTACACCACTAATTTTTCTTGGAATAGCATCTATATTGAATATTGTATTAGATATACTTTTTGTTATGTATTTAGATTTTGGTATTAAAGGTGCTGCTTATGCCACTCTATTTGCACAAATTGTTTCGGGAGTTGGACTTGCAATCTATTCTTTTATAAAAGAACCAAATTTACATATAAATTTTTCTAATATACATTTTCAAAAGAACGAGATTTTTGAAATATTTCATATGTCCTTTGCTGCATCGGTGCAGCAGTCAGTCATGAATTTTGGAATTTTAATGGTTCAAGGGCTTGTGAATAGTTTTGGTACAACGGTTATGGCGGGATTTGCAATAGCTGTAAAAATTGATACCATAGCATATATGCCTGCACAAGAGTTTGGTAATGCATTTTCTCTTTTTATTTCACAAAATTATGGTGCAAAAAAGTACAATAGAATACAAGAATGTATTAAAAAATCATTTCTGATTTCAGGAATATTTTGTATAGTGGTTTCTATTATAGTGGTTTTATTTTCTAAAAATCTTATGAGAATTTTTGTAAATAGAAAAGAAATTGATATTATACAAACAGGCACACAATATCTTATCATTGAAGGTATGTTTTATATAGGAATCGGTATTCTTTTTTTATTATATGGCTATTATAGGGGAATTCATAAACCAGAGATGTCATTAATTCTTACAGTGATATCTTTGGGCACAAGAGTAGCACTTGCGTATTTCCTGTCACAATTTCAGAAAATAGGAGTATACGGTATTTGGGTATCCATACCTATAGGCTGGTTTTTAGCAGATATCATAGGGATTCTTTATATGAAGATTTGTAATAAGCAAATATGAAAAGAAATAAAGAAAATATAAAATAATTTCGTATTTCATAAATGCAATTTATAAGACTTGTAGTAATAGAAAGAAAGGCAGGTATTCTTATGATTTATTTTATTGCAGATACACATTTTTCTGAAG
This sequence comes from uncultured Lachnospiraceae bacterium, assembly GCA_910576895.1. Classification (GTDB taxonomy): domain Bacteria; phylum Bacillota; class Clostridia; order Lachnospirales; family Lachnospiraceae; genus MGBC100174. The sequence goes on along the minus strand of CAJTJZ010000017.1, from coordinate 34,806 downwards.
AAAATATAAGAAGATATGAAAATAGACCCTTTAAAAATGCTATTGAAATGAATGAGAAATTGATAACAAAATGGAATGAAATTGTAAGTGAGGAAGATTCTGTATATGTTTTAGGAGATTTTGGGGCAACAAATCAAGAAGAATTTCTTTTAAAACAGTTAAAGGGAATAAAGTTTCTTGTAAAGGGAAATCATGACATGAATTCTAATCATTATTATCGAAAGGCAGGATTTCAAGAAGTATATGATTATCCAATCATTATTAGAAACTTTTGGATTCTATCTCATGAACCTTTATATATAAACGAAAATATGCCTTATGCAAATATTTTTGGGCATGTTCATAATTCCCCAATAATAAAAACATTTAGTAAACAACATTATTGTGTTTCTGTTGAAAGAATAAATTATGCTCCAATATCTTTTGATGAAATTATTTTTAAAGTTCAGAATGAATCTTGAATGGTGGGAAAAGCTTTTGTCAAAATCGAAAAACGTGTATTATTGACAAAATGTACACTTTTGTTATAATAAATGTGTCAAGGAGATGGTATGTATGTTAATGGAACAAGCAACAGTAGTAAGAAAAGAATGGAGTGCAATTTGTGACAGTGTAATTCATGAAAAACCTAAATTTATTGAACGTACAAGGGATAAGATGTGGTTTTCTAATTTAGAAGTTATGTCAGAGATTTTATCTGCATACACATTTACAGCCGATAAATATATTGAAAATGATGGTTCTATTACGTTATCTTTAAGAGAAATAGATTTAGTGGAAAATGGTGAAACCGAACAAGCTGCAAAGTTGGCATTAGGAAGTGCAATTTTAGAATATTCTACTGATTATTATGATAACTATGTATTATATTCTCATAGTCCCAATAGAAAAGGGCAAGTTCCATATATATTTAAAGCATTAATTATGGATTGTCCAGAAAAGATAGGAGAGAGTATTCAATGCCAAGATGGAAAGAACTAAAGAGATTTTGTGACAGAGATGGTTGGGAATTGTATAAGGATACAGATCATTATTTTTATCGGAAAATAGATGATAATGGAAATATTAAGATGACTAAAATTTCAAAAGGATCAGGTGAAATTCATCTTCATATGTGGAGAGAGAAGAGATATTAAAGAAACAACTACAAGTTACACAAGAATACTTTAATAGTAAAATATAAAAAATTAATAATAGAAAAAACACCTAAAATTCAGAAAGAATCAAGTTGAGTTTAAGGTGTTTTTTTTATGCATAAAATAATATTAACAAAAGTATTTTTATGATCAAAAATTAGATTTGATTTTGCGATGGCTTTGGAAGATATTTTTGCCGAAATGTTATGAAAAGCGTTAAAAAAAAGAATAATATCGTTATAGAAGAAAGGAAAAATATGAAAAAAATAATTACAGAACAAACAATAGAAACTTTTCGGGAAGAATTAGTCAATGATGAAAAAGGAATTGCAACCATACAAAAATATTTGAGAGATTTAAAAAAATTAGAAAACTTTTTAAAAGGAGCAGAGGTTACAAAAGAGAAAATGTTGGCTTATAAAAAAATGCTTTGGGATTGTGGAGAATATAAGATTAGTAGTATTAATTCTTTTTTAGTTGCAGCAAATCGTTTTTTTAAATATATGGGATGGTATGAGAATGTTGTAACAATCTATCAAGTACAGAAAGAAATTTTTCGCTCCGATGAGAAAGTATTAACGGAAGAAGAATATAGAAAATTAATAGAAATAGCAGAAAAAGAAGGAAAAAGGAACTTAAGTATGATGATGCAAACATTAGGAAATACAGGGCTTCGAATTAGTGAATTGAAATTTATTACGGTAGAAGCTGTAAAACAGGGAGAAGTAGTTATTTATAACAAGGGAAAAATAAGAACGGTTCTTTTTTCTAATGAAATTAGAAAAGTATTAGAAGAGTACATAAAAGAAAAAAAAATTGTAAGTGGAGCTATTTTTTTATCTAGGAAAGGAAATCCCGTTGATCGTAGTAATATAAGCAAACAACTAAAGGCACTAGCAGAAAGAGCAGGAGTTGATAAAAAGAAAGTATACCCTCATAATTTTCGTCATCTCTTTGCTCACTGTTTTTATCGGGTGTGTAACGATATTATAAAAGTAGCAGCATTACTGGGACATAGCGATATAAAAACAACCATGAATTATTTGAAAACAACAAAACAAGAATGTAGAGAAATGCTAGATCAAATACGGATGGTATGTTGAAGGAAAGGGTAAGAAAGGGAGTGAGGGTATAGAATGAAATTTTATAGAAATAGCAGTATCTTAAAAAAACACTGCATAAGGAAAATTATGTAGTGTTTTTATGTTGAGATAATAACAGAAAACATTTCATTTTTCAAGTCTTTTTTATAAAAAAATTTTTCTTATGATAGAAAATTTTAAAATACAGTTTTTATATAATATTTTCTATTATTAAAAAGTATTAAAAAACAAATTAATTTTCTCTTAAAATGAAAAATCTTGAAAATCACCCCATAATTTTCCTTATGAAGTGTCTAATATGATAAAAAGCAATTTAGAAGTATGAAAGGAGTTACTGCTGTATGGATTTTTATATAACACAGGAGAATATCCAAATATTTTATGAACGATTGCTTCAAGAAGGGAAAAGTACAGAAACTATTGGTAAATATCAAAGAGATTTATCAAAGTTAATGGAATTTTTAAACGGAACTGCTTTGACACAAGAAAAATTGGAAGAATATAAAAATTGGTTAGTGAGAGAAAAGAATTATAAGATAAGAAGTGTTAATTCATTTTTATCTTGTGCAAATCATTTTTGTAAAGTTATGGGAAAGGAATTTCATGTATCGGCTTATAAACTTAATTGGGCAGAACAAGGAACTATTAAAAAACAGTTATCCATAGAAGAATATGAAAAACTGGCAAGAACAGCAGTAAAAGAAAAAGAACCTATGATAGGTCTTGTTATGCAAATCTTGTCAATTACAGATATTAGAGTGACAGAATTACTTTGGATTACCGTAGAATCTTTGGACAAGGGTAGTATTGGAGTATCTCGTGGTGGAGAATTTGTAGAGGTAAAGTTGCCAGAGAGTATTCTTTTAGATTTAAAGAGATATGTACAAAGCAAAGATTATAAAAGTGGCTCTGTTTTTCAAACGAGAAAAGGAAAGCCAGTTGATCGTTTTTGGTTATGGAAAAAATTAAAGAAATTGTGTGTAGAAGCTGGAGTGGATGAAAAGAAGGTATCATTTCAAAATTTGAAAAGACCATTAGAGAGGGAATATTTTCCACTAGAATAATGAAAATGATAGAAGATAGAAATGTTGTATCTTTTAAGGATATTAGAAGCTATACTGGCGGTCGAAAAATATGACCGCTTAGTATAAAGTGATATATAAAAAGTGATTTAAGTCTAAGATAAGTTTAAAAGATAATACTCTAAGGTGTTACAGGAAATGGATGGCAGTGAACATAGCTATAATTCTATTAAGAATTATAATAGCATTTAAGATAAGTATATAGCTTATTTGATTATATGAGGAAGTGAGTAAATGATGAAAGTTTGCTTAGTGGGATCATCTGGTGGTCATCTTACACATTTATATATGTTGAAACCATTTTGGAAGAATAAAGAACGGTTTTGGGTCACATTTGATAAAGAGGACGCTAGAAGTATTCTGCAAAAAGAGAAGATGTATTCATGCTACTATCCTAGTAATCGTAGCTTAAAAGCTCTTTTTGTGAATACAGTTAAAGCAATTAAAATTCTTCCAAAGGAAAGGCCTGATTTGATTATTTCATCGGGTGCAGCGGTAGCAGTTCCATTTTTTTGGATTGGAAAATTATTTGGAGCAAAAACCATTTATATAGAAATATTTGATAGAATAGATAAACCCACTTTATCTGGAAAGATGTGTTATCCAGTTACTGATAGGTTCATTGTAGAGTGGGAAGAAATGAAAAAGGTTTATCCAAAGGCAATCAATCTTGGTAGTATTTTTTAGATTGGTGGTGAAAGCATGATATTTGTAACAGTTGGTACGCATGAGCAACAGTTTAATAGATTATTAGAATATATGGACAATCTGAAAAAAAATGGATTGATCGAAGATGATATAGTTATTCAAACTGGGTATAGTACATATGAACCAAAATGTTGTAAATGGAAGAAGTTTTATCCATATATGGAAATGTTGAAGATGGTAAATCAAGCGAAAATTGTGATTACACATGGTGGACCATCTAGTTTTATTATGCCACTTCAGATTGGTAAAATACCAATAGTGATTCCCAGACAAAAGAAATTTAATGAGCATGTGAATGATCATCAATTAGAGTTTTGTAATGAAGTAGCTAAGAGAGATAGTACAATTATTGTTGTGAATGACATAAATGATTTAGAAAATATAATTAGAAAATATGATAAGATTGTATCTCATATGAAAAATGGAAGAAAAAGCAATAATGCAGAATTTTGTAAGAAACTTGAAAAAATTGTAAATGAAATTGTAAGGACATAATATGAGTATAAAAAATATTGTAATAGAATAGGTGCAGATGTTTTATATAAATCAATAGATGAAAGATTAGATTTATGAAAAAATTGTTTAAGATATCACTTCCATGTCAAAAAATGTATAAAGCATTATATATTATATAATAAGAATCTGTGGACTAACAAATACACACTTGTTGGATATGTAGAGGTAACATAATGATAATAAGTAAAATTGCAGCAGGAATTGTTTTGTTTAATCCTGAAGATCAGAATAGGTTAATGAATTGCATTCAATCTGTCCTTAATCAAATTGATAGAATCTATATTTTTGATAATAGTACAGAAAGGCAGATATTTCAATTTTCTGATAATGTTATATATATGACAGAAAGAGAAAATAAAGGTATTGCTTATGCTTTAAATCGTATTATGGATGTTGCTAAGAAAGATAAATATGAATGGGTTATAACGATGGATCAGGATTCTATTCTTCCAGATGGAACACTTACTTTGTATGAGCAGTATATAAAATTGAATGAACGTATAGGGATTCTTTGTCCACAGGTTATTGATTCACGTCGTATTTATATGGAGGTTAAAGTAGAACCAAAGATAGAGTATGTTGATTTCTGTATTACTTCTGCAAGTTGCACAAGGATTGATGCATGGGAACAGATTGGAAAATTTGATGAATGGTTATTTATAGATCTTGTTGATAATGAATTTTGTAAAAGATTAATTGTATCTGGATATACAATTCTTCGCTTAAATGAGCTTATTTTAGATCAGGAGTTTGGAAAAATTATTCCAAAATGCGATAAGGTTCAGCAATTTTGGCTAAAGGTAAGTAAATTATTTCATAATAATAATTTTGCAAAATTTGGTTATAAGAAATTTGTAAATCCAATTAGAGTTTATTATACAAATAGAAATATTATTTATATAAATAGAAAATTAAGGTATTATGGAACAACAGGATATGAGAACTATAATTGTAAAGGATATTTTGGATTCTTAATAAGTTTTTCAGTACCAAGTATTTTGAGAGCACAGGAAAAAGGAAAAGTAATAAAGGCAGTGTTTACAGGAATTCGAGATGGAAAGAGATGGTATCCAAATCCATGGAGTGTAAAAAAGTGTATTCAAGAAAAGATATAATAATTGGAATTGTTACTTATCAACCAGATATTGGAAAACTTAAACAATGTTTAGAGGCAATTCGAGAACAAGATGATAAGGTAGTTGTATACGATAATGGTTCGCAAAATATAGAAGAAATAGAAAATATAATTAGAGTTATTTTCTTTAAATATAAGTTGATTAAAAATATATACAATGTTGGAATTGCCAAAGCTCTTGATAAGATCATGGAATATGCTGAGCAAAATGGATATGCATGGGTATTATCTATAGATCAAGATTCACTTTTACAAGTTGGAATAATAAATGCTTATTTGAGAGAAATAAATAATTTTTCTGAAGTAGGTATGTTTACTTGTCTAATTAAAGATAGAAATTTTGCTGATAAGAAATATGAGAAGCAAAATACTTTGATAAAAGAAGTAGAATATTGTATTACTTCTGGTGCATTGACAAGTGTTAATGCATATAAGAAGACACAAGGTTATGATGAAAGTTTTTTTATAGATTGTGTTGATTTTGATATTTGTTATAGCCTTCGAGAAAATGGTTATAAAATTTATCGAATAAATCATGTTGGATTACTTCATGAAGTTGGACATGGAGAAAATAAAAGGTTTCTATGGAAAAAAATAATAATTTATCATGAAAAGTCTTTTAGAATATATTATTTGGCAAGAAATACTATTTTAATGTATAAAAAACATAAAAAGATGTTTCCATGGTATGTAATGATAAAAAAGGAATTAGGCTTATTTATAAAAATTGTATTTTATGAAGATAATAAGCAAAGTAAATTACAACGATTTTGGAAAGGTATATTAGATGCGAATAGGATCTAAGGAATAATAAAATAGTCAGTGGAATTAATTATATTATACTGGCGGTCGAAAAACATGACCGCTCAGTATAACATGATGTGTACGACCGTACAAGGCAGGTCATGCCCGAATGGGCACGACAGGAAACAAGCCACTTCGTGGCTGCGGTCGGCACAAACTCATGAACGAAAAAAAGAAAAATTTTTCGTTCGTGAGTATAATAATCTAAAAATATTTTATATGTGTATTAATAATAAATTCTTTTATTTGTAAAGTAAAAAAGAATAATTAACTTTTGGAGATAATAAGGTATTGAATGTTATATTTATTAATAATGAAAGTTGATATATGAAAAATGAGAAAATTAAAATTAAAAGTATTTAAAAGAGATAGCTAAAAGGATATTTTCTGGTTAAATGAGGAAGTGCAAATCTGAAAAAAGTCATATTCTGATAGTAGAGAGTGTTTATGAAAGGATTCAAAGATGAAATTAATTAATAAAGTGTGTAGGTCTATCTTAAACTATAATGAAGAAAAGATAGTAAGGCAGATTTTGGATATAGCAGATTTTGATATAATTAAAAATGATGTTGTTTCAGGGAAGGATATTATTGCTGTTATGCCTACAATTTATCCGCATGCGGGTGGAGAAACATCAGCATTAAGAATTTTTCATTATCTTTCTGAGAATGGTTTTCATGTGGATGTATGTTGTTATGATAGTGATAATACGGAGCTGATGCAGAAAAATGCAATAGTAAATGTAAATGGATTTGGTGGGCAGTTTATTTCTTTTAATACAGCAAAACAGAAAAAATATAATTTTTGTATTATGACAAATTGGATCAGTGTATATTATGGCAAAAAGCTTTCAGGATATAAAATTTACTTTGTTCAAGATTATGAACCATATTTTAAAGAAGTTGGTGATCAATCTTGTCTTGCAAAAAAGACCTATGAATTTGGATTACATATTATAAGTCTTGGTAAATGGAATTTGAAACAGATAAATCAAAATTGCATAACGTCTTCAGAAATGGATTTTATCGACTTTCCGTTTGAACCGAATGAATATCCATATAAGAAAAGAGATTATTCAATATACTCTACGAAAAAAACAATTAAACTTGTCATATATATTAAACGTGTAGGACGAAGGATTCCGATTATTATGCAATATCTTATTCAGAAGACGCAAAAGGAACTGGCAAAATCAGGAATTCAATTAGAGGCATATTTTTTTGGATTGAATCCAAAGGATAAAGTTTTTATAGGGAAAAATATGGGAAAATTAAGTAAATTAGAGTTGTGTCAACTTTACTATAAGGCAGATTTTGGTATGGTAGCTTCCATTACTAATATGTCTCTTGTGCCAATGGAAATGCATGCATGTGGATTGCCACTTATTGAGTTTATCGATGGCTCTTACCAACATTTTTTAGGAAAAGACACCGCCATTTTAATAGATTATGACTATAAAGTTCTTACTTGTAAATTATTGCATTATTTGAAGCATCCTAGTGAACTGGAAGAGATGAATACTAGAGCAAGAGTACAATTTAAATCTTATACTTGGAAAAATACTTGTAAGCAATTTAAGACATTAATTGATAATATTATTTCAGCGAGGTAATCCATGAAATTAAAATATAGTTTTAAACTCAGTATATTAAAATTATTTATCTATGATGTTTTAATATTTATTAATACTATGTTAGAATCTTTATATTCCGAAAATAATAATATATCATTTCTAGTCAGACTGTTTAGATATTTAAGTATTATATTGTTATTTTTAACAATTTTATTGATGAAAAAGTATAGCAAAAAACATATATTAATTGCTGGAAGTATACTTTTTTGCTGTATAATAAATTATATTTTAAAAGATGGTTCTATTGGATTAATATTAACATTATTGATATTTTTATCATGTAAAGATTTGCCATCAGATAAAATTATTAAACATACTGTTATATCTGTATCATTTTCTTATGGATTTGTTATTATATCATCTTTATGTGGTATTATAGATAATATGAAATTGGTCAGATACTTATCAATAGGAGTATGGCAGGGAAAATTTGAAAGGCAAGCATTAGGTTTTCAATTTCCTAATCAAATTCCATTGATGTATTTATATATTACTGCTGTAATTATACTTGGTTTGCAAAAAAATTTTAGGTTTTTTAATATGGTTATATTAATGATTCCAAATATAATAATTTATTTTTTTTGCAATGCTAGAACTCCATTTATATTAGTAATATTTATGCTTTTATCTTGTTTACTCTTTAATAAATACAAAGGCAAAAGTATTTGTATGTTCCCTTTTATATTAACACTGGTTTCTTTTTTAGGTAGTTTTATTTTATCAATAGGATACCAAAACTTTAAAATAAGTAAAACTTTGGATTTACTCTTAAATAGTCGATTAAGTTCGGCATATGTTACTATAAAATATTATGGTATAACATTATTTGGAAGTGGCGTTGATGCAGGAACAAAAAGTTCTGGGATTAGAAATAATTTTTGGGATGGCTTTATTGCTAATGTGGATAATGGATATCTTATTTTTTTATTACAATATGGTCTAATACTAACATTAATTTTATTACTTATCCTGCTTGCTTTTAGCTTTAAAATATATAAAAATGGAAATGTATACTTTGCTTTAGTATTTTCTATAGTAATAATTGCAAATATAATTGATGCAAATTTAGTTTCTTTTCGAATATGGCCTATACTTCTGATTTTTGCAAATAATTATCAGCCAGATAGACAAGCTGTAATTTACAATATATTCCACATTAGGTTTACTTCTAAAAAAAAGAAATATAATTAGTTTTGGAAAAGGAATAAACTAGAATGGTTCAAAGAATAGAAGTAGAGATTATATAGAAATGGGAGATAAATCCGAAACTACTGTTTTGATTAGTTGTATAATATATAATCAAAGCGATTATATAAGGGATTTGTTTCATGTTTTTTAAAACAAGAAACAGATTTCCTTTTTGAAATTATTATTCATAATAATTCATCAACTAATAAATAAGTCAATTTCTTTATTTAAGATATTATTTGTTTTGCTACTCTATGCTATAATCAACGAAATTTATAAAGGCAAATTATGAATTACAGATATCCGTATGATTAGGAAGGAGTTAAAATTGTTATGGAAAAAAATACTTATTATTTTTATAGTTTTCTATAATGTGGGTGAGTATTTAAAACAAATATTAGATTCTTTATTGGTGGATAAAAAATATTTATCTAAGTTAGAAATATTATAAAAAGGATAATTTAAAATGATTGAAAGAACAGAAGAACAAATTATGAAAAATTGGAGTGTCAAAAATACAAATTCTCCAATCGTATCCATTCGATGTTTAGCATATAATCATGAGAACTATATTGAACGAGCTTTGAATGGTTTTTTAATACAAGAAACTACATTTCCGTTTGAAATTATTATTCATGATGATGCATCAACAGATAATACGGCAAAGATTATTCGTAAGTATGAAAAAAAATATCCTAAAATTATAAAACCTATTTATGAAGTAGAAAATCAATATTCTAAAAAAGATGATTCATTACGAAAGATTATGAATACACATATTCACGGAAAATATGTTGCACTTTGTGAAGGTGATGATTATTGGATTTCAAATGATAAATTAGAAAAGCAAATTAATTTTATGGAGAAACATTCTGAATATACGATGTCTTTTCATGCTGCGAATTATGTAGATAATGGTAAAATATTAAGTAATGATAGAAAATTTAAAAAGGAATGTGATATTTCTGCAAAGATTATTATTGAGGGAGGAGGGGATTATTGTGCGACAGCTTCTTTATGTTATAAAAGAGAATATGATTTTATATTTCCAAAGTATCGTTTAATGGCGGATATTGGTGATTATCCATTGCAAATTTTACTTGCTACCAGTGGAAAAGTTCGCTATTTTCCGGAAATTATGTGTAATTATGAAATAGGAAATCATAATTCTTGGACTCATAAAATACAACAATATGAAAAAAAAGTTCAACATTGGAAAACAGAAATATCATGGTTAAAGTGTTTTAATGAATTAACGGAATTTAAGTATCGGACAAGTGTAAATAATAGGTTTGTTTTATATTATATAGAACTATATTATTTAGGTGCAATGGATATACAACAAGTTAAAAATGAAATAAATAAAGAAATTAGTAAAATAGAAAAAAATCGTATGTTAATAAAATTTTATAAATACAGAGTGAAAAAATGGTTTAAAAAATATATTCCATTTCTCTATAAAATACTTGCAAGTGGCTATCATGTAGTAAAAAAAATTAGATAAATTTAGGGAAAACATTTAATTTTATAATGATATTTTTAAAGGATAAGAAGAAATGGATAACATAAATAATAAAAAAATTTTTTCTAGTTTCTTTTGGCGATTTGCTGAAAGGTGTGGTGCACAGGGAGTAGCTTTTATAGTATCCATTATTTTAGCCCGAATTTTATCACCAGAAGATTATGGAACAATCGCATTAGTTACTGTTTTTACTACAATACTGAATGTATTTGTTGATAGTGGTATGGGTAATGCATTGATACAAAAGAAGAATGCCGATGATTTGGATTTTTCAACAGTATTTTATTTTAATATTATTGTTTGCATTCTTCTTTATTTAAGTATATTTATAATATCGCCAGTGATTGCAAGTTTTTATAAAAGACCTGACCTTACGGTTGTAATAAGAGTGCTTTCACTTACCTTAATTGTGTCAGGTATTAAAAATGTACAACAAGCTTACGTTAGTCGTAATATGTTGTTCCAACGGTTTTTTTTTGCAACCTTAAGTGGAACAGTTGGTGCAGCAATCGTAGGCATTACTATGGCAAGTCTTGGATTTGGCGTATGGGCTTTAGTGGGACAACAATTATTTAATATAGTGATTGATACAACCATTTTATGGTTTACAGTAAAATGGTATCCCAAAAGAATGTTTTCTTTGAAACGATTAAGGGGATTATTTCAATTTGGATGGAAAATTTTAATTTCTTCTCTCATAAATACAATTTATGAAAATTTAAGAACACTTATTATTGGCAAGGTATATAGTTCATCAGACTTAGCATATTACAATCAAGGAAATAAATTTCCCTATGTCATTGTTGTGAATATTAATAGTTCTATAGATAGTGTGCTGCTTCCAACAATGTCTGCAGAACAGGAACATAAAGAAAAAGTGAAAAATATGACTAGAAAAGCAATAAAAATCAGTACCTATTTAATGGCTCCAGCAATGATGGGATTAGTAGCTATCTCTGTGCCAATGGTAACGTTAGTTTTAACAGACAAATGGCTGCCTTGTATCCCATTTTTAAGAGTATTTTGTATTACTTATATGTTTTATCCTATCCATACTGCCAATTTAAATGCAATCAATGCACTTGGAAGAAGTGATTTATTTTTAAAATTAGAAATTGTGAAAAAAGTAATTGGAATCATAGCATTGTTTTCTACTATATGGATTAGTGTAAAAGCAATGGCATATAGCCTACTAATAGTTTCTTTTTTAAGTCAGATCGTAAATTCGTGGCCAAATAAATATCTTTTAAATTATAGTTACTTTGAGCAGTTAAAAGACATTTTACCCAGTATTAGTTTAGCTCTGGTTATGAGTGTAGGTATCTATCCTATATCATTTTTACATTTACCCAATATTGTTATCCTTATGATTCAAATAATTTTGGGTGTAAGTATTTATCTTGGTGGTTCAAAAATATTGAAATTAGATTCTTTTCAGTATCTTTGGAAAATTATAAAATCAATGTTTGTAAAAAGAGGGAGTGTTTAAATTATGGCAAATAATATTTTCGTTACAAAATCATCTATGCCAGAATTACAAGAATATATGAATGAAATTTTACCGATGTGGGAAAGTCGTTGGCTTACCAATATGGGAGTAAAACATAAACAACTGCAAGCTGATTTGTGTAACTATATGGGAGTAGAAAATATTGATCTTTTTACAAATGGACATATGGCATTAGAACTGACGCTTCAAGCTATGAATCTGCAAGGAGAAGTGATTACAACGCCATTTACATTTGCATCTACTACACATGCAATTGTACGAAATGGATTGACTCCCATATTTTGTGACATTGATCCCATTACCTATACTATGGATACAAATAAACTAGAAAAATTAATTACTGATCATACTTGTGCGATTATGCCAGTTCACGTATATGGCAATATATGCAATATAGAAGAAATGGAACGAATTGCTCATAAATATGAATTAAAAGTGATTTATGATGCTGCTCATGCTTTTGGTGAAACTTATAAAGGAAAAGGAATTGGTTCTTTTGGCGATGCTTCCTGTTTTAGTTTTCATGCTACGAAAGTATTTCATAGTATTGAAGGTGGTGCTGTATGCTTTGAAGATAAACAACTTGGAGATAAATTATATGAGTTAAAAAATTTTGGTATTCATGGTCCAGAAGAAGTATCCGCTGTTGGTGCAAATGCAAAGATGAATGAATTTTGTGCGGCTATGGGGTTATGTAATCTTCGCCATATAGAAGAAGAAATAGAAAAAAGATATCAAGTAGTAAAAAGATATCGGGAACATTTAGATGGAGTAGAAGGAATCCAATTAAATACGATACAACCAGAGATTACCTATAACTATGCCTATTTTCCAGTGGTTTTTGAAGAAAAGCAATTTGGAGCAAGTCGTGCAGAAGTATTTGATAAATTAGCGGAACATGGCATTGGAGCAAGAAAATATTTTTATCCATTAACAAATACATTTTCAGCATTTCATGGTCAATATAGTGTAAGAAATACACCTGTTGCATTACATATTAGTAAACGAGTATTAACACTTCCACTTTATGCTGATCTTGCATTAGAAGATGTCGATAGGATTTGTGATATTATTTTGAATTGTAGATACTAAAAATGTTAAAGAATATGTAAAAATATAGAGGTTTAAAATGAATCCTAAAAAACTATTAATCTTTCCAGCCGGAACAGAGATTGCATTTGAGATAGTAAATGCATTAAAGTATTCAAAATTTGTAGAGCTTTATGGTGGTACAAGTGTAAAAGATCATTCAGAATTTGTATATAAAAATCTGATTGAAGGGTTTCCTTACATAAATGAGGAAGGATTTTTAAACTATCTAAATGATAAAATCCGCCAATATCATATCGATTGTATATATCCTGCTCATGATAGTGTGAGTGTATTTTTAAGTGAACATAGAGAAGAAATAGAAGCACAAGTAATTATAACAGAAGAATTTACTACAAAGATATGTAGATCAAAAGCTGCAACCTATCAATATCTAGCAGAAGAAACTTTTATTCCTGAAATTTACAATTCTGTGGAAGAAGTAAAAACCTACCCTGTTTTTGTAAAGCCTATGGTTGGACAAGGGGCAAAAGGAGCAAAAAAAATTAATAATGAAGAAGAATTGATTGTGGCATTAAAAGAAAAAGAATCTTTAGTCATTTGTGAATATTTGCCCGGAATGGAATATACCATCGATTGTTTTACAGACGAAAATGGTACTTTATTAGTTTCTAAATTAAGAAATCGAGAGAGAATTAAAGCTGGCATCAGTGTAAGATCAAAGCAACTGGAAATGGATGATGAAATTGTAGAGATTGCAAGAAAAATTAATAGTAAATTTACATTTCAGGGTGCTTGGTTTTTTCAAGTGAAAAAGAATCTTAAAAATGAATATCGTTTGTTAGAAATTTCTCCACGTATTCCCGGAACTATGGGAGTATCAAGAAATTTAGGAATTAATTTTCCTATGCTTACGTTGTTTGTTTTTTGGGGGTATCCTGTCAGTATCCTTGAAAATCAATATGATATTATGTTAGATCGTGCCTTTTATAGTGCCTATAAGATAGATTTACAATATGATCATATTTATTTAGATTTTGATGATACCTTAATTATCAATGATAAGGTGAATCAGGATTTAATGAGATATGTATATCAAGCAAGTAATGAAGGAAAAAAGTTACATTTATTAAGTAAACATAAAACCGACATTTATGTGGATTTAAAGAAATATAAAATTGATCCTGCTTTATTTGAAGATATTAGGATACTTTCTGCTGTGGAAGAAAAATCAGAATATATCACAGAGCAGAATGCTATTTTTATTGATGATAGTTTTTCAGAACGAAAAAAAGTGAAAGATAACAAAGGGATTGCGGTATTTGATTTAGATATGGTAGAAAGTTTAATAGATTGGAAATTCTAAAAAGAAAAGGAGTTTTTAATATAATGAATCATGTGGATGTAGAACGAGTACAAAAACGTTTATTGGAAATGGGAGTAGAAATAACAAATATTTTAGATTTCCATCATATTAAATATATGATTGCATTTGGTACTTTACTAGGTGCAATAAGACATCAAGGATTTATTCCTTGGGATGATGATTTTGATCTTTATATTTTTGATGAGGAATATGATTTTGCCATGAAATGTTTAAGAAAAGAATTACCAAAGGATATGTTTTTAGAGGATGAAACTTCTGAACCCTTATATTTTCATGGATGGAGTCATGTAAAAGATTTGAATACTAAAACGAAATGTGAAAAATTTTTACAAGATGATCTCTATTCCCACCATGGCATTTCTGTTGATTTATATCGGACGTATAAAATGAAGTTTTCAGAATTACACGGTTTTTTAAATGAAGAAAATAAAAAATATATTGAACGGCGAAAACAAAAAGGAACGATAAATGAAGAGGAATATGAAAAACGGTGGAAACTACTGAAAAAAGATATGGATAGTCCCAATGAAAGAAGGGGAGATGATTCTATGGTATATAGTATGATTGCTATGTATAAAACAAAATATATGAAAGAAACGGATATTTTTCCATTAAAAAAGTATACATTTTCAAAACATGATTTTTATGGACCAAAGAATGCTCATGCGATACTAGAAAGTATCTATGGGGATTATATGGTGTTACCTCCAAAGGAAAAAAGAATACCGCATTATTCCAGTGTAATATTTCAATAAGAAATGTTTATGAATATCTATAAAGAAAGGAAGAAACTAAATTTATGACACGAAATGCAATTATTCTTGCAGCAGGAAAATCAAATCGTTTTGCACCATTTACCTATGAAAAGCCAAAAGGATTATTTTGTGTAAAAGGGGAAATTCTTATCGAACGACAAATAAAACAATTAAAAGAGGCAGGTATCAATGATATTTATATTGTTGTTGGATATATGAAGGAAAAATTTTTCTATTTGGAACAAAAATATAATATAACATTGATTGTTAATAATGATTTTGGTAAAAAAGGAAATTTATATAGTCTTTATAAGGCAAAAGATTATCTTGCAAATACCTATATTTGTTGTGCAGATCATTATTTTTCTTATAATCCATTTATAGATGACAATAGAGATAACCTTTCTTATAGAGCTTGTACTTATATAAAAGGAAAGTTTCGTGAATTTGCTGTGGAATGTTCGGATGCAAATGTGATTACAGCGGTAACTGTGGGTGGTCAAAACTCCTTTGCTATGGTAGGTCATGCTTATATGAATGAGAAATTCAGTGGAATTTTTAAAGAGTTAATCGAAAAGGAAATTCATGATTTTGGAATCGCATCTATGTTTTGGGAAGAATTTTATGCTCATCATATACAGGAATTAACATTCTATAAAAAAGAGTTTTCTGAAAATGAAATTTTAGAATTTGAAACAATCGATGATTTACGTGCTTTTGATTCTGATTTTTTATTAAATGTTGATTCAGAAATTATTCAAAATATTTGTTCTACACTTTCTTGTAATCCGAATAATATTTATGATATTTCTATTATTAATGCTGGACTTACTAATGTATCTTTTGCCTTTAATTATAATGGTAAGAAATATGTATATCGTCATCCGGGAGGAACAGCAGGAAATTTAATTGATCGTCAAGCAGAATTATTTACGCAACTTGCTGCAAAAGAGATTGGAATTGATAAATCGGTAATTACGATGGATTTGCGTGGCTGGAAACTTTCCTATTATGTTTCCAATGCTAAAAATTGTGATTTTGAAAACTTTGATCATCAACTTATAGTAGCAATGGATTATTTACATAGGCTTCATGCAATAAAACCAGATACTACAGTTAAAATCTTTGATAATATAGAAGAAGGGAAAAAATTATTGAAAATTGCATCTGCTACAAAAGGTAATTTAGAACGAGAATTTGCAGATATTATTTTAAAGGTAGAAAAACTTTATGTATTCGTGAAAGAGGATGCAAAGAGATTAGGGTATTCTTTGGTACTTTGTCATAATGATGTTTATGAACCAAACTATCTTTATGATGATAAAAATGAAATCTATTTAATTGATTGGGAATATGCAGGTTTAAATTATGCTGCAAATGATATTGGATGTATTTTATGTCGTTATGATTGGAGTAAGGAACAAATAGAGCGATATTTAAAGGCATTTGTTGGGCATAAATTAACAAAAGAGGAACATAGATATTATATAGCATTTATACCAATTTCAGCGTTTTATTGGTTTTGTTGGGGATTATATAAAGGGAGTGTTGGAGATGATGATAGTTTTTTCTTTTTGCCATCTTATAGAAATCTTATAAGATTTTTAGACAAGGCATTAGAAAGCTATGAAAATAATATAGAAGAAAAAATATAAAATAATAAAGGAAATCTTGTAATGATTACAGCAATAATTTTAGCAGGTGGAATTGGTTCTCGGGTTGGATTTGATAAACCAAAACAATTTATAGAAATATTCGATAAACCAGTATTAGCTTATACAATAGAAATATTTCAAAATTATTTGGAAATAGATAATATTGAAGTGGTTTGTCATGAACTTTGGAAAGATTATTTAAAAGATATGGTTCAAAAATATAATCTTACAAAAGTAAAATGGATAGTAAATGGCGGGGAAACATTTCAGGATTCTGTAATAAATGGAATAAATCATTTAAAAAATAAGATTCATTTTGATGATTATGTATTAATTCATTATGGAGCTGCACCCTTTACATCAGAAAAAATAATTACGGATGTGATTCGGGTAATGAAACAATATGGTTCTTCGTTTACAGCAACACCTTGTTATCAATTAATGGGAAGTAATGATGGAGAAAAGTCAAAAACTTGGGTAAATAGGGATAATTATATTCAAATAGCTTGTCCCTATGGATTTAGATATTCCTATTTATTGGATATCTATAAAAGAGCAAGGGAACAGGGATTATTAGAGAAAATTGAACCACATACAACAAGTCTTATGTATGCCCTTGGAGATACCCTTTATCAGGCATATGGTGATCAAACAAATATTAAAATAACAACAAAAGAAGATCTTGATATGTTTAAAGGTTATGTGTTAATGAAGCAACAGAATTAATTGTTAATTGAGTTATACAAGAATAAAATTAAGAAAGGAAGTAAATAAAGTGTGAAAATAGCAATGGTTTTTGATGGGCTACAAGTTGGAGGAATAGAACGAGTGGGGGCTGATTACGCTCATATTTTATCTAGTTTTGGACATGAGATTACTATTTTTAATTTAAGACCAAATTTAATTGATATGGAAAAAGAGTTTCCAAAAAATTGTACAATGACACATATTAATTTTTCACGTAAATTAGCACCAGAACAATATACTAAGCTCGTAAAGTATAATATATTAGGACAATTTATTTATTCTTTTGTATATATTGTAATGTTGTTAATTAATTTTTTATATAAGATAATATGCCATCGTAGACACATTTTAAAACAAAAATATGATTTAGCAATTGCATTTTCTGGACATTACAATGATTTAACATTTGTTGCATCTGGATTTGTAAAATGTAAGAAAAAAATGTGTTGGCTTCATGGAGCATTGTATGGATATGTTTTAATCTCAGATGGTTTTTTGAATTTATATAAAAAAATAAAAAATCTAGTTGTTTTAGTTGATATTTTTCAAGATGAAGTTTTAATTACAAATAAACAACTTTCATTAAACATTTATAAATTATATAATCCATCTTTTATTGCTGAAAAAGAAATAGATAATGTAAAGGTGTTGCAACTTAAGAAAAAATATGGATCATTTGTAATGATGGTTGGTCGTATTGCTGAAGATAAAGATCAATTAACTTTAATTAAAGCAATAGAATATATAAAGAAAAAATATAAATTTCAAGAAAAGTTAGTTTTAGTTGGAGATGGTATAAAACGAAAAGAATTAGAGGAATATGTAATAAATCATGAATTACTTAATACTGTAATTTTTGAAGGTAATAGAATAGATATTCAGAATTATTATTCAGCAGCTTATTTATTTGCTCATTCTAGTCCACTAGAGGGATTGCCAACAACTTTAATAGAAGCATTATATTTTCAGTTACCAATCGTAGCTACTGATAGTTTACCTGGAGTAAGAGAAATTCTTGGTAATAACAATTATGGGGTTATAACACCAGTAGCTGATTTTGAAAAATTAGGGGAAGCTATTTATACAATGTATTTTAATAAAGAACTATATAAAAGCTATTCTGAAAAAAGTAAAGAACGGTTTAAAGATTTTTCACCAGAAAGAATAAAAGAAAAATTAAATAATATTCTTTTAGAATAGAATTTAGGAATATGCACAAAAAATGTAATAGGAGGATATATAATGAGATTTATAAGTTGTGCTAGTTATTATGGAACAGGATCGAGTGCTATTACAGATTTTGTATCAGAATTTAATAATGTTTATTCTTTTACGAATGAGGAATTTCGATTTATTCAAGATCCAGATGGAATTTCAGATTTAGAGTTTAATTTAGTAGAATGTTTTAATCGTCATAATTCGGGACATTCTTTAAAGCGATATAAAAGACTTGTTGATTTTTATTGTGGTAATTTTTTAGGTAAGAAGTATTCTATCTTTTTTGGGGAAAAATGGAAAGAATATTCTTATCAATATATTCACGAATTGACAGATTTTACTTTTCCCGGCTGGTGGCAGTATGATTTGTATGATAAAGGTTTCTTTTTTTACTTTAGAAAAAGAATTTTGAATAAGATTCTTCATATGACAATATGGAGAAATGATGTAGATAGACAAATAAATACAATGAAAAAAGAAATTACATATTGTTCGCATCCTTCCGAAGAAAAATTTTTAAAATCTACTCGTAAATATATTGAATCATTATTTTCATCTGTTATACCAGATGGGAAAGATATTATGATGGTAGATCAATTATTACCACCTATGAACTTAAAAAGATATTTGAGATATTTTAATAATAATATAAAAGTAGTAGTTGTGGATAGAGATCCAAGAGATGTATTTATATTAGATAAATATGTTTGGAAAGATGGCATTTTACCTAATGAGGTAGAAACTTTTTGCAAATGGTATGTTTATACACGGGAGCATAGAAAAAAAGAAAACCTTGATACTAATGAAATTAAATTTATTCAATTTGAAGATATGATTTATCAATATGATTTGACAATAAAGAAATTAATAAATTGGCTAGGACTTGATGAGAAAAATCATATAAAAAAGAAGAAAATTTTTAAGCCAAGTGTATCTATAAATAATACTCAAATGTGGAAAAAATATTTAGAAGCAAGTGAAGAAGTTAAAATTATTGAAAAAAGATTAACGGAATATTTATATGATTATGATAAAACTAATTTTATTTAAAAGAATAATAAGTTTATATATTAAGTGTATATAAAAATAGTGGAAAATTAAGAACATATTAGAAGCAAATTTGTAAAAAGGAGAAAATTATTTTGAATAAACAGGAGTTAGATATTCTGAATATACTTTTTTTAGAACCTTTTATTAATCAACATATTTTATCAGAAGCATCTGGTCATTCTTTAGGAGTCGTAAATAAATCGCTCAAAGCATTGATAAAAGAAGGATTTCTGGATGATACGATTAGATTTACAAAAAAAGCAAGTCAGGAATTTCAATCAAAAGCACCAAAAAATGCAATTATTCTTGCGGCAGGATTTGGAATGCGAATGATTCCCATCAATACAAAGATACCAAAAGCATTGCTTGAAGTAAATGGAGAACCGCTGATTGAACGGATTATAAAACAACTTCATGAAGTGGATATTAAAGAAATTTATATAGTAGTAGGTTTTATGAAAGAGAAATTGGAATATCTAATAAATAAGTTTCATGTTAAATTTATTATAAACAAAGAGTATGAAACCCATTCTTTAAATTTAGCGGCAGATCATCTTTCTAATACTTATATTATTCCTTGTGATATTTATTGTGACAAAAATCCCTTTCGCAGACAGGAATTGTATTCATGGTATATGATAGGTGATATAGTAGATAATGAAAGTAATGTTCGTGTCAATCGACAAGAGGAACTTAAGATGATTCCAAAAAAACAAGGTGGAAATACTATGATTGGAATTGCCTATCTGATTGAGGAACAAAGCAGTATGATAAAAAAGCGTTTACAAGAATATGATCAACAGGAAAAGTATAGGAATGCTTTTTGGGAAGAAACTCTTTATGAAAAAGACCGTATGATGATTCAAGCAAGGGTGGTACATGCTACTGATGTTGTAGAAATCAATACCTATGAACAACTTCGAGAATTGGATGAAGAATCGAATCAATTAAAGTCAGATGCGATTTCTATAATTACTAAGACATTACATACAATAAGTTCTAAGATTGTGGATATTACGGTTTTAAAAAAAGGTATGACCAATCGTTCTTTTCTTTTTATGTGTAAGAATAAAAAATACATTATGCGGATTCCGGGGGAAGGAACGGATCAGCTTATTAATAGAGAGGAAGAAGCTGCTGTATATACTGTCATAAATAGGAAAGGTATTTGTGATGATATTATTTATATCAATCCAAAGAATGGGTATAAAATTACAGAATTTATTTATGATGCCAGAGTTTGTAATGCAAATAATGTAGATGACTTAAAACTATGTATGAAAAAATTAAGGGAATTTCATCAATTAAAGTTAGTTGTTCCACATGAATTTCATATTTTTGAAAAGATTGAATTTTATGAATCGTTATGGAGCGATTTTCCTTCTCTTTATAAAGATTATAAAAGAACAAAAGAAAATGTTTTTTCTTTAAAGAAATATATCGATCCATATATAGGAGAAAAATGTTTAACCCATATGGATGCCGTTCCAGATAATTTTCTTCTTACAAACCAAGGAGATGTAAAATTAATTGATTGGGAGTATGCAGGAATGCAAGATCCTCATGTAGATATTGCCATGTTTTGTATTTATTCTTTATATAATAAACAGCAAGTAGACCAGTTGATTGACATTTATTTTGAAGGAACTTGTCCTTATGAAATAAGAATAAAAATTTATAGTTATATTGCAGTTTGTGGACTTTTATGGAGTAATTGGTGTGAATATAAACGAAGCCTTGGGGTTACTTTTGGGAAATATGCTTTCTGTCAATATCAGTATGCGAAAGACTATTATAAGATAGTGAGAGAGGGGCTAGAAAAACATGAATAAAGTTCAACGAGCCATTATTATAGCGGCTGGAATAGGAAAGAGAATGCAGCCAGTAACCTTAGATACACCAAAACCTTTAATTCGAGTCAATGGAATGAGAATCATTGATACCATTATACAAGGACTTCAAAACAATAGAATTATGGAAATATATCTTGTGGTGGGTTACTTAAAGGAGCAATTTCAAGTTCTTCAAAAAGAATATAAAGGAGTTCATATCATTGAGAATCCATTTTATGATACTTGTAATAATATTTCTTCTTTATATATGGCAAGAGATTATATAGAAAATGCTATTATTTTAGATGGAGATCAAATGATTTATAATAATGATGTCCTTTCACCAGAATTTAAAAAATCTGGATATAATGCTATTTGGACAGAAAAGGAAACAAAAGAGTGGTTAATGCAAGTGAAAAATGGCAAGGTGATAGCTTGTTCAAAAACAGGAGGAAAAGCAGGGTGGCAACTATTTAGCATTTCTCGTTGGACAGCGGAAGATGGTAGAAAATTAAAACAGCATTTAGAAGAAGAATTTAATAAAAAGCAAAATAGGCAGTTATATTGGGATGATGTGGTAATGTTTTGTCATTTGAAAGAATATGATCTTGGAATTAGACCAATGAAGCAAGAAGATGTGATAGAGATTGATAATCTTCAGGAATTAGTAGCTTTGGATTCTAATTATAAAAAATATTTGGAGGTACTGTAGAATGAAAGAGGGGAAAAAGATAGATAAAATGATAACAGGAATTCCTCTAATTCTTGTGGTTGGTCTTAGTATTTTGTTTTTTATAGTACCAGAACAATCCAATCTTATCTTAAGTCAGATTCGGTTTTTCTTTGGAGATACGTTTGGAATTTATTATTTAATGATAGGGCTTGGAATTTTTCTTATTTCTCTTTTTTTAGCAATATCTAAATATGGAGATATTGTTTTAGGAAAGCCAGATGAGAAACCAAAATATTCTTTTTTTGCTTGGGGAAGTATGATGTTTACTTGTGGATTAGCAGCAGATATTTTATTTTATTCTTTTTCTGAATGGGTTATGTATGCAACCAATCCACATATTGCAGAGTTAGGAAGTATAGAAGAATGGGCAGGTGTTTTCCCTATTTTCCATTGGAGTTTTATTCCTTGGGGATTTTATCTTGTTCTTGCCGTTGCTTTTGGGTTTATGCTTCATGTAAGAAAAAGAAATCGGCAAAAGTATTCCGAAGCTTGTCGTCCTATACTTGGAAATTATGTGGATGGCTTTCTTGGTCGTATCATTGATCTTTTGGCAGTCTTTGCCTTACTTGCAGGAACAGCTACTACTTTTAGCGTAGCAACTCCACTTATGGCAAGTATTCTTGGAGAATTATTTCCTATTAATATCAGTAGAACAGCGATTACCATTATCATTCTTTTAATTACTTGTGCCGTTTATACCTATGCATTGCTTCATGGGTTTCAAGGAATTCGTATTTTAGCAAACGTATGTATTCTTTTCTTCTTTGGTCTTATTTTGTTTGTTTTTTTCTTTAGTGGAAGAGCAAGATATATTATGGATACAGGGTTTGAATCCTTTGGACGAATGATTCAAAATTTTATAGGACTTGCAACTTATACCGATCCAACACGAACAACGAATTTTGCACAGGATTGGACTATTTATTATTGGGCTTATTGGATGGTATGGTGTGTGGCAGCTCCCTTTTTTATTGGGAATATTTCAAGAGGAAGAACAGTAAGGCAAACAATTCTTGGGGGATATGTATTTGGAGTTGGTTCTACGGTAGTAAGTTTTATTGTATTGGGTAATTATTCCCTTGGTTTGCAGACAGCTAAGGTAGTAGATTTTATAGCTCAATATGAATCTACTGGTGATCTTTATGCTATGATTATTAATATCATTAAAACTCTGCCATGTGCTTCCATAGTTTTGATTACTGTATTGCTTACCATGATTGCTTTTTATGCTACTTCTTTTGATTCTATTGCTTATACAGTATCTTGTTATAGTTATCATAAATTAGAAGAAAATGAGCATCCAAATAAATGGATTCAATTATTATGGTGTTTATTATTGATTGTTCTTCCTATTGCATTAGTATTTTCTGAAAGTAGTATGAATAATTTGCAATCAGTTAGTATTGTTGCAGCATTTCCGATTGGTATTGTTATGGTTCTTATAGTCATTAGTTTTTTAAAAGACGCAAAGAAATATATGGAAGAATTAAAAGAAAAGTAGATTTTTATAATAAATCAATAAAGAAACCCACTATAAGCAATATTTTTTATTGATAAGCACAAAGTGTTTATTGGCTCTTATAATGCTTTTCACAAATGAAAAGTATTGTAAATTTTAGAAAGTAGGAGAAATTGCACTATACCTTGCTTTTTTATTCCTGTAGTAAAATGAATTATATTTATTATATTGATAATTTGTCAGGGTAGTTTTCACAACCCTGACTTTCTGATCTTTTATTGAATGATAAAGCAAATAAAATAAATATAAGAGAATCTATAATATCTAATATTTATATTAGCAAGTAGATTCTGATTTACTTAATAGCTTTTCAACAGAAGCAAGTTTTACACAGAGAACAAAAATCTTTGTAGCTTCTATCATTTCTTCTGGTGTTGGGAAAGAAGGTGCAATACGGATATTGGAGTCATTAGGATCATTTCCATAAGGATAGGTTGCACCTGCATCTGTAAGAACAACTCCTAATTTTTTGCATTTTGCAACAATTGCTTTTGCACATCCTGGCATTGCATCAAAGGAAATAAAGTAGCCACCTTTTGGTTTAGTCCAACTGCCAATTTCAAGTCCGGTAAGTTCATCTTCTAAGATATTAATTACAGCTTCAAATTTTGGGCGAAGAAGATCAGCATGTTTTTTCATATGAATATTTAAGCCATCAATATTCTTAAAAAATCTTACATGACGCAATTGATTGATTTTGTCATGTCCGATAATTTGTGTTGTCATAAATTGTTTAATATATTCCATGTTTTCAATAGAAGTTGCAATTGCTGATACACCAGAGCCGGGAAAACTTACCTTAGAAGTTGATGCAAAGACATAAACCATATTAGGATTTCCTGCCTTTTCACATTCCTCTAAAATATTTAAAATCTTTGCTTGATTATCATCATATAAATGATGAATACAATAGGCATTGTCCCAGAAAATACGAAAATCTTCTGCTTTTGGTTTTAAATTTGCAAAGCGTTTTACAACTTCATCAGAATAGGAAATGCCAGTAGGATTAGAATATTTTGGTACACACCAGATACCCTTTACAGAATCATCATTATTTACATATTTTTCTACTAAATCCATATCTGGACCATCTTCACCTAATGGAATATTAATCATTTCAATTCCAAATAATTCTGTGATTTTAAAATGTCTATCATATCCCGGAACTGGACATAGAAATTTTACATTATCTAATTTAGACCAAGGTGTAGAACCATTGATACCTTTGACCATGGAACGAATGATAGTATCATACATAATATTTAAGCTGGAATTACCACATATAATTACATTATTTTTTTTGACTTCCATCATATCGGCAAGAAGCTGTCTACATTCACCAATACCATCCCAATCACCATAATTTCTAGTATCATTTCCAAGTAGGGTGTGCATATCGGAATTTCCATTAATTACATCTAACATTGGCATAGATAATGCTAGTTGAGAAGCTCCCGGTTTTCCTCTTGCCATATTTAAAGAAAGACCTTTTGATTCCTCTAATTGATAGGATTCTTCTAAGCTGGCCTTTAATGTTAAGAGTTCTTCATGGGTCATATTTACATATGATTTCATAATTAACCACTCCTTTTTGTTTTATGTATTTATTACATAAAAGTAAGTATACCATATTTGTAGCATAGATGCTATAAAAATTTTTTTATTAACAAAATAAAGATTTTTTACTTTTTTCCTTGACTTTTTAGAGATTTGTGCTACAATCGTAACATAAATAAAAATTCTATTTTTTTCAAATATTTCCGCTGTTCAAAGCGGAGTCATATCTATACTAGATATGATGATTTCCATTTATTAAAAAATTATAAAAAGTGTGTTTTTTGTATCTATTCCTTGCAAGGTGATATGATAAATCTAAATAGTTGGTATGAAAAATTGCTAACATATTAAAAAGAAAGGGGGGATGACTTTAAAAAAATTAAAAGTAGATAAGGGAAAAATAAGGAAAAGGGAGGAAAAATTATTGAAAAAACAGTGGAAACAAGGGATAAGTATACTTTTGGCCATCATGGTTGTTATAACATCTGGAATCATTCCAGAAAATATGATAAAAGTAAGTGCTGCAGAAAAGTCGGATTGTCCAAGTGAGAAATATCCATATTATTGTCCATTTTGTAAGTATTATTATGAAGAAAATGAATCTCATTTATGTGATGTTTCTAAAATTTGCCCTAATTGCGATGGAACAGGAAGTGTATCAGAGATACCAAACTTATGTAAGACTTGTAATGGAACAGGAAATATAGTTTCTAGAGAAATGATATCTCCTAGTCAATATAGGATTACTTTTGATGCTAATGGTGGTATTTTAGATGGTGTAGATTATATTTATATCTCAGATTCTTTAAACAAAACAGTAACAGCATTTAAAAATGGTTGTGATTTTTTAGGATGGAGTACAAAGAAGGATGCTTCTATACCAGATGCACATTTATATTTAAATGAACCACAAACACTTTATGCAGTATTTTCCAATAAAACTTCTACCATTACTTTTGATACCCAAGGGGCTTTTGATGATGGAACAAAACAGATAGAAGCAATTAAAGGAAATGCTATGCCTGAAATTATATTGCCAAGAAAGGAATATACCATAACTTTTGATAAAAATACAGAAGATGCAAGTGCTGTTATTAGCAGCAATTCTTTAAAAAATACATTTACATTTCAGGGATATTATACAGAAATTAATGGCAATGGAATAAAATATTATGATCAGGATGGCTTCGGTACAAAGGACTGGGATGGAGAAGAAGATATTACATTATATGCATCTTGGGAAAATAATGGAGTTTTATTGCCAATAGCAAATAGAAGGGGTTATACTTTTAAAGGATGGTCAGTTTCTCCTTCGGCGGAATATAGTATGCAAGCAGGAGAAAATTATAAAACAGAAGAAAATAATACGATATTATATGCCATATGGAGTAAAAATACATATAAGATTCAATATGATTTAGCTGGTGGAGTAGTAGAAAAAGCAAATCCTGATATTTATGATGTAGAAACAGAGACATTTACTTTAAATAATCCAACAAAAGAAGGATATGATTTTGCTGGTTGGATAAGTTCAGATGGAGATGTAGAACAAATAAATATTTCCATTCCAAGAGGTTCGGTTGGAAATAAGATTTACACAGCAAGCTGGATTGTAAAAACAAATACATTATATAAAGTCGAGATTTATAAAATGGATCTTTCTGGAGCATATCCATCATCTGCAAATGAAGTAAAGAATTTATATGGCACAAGCAATACAAAAGTAAATGCACAGGAGCTGGCAAGAGAATATTTATATCCGGGATTTACCTATCAATATGCAAAAGTTAATCAGGAAATAGCAGAGGAGATGACAGTTTCAGGAAATGGAAGTGCAGTGCTTCAATTATTTTATGAAAGGAATCAATATCAATTTAATTTAGGAACGCAGAATCATGTAAAAATTAAAGGAACTACAGCAGTAGGAAATTATTATCAAGGGGATTTAATTACATTAAAAGCACAACCAGATAAGGGATATCATTGGGTAAAATGGCAAAGTTCCAATTCATCGTTACTTTCTGATTATATAGAAAAAGATGGAAGTATCACAATGCCAATAGGAGCGATTACAATGACACCAAAGGTAGAACCCGATTCTGATATTACTTATAAAGTTGTTATTCATCGTGAAACACTTCAAGGAGATTATTCTGATACAGAGAATATTGTAGTAAAAAAGAAAGGCATTACAGATGCAAAAGTAAATGCAGCAACAATGGCAGCATCTTATCAATATGAAGGTTTTACTTATTGTTATGCTAGAAGTTATGATTCTAAAAGCAAAGGTGCAAAAGCGAATATGATGTATATTGATGCAGAAGGTACTTCTGAATTACATTTATATTATAGTAGAAATTTCTATAAGCTTACCATTGGAAATTATGATACAAATAAAGTGACAACTTCTAATAAAAAAGAAAGGATGGTTTTTTACAAAGAAAAAGTAAAATTAAAAGCATCGGTATTGGATGGCTATAAATTTAGTCATTGGGATAGCAGTAATACAAGAATGCAGGCAGATCTTAAAACAAGAAATGCAACTTTGACTATGGCAGCTTCTGATATTACTATGACACCTATCGCAGAGGATATTACTTATACAATCGAATTTGAAGCAAATGATTCCAATGCAAATACACCAGAAAATAATGTTAGGGCTGCCATTGTTCCAGAAAAAGCAGAATATAATTATAATGAAGAAATTATAATGCCAAGTTGTATAAGAAAGGGATTTACATTTCTTGGATGGTCTTTTTCAAGAAATGGAGCAGTAGATTTTACAGAAAATGCAAAAACTTCTAAACTTTCTTCTATAGATAAGGATATTGTAAAACTATATGCAAAATGGGAAGAAAATAAATATTCTATTCAATTTCAGGCAAATGATGATGCTAGTACAGCTCATAATCCATTAGGAAATATAAAAGCAACTGGTAGTACACAGGCAACAGGAAAATTTTATTATACAGATAATATTATGCTTCCTAAAAATGGATTTAAAAGAGATGGATTTACATTTCTTGGATGGTCAGTAGAAAAAAATAGTAATGATGTGGAATATAATTCTGGTGATTTTGTACATAGTCTTTGTGAAATAAATAATGGGATTATAACATTATATGCTGCATGGACTGAAAAATCTTACCCAATTTCTTTTGAACCATGTGATAATTATTGTTATGGCAGTAAAGATGGTATTATAGCAAAAGTAATAAATGAAGATAGTATGTCAAATGTAACAAGGGTGTATTATACAGATGGTTTTATTATGCCAGATTGTAAGTATATAAGACCGGGATTTACTTTTGTTGGATGGTCAAGAGATAAAAATGCTTCTAAAAAAACATATCAGGATAGTTCTTATCGGGGAGAATTACAGCCAGAAAGTATAATTTCGGATTTGAATATTATGGAAAAACATTGTTATTATCCTGTATGGCTTGAAAATAAATATACAGTTTTGTTTGATAAGAATGCAGAGTCTGCTATATGGACTTCTGATAAGATGAGAAAGAATGTTTATTATACAGAAAGTTGGAGTCTTGATGATAGACCATCTCAAATTGGATATGAATTAGAAGGATATTCAGAAAGTAGTGATGCAGATAAGATTCAATATAAGGAGCTTTCTGATCTTGTGAAACTTGCTGGAAAAGAGAAAAACGGAGAAATAAAAACAATTTATGCATTTTGGAAACCAAATAAACTTGTTATTACTTATGAAAGTGAAGGTATTATTTCTGATTATAGTCAAGGAATACAATATGGACAATTGGGTATTATTGCAGATGAAATGATAACAGATTTTTATAAGGAAGAAAAAATATTTTTAGGTTGGAGTAAAAAACCCCAAAAGGGATTTGGAACAAAAAAAGATGTTGATTATTATGCAGGACAGGAAAGTAGTCAATGCTTTGGACTTGCAGATAAGGGAACAGATCATAAACTTCATTTATATGCTGTTTGGTCAAATGCAGTACCAATTATTATAGAACAGACAAAAAATTCAGATTTTAATGAAGAAATAGAGCCTTATACAGAAATTCCAATTTTTGTATCTGCAATTGGAGAAGATATAACTTATCAGTGGTATTGTCAAAAAAAGTTAGAAGGAAGTAATTTATCAGAAATCACTATTTCCGAAGAAGCAATTCAAGGTGCAACAGAAAGTATTTATACAATTCCAGCAGAAAATGTTATAGAAGAAAATGATGGCATATTATTGCATTATTACTGGGAATAGTGGACAACAAATAAAAAGTGATCCTGTTACTATCAATGTCTATGGAACACCGACTATACCAAAGATTTCAATAGATACAGATGTAAAAGAAAACGGATGGAGTAATAAGAACTTTTCTATTTTAGTATCAGGAAGTGCAATTAAAGGCAGGAAAGAACAAGTAGAATATGTTTATAGTCTTGATAAGATAAAATGGATGCCTTATAAAGAACTTATATGGACAGAAAATACAGCATTAGATGGAAAAAATATTTATTTTAAAGCATATAATAAAGACTGTCCAAAATTAGAATCTTTTCTTGTAGAATATACAATAAGAAAAGATGATGAAGTTCCAATAATTACTAAGATAGAGAGATTGAAAGAAGGAAATTTGCCTTTAAAGAATACAGAATTTTTAACAAATAAAGAACTTATAAGAGATAAAGAATTTATAAAAGATCTGCAGTTTATAGATAATAGAGTAGATAGCGAAGAAACAAAAGAGATGTTTTGGTTTCAAGTTTATGCAGATGATATTCATTCAGGTATTTCAAGATATGCATTTATAAAAGGAAATAATCAACCAGAAGAAAGTGATTGGAAAGAAGAATCTGTTTTTTATGTATCTGATGGTCAGTATAGAGTTTATGTTATGGATTATGCCGGAAATATTGCTATGCAAGGCATTACAATTTATGGAAATGGTTATTTTTTGCCATTTGGTGAGAGTGGTTCTTATATAGATGGAGAGCAATGTTATCTCTTAGGAGAGGGAATTGCAAAATGGGATCATGCTATGGAAATTGATAAAGATAAAATTACAAGTATTTTTATTGAGGATGGTATTACAGAAATTCCGGATAGATTTTTTCAAAATTTTATAAATTTAAGAAATATAACAATTCCTGATAGTATTGTAAAAATTAGTGAATCTGCCTTTGAAGGTGTACCCAAAACTATGATTATTCATGCATCTCATGAAAGTATTGGAGAAGAAATAGCTCAAAAATTTCATTATACGAAGTATGAAATTGAGATTGAAGGAAAGGAAAAAGATAATAAGATTTCTGTGCATTATTATGATAAAATTATAATTCCATTTGACGAAATGGATAGGGAAAATAAAACATTAATAGGATTTGGAACAAAGCCTGAGAAAAAAGACTTTTCTAAAGGAGAAGCAATAAGCGGATTAAGTTCTAAAATGGATGGATATATAAAATTGTATCCAATTTATACAGATGCTTATATTGATGCTGAGGGAATTCTTCATATTACAGGAGATAATACAGATTATCTTGATGATATCATTTCTAATAAAGAGATGATTACTGAGATTGTAATAGAATCTTCTGTAACTACTTTGCCAAAACAAATACCAGATGATTTTAAAAACCTAAAAAAACTTACACTTTCAGAAAATTTAAAAGATCTTTCACAGGATAGATTTGAAGGAATGCCAGAAAATTCTATTATTTATAGACCATGGGAAATGCCTTCTGATGATAAAAAAGAGGAAGAGGATAAGAAGGAAGAAGATAAAAAGCCAGAAGATACAGATAAGGAAGATAATAATACTGGAAATAATAATACCGAAAGTGGTGATGTTGGAAATAATACTACTGGAAGTAATAATATTGGAAATACAAATACGGGAAATAGTGTCGGAAATACGAACTCTATTGGGACAGGTACTTTTATAGGAGGGTATAATCCACCTAGTATTACAGAAGAATATATACAACAGGATAACATGAAAAATGATAAATTAGAATCTAATATTACAAAAACAGAAGAAAAAGAACAATCTAATACAGAAGATAAGAACAAATATGATATAGATACAAAAAAAGAGGTGCTAAAAGATAAATTGATAGAACAAATACAAGAAGATAAAGAGAAAAAAGATGTTTCTGTGGATAAAACTGGACAGAGAAAAACAAAAAAGAAAATAGATAAAAGAAGAATTTTAGTACAAATAAATCTTTCTTCTATTATTCTTGAAAAAGGAGAAAATTATAAAATAAAAGCTCTTAAAGGGGTAAAAAAATGGAGTATAAGAGATAAAAAGATTGTTAAACTAAAGAAAAGTGGAAAAGATTTGATTCTAATAGGTAAAAAATCTGGAAAAACAATATTAGTTGGAAAACACAAAAAGCATAGATATCAATATATAATACAAGTGAAGAAAACAAATAAAAAAGAAATTAAATTGCAGATAAAAGGTAAGGAAAACACAAGGAAACAGATTTTAACAACATCAGGTGCAATAATAAAAAATATAGTAAAAAAAGAGGAAAACGAAAAAGTAATAATAAAGCTCTTATATGCTAAAAAGAATGTAGTATGGACATCTTCCAGAAAAGGAGTAATGAAGAAAAGAGGAAATACAGCAGTAATCACTATAGGAAAAAAGGAAAAATGTACAATTACAGCAAAATATAAAGGCAAACTTTATCAATGTTCTTTATTTTTTATATCATAAATTTTTTATATCTTAAGTTATTATTTCTTTATTGTTCTATAATTTTATTCATGAAATGATATTGTAGAAAACTGTCATATTAAATGATATATATAAGAAAGAAAAGAATAATTAGTTTTATTAGATTATAATATCTTGTAATATTTTTAATATGACAGTTTTATTTATCGGGATGCAAAAGATAAAATTAATTCTATACTAATTCGGCAATTCGGCTAACTCCAACATAAATTTCAGAGATTTTATACCATGTTGGAAAATCAACAATTCCAGTAGCAGGCAACTTAAAGATTTCTTGGAATACTTTTACGGAATTTGCAGTAGCTTCCCCAAAAACACCATCAGCAGTAACAGTAGGAACTCTTGGATAGCCTTTTGCAATTCCATTTAATTGTTCTTGTAATTGTCTTACTTTTTCGCCACGAGAACCAATAGTTAAATCATTTCCAGGCCATGAAGATGGAATACCAGAAATTTCTTCTGCTTGATTAATATAAATAGTATTTCCATAAAAATTCCGAAGAATTTGAATGGCCGTATATCCTTGGTCTCCAAGATCTTTAGAACCCCATTGTGTCATCCAATTTGGACAAGATACTTTATTACCATCACAATATTGTGTTAAAATAGGCTGTTTTACATTTGGACGTGATAAGTAGTAATTGAAGATAGAATCAACAATTGTATTAATATTAGAAAAAATATTTCTTCCATAAATCCATTTGTGGTCATATGCAGTAGAACTTGTAATAGTAAAGGAATAACCTTTATTTCTATACCAATTTGTATATAGATGTTCAATGTTACAAAAATATAATATTTAACGATATAATCATAAATTGTAATGATATAAAGAATGAGAGTAAAAGAATTGGTAAATTTATCTTTAATAAAGGAGATAATGAAATAGAAGAAAATAGTTATTATATAGCAAATAGAAATTCTATCAATTGGAAGAAATATGATGATGAACTTTCTATTATATTGGAGAAATTTGCTAACGATATTTACAATGGAACAACAAATAAAATAGGTAGACCAGAGAGAGTATCAGGAAAAATAATATATCGTGAGCTAGGATTGTCAAAATATAGACTTGGAAATATGCCAAAATGTCAAGAAATTTTTAAAAAATATACAGAATCCTATCCAGAACATTATGCTAGAAGAATTATATGGGCATATCAGAAACTAAAAGAAAAGAAAAAGGATATGCCTATTTATTGGACAGACATTCAGAAACTTGCAAATATAAATAAGAAAGACTTTAAAGCTGCTATACCATATCTTGGGGAATATACAGATCAAGCTACTAAAGAATTTATTATAAATTTAGTAAAAATGGATTGATGAAAAATTAGGATATATTATGAAGGAATTAATTCAAAGAAATTGATAGAAATATAAAAAAGGATTAAATAAGTCTAAAAGCTGCGATTATATATGATTTAATAAAATAATACATAATACGTAAAAAGAAGTTCGAAGTTATTATAAATAATATAAAACTAGAATTGCAGAATGAAAATAGTGTTTATAGAGGTTGCTATAATAGAGGCGATTAAGGAAGAATAATAATTATAAAAAGATAGTTATAAGGAATAAAGGATTAAATTAATCACAATAAGACATAGTATATAGTTTGATATGTCTTATTTTTTTTGTTTTTTTGGTTTTGTTATCTTATGATACTTTATTTTCTCGTTTAAATAAAATTTTAATTATTTAATCTATTAATTTATGAATACCTTGCTAATATGAGAAGTTTTATAATAACTTTATAAAAATAAAATTATATTGGAGATTTATATATTCGTAGTAAATATAACTATATAATTTTATTGTATAGAGAATGATGACTTATTTTTTTACATTTTTCGATTTTTAGACTTGATATAATGACAAATGATATAGTATAATATATTCTATCTAAATGAAAAGAATGAGGAGAGATTTGTAATGGAAGATAAAAATATAACTTATACTATTAGTGGAGGACAAATCAATATCGCTCAAGATAATTCAACAATAAATGCTACACAAAATAATGGTGTATCTACAAATGAATTAGATAATATTATAAAAGGAATTGTGGAAAATTTATCTAGTTTAAAGAAGGAAAAGGCAGATGAACTTATAGATGTCGTAAATATGGCAAAAGAAGAATTGGAGAAGCCAAAGCCAAAGGTAAGTAGATTGAGAAATTGTGTGACACTAATTTCACCAATGGTTACAATTGCTAATGGAATACCA
>CAJTJZ010000016.1:39853-67486 GCA_910576895.1 uncultured Lachnospiraceae bacterium | reverse complement strand
CATTTCACCACCTATAGAGGTGGGAGAATTCTTGCACAGTTTAGTTAAATGAGGTGTAAATGTAAATGAAGTTTTTTCAGGCATTTCTTGGAATGGATTGTAAGGAAAACCTAATGGAAGCGTTCTACCATATTGAGGTAGAACGTGTTTTAATGTCACGCTCACAAAAAGTAGTGAAAATTTATATTATAGCAGAAGAATTAATACCAAGAAATAAACTTCGAGAAATGGAATTTCAGTTAAAACGGCAGATTTTTGGAAAAATTGGGATTGTGCCAAGAATACTGGAACGTTATTGTTTTTCAAAGGAATATACGTTTGCTGAATTATTTGAAAAGTATAGAGAATCTTTTTTAGAAGATTTAAAGGAACAAAATATTTTTAATTATTATATTTTTAAAAATAGTAATTATGAAATTCAGGAAGATACAATTTTATTACATACAGAGGAAAATCTATTTACAAGGGCAAGGCAGGAAGAAATTTGTCATTTTGTAAGAACTATCTTTGTAGAAAAATTTGGTTTTGATATTACACTTTCTTTTTCTTATTTTTTGCCAGAAAAAAAACCAGAGGAAATTGAATTTGTTACAATAGAAAATAAATCTGCAAAAATTTCTGAACTTCCCGAAATTTCTGAAAAAATGAACACTATAAAGGATTTAAAAATAAAAAAAGCAGAAGAAACCGTTAAGAAACCAGCGAAGCAAGATCGTAATTCTTATAATCAGACAGCAAAGGCAAAAAACGAAGGAAATTATACCTATCGGAAAAAGCTTCCTGACGATCCTTCTATTTTCTTTGGACGACCATTTGAAGGTGAAGTAGTTCCGATGATAGAAATTCAAGAAGAACTTGGTGATGTTGTAATTCAAGGAAAAGTACAAGAAGTAAAGGAACGAGAGCTTCGCAATGGAAAGATTTTAATGGTATTTTTTATTTCTGATTTTACGGATACGATTGCAGGGAAACTATTTTTGCAAAAGGAACAAAGAGATGAAATTGTAAATTATTTAAAAAGGGGTGCTTTTTTAAAACTGGCAGGAAATGCACAACTTGATCAATTTGAACATGAAATCAGCATTACTTCTATTCGTGGTATCAAGACAATTCCTGATTTTACAACAAAACGTATCGATCAGAGTGAAAAAAAGAGAGTGGAACTTCATGCACATACGATGATGAGCGATATGGATGCTGTTGTACCTGTAAAAGAACTTATCGGGCGTGCAAAAGAATGGGGACATTCCGCTATTGCAATAACGGATCACGGCGTGGTACAATCATTTCCAGATGCCAATCATGCGGTGAGCCATGAGGAGGATTTTAAAGTAATTTATGGCATGGAAGCTTACTTAGTGGATGATTGTAAAGATAGTGTTACAAATGATAGGGGACAGGAATTAGATGTGCCAAGTATCGTTTTTGATATTGAAACTACAGGGTTTGGACCAGTAAAGGATAAAATTATTGAAATTGGAGCAGTGAAATTAGTAGGAGGAGAGATTACAGAAACATTTAGTACCTTTATTAATCCAGAGATTCCAATTCCAGAAGAAATTACAAAATTAACAAGTATAACGAATGAAATGGTAAAAGATGCAGAACGAATTGAGGAGGTTTTGCCTAAGTTTTTAAAGTTTTGTGAAAATTGTATTTTAGTGGCACATAATGCTTCTTTTGATGTTGGTTTTATTCGTAAAAAAGCAGAGCTTTTGCAGATAAAAGTAGGATTTACTTCTGTAGATACCGTTGCAATTGCCAGAATTTTACTGCCACATTTAACAAATTATAAATTACATATTGTCTGTAAAGAATTAAATATTAGTTTAGAGAACCATCATCGTGCTGTCGATGATGCGATGGCAACAGCAGAAATTTATAAGAAATTTCTTGTTATGTTAAAGGAAAAAGGGATTAGAAAGCTTTCTCAAATTGATTCTTTGCGGGAAATTTCTGAAGAAATTATTAAAAAGATGCCAACAAGTCATGCGATTATTTTAGCAAAAAATAACATTGGACGTATTAATTTATATAAGCTTGTTTCTCTGTCACATCTTTCCTATTATAATCGGCGGCCAAGAGTGCCAAAGAGTTTATTTTTAAAATATAGAGAGGGTTTATTAATTGGTTCAGCTTGTGAAGCAGGAGAGCTTTATCAGGCTCTTTTGCGAAATGAGCCAGAATGGGAGATAGAGAGATTAGTAAAATTTTATGATTATCTGGAAATACAACCACTTGGTAATAATCAATTTATGATTGAAAGTGAAAAACATGATATTCGTTCTATCAAAGATTTGGAAGATAAAAATAAAGAAATTGTTGCACTTGGAGAAAAATATCATAAATTAGTCGTTGCTACTTGTGATGTACATTTTCTTGATCCGGAAGATGAGGTATATCGAAGAATTATTATGGCAAGTAAGGGATTTAAAGATGCAGATAATCAAGCACCTCTTTATCTTCGTACAACAGAGGAAATGTTAAAAGAATTTGAATATCTGGGAAAAGAAAAGGCAGAAGAAGTTGTTATTACAAATACAAATTTAATTGCTGATATGATAGAGAGAATTTCACCAGTGCGACCAGATAAATGTCCGCCAGTGATTGAAAATTCAGATGAAAATTTAAGGGAAATTTGTTATAATAAGGCTCATTTTATTTATGGAGAAAATCTGCCAATGCAGGTATCGAAGCGACTGGAAAAGGAACTAGACTCTATTATTGGCAATGGATTTGCAGTGATGTATATTATTGCACAAAAGTTAGTTTGGAAATCAAATGAAGATGGTTATCTTGTAGGATCGAGAGGATCGGTAGGATCTTCTTTTGCAGCTACGATGGCAGGAATTACCGAAGTAAATCCACTTTCTGCACATTATTATTGTCTGAATTGTCATTATTCTGATTTTGATTCTGAAGAAGTACGTGCTTTTGCAGGAAGATCTGGCTGTGATATGCCAGATAGGAATTGTCCTATTTGTGGGAAACCATTAAGTAAAGAAGGACATGAAATTCCATTTGAAACATTCCTTGGATTTTATGGAGATAAAGAACCTGATATTGATTTAAATTTTTCAGGAGAATATCAAAGTAAAGCACATGATTATACTGAAGTTATTTTTGGAAAAGGACAGACATATCGTGCTGGAACGATTGGTACACTTGCAGATAAAACAGCGTTTGGTATGGTAAAAAAATATTATGAGGAACGGGAAATTCATAAAAGAATGCCAGAAATCAATCGTCTTGTGCAAGGATGTGTTGGGGTAAGAAGAACAACAGGACAACATCCGGGTGGAATTGTAGTATTGCCGCTTGGCGAAGAAATTGATTCTTTTACACCAGTGCAGCATCCAGCGAATGATATGGGAACAAATATTATTACAACGCATTTTGATTATCATTCGATTGATCACAATCTTTTAAAACTTGATATCCTTGGACATGATGATCCTAGTATGATTCGTATGTTAGAGGACTTAACAGGTGTTGATGCAAAACTTATTCGTATGGATGATGAAAAAGTGTTATCTTTATTTGAAAGTACAAAGGCACTCAATATTACGCCAGAGGATATTGGAGGATGTGATCTTGGTTCGCTTGGAGTACCAGAGTTTGGAACAGAATTTGTTATGCAGATGCTTCGGGATACAAGACCAAAAACATTTTCAGAACTTGTAAGGATTTCTGGACTTTCTCATGGTACAGATGTATGGCTTGGCAATGCACAATATTACATTCAAAATGGGGATTGTACACTAGCAACTGCTATTTGTACAAGAGATGATATTATGACATATTTAATTCATGCAGGACTGGAAAAAGGACTTGCTTTTAAAATTATGGAGAGTGTGCGAAAAGGAAAAGGGTTGACACCGGAAATGGAACAAGCCATGCGGGAGCAATCTGTTCCAGAGTGGTATATTGAATCTTGTAAAAAAATTAAATATATGTTTCCAAAAGCACATGCTGTTGCTTATGTTATGATGGCATTGCGAATTGCATATTTTAAAGTATATTATCCCTTGGCATATTATGCCGCTTACTTTAGTATTCGTGCTTCGGCATTTGATTATGAACTTATGTGTCTTGGAAGGGATGTATTAGAGAAACATCTATCTGATTATAAGAAAAGAATCAATGAATTGACAAAAAAAGAACAAGATGTATGGAAAGATATGAAAATTGTACAAGAAATGTATGCAAGAGGATTTGAATTTGAACCAATTGATATTTTTACAGCATCGGCTCATCGGTTTAAGATTGTAAATGGAAAACTGATGCCATCCTTAAGTACCATTGATGGATTGGGAGATAAAGCAGCAGATGGTGTGGCAGAAGCGGCAAGAGAAGGAAAATTCCATTCAAGGGAGGAATTTAAGGAACGATGTAAGATTACACAGACGGCTGTGGATACTATGCATAGGCTGGGACTTTTAGGGAATTTGCCAGAATCAAATCAATTATCTATGTTTGATTTTATGGCAGTTTAAAAATTGTAGAAAAAAATGATTGTAGTTTTTTTGATTTTCATATAAATTTCCAAAATAATTCTTGCAATTTTTCTTTTCATATGCTAAAGTATCTCTGTTAAACTGGCAGTCGAAAAATTTGACTGCTCAGTATGAAATAGTAGATGGTCCTCTTTTGCATAAATAAGTTGCGGGCTTATTGCATTATTGAACATCTGGAATTTAAAGGAGGTTCTCAATGAACGACATTATCAGAAATATTGAAGCTGCTCAGATGAAAGCAGACGTAACAGATTTCCGTGTTGGTGATACAATAAAAGTATTTGCCAAAGTAAAGGAAGGTACCCGTGAAAGAACGCAGGTTTTTGAAGGAATTGTAATTAAAAGACAAAACGGTGGATGTCGTGAAACATTTACAGTTCGTAAGACATCAAATGGAATTGGTGTAGAAAAGACATGGCCATTGCATTCTCCAATTGTAGAAAAAATTGAAGTGGTACGTAGAGGTAAGGTTAGAAGAGCAAAACTGTTCTATTTACGCAATCGTGTTGGTAAGGCTGCAAAAGTAAAAGAACTTGTAAAATAGTTTTGTTTAGTAAAAAGGGGCATTACATTTCGTCTAAAGGACAAGTTGTATTGCCTTTTTTGGTTACTCTTAATGTTCACTTAGCAAATATAATCTTATTGTTTTTATACTGGGGAGCGAAAAGAGGAAAGATTTTTCGTTTGTGAGTATAATATTGCGGTCATTGTCAATTTGAGATGATCTTGTTGATTTATAAAAAGGAGGGGCTGCGTGGCAAGAAACAGAAGAAGAAAAAGGCAAGTTTTATTAGAAGAAAAACCATCAAAGTTTGGAAATGTGATTTTAGAGATTATTTTCTGGATTTTGGAAATTGTAGTCGCTATATTGCTTGGATTTCTTTTAGTGCGATATGGGGCAGAAAAAATGACAGTATCGGGATCTTCTATGGAGACGATTTTAACAAATGGGGATAGCGTTATAATTGAAAAATTAACAAAAAAAGTAAGAGATTATAAGCGTTTTGATGTTGTTGCATTTCAACAAAATAAAAAAGATCACAATTATTATAATATTAAGAGGATTATTGGACTTCCAGAAGAAACAGTGCAGATTATAGATGGAAAAGTATATATTAATGGAGAAATTTTAGAGGATAAATATGCAGAAGAAGATATGGCAAATGCAGGTGTTGCTTCTGCAGAAATTAGTTTAGAGAAAAATGAATATTTTGTTCTTGGTGATAACAGAAATAATAGTGAGGATAGTCGATTTGCTAATGTTGGAAATGTAGTAGCATCGGACATTATAGGACGTGTCTTTATACGGATTTCGCCGGGATTTGCTTTTATTTCTTTATTAGAACCAGAAAAGTTAGAGGAAGCGGAAGAAAAATAGAAAAGAAATTAATTATTTTTATATTGGTGGTCAAAAAAATTGGCTATTCAATATAAATATAGAAAAGGAGTGTACAAACATGAATCTTCAATGGTATCCAGGTCATATGACAAAAGCAAAAAGAATGATGCAGGAGGATATCAAGCTGATTGATGTTGTAATTGAGCTTGTAGATGCAAGAATTCCACTAGCAAGCAGAAATCCTGATATTGATGAGATGGCAAAGGGAAAGGCTAGAATTGTATTATTAAATAAATTTGATTTAGCAGATGATAAAAAAACGCTAGAATGGAAAGCATGGTTTGAAGAACAGGGAATTTTTGCAACACTTGTAAATTCTAAAAGTGGAAAAGGAATTAAGGAAGTTCATCAGGTTATTCAGGAGGCTTGTAAAGAAAAAATAGAGAGAGATCGAAAAAGAGGAATTAAAAATCGCCCCATTCGTGCTATGGTGGTAGGGATTCCAAATGTTGGTAAATCTACATTTATTAATAGTTTTGCTAGAAAAGCTTGTACAAAAACAGGAAATAAACCGGGAGTTACTAAAGGAAAACAATGGATTCGCTTAAATAAATCGGTAGAACTTTTAGATACACCGGGGATTCTTTGGCCAAAATTTGAAGATGAGCAGACAGGATTACAACTTGCCTTTATTGGCTCTATAAAAGATGAAATTATAAATAAAGAAGAACTTGCTCTACAACTGCTTTCATATTTACTAGAGGAATATCAAAAAAATTTAATAGAAAGATATGATATTTTAATAGAGAAAGATAATAAAAAACTAGAATCTTTGCAAGTTTTAAAACAGATTGCAAAAAAGAGAGCTTGCCTTTTAAAAGGTGGAGAACTTGATTATGGGAAAGCAGCAACATTATTATTAGATGAGTTTAGAGATGGAAAGATTGGAAAAATTACATTAGAACAAGTAAAAATCAAAGAAAAGACTGAAATAAAAAATAGTTTCAATTAAAGAATTAGAAAGTGATAAAGAAATAGGGAATAATTGACTATGGAAAAAACGATTTCAGATATTAAATTAGAGTTTGAAAATGCCGATATGAATCATATGAAAATTCTTCTACATGATTATCAAAATGATCAGCGTTTAGGAGTAAAAAAACTTCTATATAAATATAATAAAAAATTAGAAGCATATAGAAGTGAAAAAAAGAGAACAGAGAAAATGTTCTTTTATGAAAAGCAGTATAAGACTTATCGGGTTATTTGTGGTATTGATGAAGTAGGTCGTGGACCTTTAGCAGGACCAGTAACTGCATGTGCAGTCATTCTTGATCCAAAAAAGGAAATTTTATACCTTAATGATTCCAAAAAATTATCAGAAAAAAAGAGAGAGGAATTATATAAGGAAATTATGGAAAAGGCGATTTCTGTAGCAGTTGCAGAAACTGACTGGAATCGAATTGATGAAATTAATATTTTGCAGGCAGATTATGAAGCAATGAGAAAAGCAATAAAAAAATTATCACCACAACCAGAATTACTATTAAATGATGCTGTTACAATTCCAGAGATTTCT
This sequence comes from uncultured Lachnospiraceae bacterium, assembly GCA_910576895.1. Classification (GTDB taxonomy): domain Bacteria; phylum Bacillota; class Clostridia; order Lachnospirales; family Lachnospiraceae; genus MGBC100174. Next base: position 60,051 of record CAJTJZ010000016.1, on the reverse strand, counting down.
ATAAAGCAAGTACCAATTATTCATGGAGATGCATTAAGTGCATCTATTGCAGCAGCAAGTATTGTAGCAAAAGTAACAAGGGATCGGCAAATGGTAGAGTATGATAAAAAATTTCCAGAATATGGTTTTGCTGCTAATAAGGGATATGGGACAAAGGAACATATTGCTGCATTAAAAAAGTATGGACCTTCTCCTATTCACAGAAAGAGTTTTTTAAAAAATTTATAATGGGAGATGAGTGTTATAGAAGAAAAAAAAAGCAAAACAGCCGTAGCGTTATCTTATGAGTTAGAGGATACAGCACCAAAGGTAATTGCTTCTGGAAAGGGATATCTTGCAGAAAAGATCATCGATAAGGCAAGAGAAAACGATGTACCACTCCATAAAGATTCCAAGTTGGCAGGAACATTGTCAAAGCTTGAGATTGGAGAATGTATTCCACCACAGCTTTATGATGTTGTAGCAGAGGTGCTAGTTTTTGTTGACAGAGTAGATCATGTAAGGGAAAAAATGAATGCAAGAAAAAAATAAGCGATCTTTGGGAGCAGAAAAAGAGCAATTAGCAGCAGAATATTTAAAGAAAAAAGGATTTCATATTCTTGAGAAAAATTTTTTTTGCCGACAGGGAGAAATTGATTTAATTGCAGTATCACCGGAACAAGAACTTGTTTTTATAGAAGTAAAATATCGTTCAGATACTCGAAATGGTTTTCCAGAAGAGGCTGTGAATAAAAGAAAACAGGCAAAGATTCGGAAAATATCTCAAATTTATTTATATCAACATCCCTATTTCATGCCATGCAGATATGATGTGATTTCGATTTTAGGAGAAGAAATTAAACAGATTGAAAATGCTTTTTCTTAAAAACAAGAAAAGGAAAAAAATTAATCTATCAAAAAGACACAAAAAAAAGAAAAATAATTTCGTATTATTTGACAAAATGATAGATTTTGCAAAATTATAAAAAAAGACTGTACATTTTAAAAAAGCCATGATATAATAGCCACGATAATAAATAATGCAACGATTCAAGGAGGATTATTATGCGTAGGGAAAATCTTTTTAGAAACAAAGCAACAAAAGGACTCGTAGCTGCATTAGCAGTTGCTATGGCTACAACAGTTACACCAGTCAATGCAGATGCAGCATCTGCAAAGAAAGTGACAATTGCAAAAGGTGATACTGTAAAAAAAGCAGGTAAGAAGGGTTCTTTTAAAACAAATAAGAAAAAGGTAGCTAAAGTAAACAAAAATGGTAAAATTACAGCTGTAAAGGCTGGTAAGGCAAAAATTACAGCAAAAACAAAAAAAGGAAAGAAAGTAACTTATAATGTTACAGTAAAGAAAGCTCCTACTATTTCCAAAAAGAAAGTTAGTGTAACAGCAGGAAATAGCAAGAAGGTAACAGTAAATAAGAATGGTGCAAAATATTTAAAGGTTTCTTTTAAGAGTTCTAATCCATCTGTTGCTACTGTAAATAAGAATGGTAAAATTACAGGTGTTGCAGCAGGTAGTGCAACTGTTACAGCTACTGTAAAGGGACATACTAAGAATTATAAATTAAAAGTTGCTGTTACAGTAAATGCAGCTAATGTGCCAGATGATAATCAAACAACTCCACCAGATGATAATCAAACAACTCCAACAGAGCAAAATCTGGTTATTACAGAAGGAACGAATCTTGTAGCAGGTACATATAATACAGTTACAATTAAGTCAAGTGTGCCAGCAAATGCTACTGTTGCTCTTGGAGCTGCAAAGATTAAGACATTATATGTAGAATCTGGTTCTGAATATAATGTTGATGCAGTACAAGCTGAAATTGAAAATATTGAAGTTGTAGGATCAGGTCAGGCTACTGCAAAAGCAACTCGTGTTGCAAAAGCACCGAGAATTAACCTTGGTAATAATGCAAATGCTAGTAAAACTAAGATGACATTAAAAGCTGATGCTTATTTTGCAGGTAGTGCAAAATTAGGCAGTGTTAGTATTTTAGCAGCAATCAATGCTTATTTTGAAACGGCAATTGGACAGCTATCTGTAGAAGGAAATGCTGCAAAGATTTCTCTCCATGGTGCTGTTGATGAATTATCAATTAAGGGTGAAAATGCTTCCGTTGGTGTTTATGCAGCAGTAACAACAATGAAAGTAGAAGGAAAACAGGCAAGTGTTATGATAGCAAAAAGTATTGTTGTTACAACAATGACAATTATTGCTGAAAATGCTGCTATTTCAGGAAATGGTACAGTTTCCGATTTGAGTATTAGTGCTGCTGGTGTTGTTGTTCAAACTGCTGTAACAAAAGCTACTGTTGATGCAAGTGTAACGGCTGGTGCAACCATTGGTGGACAAAAAGTAAATGCTGGTGCAACAGTATCTAATGTAAGTGCAGTTGCTGGCCAGACAGATACAGATCCTGTAGCTGTAATTGTTGATCAAGAAACACCGGGTACAAATCAAGGCGGTAGCAGTGGTGGATCTGTAAATAATAATGTAACTTATTCAAAAGAAATTAATGTTTATAGCAATACACAGGAAATTGTTTCTACTGTAGGAACAGAAGTTATTAAAATTAAACGTGAAGATGTAATGAAGTATCTTAATGATGCAGAAGCAACACAGATTACAGTTTATCAAGGTAATACTACTTCACAGACAGCAAGACCAGTTACAATAGGTAAAGATAAGCATGAAATTAGAAATGCAGAAAAAGGAAAAACATATCAATTACTTTCTTTCCAAGGAATTTATCAGTATAATGTTTGGATTACAGTAATAGGTACTAATGTTGCTAATATAAAGGTAGATTCTATCGCTCCTTCTTCTGTAAGTCGTGATTTAGTAACAGATACAAAAGAGGTTTCTGATTCTAAGTCAATGAATAGTAGAACTACAAAGAATGCAACTGTTACGTATACTCGTGGTACAACAAGTGATACAGTATCAATTGCTGTTGAAGAAGTAAAGAAAGTTTTCAATTCAACAAATAATACAGCATCTGGTGAGATTACAGCAAAAGTTAATGGCGTAGATACAAAGCTTGCTGTTAATGCAAGTACAGCTGATATAAATGGTTCTTATATAATTGCAACATTTACATTACCAAATACAAAGGGATTGCTTGTATTACGTGCTAATAGTTTAACACATGATACAGCAACAGGTTATAATGCTAATGTAACAGCAACGGTTGTTGATAGCAATGTAGGAACAGTAACACTTGTAACAGAGTAAATAAAATGTTATAATTAGTCTATTTATTAAAATAAATGAATGGATAATTGGTACAAGAAAACACCTGATACCTTTTTTCGGGTATCAGGTGAATTTTTTCCTATGACCTATTTTATTTTTTTACATTTAAAAGGAGGGATTCCGTGAGAAGGCAATGTACACTATTTTTCTTGTTGTTCTTGTTCAGTCTCATGGTATTTCAATCTAAGAAGGTTTTGGCAGGTTCTATTTCATCGGCTGAAGCACAGGTTCTTTCCGCTGTTTATGAAGTATACACTTATAATGGAGAATCTTATAAGGCGTTACCAGAATATACAGAACAAGTGCGGCAGTACTTACAGCAAGATGATGTGGATTTATCAGAACAGCAATGTGCAGAGCTTCTTGGAATGATTGATGCAAATCTTCCAACAGCAATTGAAAATGGAATTTTTGTTAAGGTAGATAAGAATGATTCAGAGAAGAAAGAAGAAACTGTAGATAAAAAAGGACAGGGTTCTTCCATTGATTATATTACTTCGCCGGAAAGTTCGGGAAAGAAACCAAAAAAGAATCGCAATAAAGGAAATAAAAGAAAGGATGTTGATAATCAGACAACATCACAAGAAGAAAAAAAAGATAGTAAAAAAGAAACTTCTGGTAAAGAAGATTCTGATAACACAGGGGAAAAACCACTAGATATAGAAAAAGAAGGTGGAAAAAAAGAGGAGAATACAGGAAAAGAAGATTCTTCAGGAAATAAAGATACTTCTATAAAAGAGAATACTGAGAAAAAAGAAAATAGTAGTGAAAATATTGATGGAACAGAAGATATTACTGTTGCATCTCAAGATAAAGAAAAAGAGATAGAGACAAAGAAGGCATCAAAGGATGTTCTTTCTAAGGAAGATAATGAGAATCCACTTGGAGTTTGGAGCCAATTAGATGAGGAGCGAAAAAAGGAAGAAACGCATACAGTTACTTGGCTTATTATTAGTGTGTGTAGTCTTATTATTTTATTTTATATTGGGAAAATGATCTACAGATACTATGTTTTGTATTTATCGCATCCACGTGCTTCCTCCCAATGGAAACCAGAACATTTATCTGATATGCATTGTCATTTGCTTCCGGGTGTTGATGATGGTTCTATGAATATGGAGATGACAAAAAAGCTTTTACGAATGGAAATTGAAAATGGTGTTGATACAATCCTATTTACCCCTCATTTTCGCCGAGGAAAAAGTCGATTTAATAATGAAAGATTATTTCAAGTATTTGAGGAAGTAAAGCAAGAAGCTTTGAAAATGAAGCCTGATATGAAGTTATATCTTGGAGAAGAATTGTATTATGATCATTCCCTATGCCATGCATTGGAAGAAGGAAATGCATTAAAACTAAATGGTACAGATTATGTTTTAATAGAATTTTCACCGGAAGTAGAATATAAAACAATTCATAAAGCCTGTCAAAGCCTTGTTATGTTAGGTGTTGCCCCTGTATTAGCACATATTGAGCGTTATCCGGCATTAATTGCAAAAACTGATCGTTTGGAAGAAATTCATGATATGGGTGTATATTATCAAATGAATATTACAAGCCTTATGGGAAGTAATGTTTCTACTAGGATTTATAAACAGCGTAAGCTGATGGCCGATGGTTGGATTGATATTATAGGCAGTGACAGTCATGATGATAAAAGCCGAAATCCGAAATTTAAAAAAGCATGGAAAGAATTATTAAGGCTTTGTGATGATGAAATGATAGAAAGAATTATGTGGGATAATCCTGCAAAAATGCTTGCAGGGGAAGATATTGATTAAATAAATAATTATAGTTTTTAGTAATGCTATTATTTATTTAATGTTAAAATAGGGAAAATAATACAGGAAAGGATGAGATGATGCAGCAGGATGATCAGGAAATTGAAATTGACCTGCGTGAGATTGCGGGATTATTATTAAGCAGACTATGGATATTAATATTATCAGGGATTCTTGTTGGTGGTATTGCTGGATTTGTTACTAGAATGACTTATGTACCAACTTATACATCAACAGCAGATTTATATATTATAGGTAATTCTGGATCGGGACTTGCTTCTTCACTTTTAGATAATATATCTGCTTTGCAGATTGGTTCTCAGTTGACAAAAGATTATATGGTATTATTAGAGAGCCGTCCAGTCATTGAGCAGGTGGCAGACAATCTGGAACTGGATATGACTTATGAAGAAATTATAAATTCTGGAATGATTGGGATAGAGAATCCTGATAATACACGAATTTTACAAGTTTCTGTAACAACACAAGATCCAGAATTGTCAAAAAGAATTGTAAATAATTTAATTCGAGTTGGTAAAAAAAGAATTGCAGATGTTATGGGAAATTCTGAGCCAAATATTGTTGATGATGGTGTAGATGGTGTTTTAAGTGAAAGTTCTCATTTTATTAGAAATATTGCATTGGGATTGATTGCAGGTGCATTTCTTGCAGCATTTATTATTGTTGTTACTTATCTTATGGATGATACCATTAAATCAAGTGAGGATTTGGAGAAATATCTTGGCTTAAATACACTTGGTACAATTCCATTAGCAGAGGAACATTCTTCTAAATCAGGAAAAAGAAGTCAAAGTAAGAAATCAAGAAAAAAACGTTCTTCTACAAAGAAATAAAAGAAAGAAACAATTCCAAAGCAAGAATCATAGACAATTTGCAGAAATGGGGTAGAATAAAATGCAAAAAATCACTTTTGAAAAACGAAAAGAACTAGATTACCGTATGAACGAGGCATATAAATCTTTAAGAACTAATATTCTTTTTTGCGGTGATAATGTCAAAGTAATTGCATTGACAAGTTGTATGCCAAATGAGGGCAAAACAACGGTTGCATTTGAATTAGCACATTCTATGGCAAGTAATGGATATCAAACAATTTTAATTGATGCCGATCTTCGTAAATCTGTATTAGTTGGACGTTATAAAGTTGGTGTAGTAAAGGAAGGTTTAAGTCATTATTTAACAGGGCAATCTCCATTAGACCATGTTATTTGTGAAACAGATATTGAAAATATGGATATTATTTTTTCCGGTCCTTATGCACCAAATCCAACAGAGATATTGGGTGGACAATATTTTACAGATATGTTAGATCAGCTTCGTTTAGAATATGATTATGTTATTATTGATGCACCACCATTAGGTTCTGTTATTGATGCTGCAATTATTTCAAAAGTCAGTGATGGGGCAATTATGGTAGTGTCTGCTGGTGAAATTAGTTACCACTTTGCACAACATGTAAAGTCACAGTTAGAAAAGAGCAATTGCAAGATTTTAGGTGCTATTTTAAATAAAGTTCCAATTGGCGGAAGTAAATATTATGGACATTATTATGGTAAATACTATGGTAAGTATTACGGTAAATATTATGGTAAATACTATGGCAAATATTATGGAACTTATGGCGAATATGGACATGAATCAGAAAAAAAGAAATAAAAAAGAAGAAATGAAAGGGTCTGAAAGTAAAAACAAATGTTTTGGCTTTCAGGCTTTTTCTATTCAGGAAAAGTAATTTTTCTTGAAAACCATGATAAGATAAAGTATAATAGTCCGTATATATTTTACACAGAAATGGAGATTATAAAAAGGATTGAAATACGCAGATATTATTGTAGACCTTTCGCTTGAAAAGCTAGATAGGAGTTATCAATATGAAATTCCAGAAGAATTGGAGCATTTGGCTATGATTGGTGCACAAGTAATTGTGCCATTTGGAAAAGGAAAACGAGAAGTAAAGGGATGTATTATTGATATTTCCAAAGAACCAAAAATAGAGCCAGAAAGAATAAAAAAAATTAAAGAAGTGATTCCTAATTCTACGGTGATTGAAAGCGAACTCATTCGTTTGGCATGGTGGATAAGAGATACGTATGGTTCTACAATGAATGAAGCATTAAAGACAGTGATTCCAGTAAAACAGGCGATGAAAATGCAAGAAAAGAAAAGCCTTCATCTTATTATGGAACAAAAACAGGCAATGTTTTTATTAGAGGAGTTTAAACGAAAGAAGAATACAGCAAGAGTGCGGCTTTTATTGGAACTTCTAGAGGAACAAGTACTTGATTACCGTTTAGTAACACAGAAGTTAAATATTTCGCAGGCAACATTAAAATGGTTTGTGGAGCATAAAATTATTACAATAGAGACAGAAACTTATTATCGAAATCCAATTAAACAGCAAAAAAAGAAAGAAATAGACATTGTTTTAAATAAAGAACAAACCATAGCAGTAAGAAAAATTTGTGAAGATTTTTGGCAGGGAATAAAAAAGACTTATTTATTGTTTGGAGTTACTGGAAGTGGAAAAACAGAGGTATATCTTGCAGTAATTGAACAAGTCATTGCTGCAGGAAAGCAAGTGATTATGCTAATACCAGAAATAGCCTTGACTTATCAGACAGTAAAACGGTTTTATCACAGATTTGGAGATAGGATTTCTATATTAAATTCCAGAATGTCAAAAGGAGAACGCTATGATCAATATCTTCGTGCAAAGCGGGGAGATATTGATATTATGATTGGACCACGTTCTGCATTATTTACGCCATTTGAACATCTTGGACTCATTATTATGGATGAGGAGCATGAGAATTCTTATAAAAGTGAACAGACACCAAAATATCATGCGAGAGAAACAGCAATAGAACGTGCAAGCTATTGTGGGGCAAGTGTTTTATTGGGGTCAGCAACACCATCGATAGAAAGCTGGTATCGGGCACAAATAGGAGAATATACTTTATTAACATTAAAGAAACGAGCGAAGGCAGCACAGCTTCCAAAAGTATATATAGAAGATTTACGTGAAGAATTTAAAGCAAAAAATTATTCTATTTTTAGCAGGCATTTACAGGAACTGATACAAGATAGACTGCAAAAAAAAGAACAGATTATGTTATTTTTAAATCGGCGTGGTTATGCAGGGTTTGTTTCTTGCAGAGAATGTGGTTATGTCATGACTTGTCCGCATTGTGATATTTCTTTAAAATATCATCAGATTCCATATAAAAAAGGAAAACTTTTATGTCATTATTGTGGTTATCAAATAGAGATAATAGATGCTTGTCCAAAATGTGGTTCTCATTATATTGGGACTTTTGGAATTGGAACGCAGCAAGTAGAGGAAATGGTGAAAAAGTTATTTCCATCCGTAACAGTGCTGCGGATGGATACAGATACAACAGCAAAGAAGGGAATGCATGAAAAAATTCTATCTGCATTTGCAAATCATGAGGCAGATATTTTAATTGGAACACAGATGATTGTAAAAGGGCATGATTTTAAAGAAGTGACACTTGTGGGAATTTTAGCAGCAGATATGTCAATGTATGCAAATGATTTTCGAGCATCAGAACGTACTTTTCAGCTTCTTTGTCAGGCAGCAGGACGAGCTGGACGTGGAGATAGATTAGGTGAAGTGATTATTCAGACATATCATCCAGAAGAATATTGTATTACGAGGGCAGCAGCACAGGATTATGAGGGGTTTATTAAGCAGGAATTATCCTTTCGACAATTGCTCGCTTATCCGCCGATTGCTTCCCTTTTTGTACTTCTTATTATGTCAGAAACAGAATTACTTGCAGTAAATGCAGCACAATTTTTAGCAAATGCAGTAAGAAGCAAATTTCCAGAACGAAAAACAGAACTTTTTTGCCTTGGACCATCAAAAGCATCACTCTCAAAAGTAAATGATATATTTCGTCAAGTAATTTATATTAAAAGTATAAAAAAAGAACAACTGAAACAGGCAAAAAATTATCTGGAATTTTTAATTTCTAATCAGGAAGAATTAAAAAAAGTGACCATTCAGTTTGATCTAAATCCAATGAATGGGTATTAGAACAAAAATAGAAGAAAGATAGAAATAAGAAAGGAGAAGAAAAATAAATGGCTATCAGAAAAATTAGAACTATGGGAGATCCTATTTTAGAAAAAGAATGTAAGGAGGTAAAGGATGTAACAAGGCGAATAAAAACATTAATTGATGATATGTTTGATACAATGTATGAAGCAAATGGTGTTGGACTTGCAGCACCACAAGTAGGAATTTTAAAGAGAATTGCTGTTGTAGATGTATCACAAGAGGGAAATCAGCCAATTGTTATGATTAATCCAGAAGTTTTAGAAACAAATGGAGAACAGACAAGTTTTGAAGGATGTTTAAGTGTTCCGGGAAAAAGTGGACAAGTAACAAGACCAAATTATGCGAAAGTAAAAGCATGGAATGAGGATATGGAGGAAGTGATTATAGAGGGAGAAGAACTTCTTGCAAGAGCTTTATTACATGAAATTGATCATTTAGATGGACATCTTTATGTAGAACTTGTAGAAGGAAGATTGTATGATAATTCGGAATTAGAGGAAGAAGAATAAAAGAAAAAGGAAAGGAAAATAGATATAAAATATGAAAATAGTATTTATGGGAACACCTGATTTTTCTGTTCCAGTGCTTCGTGCCTTAAAAGAAGCAGGTCATGAAATATGTGCTGTTGTAACACAGCCAGATAAACCAAAGGGCAGAGGAAAAAGAATGCAGTTTTCACCAGTAAAAGAATGTGCCATAGCTTATGGGCTTACTATTTATCAGCCTAAAAAAGTAAAAGAAGATAGTTTTATAGAACAAATAAAAGATATCAAACCTGATGCAATTATTGTTGTAGCATTTGGACAAATTCTTCCACAGGTTTTTTTAGATATACCAAAGTATGGATGCATTAATGTTCATGCATCCCTTCTTCCAAGATGGCGGGGAGCAGCACCGATACAGTATGCAATCCTTCATGGAGATAAGGAAAGTGGTGTAACAATTATGCAGATGGATGCAGGAATTGATACAGGAGATATGCTGCTATCGCAAAAAGTAATACTTGATGAAAAAGAAACAGCAGGAAGCCTTCATGATAAGCTTTCTACCATAGGAGCAGATTTGCTTTTAAAGACATTAGAGGGGTTAGAGTTAGGAACAATAACACCACATAAACAAGAAGATTCTTTGTCATGTTATGCAGGTATGTTGACAAAAGAACTTGGAAACATTGATTTTTCTAAGTCAGCGGAAGAAATTGAACGTTTGATTCGTGGATTAAATCCATGGCCAAGTGCATATACCATTTGGAATAAAAAAACATTAAAAATTTGGGAAGCGGAAGTTAAAAAAGAACAAAGGGAAGAAGAAAGAAAACAACCGGGAACAATTCTTGAGGTAAAAAAGGATTGTTTTGATATTCAAACAGGGGATGGTATTCTTGTTGTAAAAGAAGTGCAGCTAGAAGGAAAAAAGCGAATGGATGCTGCTTCATTTTTAAGAGGTTATCATCTCCTAAAAGGAATGATATTATAAAAGGATTTCAGGAAAGGAAGGGAGATTTTTTATGCCATATGGATATTATTTTGATCCAACCTATATTCTTGTATTAATTGGCGTTGTGCTTTCTATGTTAGCTTCTGGACTTGTAAAATCAACATTTGCTAAATACTCTCAGGTTCACAGCTTATCTGGAATTACAGGAAAGACAGCAGCAGAGCATATTTTGCAAATGCAGGGCATTCATGATGTTAGAGTAGAACATATTTCTGGAAATTTAACGGATCATTATGATCCTTCTTCCAAAGTGCTTCGATTATCAGATCCTGTATATAACGCAAGTTCTGTAGCAGCTATAGGAGTTGCTGCACATGAATGTGGTCATGCCATACAGCATGATAAGGGATATATACCATTATCGATTCGTAGTACACTTGTACCTGCAGCAAATTTTGGTTCTGCAATTTCATGGCCCTTAATTGTAGTAGGTCTTTTTCTTGGTGGTGGTTCTTCTGTTTTAGTAAAAATTGGTATTTTTGCCTTTACACTAGCAGTATTATTTCAAATTGTAACACTTCCTGTAGAATTTAATGCTTCTTCTCGGGCAGCTAAGATTTTGGAAACTTCTGGAATGTTAGCGGGACAAGAAGTAAAAGGTATGAAAAAAGTATTAGGAGCAGCAGCTATGACTTATGTTGCCGGAGCAGCATCTGCCATTTTACAACTTCTGCGATTAATTTTAATTGCAAATAGAAACGATAGGGATTAAATTTTATGATGAAAAGAGAAACAGAACTTGTAATCAATACAAGAATGATGGCACTAGAACTTATTATGGAGATTATGGAACAGAAAAAATATGCAGATCTTGTCATTCATGAGGCACTTTCTGTTCATCAATTTATTGATAAATCTTTTCGTGCTTTTTTAACAAGATTAGTACAAGGAACTGTAGAGCGTTGTCTAGAAATTGATTATCTCTTAGATAAGTTTTCTAAAGTAACAACAAAGAAAATGAAGCCAGTTATTCGCAATATTTTAAGACTTTCTGTATATCAGATTTTATATATGGATCAAGTGCCAGATAGTGCCGCTTGTAATGAAGCAGTAAAGCTTACAGAAAAAAAAGGGTTTTCTGGATTAAAAGGATTTGTAAATGGTGTTTTAAGAAATATTAGCCGTTCTAAGGAAAAGAACAGTCTTCCTTATCCTAAAAAAGAAGATATAACTACTTATTTTAGTGTAAAATATTCTACTCCAAAATGGATTGTAGCATTATGGCTTCAGGAATATGGGCAAGAGGATACAGAAAAAATGCTTTCTTCACAATATGAAGAAGAAAGGATGGGAACAATCTCTATCCGCAGACGAAAGATGATAGGGGAGGAGATATTATTACAACAACTTTCAAAAGAGCATTGTTATATAGAAAAAGAAACCTGTCTTTCTTATGCTTATCGTCTATCAGGCTATGATTTTTTAGAAGGGATGCAAAGCTTTCAAAAAGGATGGTTTCAAGTCATGGATATTAGTTCTATGCTTGCTGTAGAAGCAGCAGGAATTAAAAAAGATATGGTAATTCTTGATGTTTGTGCAGCACCCGGCGGAAAAAGCATTTTTGCTGCTGATTGTATGGAAGGAACAGGACTTGTGATAGCAAGAGATATTACAAAAGAAAAGTTAATAAAAATAGAAGAAACAATAGAAAGGTTTGGATGTAATAATATAAAAACAGAATGTTATGATGCAAGGGTTTTAGATAAGACAATGGTGGGAAAAGCGGATCTTGTAATTGCAGATTTACCATGTTCAGGACTTGGAGTTATGGGGCATAAAAATGATATTAAATATCATATTACAAAAGAAACTGTACAAGAACTTAAAAAACTGCAAAGGGAAATTCTTTCTGTAGTTTGGCAGTATGTTCGTCCGGGGGGAACATTGATTTTTAGTACCTGTACCGTAAATAAAGAAGAAAATGAAGAAGGAAGGGATTGGATTCTTCAAAATACTCCATTAAAAGAAGATAGTTTAGTACCATTTTTGCCAAAACAATTTTCTCAAAATTTATCCGCTTCTAAGGGATATTTACAGTTAAGACAGGGAATGAATGAAATGGATGGATTTTTTATTTCTCGTTTTAGACGAGTATAAAAGATAAAGCTGGAAATGATAGAAAAGAGAATACTATGGATATAAAAGAATTTACATTAAAAGAATTGGAAAAAGAAATAGAAACTTTTGAAGAAAAGAAATTTCGGGCAAGACAGATTTATGACTGGATTCATAAAAAACTTGCTATGGATTTTGAGGAAATGACAAATCTTTCAAAAGGATTAAGACAGAAATTGGAAAAAAACTATACGCTGAATCAATTGGAACTTTTAGATACTTTAATTTCAGGAGATAAAAGCACTTCTAAATTCTTATTTCGCTTAAAAAAAGATGGAAAAAAAAGACAAGGGAGTGTGATTGAAAGTGTATTGATGAAATATAGGCATGGGAATAGTGTTTGTATTTCATCTCAGGCAGGCTGTCGTATGGGTTGTCAGTTTTGTGCTTCCACATTACATGGATTAGAAAGAAATCTAACCGCTTCCGAAATGTTAGATCAGGTTTATCATATTCAAAGAAGTCTAGGAGAACGAATTTCTAATATTGTGGTAATGGGAACAGGAGAGCCATTAGATAATTATAAAGAATTACTTCGTTTTCTTTCTATGATTTCTGATGAAAATGGGCTTCATATTAGCCAAAGAAATATAACAGTATCAACTTGTGGACTTGTGGAGTATATGGATAAATTGGCAGAAGAAAATTTGCAGATTACGCTTGCCATTTCTCTTCATGCACCAAATGATGAAATTCGCAGAAAATTAATGCCAATAGCAAAAAAATATAGTATTCAGGAAATTTTAACATCATGTGATCATTATTTTGAAAAAACAGGAAGGCGAATTTCTTTTGAGTATAGTTTGATAGCTGGAATCAATGACTCTTTAGAACAGGCAGAAGAACTTTCTAAGCTGCTTCTTGGCAGACCCTGTCATGTAAATTTAATTCCTGTTAATAAAATTAAAGAAAGAACATTTGACCATGGAAGTGAGGATAGGATACAAAAATTTAAATTGGTACTTGAAAAAAAACATATCAATGTTACTATTAGAAGGGAAATGGGAGCAGATATCAATGCTGCCTGTGGGCAGTTGCGAAAAGGTTACATGGATCGGAATAATATAGAAGCAACAAAGGAGGGAAAGCATGAAATCCTGTGCAAAGACAGACGTAGGACGCAAAAGGACAATCAATCAGGATAATGTATATCGCATGGATCAGCCAATTGGCAGTCTCCCCAATTTATATATTGTGGCAGATGGTATGGGAGGGCATAATGCAGGTGATTATGCCTCTAGAACATGCATAGAAATTTTACCCGAAAGTGTGCAAATCTCTTCGGTTTTAACACCGATTGGAGTATTACAAGAAGCGATTAATAAAGCAAATGAAGAAATTTATCGGCGTTCTTGTGAAGATCCATTATTAGAAGGCATGGGAACAACAGTGGTTGTGGCAACTGTATTTGGAAATAAGATGTATGTGGCAAATATTGGTGATTCCAGATTATATCTTTTAAATCAAACAACAATTCATCAAGTAACAGAGGATCACTCCTTGGTGGAAGCGATGGTACGTAATGGAGAATTAAAGAAAGAGGAGGCAAGAGTACATCCAAATAAAAATATTATTACAAGAGCACTTGGTACAGATAAACAAGTAACTGCTGATTTTTTTGAAGTTACATTAAAGGAAAATGATATCGTTTTAATGTGTACAGATGGATTAAGTAATATGTTGGAAGATCAGGAGATTTTACACATAGTGAATAGTTATTCAGAAAGTTTAATGGCAACAGCAGCACAGCTTGTAAAAGAAGCAAATGAATGTGGAGGAAAAGACAATATTGGTATTGTTTTAATGCGTTTATAGTTTATAAAAAAACAAGTCGATAAGAAAGGAAGAAAGGAATATTACAGGTGCAGGATATGGTAAAACCGGGAATGTTTATCAGTGATAGATATGAGATTATTGATAAAGTTGGTACTGGCGGTATGGCTGATGTTTATAAAGCACGCTGTCACCGTCTAAACCGCTTTGTTGCAATCAAAGTATTAAAAGCTGAATATAGTGATGATAAAAATTTTGTGGAGAAATTTCGAGCAGAGGCACAATCAGCAGCCGGACTTTCGCATACAAATATTGTCAATGTGTATGATGTTGGGGAAGATAATGGGCTTTATTATATTGTAATGGAGCTTGTAGAGGGGATTACATTAAAAACATTTATAGAACGCAAGGGAAAGCTTGCTGTAAAAGAAGCACTTGCAATTGCAATTCAAATTGCCCAAGGCATGGAAGCAGCACATGAAAACCATATTATTCATCGTGATATTAAGCCACAGAATATGATTATTTCCAAAGATGGAAAAGTAAAGGTAACCGATTTTGGTATTGCCAAAGCAGCTTCTAGTAATACAATTACAAGTAATGCAATGGGTTCAGTACATTATATTTCACCAGAACAGGCAAGAGGTGGTTATAGTGATGAACGAAGTGATATTTATTCTCTTGGTATTACAATGTATGAAATGCTTTCTGGTAGAGTTCCTTATTCAGGCGATAATACCGTTTCTGTGGCACTTCTTCATATTCAGGGGGAAGCAGAGCCATTACAGAATATAGAACCAAAAATTCCTGCTAGTGTTGTGCATATAATAGAAAAATGTATGCAAAAAAAGCCAGAATTTCGTTATCAGTCAGCTTCAGAATTAATACGTGATCTTAGAAGAGCAATTACAAATCCAGAAGGGGATTTTGTAAAAATGCCGCAGGAAGCGATTCAAAATTCACCAACCATTAAAATTTCTGATGAAGAAGTAAATCAGATTAAAAATAATACTCGTATTCGAGAAAATTCTATTTCTAAAGAAAAAGTTCCAAAAGAGGAAACAGTGCAAGAAAAAGAAAGATTACAAAATATAACAAACGTTTCGGAGAAAAGAAAAGAACAAGTACCAGTACAGTCAGAAAATCAAAGGAAAGAAGTTATGCCAGAGAAAAATAATCATCAAAAAAAGGAAGAGGAAGAATGGGAAGAGGAAGATGAAATAGAACCAAGATTAAAAAAAGTAATGCTGCTTGTTGGAATTGTAACAGCCGTTATTTTTCTTATTGTAATTCTTGTTATGATTGCAAGATTTACAGGTATTTTTCATAAGACAACAGGAGAGAATGAAAAACAGCAGGAGAATTTAGTAGATTCTGAACAACAAGATAATACACAGGGAGAAGATGATAAACAAAAAGAGCCAAATGCTGATAATAAAAAAGATGAGAAAAAAGTAACTGTACCAGATGTTATGAATTTAGATGAAGAAACAGCAACCGATCTTTTGGAAGAAAGAGGATATCTTGTAGAAGTAGAACAAGAATATTCTGATGTAATAAAGAAAGGGAATGTATCTGCTCAAGATCCAGAAAAAGGGGAAGAACTTGCAAAAGGTGGTACAGTAGTAATTACAATTAGTCTTGGAAAAGAAGAATCACAAGAGGAAGAAATAGGATTTACACTTCAAAATTTAAGTGGATATTCAGAAAGTGAAGCAACTTCTTATTTGGAAAATAATGGATTGCGTAAAGAAACAACAAGTAAATATAGTGATTCAATTGCGGCTGGCTATGTAATTTATACCTCTCCACAGTCAGGAAGTACCGTAAATTCTGGTGACACCATTACTTTAGTAATTAGTGCTGGAGAAGAAATAAAGATAGTAGAAGTGCCAAATATTCGGGAAATGACAGAGTCAAAAGCAAAAAGCACTTTAGAGGAAAAAGGACTGGATGTAGGAGAAGTGACTTATGTTTATTCTGATTCTTATGCAGAGGGAATTGTAATGGCACAGGATGTAAAAGAAGGGAAAGAAGTTAAGGAAGGAACTTCCGTAGGATTTACAGTAAGCAAAGGAAAAAAAGAGGAAGAACCACCACAAGAAGATGATCCTGTACCAGAAACAAAGACTTACTATGCAGATTATTATATTGGAGTGGAAAATTCACCATTAGATGATGAAGAAGAAGGTGAAGTTACATTGACAGTAACACAAGATGGATATGAAGAACAAATATGGCAAGGAACAATTACGGGAGCAGATTTCCCATTGTCTGGAGTCGTAAAAAGTACAAGCAACAGCACTGGAAAACTAAATATGCAATTAGATGGTGTTGATACAGGATTCCAGACTACCGTTACTTTCAGTGAGGAGAATTAATTTATGATAGAAAAACTGAAAGGAAAGATTGTAAAAGGAATTGGTGGGTTTTATTATGTTAATGTACCCCAAAAGGGTCTTTATGAATGTCGTGCCAGAGGATTATTTCGGAATCAAAACTGCAAGCCTTTAGTGGGAGATAGCGTCATACTGGAAACAGTGCAGGAAAAGGAATTTACAGGGTATATTATAGAAATTTTGCCAAGAAAAAATGAGCTACAGCGTCCTTTAGTAGCAAATATTGATCAGGCAATGATTATTTTTGCTGCTGCACAGCCTCTGCCAAATTTTAATTTGCTTGATCGTTTTACTGTTATGATGGAAAAAGCAGAAATTGAATTAATACTTTGCTTTAATAAATGCGATTTAGTTTCTGAAGAGGAACAAAAGAAAATTTGTAGTATTTATAGGGCTTCTGACTTTAAAATTTGTTTTATGAGTGCAAAAAAACAACAGGGCATTAAAGAATTAAAAAGTCTACTTTTTGGTAAGACAACAATTCTTGCAGGACCTTCTGGTGTCGGAAAATCAACAACCATTAATCTTTTTGTCCCAAATGCCAATATGGAAACAGGACAGGTAAGCGAAAAAATAGGAAGGGGAAGGCATACAACAAGGCACAGTGAACTTTTCTTTATAGAAGAAGATACTTATGTATTAGATACACCGGGATTTAGTACCTTTTATCTTGATAGTATTGAGCCAGAAGAATTGCGGTTTTATTTCCCAGAATTTGTGAAAGAGGAAGGAAACTGTCGCTTTCAAGGATGCCTTCATTTAAAAGAACCAAATTGTAAAATAAAGGAACAAGTAGAAAATGGAATTATCAGTGAAGAACGATATCATAATTATTGTCTGATATATGAAGAATTAAAAAAACAAAAACGCTGGTAATCCACGTCAAGCCCGCAGGGTGGGCTTGACAAAGCAAGCCCAGAAGGTGGGCTTGACAAAGCAAGCTCGCAGGGTGGGCTTGACAAAGCAAGCCCGCAAGGTGGGCTTGACAAGGCAGGTTTACTTTAGCAGGCTTTGCCTTATCAAAGCTATAAGGTGGGTTTAAACTATTAGGTTTACTATAAAAAATATATTGGGGAAGGATGGATTTATATGTACAAATTATCACCATCAATTTTATCGGCGGATTTTTCCCGTCTTGGAGAGCAGGTATTATTATTAAAAGAAGGCGGTGCAGAATATATCCATATTGATGTTATGGATGGAATGTTTGTGCCAAATTTATCATTTGGATTTCCAGTCATTCGATCCATTCGTGGGCTTACCGATCAAATTTTTGACGTTCATTTAATGATCCAAGATCCGATTCGTTATGTACGTGAATTTCGACACGCTGGAGCAGATATTCTTACTGTTCATGCAGAGGCTTGTACACATTTGCATAGAACCATTCTTGCAATACAAGAAGCAGGAATGAGAGCAGGAATTGCTTTAAATCCTGCAACGCCAGTATCCGTATTAGAGCATGTTTTGGATCTTGCCGATTTAGTGCTTGTTATGAGTGTAAATCCGGGTTATGGGGGGCAAAGATTTATTCATCAAAGTAAAAAGAAGATTCGGGATTTAAAGCAGATGCGGCAGGAGCATAATTATCATTTTGAAATTGAAGTAGATGGTGGTGTTTCTTTTGAAAATGCAAAAATTTTGCAGGAAGCAGGAGTTGATGTATTTGTTGCAGGAACACAAGTATTTCTTGGAGATATTGTAGAAAATATAAGAAAATTTGATGAAATTTTAGGTGGAAAGCAGGAGTAAATTATATGAAACGAGTAATTATTTTTACTGGTGGAAATGTAGATATTAAGTTTCTTATGCAGCAGGATTTTTCAAATGATTATCTTATTTGTGCTGATCATGGACTGGAAGTTGCAGATAGGCTTGGATTAACACCAAATTTACTTGTTGGAGATTTTGATTCTGTAGATCCTATTATCTTTTCACATTATGAAAAAAAAGAAGGAATTAAAATTATTAGATTCCAGCCAGAAAAGGATAATACAGATACCGATCTTGCTATGCGTTTTGCAATGGAATATAAACCAGAAGAAATTTTATTATTTGGAGCATTTGGAACAAGACTTGATCATACGCTTGCTAATATTGGACTTTTAACACAAGCAATGGAAAAAGGAATCAAAGCAGTATTATGGGATACTTATAATAGAATTTCTATGATAAGAGATATTTGTTATCTTCATAAAAAGGAAGTATTTGGGAAATTTATTTCCTTGCTTCCTTTTGGAGGAGATGCAGAAAAGGTAACGTTAAAAGGTTTTAAATATCCATTACAAAATGGAACAATGGTATCTGGTTCTAGCCTTGGAATTAGCAATGAGTTAGTAGAAGAGGAAGGAATGATACAAGTGGGAAAAGGAAAACTTTTAGTGATAGAAAGTAGAGATTCCATAAAGTAAAAATTATATTTTAAGTAGGAGGAAAAAATAGAAATGAAATTAGGAATTGTGGGATTGCCAAATGTAGGAAAGAGTACATTATTTAATTCATTAACAAAAGCAGGGGCAGAGTCAGCAAATTATCCATTTTGTACCATTGATCCAAATGTTGGAATTGTACCAGTACCAGATGAAAGACTTCAGGTTTTAACGGATATGTATCATTCAGCAAAAACTGTTCCAGCCGTCATTGAATTTGTTGATATTGCTGGACTTGTAAAAGGAGCATCAAAGGGAGAGGGACTAGGAAATCAATTTCTTTCCAATATTCGTGAAGTGGATGCAATTGTTCATGTAGTACGTTGTTTTGAGGACAATAATATTGTTCATGTGGATGGAACAGTAGATCCTTTACGTGATATTGAAACAATTAATCTAGAACTTATTTTTTCTGATTTAGAAATATTAGAACGAAGAATGTCCAAAATAGGGCGTGCCATAAATAATGATAAAAAGGCAGCAAAAGAACTGACACAGTTAAAGAAGTTAAAAGAGCATTTAGAGGAAGGAAAGTTAGCAAAGACATTTGAACCAGAAGGAGAAGATGAGGAAGCTTGGCTGCGGGAATATAATTTATTAACAGCAAAGCCTGTCATTTATGCAGCAAATATTGCAGAAGCAGAGTTAGCTGATGATGGGGAAGAAAATAAATGGGTAAAGCTTGTAAGAGAATTTGCAAAAAAAGAAGCTTCAGAAGTATTTGTAATTTGTGCACAGTTAGAACAAGAGATTGCAGAACTTGAGGAAGAAGAAAAGAAGATGTTTTTAGAAGATTTAGGACTTTCCGAATCAGGACTTGAAAAATTGATTAAGGCGAGCTATC
>CAJTJZ010000016.1:38340-39843 GCA_910576895.1 uncultured Lachnospiraceae bacterium | reverse complement strand
CGTTTGCTTGGACTTATTAGTTTTTTAACAGCAGGGCCAACAGAAACAAGAGCATGGACAATTAGAAAGGGTACAAAAGCACCACAGGCAGCAGGAAAGATACATACTGATTTTGAACGGGGCTTTATTCGTGCTGAAGTTGTCAGTTATGATAATATGGTTGCTTGTGGAACTTATAATGCAGCAAAAGAAAAAGGACTTGTTCGTTCCGAAGGTAAGGAATATATTGTTGGGGACGGGGATGTGATTTTATTCCGGTTTAATGTATAAGCAGAAAGGAAGATACTATATGGAAGGAGCAGATATTAGATTTCCTCATATTGGAATAGAAATAGGAAATTTAGAGCGTTATCTTTCTGTTTTTGGATACCCTGTGGCATATTATGGAATGATTATTACTTTCGGAATGTTAATGGGGTATTTTATGGCATCTTGGACAGCAAAGCGTACCAAGCAAGATAAGGAGCTTTATTTAGATTTCGCATTATATGCAATTCTTATGGCTGTTGTTGGGGCAAGAATTTATTATGTTGTTTTTGAATGGGACAGCTATAAGGATAATCTGATTCAAATTTTTAATTTACGAGGCGGTGGACTTGCGATTTATGGTGGCATTATAGGTGGAGTATTAACAGCAGTAATTTATGCAAAAGTAAAAAAAATACCATTATTATTACTATTAGATACTTCTTGTATTGGGCTTGTGACAGGACAGATGATTGGGAGGTGGGGAAATTTTGTAAATAGAGAAGCTTTTGGTGGATTTACAGATAATATATTTGCTATGCAGTTAAAGATAAGTGAAGTACAGTCTAAATATATTACAGATGAATTAAGAAAACATATCGTTCATCTTGATGGGACAGATTATATTCAGGTGCATCCAACGTTTCTTTATGAATCTATATGGAATTTTTGTTTACTTTGTTTTCTGATTTTCTTTACAAAGAAAAAAAAGTTTGATGGGGAAATATTTTATCTTTATTTGTTAGGTTATAGCCTAGGACGTATTTGGATTGAGGGACTGCGTACCGATCAGTTAAAACTTCCGGGAACGGATCTTGCAGTATCACAACTTCTTTCTATTGTGCTTGCTGTAGTTTCTTTTATTCTTATTATAGATGGAAGAAGAAAAGCAAGAAAACTAGGTTATACTCGTATTTGGAAATCTTGATAAGGAAAGAAGCAATGAAAAATAGAACATATATTCAGAAAGTATGTTCTATTAACACGAAAAACACAATTTAAAAAGGAACATATATTCGATTTAAATGAAAAATTTCTACTGAATCACTACGAAAAGTCATAAGTTTGTCAAAAAAGCAGTAAAAAAATAGCAATTGACTCTTGATCTCTTGAAAAAAGTCAGGTACTATGTTGTATAAATGAAAAGGGGCAGGAGAAACTTCGATGGAATTTCACCATAAACCAGTAATGCTTTCTGAAACAATCGAGGGGTTGTGTATTCAAGAAAATGGAATTTACGTTGACTGCACAATGGGA
>CAJTJZ010000016.1:0-38285 GCA_910576895.1 uncultured Lachnospiraceae bacterium | reverse complement strand
TGCAAGCGGCTAGGAGCAAATGGAACATACATAGGAATTGATCAAGACGATGCTGCGATTTTTGCTGGTACAAAGCATTTAAAGGAGTTTAGTGATAAAATAGTAATTGTACATAGTAATTATAGTAATATTATGCATATTTTATCAGAGCTTGGTTTGGAATCTGTGAATGGTATCTTACTTGATTTAGGTGTTTCTTCTTATCAGCTTGATACAGCAGAAAGAGGATTTTCTTACCGTCTTAATGCCAAACTTGATATGCGAATGGATATGCGACAGGAATTAACAGCATGGAATATTGTAAATGAATATGAAGAACGAGAACTGTTTCGTATTATCAGTCTTTATGGGGAGGACAGATTTGCTAAAAACATTGCAAAGCAGATTGTAAATGCTAGAAAACAAAGGACAATAGAAACAACATTGGAATTAGCAGAAATTATTTCTTTGGCTATTCCAGCAAAATTTCGGCAAAACAGGACATCCTGCAAAAAAAACATTTCAAGCAATTAGAATTGCATTAAACGGGGAATTAGAAGTATTAGAAACAACGTTACGTTCTATGGTAGGAGTGTTATCATCAAGGGGAAGGATTTGTGTTATTACCTTTCATTCCCTAGAGGATAGAATTGTAAAAAATATTTTTAGGGAGTGTGAAAAGCCATGTATTTGTCCACCATCTTTTCCCGTTTGTGTTTGTAAAAGGAAGTCATTGGGACATATTGTAACAAAAAAACCAATAGTGCCAGAAGAAAAAGAGCTTGAAGAAAATCCTCGTGCAAAAAGTGCAAAATTGCGTATCTTTGAGAAGATATGATAGATAGAAGTAATTGTTTTTTGCCATAGGATGAATTTTAAATTAGCATTTCATATTTATTGGCAGACTGTATAAAAAATAATACGGAAGGACCCGGTGTAGTGATTTATGGAAAAAGATAAGGAAATCAGAAGTTATATATATGGAAATACAGTTCAGCATCTTCAGCCCACACCATCAGAAGAGGAGATTTATCATAGACGGCGTGAGACAGAAAAAGAACGCAGAGAACGAGAACGAAAACAACGGAAAAAGCAACAAGAGTTGGACAAGTTTTTTCGTATGGATTTTCTATCTTTTTTCCTGCTTATTGCAGGAACAATGATAATTTTTGCTTTATGTTGTAGTATGATTTCATCAAAGGCAAGTGTAACTCGTATGAAAAAAACAATTGCTGCAAAAGAAATAGAGCTTTCTAATTTACAAAAAAAGAATGATTCTGAATTAGCAGAGATTAATGCTGAAATTGACTTAACAAAAATTTATAAAAAAGCAACCAAAAAACTTGGTATGGTTCATGCAGGAGATAATCAAGTGATTGCTTATGATAGTACAAAAAGTGATTGTGTACGGCAATATGGTGATATTAGAAAAGATGATAGTGCTATAGATTAGTTAAATAGTTTTATAATTTAATGATTTATAGTAGTAATAAATTTTTTTATTGAAAATAGTTTCTTAAAAAAAGTAAAAATAAGAATTGACTATTGGTTTGTGGGGGTAAACATCAATAAAAAGCAAATATTTTTATTGATTGGATGCCTCTTTTTATATATATGGATACTGCTAGTCAAAAAAATTGACCATTTAGTAGAAAGTAATCTACATGATAATATAAATGATATAAAGAAATATTTCTGTTTGTGAGTATAATAAAAGAAAGGTAAATAGTAAATATGGTACAGAATAGGAAAAAAAAGACAAAAGTAAAAATAAAAAGAAGGTTTGTACCCGATCATATGATATATAAATTATCCTTTGTATTTCTTGCATTTCTTGTAATGTTATTTGTATTAATTACGATTATTTATAATGTAATTCATGTTAAAGGAGAACAATATGAAAAAAGAGTGCTTTCTCAGCAGACATATGTAAGTAATGTAATCCCATATAGGCGAGGAGAAATTCAAGATAGAAATGGAACAGTATTTGCAAGATCAGAGCCTGTTTATGATTTAATTATTTCTCCAAAAGATATTCTTTATAAAGAGGAAAGTAAAAAAACAGGAAAGAAAGTACAAAAATATAAAGAACTAACGCTCCAAGCTTTGGAAGAATATTTTGGATATAGCAAAGAGGAAATAGAAGAAATTATAAAAGAACGGCCAAATAGTCAATATTATCGTTTGGCAAAGGAATTAGAGGAAGAAGTGGTAGAAGCATATCAAGAAGCAAGAAAAAAAGAACAAGAAGCAGTGAATGCAAGAAATAAAAAGAAGAAAAAAGGAGAGGAAAAAGAAGAATTTATTAATCTTGATAATTGTATTTATTTTGAAATGGGATATCGGCGGATTTATCCTTTAAAAAAGAATGCAAGCAATATTATTGGATTTTCAAGGGAAACAGCATCCTATGGACTAGAAAGATATTATAATGATAAATTAAGTGGAACGGTTGGAAGAAATTATGGATATTTTAATGCAGAAGGAGAATTGGAACGTACAGTAAAACCAGCGATTGATGGTTATACAGTAGTTACAACATTAGATGCCAATGTGCAGCAACGTGTAGAAAAACATATTAAAAAGTTTCAAGAAGGAAAAATTGGTTCAAATCGAACAAGTGTTGTTATTTCTAATCCACAAAATGGAGAAATTTATGCAATGGCATCTACAAATTCTTATGACTTAAATGATCCATCGAATTTAGAAGATTATACAGAGAGGGAAATTACATGGCTTTTAAAATCTTACTATAAAGATTCTGAAATTAAAGCAATGGAGGAAGAAGAACGACAAGCAGCAGCATTAAATGCTGTATGGCGTAATTTCTGTGTAAGTGATGCTTATGAGCCGGGTTCTACATTTAAGCCAATTACAGTATCAGCAGTATTAGAGGAAAATTTGGGAACAGATAAATCAACCTATTATTGTGATGGCAGTCAAAGCTTTAGCAATTGGCCAAAACCAATTAAATGTACCCATGTACATGAGCTGCTTACGATGGGACAAACGATTATGTTTTCTTGTAATGATGCCTTAATGCAGATGGCAACAAAACTTGGAGCAAAAAAATTTTATCGCTATGAAAGATTATTTGGACTTGGGGAGGATACTGGTGTCGATTTACCAGATGAAGCTTCTGGTATGCTGCTTACCGTTGATAGATTGACTCCTGTTGATTTAGGTGTCAGCGGCTTTGGGCAAAGTGGTACGGTTACTATGATGCAGATGGTAGCAGCTTTTTCTTCCATTATTAATGGAGGTAATTATTATATTCCTCATGTAATGAAAAGGATTGTGGATAGTAATGGTGCAATTGTGGAAACCTATCCTGATGAAATTGTAAAAAAGACAGTTTCTGATAAGACAAGTCAATTATTAAAAAAATACTTATATCAAACTGTTACGGATGATAATGCAACAGCCATTGGGGCAAGAGTGAAAGGATATGAAATTGGTGGAAAGACAGGGACGGCAGAAAAACATCCACGTGGTAATGGAAATTATCTTCTTTCCTTTCTTGGATATGTTGGTTACGATAAGCCGCAAGTTTTAATTTATGTTGTAATTGATGAACCTCATGTAGAGGAACAGGCACATTCTGGATTTGCTACAGAATTTGCAGCAGAAATTTTAAAAGATGTTTTACCATTTTTAGGAATTTATAAAGAATCAGAATTGAATTAATTTCTCGGGTCTATCAGCGGAGGATTCTTAATAGAATAAAGTAATATTGCTGATTTATTTGGGGAATGAATACTATGAAAACACATAGCCGCAGAAGTCTGATGGTTGTTTTAGCTGGTATTGTTATGCTTTTATGTTTAACAATTGGAAGGCTTTCTTATCTTATGATTGGGCGGGCAAAGCATTATGCACAACAAATTCAGGATGTTCATGAAAGAGAGCGTTCCATTAAAGCAGAACGAGGTGTTATTTATGATCGCAATGGTGTCGTTCTTGCAGCAAATCGACCTGTTTGTACTATTTCTGTTATTTATAGTCAGATGACCGATCGAGAAAAAGTAATTGAAATTCTCTCCAAAGAACTTTCTATTGGTGAGGAAGTTGTAAGAAAACGTGTAGAAAAAGTTTCCTCCAGAGAAAAAATTAAATCAAATGTAGATAAAAGTATTGGGGATAAGATTCGGGAATATGGGTTAGATGGTGTTGTAATTGATGAAGATTATAAACGCTATTATCCTTATCATGAACTAGCTTCCAAAGTGCTTGGATTTACAGGGGCAGATAATCAGGGGATTATTGGATTAGAGGTTTACTATGATAGTACCTTAATGGGAACAGATGGAAAAATTTTAACACTTACAAATGCAAGAGGTGTGGAAATAGAAAATAAAGCAGAACATAGGCAAGAACCGATAGCAGGAACATCGCTTTATACAAGCCTTGATGTAAATATTCAGCAATATGCACAGCAGGCATGTGAAAAAGTATTAAAAGCAAAAAATGCTAAGCGTGTGAGTATGATTGTTATGGATCCAAGGCAGGGAGAAATTCTTGCTATGGTCAATGTACCTGAATTTGATTTAAATGAACCATATACACTAACAATGGAAACAGAAAAAGAATTGACAGAACAAGAACGATCGGATCTTTTAAATACTATGTGGAGAAATTTTTGTATTAGTGATACGTATGAACCCGGATCGGCTTTTAAAGTAATTACAGCAACAGCGGCATTAGAAGCAAATGCAGTTAATGAAGGGAGTCAATTTTATTGTCCCGGATATAAAAAAGTAGAAGATCGTATTATTCATTGTCATAAACGTGCTGGTCATGGAGCAGAAACATTTTTAGATGGAATTAAAAATTCCTGTAATCCTGTTTTTATGGAAATTGGAGAACGGACAGGAATTAAAAATCTATATAAGACATTTCGCAAACTTGGATTATTTTCAAAAACAGGAATTGATGTACCCGGAGAATCTTCTTCTATTATGCATAAAGAAGAAAATGTTGGTGCTGTTGAGTTAGCAACGATTTCTTTTGGGCAGTCATTTCAAATTACACCAATGCAATTAATTACAGGAATTAGCACCGTTATTAATGGAGGTACAAAGGTTACGCCACATTTTGGAATCCGTACAGAAAGCCCTGATGGAGAAACGATTTCTGTATTAGAATATGAAGAAATAAAAGATTGTATTGCAAGTTCTGTTTCCGAAACAATGAAATATGCTTTAGAACAAGTAGTTGCAACAGGTTCTGGAAATAAAGCTTATTTGGAGGGTTTTCGAATTGGAGGAAAAACAGCAACTTCAGAAAAATTGCCACGAAAAAGTGGAAAATATATTTCAAGCTTTGTAGGATTTGCACCAGCCAATGATCCAAAAGTAGTCGCCATTGTAATGATTGACGAGCCAGAAGGAGTATATTATGGTGGAACAATTGCAACACCTGTTGTTGCAGAGGTTTATGCAAATATATTGCCTTATCTTGGAATTAAACAGGAAATACAAGATACAGGGGAAAAGAAAAGTACAATAGAGGAATAAAAAACAAGAATAAAAATTGACTAACGGAAAGAGATAGCATATAATTGAAAAACGGTAAAGAAAAAATAAAGAAGTTACATCTGTGATAGGCAGGAGGTTTCACATGATTTATACAATGATTTTATTTCCAGTATTAATTTCCTTTACGTTAAGTGTAGCATTATGTCCAGTATTGATTCCATTTTTAAAAAAGCTGAAATTTGGACAGTATGTTCGTGATGATGGCCCGCAAAGTCACTTAAATAAGCAGGGAACACCAACGATGGGCGGAATTTTAATTTTAATCAGCATTATTATAACTTCTCTTTGTTTTATAAAAGGGCGTAAGGATCTTCTTGCTGTTTTATTTGCTACGGTAGGTTTTGGTGTGATTGGTTTTTTAGATGATTATATTAAAGTAGTTATGAAGCGTTCTATGGGGCTGCGGGCATGGCAGAAAATTGTGGCACAGCTTGCAGTGACAGCTATTTTTACATTTTATATTGAAAATGTATTAAATCTTGGTACAACCGTTTATCTTCCATTTTTAGAACGATATGCAGATCTTCATGTCCTTTATTATCCATTTCTTTTCCTTGTCATGCTTGGTACAGTTAATGGAGTAAATCTTACCGATGGGCTTGATGGATTAGCAAGTAGTGTTACTGTTTTAATTGCTGTTTTTTTTACCGTTGTTTCCATTGCAGTACAAAGTGGGGTGACACCAATTACTTGTGCTGTTGTAGGAAGTCTTATGGGCTTTCTTGTATATAATGTGCATCCAGCGAGTGTATTTATGGGGGATACTGGTTCTTTGGCACTTGGTGGCTTTGTAGCAGCAACTGCAGTTGTGCTTAGAATGCCATTATTTATTTTAATTGTTGGAATTATTTATTTTGCAGAGGCAGTTTCTGATATTATTCAGGTAGCCTATTTTAAGATAACAGGTGGAAAGCGTTTCTTTAAGATGGCACCACTTCATCATCATTTTGAACTTTGTGGTTGGTCAGAAACAAAAATTGTAACTGTATTTTCAGTGATTACGGCACTTGCCTGTTTAATTGGGCTTGCTGCCATTGGTGTTTTTTGAGAAAGAGAGGAAAGGAGCTGCGTGTATGGCAACAGCAGCAAGACAGAGAAATGATCAGACAAGACAAAGACAAGAACAAAGACATCCAAGAAATCAAAGGCAAACGGTACAAAAACAACAGGAAAAAACACAGAGAAGTTATGATTTTACACTTTTATTTCTAACTGTTTTTCTTTCCTGTTTTGGTCTTGTTATGATTTATAGCAGCAGTACCTACATAGCGGAAACAACAAAAGGAAGTGCAGATTATTTTGTAAAAAGACAAGGACTTGCAATTATTGTTGGAACGATTGCCATGTTATTTATTTCTGTCAATTTTGATTATCGTATTTTTTTAAAACCTTTAGGAAAAATACAATTTCATCATATATCAAAATTTTTTCCTTTTCGGGGAGTCAATTTAGCAGGTTTATTTTATCTATTTGCAATTGCTCTGCAAGTTTATACACTGTTTTTTGGTGTTGAACTAAATGGAGCAAGGCGATGGATTAGTCTTGGACCACTTGGAACTGTGCAGCCATCGGAGATTACAAAGGTTGCTGTTATTATTGCATTTGCTAATTTAATTTATAATGCACCAAAGAGGTTGAATCGCTGGACAGGGTTTTGTCTAGCAGCATTTTGTATGGCTCCTGTAATTGCACTAATCGGAAAAGAAAATATGAGTACAATGCTTGTCATTGCTGGAATTATTTTTATTATGGGATTTGTAGCTAGCAGGAAAAAAATGTACTTTATTGTTATTGGTATGTTTGCTGTTGCAGGTGCAGTTGCCATGATTCTTTTTGGATGGAGAAAAAGTCGTTGGGAAATTTGGAGAGATCTTGAAAATACCACAATAGAAGGGGCATTTCAAATTAAACAGGGATTATATGCCATTGCTTCTGGTGGTTTGTTTGGTACAGGACTTGGAGAAAGTATGCAAAAGCTTGGCTTTGTGCCAGAAGCATATAATGATATGATTTTTACAGTTATTTGTGAGGAATTGGGACTCGTTGGTGCAACGGCTGTTATTTTATTATTTTTTCTGATTATTTTTCGTATTTTCCGAATTGCAATGAATACAAGAGATTTATTTGGTTCTCTCATTTGTACAGGTGTTATGACACATATTGCAATTCAAGTTATTATGAATGTATTGGTAGTTACCAATTCGATTCCTTCTACTGGTATCCCACTTCCTTTTATTAGTTATGGTGGTTCTTCTGTTATTTTTCTTTTAATGGAAATGGGAATTGTATTAAATATTTCTAGGAATCTTGGACATAGTTGATATAGTTAATAAGAAACTTTGGCTAGAAAACAAGAATACTTTGTATAAAATAAAAAAGAGAAATCGTCACAGATATTGTTAGCTTGCATATATTAATAAAAATAATAAGTAGATTGCTTTGGTGTATTATGGTTTATAAAATTCGAGGCAAAAAAAGATTAAAAGGCAGCGTTAAAATTCAAGGCTCGAAAAATGCAGCACTTCCTATTATGGCAGCATCATTGCTTGCAAAGGGCTGTATCATATTACATAATTGTCCGAAAATACTTGATGTTTATGCAATGCTTTCTATTTTAAAACAGTTAGGATGTCAGGTCAGATGGGATGGAAATACCGTTATGATTTCTACAGACGGGCTGTTTTCTTGTAAAGTGCCAGAAAAATATGCTTCTTCTATGCGTTCTTCTATTATGTTACTTGGACCATTACTGGGAAGGATAGGCTGTGCGGATATTGCATGGCCCGGTGGTTGCCCTATTGGAGCAAGACCTGTGGACATTCATCAAATGGCATTAAAAAAAATGGGTGTGCATTTTGAAATTAGTGAAAAAAGTATTTTTGCAGAAAGAAAAAAATTACATGGGATAGAAATTTCTTTGCCATTTCCTAGTGTGGGTGCTACGGAAAATATTATTATGGCAGCGGTGTTGGCAGAAGGAACAACTATTATTGAAAATGCGGCAAGAGAACCAGAAATTATTTCTTTATGTAATTTTTTGCGTTCTATGGGAGCAAAAATTTCTAATGATGGAAAGAAAACGCTCTATATTGAGGGAGTCCATAAATTAGAAGAAACAGAATTTACAATTCCAGATGATCGTATTGTTATGGGAACTTATTTAACAGCAGTGCTTGGTACTGGGGGAGAAGTATTTTTAGAAGGTGACTGTACAGGAGAACTTGGAATGCTTGTTCCTTTGGCAAAAGAAACAGGTGCTATTATGATATGTAATGAAAAGGGGTTAAAAGTAAATATGAAAGAGCCTTTTCATTATCCAGCAAGGATTGTAACAGCACCATATCCCGGATTTCCTACCGATTTACAGTCGCCATTTCTTTCTCTTTTTTCTATTTCAGGGCAAATATGTACTATGGAAGAAAAAATTTTTGAATCACGTTTTAAAACCGTAGCAGAATTGGAAAAAATGGGAGCGAATATTCGCATTTGTGGACAAAAGGCATGGGTGTATGGAAAACAGTACTTAAAGCCTGCCTGTGTAAATGCTTCTGATTTGCGAGGTGGAGCAGCACTTGTACTTGCAGGATTATTTGCAGAAGGAGAAACGCAGGTTTGTGAAATTAGTCATATTCGCAGAGGATATCAGCATATTGATCAGGATTTAAGGCAACTTTCTGCCGATATTGAATTTATACAAGAATAAATAAATGATATTGATAAAAAACAGAGGTTATAGAGAGGAGACAAGAAGCAGATGAAAAGAAAAAAGATAGTAGGTCTTATCATTTTTATGGTACTGCTTCTTGGCATTGTTTTCTTTTTTTTCCTATGTTCTGTAAAGACAGTAAAAATTAGTGGAAATGAATATTATTCAGAAGATGATATTAAAGAAAAACTTATGACAGAGATAACAGACAAAAATACGATTTTATTTTTTTTAAGATATTCTATGGGAAAAGGAAATGAAATTCCTTTTATTCAACAAGTGGATGTGGAATTAAAAAGTTGTTCTTCCATTGAAGTTAAAGTCTATGAAAAAAGAATGACAGGCTGCATACGCAATATGAATGAATATATTTATTTTGATAAAGATGGTACTGTTATGGAAGTTTCAAAAGAACAGTTTTCTGGGATTCCTTTTTTTACAGGTTTAAAAGCAAAGGGATATCATTTATATGGAAAGCTTGAAGTAGAAGATGATTCTGTTTTTTCTATTATTTTATCTTTTTCACAATTAATAGAACGATATCAGCTTTCTGTTGATAAAGTACATATCTCAAGTATTCATGGAGTAACCATGTATTCTGGAAATGTTAAGATTTTATTTGGGGAGCAGAAGATGTATGATGCTGCTCTTGCAGAGCTTAATGATATGTTGCCAAAAGTATTAGCATTAAATCAAGCAGGAACAATTGATATGAGAGATTTTAAAGAAGGACAGGCAACAACAGTATTTAAGCCAGAAAAGCAGAAAAAAAAGAAAAGCAGAAAATTGCGAAAGTAAAAAAATACGTTTTTTTGTTATTTCTATTGATTAGCAAAGCTACTTTAACTTACAATATTGAAAAAATTTAATTTGGGGGTTGATTATTTTCTGTAAAAAAGATATGATAGGTAATGGTTAAATGGATAATTAGCACTTTTGCGTCTGCTAGGAAAAGTGGACATTGTAATAATAGAAGGAGGAACATCGATGGGAAACGATATGTTGGAGCTTGAATCAGCGGAAGGGAATGAAGGTGCCAGAATATTAGTAGTTGGTGTTGGTGGTGGCGGCAATAATGCAGTTGACCGAATGATTGAAAAAGGTATCAGAGGAGTAGAGTTTGTTGCAGTAAATACCGATAAGCAGCAGCTTGATAGGACGAAAGCTCCGACAACAGTACAAATAGGGGAAAAACTGACAAAAGGACTTGGTGCAGGAGCAAATCCTGAGGTTGGACAAAAATCCGCAGAGGAAAGCAAGGATGAGTTAACTGCGATGTTAAAGGGATATGATATGGTGTTTATTACCTGTGGCATGGGAGGCGGTACTGGTACAGGTGCTACACCGATTATTGCGGAGATTGCAAAATCTATGGGAATTTTGACCGTAGGCATTGTAACAAAGCCATTTAAATATGAATGTAAACGCTATGAATATGCAGAAGAAGGTATAGAACACTTAAATGAATGTGTAGATACATTGATTGTCATTCCAAATGATAAAATCAATGATATTTTAAGGCAGGAAAAGGCAGAATACCGACAGGCACAAAAAACAGGAAAGAAAAGACGTATGCCTGTAAAGGGTGCATTAGATAGAGCAAATCAAGTATTACATCAAGGCGTACAAGGAATTACACATATTATTCGCAGTAATGGGGATATCAATTTGGATTTTGCAGATATTTGCAGAGTAATGCGAGATAAAGGAACAGCACATCTTGGTATTGGAACAAGTACCATAGATTCTGTACAAAGCTATGGGGAAGATGGAGAACCAAATCTTTGTATGGATGCTTTAATTAAAGCAATTTCAAGTCCACTTTTGGAAACATCTATTGTTGGTGCAACCGATGTAATTATTTATTTTAGTGGTGCAATTGATATGGTAGAAGTTTCGGATACTATGGATTATGTTGCAGAGATTGTAGGACCGGGTACAAATGTGATTATGGGTACAGAAGAATCAGAAGATGAATTAGAAGATGGGGAAGTAACTGTTACAGTTATTGCTACTGGTATGAGCAGTCAAGCAGAAGAATATGAACTAAAACAGACGGCAAGACCACAGCAGGTACAACCACAACAACAGCCACAAATACGTTCTGTACCAAGACAGCCAGTCAGTACACAAGAACCAAGAGAATATCAGCAAAAACCAAGGAGAGGGATTTCTATTCCATCAACAGGAGGCACATATAGTTCTAGAACAGCGGTTACAGAAGAACCAGCAAAAGAAAAACAGGATGATTTAGGACCACAACTTCCAAACTTTATAGATAGGGCAAGAAATGCAAGAACTAGAAGAAGATAATAGTAATAAAAAAAAAGACATCAAAGGATTTGATGTCTTTTTTTTGTCGTTTTTTTTAAGAAAAGAACGATCAAAACTTAGAAGTCTACGACTCTTTTTGACATATTATTTGGATAGGACGGGATATACTAAAAGCCAGTACAGCACCTTTTGTTAGAAAAGGTTTCCAATTGCTTTGCCAGAGATATTTTTCAACCAGATACAGATAGGGGGCATGGCATGAAAGCAGTTATTTATCTGGATTCCTATTTTTTTATGAATATGTTTTTAAACCTTATGCTGCTGTATTTATTACACCGATTTCGACGGCTGAAGGGATCAATTTTTCGTATTAGTCTTGCAGCCGCTTTTGGTGGATTCATCTCCTGTTTTTTAGTTTTACATCCATCCTATGGAATCTTTGTTCAGGGAATCATAACATATTTATTTGCAGGTCCTGGAATGATTGTGCTTGCATTTGGATATCATGGATGGAAAAAGTTTTTCCAAAATCTTTGTTGTCTTATTGTAATTACGGTAGGGCTTGGAGGACTTGTATTATTTTTAACAGAACATTACATAAGTTATTGTATAGCAGAAAAAGAACCCCCTTTACTAAGTGTAAAGATAGTGTTAATAGCAGCACTATTTGGAACGGCGATGGTGGCGGTTCTATATCAAAAATTTGCTAGACAAGTAAAAAAAGATGCAAGGACATATAATACAACTTTGTTTTTGGAAAACAAAAAAGTGACAGTGATAGGATATCTTGATAGCGGAAATTTGCTAAAAGAACCTGTTAGTGGAAAACCGGTGGCCATTTTAGAAGAAGAAATTTTTTTAAAGCTATTTGAGGGGCAGACAAGAGAGAATATGGAACGCTGTCTGGCAGGAGGAAGGGCTAACTGGGATATGGCAGGCAGTTATATGGGGAGAATGCGACTGATACCATATAAAAGTATTGGAAAAAAGAGAGGGATGATGAACGGATTTATAGCAGATCGTATGGAGGTGGCAGGGTTGGAAGCTATTTCTTCTGTACGACCTGTAATTGCAGTGTATTCTGGAACACTTTCATCCGATGGAAGTTATCAGATGATACTGCCTGGTATTTAAAGCGGATTATAAAAATAAAAAGGAAGGAAAAGAAGTTATGATAATGGATGTAAAAATGCCCGCACAATTAAGCTTTCGTCTTGTAACGGAAATCAGAACAATACTTGGAAGTAAGAAGGAAACAGAAATTCACTATATTGGTGGAACAGATGTACTGCCGCCGCCTTTATCAGCAAAGGAGGAAGAAACGGCTTTAAAAGAGTTAATTGGGGAAGAACCAGAGCAGGCGAGAAGTCTTTTAGTAGAACATAATTTACGTCTTGTTGTTTACATAGCAAAGAAATTTGATAATACAGGAGTTGGCGTTGAGGATTTAATTTCTATTGGAACGATAGGATTAATTAAATCAATTAATACTTATAATCCAGAAAAAAATATTAAGCTTGCAACCTATGCTTCTCGTTGTATTGAAAATGAAATTTTAATGTATCTTAGAAGAAATAGCAGAACAAAAATGGAGGTTTCTATTGATGAACCCTTAAACGTAGATTGGGATGGAAATGAATTACTATTATCCGATATTTTAGGAACAGAGGAAGATATTATATCAAAAAATTTGGAGGATGAAGCAGAACGTACTATGCTTGGAAAGGCATTACTTCGGCTTTCAGAAAGAGAAAGGCTGATTGTAAAGTTAAGGTTTGGACTTGGAAGTCCTGATGGAATGGAAAAAACACAAAAAGAAGTTGCTGATATGCTTGGTATTTCACAATCCTATATTTCAAGGTTAGAAAAAAAGATTATGAAGCGATTAAAAAAGGAAATGCTTCGTATGGAATGTGCGATATGAACTGCTTAAAATAATGGGCTTTTAAGAATATAATGGCTCTATTTAAGAAGTCTGATATTTTTTATCCCATGGTCTAAAGACCATGGGTTTTCTGGCTGATATTATATAAAAATGAACAAAAAAGAGGATAAACTTTTACTATAATTGTGCAACAAATTTTCTGATAAAGTGTTATAATATATCATGCTTTTCATAAATGAAAAGTATGACAAGGTTTGGAGGGTTGGCAAGATGGATCTCTATGATGCCATTTATGTTAGAAAATCAATACGCAATTACAGTAAAGAGCTTGTGGGAGAAAAGTTAAAGCAGCAGATTTTAGAATTTGCTGCAAATCTTTTTCCATTAAATGAAAATAAAATATGTTATAAAATAATAGAACGTGGACAATTAAAGAAGATGCCAAGTTTATTTTGTCTGCAAGCTCCTTATTATCTAACGATTTATTCGGAATTTTATGAAAATTATGAAGTAAATG
The DNA here is from genome assembly GCA_910576895.1 of uncultured Lachnospiraceae bacterium. GTDB lineage: Bacteria > Bacillota > Clostridia > Lachnospirales > Lachnospiraceae > MGBC100174. Next base: position 24,387 of record CAJTJZ010000016.1, on the reverse strand, counting down.
CAGGGTATGTTTTGCAGCAGATTGCTTTATATATGGTAACAAAAGGATTAGGATGTTGTTTTATAGGGGAAATTGTTTCTTTAGAAACAATTCCTGATATGATTCCTGTATTGTCTCTTGCCTTTGGCTTTGCAAAAACAAAAAATATATATCGAGAAGAAGAAAAAGCAGATAGACTTTCTATAAAAAATTTATGTACAATAAAAGAAGAAACAACACCAGAAATTTTAAAAGTATTACAGGCAGCAAGACTAGCACCTTCTTCTTTTAATAGCCAGCCATGGAGATTTGTTGTTTATCAAAATAGAGTGCATATTTTTTGCAGAATAAAAAAGGGAATATGGAATAGAGAAGAACAAGGGAATAAAAAAATAGGAAGAATGGATAAAATCAATATGGGAATTATGTTATCAAATTTTCTTTTAGTTTCAGAGCAACTATGGCTGGAAACAGAGCTTGTAAGATTGGAAAATATTGCAGAACAAGAGGTAAAGAATAATCAATATTTTTTATCTGTAAAGTTTTTATAGGTAAAAAATATGAATAAAAAAATATGGAAAAAAAGTAAAAAAATACTTGACAGATGATAACTAGTCTGTTAGAATAGCTATCGTGTTCAGCAGAGCAGTTTTTATTTATGACATATGCACGAGTGGCTCAGTGGTGGAGCATCTCCTTGCCAAGGAGAGGGTCGCGGGTTCGAGTCCCGTCTCGTGCTTTTCTTATTCCTGAAAGATTTTTTAGAAAGTCTTTCAGGTTTTTTGGTTTAAAAAGAAATAAGAACAAAAGAAAAAAATGTAGAAACTTAAATTTTTTTTCATAGGGAATGGGAGTAGTATTATATGAAGGTAAAACGGGTGAGAACGGGTGATTTACAGCCGGGAATGTTGGTAGCAAATGATATTTATGCTATTAATGGCACATTACTTGCTTTAAAAGATTCCATTGTTAATGAACGAATGATTGCACTTTTACAAAGAGCATATATTCAAGCGATTAATATTCGACAAACCGATTTATTAGATGATACAGAAGGATTTGCTACAAGAAAATTTACAGAAACATTTGATAGGATTCATAATGATATTAAAGATACCTTTGAGAAAGTAGTTGTAGATAAGGAAGTGAATACAAAAGAGATTGTAGAGGAATTAGAATCTCTTATTTTTATTAATAAATCAAATCCTTCAAAACCTCTTTTAAAAATTTTAGGTGGATATTTAGATTTATCTTTAACTCCTGAAATATCTATTGTAGAAGTTTTATAAAAAATAATATAAGAATAAATAATAATATAAAAAATAGGCAAAATAAATAAGAAATGGGAAAGTTATCAGAAGACTTGATTTCATTTTACACAATTATGTCAAAAATAGGAAAAGTATCTTGCAATAAACTGGAAAAAATTGTATAATATGTTGTGAAAAAATATTGTGTATTGTTTATTTAATGGAGAATAGGAAAGGAGTAGTAAAATGGCAGTAGATTGTATTGAAAAGCAACCTATGACAGATGAGTATCTAAATAAAATAGATGCTTATTGGCGTGCAACAAATTACCTTGCAGCAGCACAACTTTATATGTTGGAAAATCCGCTGTTGCGTGAGCCTTTGACAAGGGATCAGATTAAAAAGAAAATTGTAGGTCATTGGGGAACAGTACCAGGACAAAATTTTGTATATGTGCATATGAATCGTGCCATTAGAAAATATGATCTTGACATGATTTTAATTTCAGGACCGGGACATGGCGGCAACTTTTTTGTAGCAAACTCATATTTAGAGGGACATTATAGTGAGATATATCCAAATGTCAGCCAAGATAAAGAGGGTATGACAAGACTTTGTAAACAATTCTCTTTCCCGGGAGGTATTTCCAGCCATGTTGCTCCAGAAACACCGGGTTCTATTAATGAGGGCGGCGAACTTGGTTATTCGATTGCTCATGCCTTTGGTTCTGTATTTGATAATCCGGGACTTATTACAACAGTCATTGTTGGTGATGGAGAAGCGGAAACAGGGCCACTTGCTACCGCATGGCATTCTAATAAATTTTTAAATCCAGTTACTGATGGTGCAGTACTTCCAATTTTACATTTGAATGGATATAAGATTAGTAATCCTACTGTATTTTCTCATATTTCTAAGGAAGAAGTATCAAGCTTTTTCCATGGCTGCGGATGGGAAGCACATTTTGTAGAAGTAGAAGATGATGGCAGTGATCATATAGCAATGCATAAAAAAATGGCAGAAGCAGTAGATATATGTATTGAAAAGATTCAAGCAATCCAGAAAGCAGCACGTGAAGATAATAATACAACAAGACCATTCTGGCCAATGATTGTCCTTCGTACACCAAAAGGATGGACAGGTCCAAAAGAAGTTGATGGACTTCGTGTAGAAGGTTCTTTCAGGGCACATCAAGTTCCAATTGATATGTCAAAGCCAGAGCATTTAGATATGTTAAAAGAATGGTTATTAAGTTATAAACCAGAAGAATTATTTGATGAGAACTATCAGTTAATTCCAGAATTAAAGGCATTAGCACCAGAGGGTAATCATAGAATTAGTGCAAATCCTCATGCAAATGGTGGTTTATTGTTACGTGATCTTCGTTTGCCAGATTTTCGTGATAAGGAATATGCAGTTGATGTGCCAAAACCGGGTGCTGTTCAAGCACAGGATATGATTCAACTTGGTGGATTTGTAAGAGATGTCTTTAAATTAAATGAAGAATCTAGAAATTTCCGTATTTTTGGACCAGATGAAACAATGTCCAATCGTCTTTATAAAGTATTTGAAGCACAAAAAAGAGATTGGAATGCAGAAGTGCATGATGCAGACGAAGATATTGCAAGAGATGGACGCATTATGGATTCCTATTTAAGTGAGCATATGTGTGAAGGTTGGTTAGAAGGTTATCTCCTAACGGGTCGTCATGGATTCTTTGCAAGTTATGAAGCATTTATTCGTGTTGTAGATTCTATGTGTGCACAACATGCAAAATGGTTAAAAGTAACATCACAGCTTCCATGGAGACAAAGAATTGCATCTCTTAATTTGATTTTAACATCAAATGTATGGCAGCAGGATCACAATGGATTTACACATCAAGATCCGGGCTTCCTTGATCATATTTCCAATAAAAAAGCAGATGTAGTACGTATGTATCTTCCACCAGATGCAAACTGTCTTCTTTCCTGTTTTGATCATTGTGTACGTAGCAAAAATTATGTCAATGTTATTGTTGCATCGAAACATCCAAGTTTCCAATGGCTGACAATGGAACAGGCTGTAAAGCATTGTACACAAGGAATTGGTATCTGGGATTGGGCATCAAATGATCATGGAGAAGAACCAGATGTTGTTATGGCTTGCTGTGGTGACACACCTACTTTAGAAACATTAGCAGCAATTACGATTCTTCGTGACAATATTCCTGATATAAAAATTCGTTTTGTAAATGTTGTGGATCTTATGAAGTTAGAGCCACATTATAAGCATCCACATGGACTTACTGATCCAGATTATGATTCTTTATTTACAAAGGATAAGCCAATTATTTTTGCATTCCATGGATATCGTACTATGATTCATGAGCTTACTTATGAGCGTACAAATAGAAATCTGAAAGTGTATGGTTATATGGAAGAAGGTACAATTACAACACCATTTGATATGCGTGTACAAAATGAAATTGATCGTTACCATCTTGTTATGTCTGTTGTTAATAGCTTACCGCAACTTGGCAACAGAGGTGCTCATTTGCTTCAAAAGATGCGTGATACTTTAGTAGAGCATAAACAATATATTGCTCATTATGGTGAAGATCTTCCAGAAGTACGTGAGTGGAGATGGCATACACCAGAAGAACAATAAAAAATAGGACAGGGTATTCCTGTGTATCATTCACTAGCCAGACGCATAATATTATCATAGAAAGGACCTGTCAGCTTTTTTGCAGGTCCTTAATTCTTGTAATGTCTACGAAGTGGATATTACATATATTATGTCTGTGAAGTTTGTCATATTTGCTTATAAGCATAACCCTTACAAATTTAATACAATTTTTGGGAAAATTTGCGAAAAATTTTTAAAAATATATAAAATTATATATGGAAAGTGCATAAAATATGTATAAAGTAAATAAAAGACTTGATTTTATAAGGAAATTGTATATACTTAGACTTAGCTAAGATTATGGATGAGATTTGCAGTTGTAGTTAATAATAAAAAGAGAGGTACATCCAAAAAAGCGAATTTAATTAATAGGGGTGATAGTTTATTTATTTTTGTAAAAAATGTTTCTATATAAAATAAGATATTTTTAACTTAAAACAAATTTTCTTTTCTAGTTAGTTGATTATGCGTAAAAAGGGAAGGGTTGTTTATGTAACAGATAACCTGATACTAGAGAGACTGAGAGGAGATTATGATATTTTTTAAATCAAAGAAAGAAATAGAGGAGATTCAGGATAAAATTGATGATATTGATATGGCGATTTATCGTAGAAGATGTGATCTTGAATCAGCAAGAGAACAACATAATCAAGAAGCGGAAGAACAGGCAAAACGAAAAATTGCGGAGTTGGAAAAAAAGAGAAAAAGATTACGTAGAAAAATATAATGGGATTAAAAAAGAGAATTTTATTGTGAATTGGAAAAAAATGGCAAGGGATAAAAAAGGGTTATCCCTTGCTACTTTTTATTTAACAGATTTTAAAAACTCTTTAATATGATCGATGCCAGATTGTGTTTTTAATATATGTACAAGCTTTGTTTGATATTCCTGTGATTGTTCTTTTCCCATAGCTTCAAATTTTGTCACTCCTAAAACAGCTAACAGTAAAAAAGAACTTAATAGCACTCGTAGAAAAAAATATCCATGTTCACTTTCTTTTCCTTGTAAATCTTCTTTTTGATAATTGGGATAAAGTTTTCTATAAGAAAAATCAAGTCGTTCTGACTCCTTTCGTGCCATTTCAATTTTTTCTTTTCTACTAATAGTTTCCTGATCCATTCTTGAAATTCCCCCTTTCCTATGCTAAACTATTCACAAAGTTTATTTAATATGCCAGAAAATAGAAAACGATCAGCAAAAATGGCAAAAACGAAAATAGGCTTTGGTTTTTAATATTTTATAATTACAGGAGGAATTATCATGTCAAGAAATGTATATGATATTTTGCTGGAACGTGGGTTTATTGAGCAAACAACCCATGAAGAAGAAATTAGAGAATTGCTTGGAAAAGAAAAGGTGACTTTTTATATTGGTTTTGATGCAACGGCGGATAGTTTAACGGCTGGTCATTTTCTAACAGTTATGGCGATGATGCATATGCAGCAGGCAGGACATAGACCAATTGCATTGCTTGGCGGCGGTACAACTATGATTGGTGATCCAACAGGAAGATCGGATATGCGTACTATGATGACAAGAGAAACAATTGCAAGGAATGCACAGCGTTTTAAGGAACAACTTTCCCATTTTATTGATTTTGATGATGAGAAAGCAATCATTGCAAATAATGCAGATTGGCTGCTTAATCTTAATTATATGGAATTTTTGCGTGATATTGGAACTCATTTTTCTGTGAATCGTATGCTTGCCGCAGAATGTTATAAACAGCGAATGGAGCGTGGCTTAACATTCTTTGAATTAAATTATATGATTATGCAATCCTATGATTTCCTAAAATTATATCAGCTTTATGGATGTCGCTTACAGCTAGGAGGAAATGATCAGTGGTCAAATATTTTAGGTGGTGTTGATTTAATTCGTTCCAAAGAACAGAAACAAGCATATGGCCTAACCTTTAAACTTTTAACTACAAGCGATGGAAAGAAAATGGGCAAGACAATGAAGGGTGCTGTTTGGCTGGATAAAGAAAAAACTTCACCATATGAATTTTATCAATACTGGAGAAATGTGGAAGATGTAAAAGTAGAGGAATTTTTGGGACTTTTAACGTTTCTTCCTATGGAAGAAGTTCGCAGGCTTGGTGCTTTTAAAGATGAGAAAATAAATGAAGCAAAAGAGATTTTAGCTTATGAAGTTACAAAAATTGTTCATGGGGAAGAAGAAGCAAAGAAAGCAAGAGATGCAGCACTTGCAATGTTTGGTGGTGCAATGGATTCTAAGGATATTCCTACAACAAGCTATACAAAAGAACAGTTTGAGGCAGGAATTGATTTAATTACTTTAATGGTAGATGGAGGGCAGGCAAGTACCCGTTCCGATGCACGCCGTAATATTATGCAAGGTGGCGTTTCTGTTAATAATGAGAAATGTACCGATGTTACAAAAGTCTTTACTCAAAATGATTTTAGTGAACAAAATGGTGGTATTTTCATTCGTAAAGGGAAAAAATCATATCATTTATATAATATTGCAGAGTAATGGGAGGAAATTATGCCATATTGTCCAAAATGTAGAACAGAATTTTTGCCGGGAATTAGAACATGCAGTGAATGCGGTTCTACGCTAGTAGATGAACTTCCAGAGGGAGAGGAAATTCAAGTTCCTGATTGGGAGGCTATGGATGAAAAAGAGCGTTTAATGAATGCACAAAAGGAAGCGGATCAATTCCGAAATGCTGCCTCCACCGTTTATGTAAAGAAAGCGGAGAAATATGAGGATTTACATTCAACGGCAATTTGTTTTACAATCTTAGGAATCTTAGGAATCCTTTTTTGTGTTTTAAATTTAACAGGAATTTTGTCTTTATATCAAAATCCGATTCAACTTACTGCAATGCTCGTTATTTTTGTTATTTTTACGATTGTTGGTGTTTCTTCTCATCTTCGTTCAAAAGAAATAAAGGGGCAAATTTCAGAGGAAGAAAGCTTAACAAAGGAAATCAATCAATGGATGGAAAAAAAAGTTACACAGGAATTGCTTGATAGTCTTTCTGATCCAGCTATTTCCAAAGAAGCAAATTTTTTTCAACAATCAGAAGCAATTAAAAAAATGATTCAAAAAGAATTTCATATAGAAAATGATTCTTATTTAGATGCCATTATTGACGAATTTTTTAATCAGTTATTAGCGGAATAACTCTTGTTTCTGATGTTAAATTCTGATATAATAAAGTATCGCTTGCAAGGATATGTCTGCTTTGCAGCAGGCATATCTTTTTATGCAAAGAAAGGCGGAACAAAACAGTTATGGGAAAACTGGCTTTGCCGGAGGAGATTTTACTTTCTGTGGAAAAACCGGCACGTTACATAGGGAAAGAAACAAATGTAATAATCAAAGAAAAGGACAAAGTAGCAATCCGTTTTTGTATGTGTTTTCCAGATGTATATGAAATTGGTATGTCACATTTAGGAATCCAAATTTTATATGATATGTTAAATCAAAGAGAAGATATCTGGTGTGAACGTGTCTATTCTCCTTGGATTGATTTAGATCATATCATGAGGAAAAAAAAGATTCCATTATTTGCATTGGAATCACAAGACCCATTAAAGGAATTTGATTTTTTAGGAATTACACTTCAATATGAAATGTGTTATACAAATGTACTTCAAGTAATTGATCTTAGTCAAATTCCACTTTATGCGAAGGATAGAAAAGAGTGTGATCCCATTGTCATTGGTGGTGGCCCTTGTGCTTACAATCCAGAGCCATTAGCGGATTTTTTTGATTTATTTTATATAGGAGAAGGGGAAACCATTTATTTTGAATTACTTGATAAATATAAAGAAAATAAAGCAGAGCATGGCAGCAGGCTTGATTTTCTAAAAATGGCAGCAAGTCTTGAAGGAATTTATGTACCGCAGTTTTATCAGGCAGAATATTATGAAGATGGAATGCTTCGCTCCTTTTTACCTAAAAAAGAATATATAGGAATTGCAAAAGAAAAGATAAAAAAACAAGTAGTTTTTGATTTAAGTAATACATATTATCCAAAAAAACCGTTAGTTCCATATATAAAAGCAGTACAAGATCGTGTTGTATTAGAAATTCAGCGTGGTTGTATTCGTGGCTGCCGCTTTTGTCAGGCAGGAATGATTTACCGACCAACAAGAGAGCGTGATATTGAATTTTTAAAAAGACAGGCAAAAGAAATGCTAAAAGCAACAGGGCAAGAAGAAATATCGCTTAGTTCTTTAAGTTCCAGCGATTATAGCCGTTTGCCAGAGTTAGTTTATTATTTAATAGAAGAATTTGGAAAAAAAGGAGTAAATATTTCACTTCCATCTCTACGAATTGATTCTTTTGCATTAAATGTCATGAAACAAGTACAAGATATTAAAAAAAGTAGTCTGACATTTGCACCAGAAGCAGGAACACAGAGATTGCGAAATGTGATTAATAAGGGACTTACGGAAAAAGAAATTTTAGAAGGTGCTAAAAAGGCATTCTTAAGTGGTTGGAATCGTGTAAAATTGTATTTTATGTTAGGACAGCCAACAGAAAACGAAGAAGATATTGAAGGGATTGCAATTTTATCTGATAAAATTGCAAGAGAATATTATTCGATTCCAAAAGAACAAAGAAATGGAAAAGTGCAGATACTGTCAAGTACCTCTTTTTTTGTTCCAAAACCGTTTACACCATTTCAGTGGGTACGAATGTGTACTTCAGAAGAATTTTTAGAAAAACAACGATTTTTAAATGAAAAGTTTAAGGAGCAATTAAATAAAAAAAGTATTGCATATCATTGGCATGAAGCAGAGCTTACCATGTTAGAAGGTGTTTTTGCAAGAGGTGACAGAAGAATAGGAGCTGTGCTTCTTTCTGCTTATCAGGCAGGCTGTTTATTTGATGCATGGTCAGAATATTTTCATTATGATAGATGGATGCAATCATTTTCAGAACAAGGCATTGATCCTTTCTTTTATACAACAAGAGAACGAGAATATAAGGAATTATTTCCTTGGGATTTTATTGATGCAGGACCTACAAAAGAATTTCTTTGGAAAGAGTATGAAAATGCAAAACAGGAAAAAGTAACCAAAAATTGTCGGCTTGCTTGTAGTGGCTGTGGAGCAGGAAAGTATCAAATAGGGATATGTATCAAAAACAGATAAAAAATGAGAAATGAGGCTAGGAAGAAAAAGTGGAGAGTAAAAAGCTTCGTATTAAATTTAGCAAAGCAGGAAGCATGAAATTTATTAGTCATCTTGATTTAATGCGGTATGTTCAGAAAGCATTGCGGCGTGCTGGAATTGATGTAGCATATTCAAAAGGATATAGTCCACATCAGCTTCTTTCCTTTGCAGCTCCGCTTGGTCTTGGAGATACAAGTGAAGGGGACTATCTTGACTTGCAAGTAAATACAGTGCAAGAAGAAAAGGAATTTTTAAATAGTATTAATCGAGAAATGAATCAAGAAATTCGTTTTCTTCGTATGGATATTCAAAAAGAGAAACAAAAACCTTCGATGGCACTCGTAGCAGCCGCTGATTATTGTATTAATATTCGTTGTAGTAATAAAGTAGTCCCTATGGAGCGATTTTCGGAATTTATTAGTCAGAAAGAATTGTTTATTACAAAAAAAACAAAGCGGTCAATGCAGCAACTTGATATTTTGCCAATGATCTATGGTATGGGACTTACGATGGAAGAATTTCAGCAAAAGCAAAAAGAAAAGAAAGAACCTATCTGTCCAACACAAAGAATTTTTGAAGATCATCTTCTGCCGATTGCTTATTTGCGTCTTTCTTGTGGCAGTAGCTGTAATTTAAAGCCAGATCTTGTAATGGAAGCATTTTGTGAATGGCTTGGAATGGAAAGTCCTTTGTTTGCTTTTCAGATTCATAGATTGGAAACATATGCTGATATTGCAGGAAAAGAAGAAAAAAGAAACTTAGTTCCATTATGGAAATATCAATAAAAGAGCATTCAGGATGGATAAATATATGGAAGAAGTTGTAAAAAAGTATCTTATTACAAGAAAGTATGGTTGTTTTATTTCAGCAGTTTTAGAATCAGAGCATCTTGTTCAAATAGATATTGAGCAAGATAGATCAAGGATAGATAGAAAAGAAAAAGCAGAGAAACAAGAGCAGATAGTAGAATTAGAACAGACGGCAAAGCTTGGAGATATTTTTATTGGAAAAGTAAAAAATATTGTTCCAAATATTCAAGCTGCTTTTATAGAAATTGGAGAGAAACAAAAGGGTTATCTTTCTTTGGAAAAGCTAAAACAACCTATTTTTTTAAATCCAAAAAAAAATCAGGAAGTGCATCAAGGAGATGAATTATTAGTACAGATTTCAAAAGAAGCAGTAAAAACAAAGCCTGTAAATCTTACCATTCATCTTAATTTTACAGGAAGATATGTTGTTTTAACCTATGGGAAAACAATGATTGGTATTTCCTCAAAAATAAAAGAAAAAACAGAAAGAAAACGATTATATAAACTTTTAGAACCTTATAAAAATGAAGAATATGGTTTTATTTTGCGGACAAATGCAGTCAATGCTTTGGACTCTGAAATAGTAGCAGAGATTGATAGACTAAGAAAGGAATATAAAAAAGTTCGACAAAAAGCCGAATATAGTGCTTGTTTTTCTTGTGTTTTTGAAGCACCAGAACATTTTATTACAGATATTAGAGATAGTAGGAAAAAACAGTCTTTGGAAATTATTACAGATGATAGACAAATTTATGAACGTGTAATGAATTATTTGGAAAGCTTTCAGCCAGAAGATAAAGAGAAACTGCGTTTTTATCAAGATTCCATGATTTGCCTTTGGAATCTTTATGGACTAGAAGCAAAACTAGAAAAAGCATTGCGACAAAAAGTTTGGCTTCCATCGGGTGCTTATCTTGTGATTGAGCCGACTGAAGCATTGACAGTGATTGATGTCAATAGCGGAAAGGCAGTAGGAAAGAAAAAAGATACGGAGGCTGCTTATTATAAAATAAATCTGGAAGCAGCAAAAGAAATTGCAGTACAAATTCGACTTCGCAATCTATCAGGAGTGATTCTTGTAGATTTTATTGATATGGAAGAAGAAAAAAATACCAATGCACTTGTTTCCTTTTTTGCAGAAAAACTTGCAAAAGATCCCATAAAAGCAAATTTTATTGATATGACAGCCTTGCATTTAGCAGAAATTACTAGAAAAAAGGTAAGAAAACCATTATATGAACAGATTCGATTATTTCAGATAGAAGAAGACAAAAATAAGGAAAAAAAATAGAGAGGAAGGAAAGGAGTTGATATGGAAAATAGTAAAAAAGAAATAGAAAAAAATGGTAAGATGAAACCATGGCAATGCCTGTCAGGAAGCCAGTTAAAATGGATTGCATTATTTTCTATGATAATCGATCATACTGCTATGGTATTAATTAGCCGTAGTGCTTATCCAATAATGTATACTTTTATGAGAAGTATTGGACGACTTGCATTTCCTATCTATTGTTTTTTGTTAGTAGAAGGGTTTTATCATACACATTGTTTTTGGAAATATGCAGTTTCTCTTGGAATTTTTGCAATTTTATCAGAAATTCCTTATAATTTAGTAAAAGGAAATCTTTTTTTTCCATCCAGACAAAATGTTTTTTTTACATTATTTCTTGGATTATTAATGATAAAACTAATGCAGAAAAAAAAAGATGCACCTATTTTTTGCTTCCTTTTTTTTATGGCATTTAGTGGAATAGCACAGTTTTTTTCTGTTGATTATGGTATGTTTGGTATTATGCAGATTGCAGGAATTTATTTTTGTTATCAGGAGAGATTAGCAAGACATATTGTAGTTGTTTTTTTAAACTTTTTACAGGGAAGCTTGCAGGTATTTGGGGCAGCCGCAGTGATTCCTATGGAGTGTTATAATGGGGCAAGAGGAAAACAATGGAAATATTTTTTTTATGCAATTTACCCAATTCATTTGCTTTTATTATTTTTCATTCGTTTTAAATTTGGTGTATTTGGAGATGAAATCACCGTTTATAAATAAAAATTGTTTATAAAAATTTATAGAAATGAGGGAAAAAAGATGGAGAAGGATAAAAAAATAAAAGAATTGACATCAAGGAAGGGTGTTAATATTTTAACAAAAATGATATTGCTTTTATTAATACCAATGCTTATTTTTGTACTTTTTGCAAATATAAGTATACGTGATGTAGTAAAAGTAACATCAGCAAAACTTGTTCAATATGAATTAAAGGGTATGACTTATGTAATGAGTTTGGATTTAAGTAATATTTCTGGTGATAAAATGCAATATCGAGATGGTAGTCTTTATAAAGGAGAAGTAAATCTGTCAGAAAGTAGTCAGTTTATTCAACAATTTGCAGAAAATACAGCGGTAGATATTACTGTTTTTTGGAATGATCAAAGTGTATCAACATCAATTAAAGATAATTCAGGAGCAAATGTTGGTAGTTTTTCCTTAGATAAAAGAGTAAAAAAAGATCAATTAGCCGAGGGGTTCTTTCTTTCTTCTGTAAAAGTAGGAAATGCCAATTATTTTGGATATTTTAGTAATTTGGAGGCAGAAGGCGGCGAAGCTATTTTAATGATGGCAATTCCAGAGAAAATAGTAATTGATAGTTATAAGACAAAATTAACAAATACAAGCTTACTTATGGTTGCTTTAATGATTGTTTTCTGTATTCTTGCAATTGTTATTGTATTAAAACTTGTACGAGCAATTATTGAGGCAGTAAATAATTTGAATCGTGTGGCAGATGGTGAATTGAATTTTATATTGCCAGAGCGTTTATTAAATCGAAGAGATGAAATAGGAAGAATTGCAAATGCAATTGGTTCTTTAGTACAAAAATTTGCACAAATATTAAATAATATTATTAATTCCATGCATGATTTAGATAGCTTTTCTGTAGAGTTTAAAAAGAATTTTGATATCATTGGGGAATCTATTGATAATATTAATATTGCAGTAGATGAAATGGCAAGGGGTTCTGTTCATCAGGCAGAAGATACACAGACAGTGAGCAGCAGTCTGGAAGTTATGAGTGAAGCAATTACAAAAACAAGTGATGGTGTAGATTTGCTTAGTGAAAGTGCAAATAGAATGAAAAAAAATAATGATATGGCTGGAAGTACATTAAAAGAATTAATTGAGATTAGTACAAGAGCACAAAGTTCGATTGATGAGGTACAAAATCAGACAAATTTAACAAATCAGTCAGCGATGGATATTCGTTCTGCAACTGATATGATTGCTGATATTGCCAGTCAAACAAATATGCTTTCTTTAAATGCTAGTATTGAAGCAGCACGTGCAGGAGAGCAGGGAAAAGGTTTTGCAGTAGTTGCAGAGGAGATTAGAAAACTAGCAGAACAATCTGGTCAATCTGCTTCGCAAATCAGAGAGATTGTAACAACTCTGATTTCCAATTCCGATCATAGTGTTGAAATTATGAATGGAGTTGTTGATGAAATCCATATCCAATATGAAAAGCTTGGTGTAACAAGAGATGCATTTAAGCAATTGGATGAGGAAGTAAAACAGGTGGTAAGGGAAATTGAAATTATAACAGGCGAGATTGCAAATATAGCACAGTCAAGAACAGGTGTTATGGATGGAATTGGCAGCCTATCTGCGGTAGCAGAGGAAAATGCAGCAAGCTCTGAACAAACATCAGCATCTATGGAGCAGCTAAGTAAGATACTAGACGAATGCAGGGAGGCCGTAGCAAGACTTGTTACGATTTCAAATAACCTGACACAAAATGCTGAAAAATTTAAAATCAAGTAGAAGAAAGGAAGGTATGTAATTTATGAGAAAACAAGGTATGTTTCTTGCCATAGCATTCTTTGCAGGTGTGGCAACAGTATCCTTTACAGGATGTTCTTCTAATGGGGAAAAGCCAGTTTCATCGGATGCTGATCAACAAAAGGATAAAAATGGAGATGATTCCAAAGAGGAAAGCAAAGGTACAGAAGAAGAAAACAAAGAGGAAGATCAACAAGAAGAAAAGGAGCTAACTCCCGGAGCTTCCGACCGAGAGGAAAGTGGGACAGAGACAGAGCCAATTGCACTTGAAAAACGAGTATCGGTACACGATCCTTCTATTGTAAAAGATAAGGATACTTATTATGTATTTGGTAGTCATATTGCAGCAGCAAAGTCAACAGATTTATTAAATTGGGCTTATATTGCAAATGGATATACTTCGGTAGGAAATCCATTGTATGGTAAATTACAAAAGAATTTAAAGGGTTCTTTTAAATGGGCAGGGGATCATGATAGTGATTGCAAAACCGGTTTTGCTGTTTGGGCACCTGATGTTTTTTGGAATCCAGATTATGTGAATGAAGATGGAAGCAAAGGTGCTTATATGCTTTATTATTGTACTTCATCAACAGCAATTCGTTCTTGTATTGGGTATGCCATATCACAGGAAATTGAAGGACCTTATACTTATGTAGATACGATTATTTATTCTGGATTTACAAAGGAAGAAGCATATGATAGAGATAGTAAGATTAATAAATGTTATGAAAATACAAATATTCCAAAGCTGATAGAAGAAGGAAAACTAGATGGCATTAATGATGATTGGTTTCGAGGAGTAACAGAATATAATAATTCCTATGCACCAAATGCTATTGATCCAGAAATATTCTATGATACAGAAGGAAAGATGTGGATGGTATATGGTTCTTGGTCTGGCGGCATTTATGTTTTGGAAATGAATAAAGAAACAGGAGAGGCAATTTATCCGGGAAAGAGTGAAAAAACAGAAGATTTCCGTATTGTAGATAGTTACTTTGGTACAAGAATTGCAGGCGGCTATACAGCTTCTGGGGAAGGACCTTATATTATCTATGATAAAGAAACAGATTATTTTTACTTATATGTAACCTATGAATATTTAGATGCATTTAGTGGTTATAATATGCGACTATTCCGTTCTAAAACACCGCAAGGACCATATCTTGATTCCAAAGGAAATAATGCAGCACTTCCGGGAAATATTGGACATAATGATTATGGTATTAAAGTAATGGGAAATTATACATTCTCTGCTTTTGAGGAAAAAGCAATGGGTGGTTATCGTTCTTGTGGACATAATTCTGCTTTGCTTGATGAGGATGGTTCTAGATATTTGTTCTATCATACACGTTTTGAAAAGAATCCAAATCCACATGAAGTACGAGTACATCAACAATTTATGAATAGTCAGGATTGGCCTGTAACAGCCGTATTTGAAAATAGAGGAGATAAAATTTCTGAAACTGGCTATAAGAAAGAATCCATTGTTGGTGATTATGAGTTTGTAAATCATGGTATTCAATGTGATAGAGAAAAAATGATAGAAGTACAAAATATTTCATTAAAAGAAGATGGAACAATTTCTGGTGATGTAGAAGGTACTTGGGCAGAAGCAGATGATAGTTATCAGGCAGAGTTTACGATTGGAGAAGAAAAATACTATGGTGTCTTTTTCCGTCAGCATGATGAATCAGAAGAAGCAAAGTATGTTATGACATTTACAGCAATTGGAAATAATAAGACAATTTGGGGTGTAAAGAAGTAATGGAGCAAAAAATACGATGACATTAAAGCATCTTCGGATTTTTGTAATGGTATATCAAGAAAAAAGTATTACACATGCAGCACAAAGGCTTTCTATGACACAACCTGCTGTCAGTCTTGCAGTAAAGGAACTAGAACAATATTATGATACAAAGCTGTTTGAACGCTATGGACGCAGTATTCGTAGTACTGAGGTTGGAAAAAAATTATATGAATATGCATCTCGTCTAGTAGAACTATATGAAGAAATGGACTATGAAATCAAAAATTGGAATCAGGTGGGAAAGCTGCGAATTGGTTCTAGCATTAGCATTGGAGTTTGTCTTATGCCAGAATATATGAAAAAATTTTCCAAGCTATTTCCAGAGGCAGATATGAAATTGATGATTGATAGTTCTGATGTAATTGAGACAATGGTATTAGAAAACAGACTAGATTTTGCATTAATTGAAGGAAATATACATTCTAATAAAATTGTAAAGATAAAATTTTTAGATGATGAACTGCTTCCTATTTGCGGACGTTTTCATTCGTTTGCAAATAGGGGGGAGGCAATTACAATCAAAGAATTACAGGAACAGAAATTTTTGCTTCGGGAATCAAATAGTGGTACAAGAGAATTTGTAGAATCGTCTTTTGCAAGGCATGGTTTTCATGTTTTGCCTATTTGGGAAAGCACAAGTACAACAGCACTTTTAAATGGTGTGATTGCAGAAATTGGGATTTCTGTATTGCCAAAACGTATGCTGGAAAGCCAGATTCGTCATCATCAGGTTGTACCTTTTCAAATTGAAGGAATTGATTTTAAACGACAATATAGTATTATCTATCATGAAAGTAAATATATCAGTCCTTTAATGCAGGAATTTTTTACAATGATATCGAAAATAGAGGAATCATAGAAAATAAGAAAAAATAAGAGGTATTTCTTGTAATGCCTCTTATTTTTTCATGGTTTGCTTGACTTCTTGTAAATTTGATTTAAGAAATAAAATCTTTTACAAAATCGGTTGCTGGTTTTGTTTTAATTTCTTCTGGTGTTCCAATTTGTTCTACACGTCCATGATTTGTAATAATAATTTGATCAGAAACTTCCATAGCTTCATCTTGATCATGGGTAACAAAAATACTAGTAATACCAACTCTTGAAATCATTTCCTTTAGCCATGTACGCAATTCTTTTCGAACTTTTGCATCAATAGCGGCAAATGGTTCATCTAATAATAAAATCTGTGGATTTGGTGCTAGGGCACGAGCAAAGGCAACTCGTTGTTTTTGACCACCAGAAAGCTGTCCCGGATAGCGTTTTTCTAATCCCTCTAAACTTGTTAATTTTAATAATTCATCAACACGTGCATCTAAGATTTCTTTGCGTTCTTTCCGACTTTTTTTCTGTTTCTTTAATTGCGTTTCTAAGCCAAAAGCAATATTATCATATACTGTCATATAGCGGAAAAGTGCATAATTTTGAAAAACAAATCCAATACCTCGTTTGCTTGCAGGCAGTTTATTTACTAAAGTACCATTAATATAAATTTCACCAGAATCTGGGTAATCAAGGCCAGCAAGCATACGAAGAATCGTTGTTTTACCACTGCCACTTGGCCCAAGCAGTGCAGCAAGTGTACCTTCTTCAATTCCAAAGCTCACCATATTGGAGGCTTGGAAATTGTTGAATGTTTTATTGATATTTTTCATCTCTACATACATAAAAACCCTCTTTTCTGCTAAATGGATGCATCCTTTTTAGCCTCTACAATATTTCGTATAATTAAAATAATAATGGCAAGTGCTACTAGAATGGAAGAAACAGCAAAGGCAGCCGCCGTATCAAATTGATTATATAAAATTTCCACTTGAAGCGGCAAGGTATTTGTTTCACCACGCCTATGACCAGATAATACAGAAACAGCACCAAATTCACCAAGTGCTCTTGCAGTACAAAGAACAACGCCATATAAAAGTGCCCAACGAATATGCGGAAAGGTTACTTTCATAAAAATACGAAAAGTACCTGCACCAAAAAGGGCAGCAGCTTCTTCTTCATCTTTGCCCCTTGTATTTAATACTGGCATAATTTCACGCAGTACATAAGGAAAGGTAACAAAAATTGTGGCAAGGATAACACCCGGTACAGCAAATACAATTTTAATATTATGTGCATTTAAAAAATCATACATCCAGCCAAGTCGTCCATAAGTTAGGATATACATAAGACCAGCCACAACAGGAGATACGGAAAATGGAATATCAATCAAAGACAGTAAAATTCTTTTTCCACGAAAATTATAGTTGGAAAGTGCCCATGCTGCAAAAACACCAAAAATTGTATTGACTACAACAGCACAGACAGTAGCAAGTAAAGTAAGCTGTAGTGCTTTGATTGTATATTCATCAAAAACAGCCGATTGCCATGCCTGAAAACCTTCTTGAAATGCAGCAATCATTACTTGTAAAAGTGGAAGAATTAACATAATAATAACAAAAAATGTTCCAATAGCAATTAAGGTATAGCGGACACTTTTTGGCTCTCTATGTTGTTCTGGCGGAAGAACTTTTGGAATCTCTACAAGAGTATCAATTTCTTGTATGGAAGATTTCGAGGATTTCATGAAAAGAGACTCCTTTCTTATTTATCGTTTAATAATTTTATATAAATGTCCTTGAAGTGTATTAATCACAATCATAATCAGGAAGGAAATCACAAGAAGTACAAGTGCAATTGCAGTAGCATCTTCATACTTATATTGTTCTAGTTTGCTCATAATAAGCAGTGGAGCAATTTGTGTTTTAAATGGAATATTTCCAGCAATAAATACAACACTTCCATATTCTCCAATTCCACGAGCAAGTGCTAAGCCAAAACCACCAAGAAGTGCAGGGAAAATTTCTGGAAAAATAACTTTACAAAATGTATTGAAAGAGTTAGAACCGAGAATATCCGCTGCTTCTTCATATTCACGATCAAGGGATTCTAATACTGGCTGTACAGCTCGCACAATAAAAGGAATACCAATAAAAATCATAGCAATGGTAATTCCTGTTCGTGTATAAGAAATTTTTATTCCAAATTTATCAAATAACCCACCAATCCAACCACCGTCAGAATAAATGGAAGTTAGAGAAATGCCAGCAACTGCTGTCGGTAATGCAAATGGCAGTTCAATCAGTCCATCTAAAAAACGCTTATAAGGAAAGTTATATCGTACTAAAATCCATGCAAGAATTAGACCAAAAATACAGTTTATAAGGGCTGCAAATAATGCACAAGATAGACTGACGCCATAGCCACACATAACAGAACGGCTTGTTACAATTGTAATAAAATCAGAAAAAGAAAGTTTGGCAGCACAAAGTAATAGGGAGGCAAGAGGAATTAAAACAACAAGGCTTAAAAAAGTAATGGTTACACCCATAGAAAGCCCAAATCCCGGAATGACTCTAGCACCATTTGGATTCTTCACTTTTGTAATTGTAATGGTTTGCTGCATAGTATAATTCTCCTTTATTTTTATCAATAGGATAGCAAAGGCATTCTATAAGGTTAAAAAGATTTTTAGCCTTCATAAATTTGATCAAAGATAGCTCCATCATCAAAGTAATCTTTATATGCCTGATCCCATCCGCCGAAGTCATCAATACTTACCATACTGATATTAAGGTCAAAAGTATCTGAAAATTCTTTTAAGATATCTTCATTGCTTGGACGGTAGAAATTTTCACCTGCAAGTCTTTGTGCTTCGTCTGTATAAAGATATTGTAAATAAGCTTCGGAAACTTCTCTAGTACCACGCTCATCAACAATAGAATCGACAACAGCAACGGAAGGCTCTGCTTTAATACTAATGGAAGGAGTTACAATTTCATATTCATCTGGATGCTCTTTTACAGAAAGATAAGCTTCGTTCTCCCATGCAATTAAAACATCTCCCTGCCCATTTTCAACAAACGTTGTAGTAGCACCACGTGCACCAGAATCAAGAACAATGACATTTTTAAAGAGTTTTGCCATAAAATCTTTCACCTGTTCTTCATCATCATTATATAGATTAGAAGCAAAAGACCATGCAGCAAGGAAATTCCAACAAGCACCACCAGAAGTCTTTGGATTTGGATTAATAATCTCTACACCATCACGTACTAAATCGTCCCAGTCTTTAATATTTTTTTCATTGCCTTTTCTTACAAGAAAAACAATCGTAGAAGTATAAGGAGAACTATTTCCTTCAAATTCATCAATCCAGCCAGATTCAATAAGTCCAGCTTCTTCAATTGCTGTAATATCATGTGCTAATGCAAGTGTAACAACATCTGCTTCATTACCTTCAATAACAGAACGTGCTTGAGAGCCAGAACCACCATGAGAAGGTGTTACTTTTACATCTTGCCCTTTTTCTTTTTTCCAATATTCTGTAAAGATTTTATTATATTGTTCATAAAATTCTCTTGTTGGATCATAAGAAACATTGGTAATTTCAATTGCAGCCGATGATTTATTATCAGAATTTGTATTTTCAGCATTGGAATTGTTATCTTTCCCGGAATCACCACAGCCACTAAGTAATAAAGAACCTGCAAGAAGCAGAGAAGTTAATTTTATCAGTTTATTTCTTGTTTTTTTCATAATTATAACATCCTTTCTATCAATAAAAAAATTATGTATCAACAGTGTTTCGCTGTTTCCTTAGCAGAGTATATGATGGAAATTAGAAAAATGCAATATAATATTTTAAAAAACATATAAATATATATGAAAAATCATATATGTTTTAATGGATTGATAAAGAGAGTGAAAAGAATAAAAAAGGCTTTTTTAACGTACAAATAGAGAAAATAAGTTAAAAAAGCCTTTTTATAATAATTCTATTTTGTAAAAATTTACATTTGTATTTTGGAAAGAAGTGCTTCTTGTAATATTTGAGAAAAGTTTAAATTCATATTTATAGCAGCTTCATTTAACCATTCTGGAATACTTAAGGTTTTCTTTACTGCACGAGAATTTGTGCGTTTTTTATAGGCAAGCATATCAAATTCAATTACAACAAGAAAAGAATCAGGTTCTAATGCGATTGCAGTTGGTTCTGAAGGAGTAGGCAAAGGTCGTTGTTCTTTTTCACGACAAACTAATGCAAGACCAAGTGCATCTACAGCCATTTCATAAGCTTGCGTCATATCGTCACCTTGTGTAAGGCATTCTGGAATATCTGGAAAAGAAATCCAAAAACCACCTTCTTCTGCCTTATGAAATAATGCAGGATAAAATAATTTTTTCATAATAAAAAACCTCCATTGATTATTGCTTATTTACTATAACACGTAAAAATACGTATGTAAACGGAAATTTAAAGTTTTTATTTCAATAGTAAAATCTTATTTTGTAAAAGACAGATGCCGATATAATATATACTATGATAAGAAAGGATGGGGTTGTTATGGTCATTCGATCAATTTTTGATCATTCAAAATTAAAACAGATAAATAATAAATGGATGAAACAGGAAGAAACAAAACAAAAAGAAGAGGAAAAGGATCTGACACCAGAGATGCGGCAGCTTCGTCAATATGAAGAAGATATGCGGCGAATAAGAGAACAGCGTCCTAAAATGGAAATAGATGCGAAATTAAAAGCGGGAGCTGATTTAACATTAGATGAGATTGAATATTTAAAGAAAAATGATCCAGAAGCATATAAAGCATATGAAGAAATCAGAAGGGAAATGGAAAATTATAAAAAACAATTAAAAAACTGTAAAACAAAAGAAGATGTAGAACGACTTAAAATGAATAAAATGGGTCAGTTTATGGCAGAAGCAAAAAGCATTTCACAAAATCCCAATATTCCAAAGGCAAAAAAACTTGGAATGATGGAAAAAGTATTAAAAAAGACAATGGGAATACAAAAAGAGCATATAGAATTTACAAAATCACTTCAATATCAAAGCCTTCCAACACAGGAAGAAGAACGAGAAAAAGAAGAAAAAAAGAAAGAGAAGATACAGCCAGAGCCTACAACAAAAATAGCAGAGGAAACAGAAATGCTTTTGGAAGAAACACAAAAGGAACTAGAAGAAAATGGAGAGGAAATAGAAAAACCAGAAGAAAAGAAACCAAAAAGGGAAGAAATGGTAGAAAAGAAAGAGATAGATTTAGAACAGGAAACAGAAAAAAAAGGTAGTTATCAGTCAACCGTAGATTTTGAAGATGTAAAAACAGTAATTACAGCAGAAATGAAGCGTTTTTTAAAATAGAAAAATAGGGCTGTTGCATTAAGAAAAAATATCGTTTAATACAACAGCTTTCATTTCTTAAACTACAGCTTCTATCAAAATTTTATCTCCAAAAGAAATTTCTTTTATTCCAATATCTTTTGTTTTATTAAAATTAAAACTAAGCATATATCCCTTTTTTAAATGATAGTAATTAAGATAATCTAGTAGTTGTGTTTCTCCTCTTAGATGATAGGCATTTCCTCGCCAAATTTTCATTTCAATTATAAATTGTTCTCCTCTGTAATCTATAATAATATCTGTTCTTTCCATATTGCGTGTTTGTGCTTCTATATAATAATTTCCAACTCCGTTAATGATAGGCATAAGGTAGAGAAGAAAATATCGTCTTCCATCTTCTTCATAAAATTTTTGTCCCTGATCTCCATATAAATCATCAAAATGTGTTACAAATCGTTCTAAAACGAGTTTCATATTCAAATGTCCATTTTGAATAAACAGATTCTTATCTTGAAGAGCTTCTTTGGAAAGAATACTATTTATCATTTCTTCTGATAAAAATAAATTATATAATGCCATTTCAAAAATACGATTAGAAATAATAATATTTCCATTATTATTTTTTATAAAACCAAACATTTCTGCTGTTTCTATAAGCTTATTGAATGGATGATAAGCAATCTTATTTCCTTGAAATAATAAAGAAATCATCATTTCACGCATTTTAGGATAGTCCGTTAATTTATTAATAAGTGATTCAAATAATGTATTTTTTTCATTTAATAATAGTTTTACTGCTTTTAAAAATCCCTCTTTTTTCCATATAGCTGTTTTATCTAAAAGTTCCTCTTGTGTTTCTATTTGTTCGTCCATAAGTTTGCATAGTTTAGAAACTAAAAAGGGATAACCAGAAGTATATTCATACAATAAGGATGATATTTTTGTTATATCCATTCCTGTATGATAATCGGATTCATATTCTTTTAACATGCCTATAATGTCATCTTGATTAAATTCCATAGAAATCGTAAAATCTGCTGCGATATTCCAAGGGCTATTTCCTGTATGATCATCTTCTGGTCGTAATTTTCTTTTGAGGTTTCTAATATCATATACCCCTGCCAAAATTACGGATTGAAATGCAGGAAATTCCATAGCATTTCTTTTCAAATAGTAATTTCTTAATTGTGCAAGGAAATCTAAAAAAACTTGATGATTACTTGCACTGTCTACTTCATCTATAATTAAAACAATTGGTCTTAAAGATGCCTTACAAATGGCTGTTAAATATTGAAATAACTCATACAATGTAAATAATTCCGGTTTTTGATTGATTGCTTGTTTTAGCGATTCGAGTGTTTGCTCTAATTCTTTGGAAAGATGAGGATAACTCCATTCTATTACTTCTATAAAATAATTTGCAAAAGTAAGAGAAAAGATAGTTTCTTTTTGGAAAGAATCATTTCCTAAAGCTTGAAAATCCATGTTTACAACAAGATAATCTTTTGTCAGTGCTTTTGCTAATGCTGTTAATATTGTTGTTTTACCATATTGCCTAGCACGATGAATAGTAAAATAATCTCCCTCATCTACCATATGATAAATTTCTTTTACTCGACTGCTAATATCAACCATATAGTGTCGATTGGGTACACAAAGTCCTGTAATATTGAATTTTTTCATAATAAAAAATACCTTTTTTCTATTCTGGATAAATGAGTCTATCTTCTCCAATATTTTCTAACACTTCGTTTAAATATTTTTTGGCAAGATATTTTGCCATAGGAAGATTCATATCAAGATAATTGCCGCATTCTATGGCAGCAGCTCCCGGCACATCTCCTTCAAAGTCACGAATAAAGGTAAACAGTTCCGTTATAATAGGAACAATGTCTTTAGAAGATAAATCTCCAGCAAAAATAACATAAAATCCAGTACGGCAGCCCATTGGTCCAAAATAAACAGTTTTTGAGCCATATTCTTTATGATTTCTTAAAAAAGTAGCTGCAAGGTGTTCTATGGTATGAATTTCTGCAGTATTCATAACGGGTTCAAAATTTGGACGTGTCATACGAATATCAAACGTAGTAATGACTTCCTTACCAATGGTATCTTTTCTGGAAACATAAATTCCCGGAAGAAGTTTTAAATGATTAATTGTAAAGCTTGCAATTTGTTCCATAAGATTCTCCTTATTTTTTAATACAATAATGAATAGTAGCATTTTTATTATAAATTGATTTTTCCTATTCTGCAATCGAAAAGACAAATTTTTTGCAAAAAATATATACAATCTATTGCTTTTATGATATAATAAAAAAATGTAGAAATTATGTAATTTATTTAAGAAAGGAAAAATATGCCAGTACATACATTTGCTATTATTAAAAAATCATCAAATAAAGAATACTTATATGCTACAGATGTATATGATTATTATAAACAAGGAATGCTAAAAGAAATTAATTCTATATATATAAAAAGATGAATTTCTACAAAATTTATTGTATGATAGTTTCGGAAATCCACGTTCAAATTTGAGATTTGATGAATGGGTAACTAAACAGTTACGGTAAATTCACAAAAATATATACAAATATATAAAAATTTATTGAAATGAATACCCTTTGTATCGTGCGAACGGTGCAAACTCAACGTTAAATGCTTTTAATCCCTAAAGCTGTACG
>CAJTJZ010000015.1:8209-67512 GCA_910576895.1 uncultured Lachnospiraceae bacterium | reverse complement strand
ATCAGAAAGTGTTAATAATGGAATCACATGATCTCCATCAAATACACCTGCTTGTCTTGTTAAAAACATCAGTTTTTCTGCTTGAATTTTTTCTGCAATTTCGCAGGCAGTCGCTTCTGGATTAATATTTTCTTGTTCATTATTAATATCATTTGGTGTAATAACTGGAATATAATCATGATCAAGCATCATATGAATTGTCTGTAAATCAATACCACAAACTCCAATTGCTTTTATGCCAAATTGTTCAATTAAATTTGCCATTCGTTTATTTTCTCGAAAAATATCAGCACCTTGTACCATGTACTACAATTGGCTTCATACCAACTGTTTTTAATAATGCAATATCCTTCATTACCAAATATTCTTGTTCTTTCTCTAAAACATCGGACAGACCATATTCTAACACAATAATTTTCTGATTAAAATCTCGTATATAGGGAAGTGCATCAATTAAAATTTCCGCCTTTTCCGAAATTGTCTGTAATGTATTATCCATATTATCTCCCATCATTTACTCTGCAAGCTTTAACATCATTTCATTACTACGAGCAATAAACTTTGTCATAGCCTCTGCTTCCAATGGTTTGTGACTAAGCATTGCAAGATCATAAAGATGTTCACAGAACATTGTAATATTTTCATCATCTTTCTTTTCAAAAATACGCTGTACTAACTTATTGGACGAATTAAGCACCAAAGTTTGACCTTCTCCTCCAAACATATCAGCATCCATACCCATTCCGCCCATACTGTACATCCGCATCATATCTTGCATACGGCGACTATCTTCTGAAAGTGTAATCATAGAAGAAACATTTTCATTCTTAAGCTTTTCTACTTTCACTTCCAGTTTTTCTTTCTTTAATGCTTTGCGGAATAATTCCGTTAATGCATCTTGTTCTTTTTTCATTGTTTCTTCCTCGTCAGAAGAAACTTCTTCTCTTAAGGTATCTGTTAAATCAGAATCAATTCTCTGGAATCGAACGCTTTCTTCTTTTTGTTCTAACATTTGTACATATGGTTGATCAATATTATGAGTTAAAACAAAAGCATTAATTCCCTGTTCACGGAATATATTAATATATTGACTTTGCTGTTTTGGATCGGTTACATAATAAACAATATCCTTTTCTTTTTCTTCTGAGCCTTCTTCGCTATCGCTTTCTTTCTCTGTATCTTCTGCTGCTGTTTCTGTTTCTTTTGTAGGCTCTACAGTAATTGTTTCTGTTTCTTCATGATTATTTTCTGTATTCTCTGCCGTTGTATTTTCTGCATTTTCCGTTTCTTCTGTTTCACCTTTAGAAGCTTTTATATATTCTTTTAGTGTTAGATATTTTCCATCGAGATCTTTATAGAGCATATAGTCCTTCATTTTCTCATAAAATTTCTCATCTTTTACACAGCCAAATCGAATAAATGGACTAATATCATCCCAATATTTTTCATAATTTTCTCTTTCTACTTTAAACATTCCAGATAATTTATCTGCTATTTTCTTTGTAATATAATCAGAAATTTTCTTTACAAATCCATCGTTTTGCAATGCACTTCTGGAAACATTTAATGGCAGATCTGGACAATCAATAACACCCTTTAATAACATTAAAAATTCTGGAATGACTTCTTTAATATTATCTGCAATAAATACTTGGTTATTATATAATTTAATTAATCCTTCCAAATTGTCATACTCTGTATTTAACTTTGGAAAATATAAAATACCTTTTAAATTGAATGGATAATCCATATTCAAATGAATCCAGAATAAAGGTTCTTTATAATCATGGAATACATCACGATAAAAATCTTTATATTCTTCCTCAGTACATTCATTTGGATGCTTTGTCCATAATGGCTTTGGATTATTAATTGGAACTGGACGTTTCACAATTTTTGCTTTTTCTTTTCTTGGGGAAACTTCTACAATTTCTTTTTCTCCATTCTCATTTTCCTTTTCTTCTGTCTTTGCTTCCTCTACAATATTTTCAATAACAGTATCTGTATCCTTTACGTCTTCTGCATCAATTGTTTCATACTCTGGCTCTGCATTTGCTTTTTCAAAATAAATCTCTGTTGGCATAAAAGAGCAATACTTTGCAAGCACTTCTTTTACACGATATTCATTTGCAAATTCATAGGAATCTTCATTTAAGAATAATGTAATTCTTGTACCAAATTCCTCCATACTACACTCGTCCATTTCAAAGGTAGTACCACCTTCTGATTGCCAATGAACAGCACTTTCTCCCGGTTTGCAAGATAAAGTATCAATTGTAACTTTATCAGCTACCATAAAAGCAGAATAAAAACCAAGTCCAAAATGTCCAATAATCTGATCTTCATTTGTCTTATCTTTATATTGCTCCAAAAATGCCTGTGCACCAGAAAAAGCAATTTGATTAATATATTCCTTTACTTCTGCTTCTGTCATACCAATACCATTATCAATAAACTGTAATGTTTTTTCTTCTGGATTTGCAATCACATGCATTTGTGGTTTATAATCGTCTGGAAGTGTAATTTCTCCCATCATATCAAGCTTCTTTACCTTTGTAATTGCATCACAACCATTGGATACAAGTTCCCGAATAAAAATATCATGATCAGAATATAACCATTTTTTAATAATTGGAAATATATTTTCTGAATTAATTGATAAGCTGCCCTGTTCCTTTGCCATAAATAATTCCTCCATTTCAAATAATTTTTTATCATGAAATATCATAGACCATCTTTTTTAAAATGT
Organism: uncultured Lachnospiraceae bacterium; assembly: GCA_910576895.1. Classification (GTDB taxonomy): domain Bacteria; phylum Bacillota; class Clostridia; order Lachnospirales; family Lachnospiraceae; genus MGBC100174. Next base: position 64,763 of record CAJTJZ010000015.1, on the reverse strand, counting down.
CAAGAAAAAATTAGCACTCATTTTAAATGAGTGCTAACAAATATTATAATGCATGTATTTTTTTCTTTGGTGCTGTTAAATCATAACTTTCCGAAATCATTCGCTTAATATCTTTTTCTGGTACAGTTTCATCTAAAATAATCGAATTCCAATGTTCCTTATTCAAATGATATGCAGGAATAACGGAAGAAAATGTTTGTCTAAAAACATCTCTCCATTCTGGATCTGTTTTTACATTAATCCAGACATAACCATCTTTATCAAAAATCCATGCAAATATTTTTTTATTACTTTTATGCCGAATAACACACCAATTTTTATCTTGAAATGGATAATCTTCATAAACATCTTTATATGTCAGACAAACAGCAATTGCCTCTTTTCTTTCTTTCATTTATTTATACTCCTACCTTCCTCACAAATAATATAGAAAAGCTCCTTCTCTATTATAGCAAATTTTAAGATCTATGTCCAAAAGATTTATTGAAAGTACAATAAAAACAAATTGACAAACAATACATAAAAGTATATCATATTAAAAAATATCAATAAAAGAAATGGCAAAATAGTCACTAGGAGATTTAAACAATGCAAATAGAATATAGTAAAAAAGCCGCAAAATATATTGAAAAATTAGTGTTAGCATGGGATTCTGATTTTACAAAAGTCACACCATTAGAACGTGCGGAACTAGATCAGGCAATAAAAGAAATAGAAAGCGGTGAAACTATACCACATGAAGCTATTAACTGGGATTAAAATAAAAGCTTGATGTCACTATCCTCGTAAAACAAGTAGTTGCTATTATGGCTGCTACTTTTTTATTATACATAAAAATATGAGTTATAAAATTAAAATTCTGGCATTTCAATAAAAATAACCTTTTTGCCATCTGCAATTCCACCATAAACTTTATCTGTTTTACATCCCAATTTTAAATAATGTTCTATTACATATTTTGATGTAAATGGCATTTCCAGATAGATTAATTCAGATAAAGAAAACCACTTACTGATACCTTCATTAGAAAAAAAATTCCTATCTATATCCTTTTTTAAATTTGCAAAGAAATAATAATTTTGTCGTATTTCTCCGTTGCTTCTTCTCAATGTTATGTAACGCAATTGTAAATTTTCTATTTGATTCTCTGTAATATCAAGTTCCTCTTGCAATTCCCGAAGCACACATTTTTTCGCATCATTCAACTCATATTCTTCAAAATGTCCACCTGCTGAACCAATCCAAGTATTATTTACAACACGACCTCCCTGTCTGTAAAGTAATAACATTTGATCTTCTTTTACTATATATATTGATGCCATATTTCTTAATTTTCCATCCATAAATTTTCCACCTTATAAATCATAAATTTGTATTATTATATCATAAAAAATTAAAAAAATCTATCTTATTTTTTCAATTTTTCTTTTAAACGCTATAGAATGCCTATACAACTTCTATAGAATCTGTTCTTAACTCTATTATAATATTATAATAATAGTATCATTTTTTATAAAAAGGAGAATAAAAACTATGAAAAATTTAAAAATTCTTAGAACAAGCCACCATCTTTCTCAAAGCGACCTTTCTAATTTACTTCATATTTCACAACAATCTATATGTAAATATGAAAATGGATATTCAGAAGCAAATGAAACGCTTTTAATAAAAACTGCTGATTTTTTTGGAACATCTGTTGACTATTTATTAGGAAGATGCAATTCTTCATCGGATTCTATTTCTGGAAATAATTCTCGTATCACACAAGAGGAAACTTTTTACCTAAATCTTTATAGAATTGCTTCTAAAGAACAACAACAAGCCATAAATATCTTATTAAAAGGCTGTACCAATTCTTTAAAAAATATATAAATATAGAAAATTTTTATTTATGTAAATTTACATAATAAAACAAAAAGCTGAACAAAGATATTCTCTTTCTTCAGCTCTTTATAATTCTATTTATTTTCCTTTATACTGGATACGCTTTATTTTCCTTATCTGCAATAGAAGCATCTACTTTTGTCTGTTGTGCTTCCCGATATTTAAAGAAATCCAACGCAACTTGTGGGAACAATGCATAAGAAAGAACATCCTCATCTTGTTGCTTATATTGTGCCATTTCTTTTTCTAACTGTTCTAATTGTGGTTCAATTAAATCGGCTGGTCTGCAAGTAATTGGTTTTGTATCTCCAATACACTTTTTCTGCACTTCCGGATCAAATGGTTTTACTGTTTGTCCAAATTCACCTGAAAGAAGCTTTTTCGATTCCTTTGTTACCATCTTATAGCGTTCACCAGAAACAACATTGAGTACAGCTTGTGTACCAACAATTTGAGAAGAAGGTGTTACCAGTGGCGGTTCACCAAAATCTTTACGAACACGAGGAACTTCTTCTAATACAGCTTCATATTTATCTTCTTGATGCATTTCTTTTAATTGTGATACCAGATTAGAAAGCATACCCCCCGGAACTTGATACATCAGTGTTTTAATATTAACACCAAGTACCTTTGTATTCATAAGTCCTGATTGTAAACAATCTTCACGAATTGGACGGAAATAATCTGCAATTTCAGCTAATAAATTCTGATCAAAGCCCGTATCATATTCTGTACCACGGAAAGTTTCTACCATAACTTCCGTAGCAGGCTGACTTGTTCCCATAGCAAATGGTGACATTGCGGTATCAATAATATCACAACCAGCTTCTACTGCTTTTAAATAAGTCATAGCAGCAACACCAGAAGTATAATGTGTATGCAAATCAATTGGAATGCTAATCGATTCTTTTAATGCTGTTACAAGTTCTGTTGCCTGATATGGTGTCAACAGACCTGCCATATCCTTAATACATAAGGATTTTGCACCCATATCTTCAATTTTCTTTGCAATATCTTTCCAATACTCCATAGTATAAGCATCACCTAATGTATAGGAAAGTGCAATTTGAGCATGTCCATTTTCTTTATTTGCAGCCTTTACTGCTGTTTCCAAATTTCTAATATCATTTAAACAATCAAAAATACGAATAATATCAATTCCATTTGCAATAGACTTTTGTACAAAATATTCTACTACATCATCTGCATAATGATTATATCCAAGAATATTTTGTCCACGGAATAACATTTGCAGTTTTGTATTTTTAAATCCTGCTTTTAATTTACGCAGTCTTTCCCATGGATCTTCTTTTAAAAATCGCAAGGATGCATCAAAAGTTGCACCACCCCAACATTCTACGGAATGATAACCGACTTTATCCATTTTATCAATAATTGGCAGCATCTGTTCTGTTGTCATTCTTGTGGCAATCAACGACTGATGTGCATCACGCAAAATTGTTTCTGTTATTTTTACTGGTTTTTTCACCTGTTCTGCCATTTTCTTTTCCTCCTTTTATACAATTCCAAAAATAGCCATAAATACACCTGCCGCTACTGCAGTACCAATAACACCTGCTACATTTGGTCCCATAGCATGCATTAGCAGGAAGTTCGAAGGATCGGCTTCTGCACCAACCTTCTGAGAAACACGAGCTGCCATAGGTACAGCAGATACGCCAGCAGAACCAATCAGCGGATTTACTTTACCGCCAGTCACTTTACACATAATCTTTCCAAAAAGAACGCCAGCAGCAGTACCAACAGCAAATGCAATTAAACCAAGTGCAACAATTTTTAACGTTGTGCCTTTTAAAAATGCTTCTGCACTTGTTGTAGCACCTACGGAAGTACCAAGTAAAATAACAACAATATACATAAGTGCATTGCTTGCTGTTTCAGAAAGCTGTTTTACAACACCACTTTCACGGAATAAATTACCAAGCATCAGCATACCAATCAGTGGTGCTGTTGTAGGAAGTACCATAACAACAACGACAGTAACAATAATTGGGAACAAAATCTTTTCTAACTTTGAAACAGGACGAAGCTGCTGCATCTTAATTTTTCGCTCCTCTTTCGTTGTCAAAAGCTTCATAATTGGTGGTTGAATAATTGGAACTAAAGACATATAAGAATATGCTGCTACTGCAATTGGTCCCATATATTCTGTCTGTCCAAGCTTTCCGCAAAGGAAAATAGAAGTAGGACCATCTGCACCACCAATAATAGAAATGGCAGCGGCTGCCTTATCATTAAATCCAAATAAAATTGCAAGGAAATAAGCACTAAAAATACCAAATTGTGCTGCTGCACCAAGCAAAAAGCTTGCTGGATTGGCAATCAATGGTCCAAAATCTGTCATAGCACCAACGCCCATAAAGATCAGAGATGGCAAGATACTCCATTCATCTAATAAAAAGAAATAATGGAGAAGTCCACCCTCTGCCATAATATCTGGGTACATATTTACTAATAACATACCAAAAGAAATTGGTACTAATAGCAATGGCTCATACCCTTTCTTAATCGCTAAATAAAGAAACACAAAGGCAACAACTATCATTAAATAATTTCCCGGTTGAAGGGAAGTGAATGCAGTTTGTTCCCAGAGGTTCTTTAATATTTCTAATACATTCATATTATAACCTCCATTATCATAAATCGGAAAGGTAATACCTACTAATTTAATGTAGCAAGTACATCCCCTGCTTCCACAGTGCTTCCAGCGTTTGCATTAATACTTGCAATCGTTCCGTCTTGTGGTGCTGGAATTTCATTTTCCATCTTCATTGCTTCCAAAATCATGATAATATCGCCCTTCTTAACAGCATCTCCTGCTTGTACTTTAACAGAAAGAATTTTGCCGGGCATTGGAGCATTTACTTTTACTGCACCTTGTGCATTTGCTGGTGCTGCTGGTTTTGGAGCTTTTGCTGGTGCTGCTGGTTTTGCAACACTTTTCTTAGGTGCTGTAGATCCTGCACCGCCTTCTTCCACAGTAACGTCATATGCTGTACCATTCACTGTAATTGTATAATTTTTCATTTTTTATTTCCTCCTTAAATCTTCATCGATCTTATTCTGACGATTCTTTTCTTTCCTAATTTCCTATTTCTTTTTTACATCATAAAATTTTTCTAAATTTCTATTTTTTCTTTCTTTTTACATTTTATATTCTATTAATTTTTAGAGTGTTTGCGAATGGATCGAACAACAAAACCATCCACACTAGCTTCTCCTTCATATGCTGCAATTGCAGCAGAAATAACAGCAACTAATTCTTCATCATTTGATAAATCTTCCTGTACAGGAACACTTTCTGGTACTGATGGTACAGGTGTTGCTGGTATTGCAGTTGCAACAGGTTCTGGTGCTTTTTGTTTTGATGCCAATAATTTTGGAATATATTTCATCAGTGAAATAATATACGCCATTACAATAAGCATAACAAAAACAGTTCCCATACCAAGTAAAGTATTGATTCCTGCATTTGCCATAGACTCTCCAAGACTTGGCTTTTCTTCTACAATTTCTTCCGCAGTAATGGATTCCAGTCCGTTTTCTATATCAAAAGTAACTATAAAACGAACATCCATATTTTCACAAGTAGTTTCAATAATTCCTTTTAATTTTCTTCCTTCACGCTCTACAAAGGTAGCATTAGTGCTAACATAATCACCTGATTGTTTATGCAGGTTATACCAGTCATTAACCATAGCTGCATCGGCACTTGTTTCTGGATCATATTTATCCAGATCAATGTCCATCAATACATCAAAATTTTGTTGTGAATAAGAAAGAATTTGCTCATCTGAAATACTATCAACAGCCGCTGCTAAATCCTCATCACTAGAAGCATTTTCATCATCAATTGGTGCTGTACTGTCAGCATCTTCTGGTTCTGCTGATAATTGTTCTAATGAAATACTATTAGACGGTTTATAATCTATATGATTGATTGTTTCTGCCAATACAGAGCTTGTCCCATATGGAAAAGAAGATGGCATAAGAAATACACCAACGAAAGAAGCTGCTATACAAGACAGAATTACTATACGTTTTTTCATAACCAGACTCACCTCATTTTAGACTGTCCCATGCTTTTTTGCTGGACGATCCTCACTTTTTGTATAAAGCATCTCAAATGCATAAATTAAATGCTTTCTTACAGAATCTGCATCAATAATGCTGTCTACATAACCTCTTTTTGCTGCTGCTTGTACACTAGACTGAAGCTCATGATATTTTTGTGCTGTTTCTGCTATATTGGCAGGATCATCACAAATAATCTTTGCTGCTGCTTGTGCATCCATCATACCGATTTCCGCTTCCTGCAATGCAAATACAAGATCAGCACCAATATGCTTTGAATTCATAGAAATATAAGCACTACCATAGGCTTTACCTGTAATCAAATTTACTTTTGGAACAGTTGCATTTGCAAAGGCATACGTAAGTGCTGCTGCTGCTTTTGCAATTTTCTTTTCTTCCTCTACAGAAGCCTTAAAACCACAAACATTCGTAAGTGTTAAAATAGGAATTTGAAAAGCATCACAGAATTTTACAAATTCCTCTGCTTTTTTACATCCATCTGCTGTCAGTGTACCATCAAATGTTTCCACTTGTTTATATTCTTCATCAAGAATTGCAGTACGATTTGCTACAGCACCAATTGTAGCACCATTTAATTTAAGGAAACCTACAACCATTTCTTTTGCAAAATCTTTCTTTACTTCTATAAAAACATTGCTATCTGAAATATCCATAAGTGCCTTTACAGAATCTGTCACTTCTGCTTCAAAACTAGGAGTTAAACGATTTAAGTCATCATCACATTCATCTAATGGAATCTCTTCATTATTAGATGGCAACATAGAAATTAATTCCCGCATTTTTGCAATAACAGCTTCTTCTCCTTCTTCCGCAAAATCCACTGCACCACATGACATCTGAAAATTAGCAGACCCTGTATCACACTTTTCTTTATAATTTCCATCTAATGTATTTGGAGCATTTACAAAAAAAGAAGCTTTCTTTTCTTCCATAAAAGTAAAATCTGCCATATTTGCAGATACTGCTACACCGCCACCACATACATTAAATACACCTGTTATTTGAGGAATTACTCCAGATGCTAATGCTTGACTTGCATAAATTTCTCCAAAAGCTGCCAAACAGTCGGAAGCTTCTTCCAAACGAAGCCCTGCACAGTCTATCAATCCAACAACTGGTGCACCTGTTTTCATTGCAAGCTTGTACAGGTTTACAATCTTCTTTGAATGCATTTCTCCAATAGTACCACCAAGAACCTGTGCATCTTGGCTATACACATAAACAGGATTATCATTAATGACTCCATATCCTGTCACTACGCCATCAGAAGGTGCTTCCTTCTGTGACAAATTGAAATCAGTGCTTCTTCTTGTTACTAAAGCACCGATTTCAACAAAACTATTGTCGTCAAGCAATGACTCTATTCTTGCCATTGCTGACGTTTGCACTGCGTTACTCATTGTCTAACCTCCAATATAATAATTTATAAGCCCATTGGCAATGATGGAATCACCTGTAATTCCACTGGCAAAACCTGCTCGCTTTTGAGCCTTTTACTAAAAACTAGGGTCATGTCTTGCAGACCTGACAATTCATGTCTGTTTTACAGACCTAACAATTCATATCTGTTTTGCAAATCTGACAATATCATGCCTGTTTGCGGACATGATAATATCATATCTGTTTACAGATATGATAAGAAACAAAATTTCCACCCAGTATAGTGTATTCCATTTTGCCAGAAATAGCAACCTCTTTTTATGAAAAAAATGGGAGATTTCAGCAAAATTTATACTAGCGGTCAAAAAACTGACCACTTAGTATAAATAAAAAATACTATCTACTAGCAGATACAAAATATTTGCTGCATAACCTGTAATGTTTCCTACAATAAACCAATAAACAATAAGCATCCTTGACCCTTTACTCTGTATCTTCATCTTCTTTTACAAAATTCTCCAAAATATCTCCCAAATCTTCAAATGGATCATAGGACAAATCTTCCTGCTCCTCTACTGGTTTTACTAAAATACCTAAATCTTTTTCTTCTTTCTTGGACTCTTCTATATTATCTAACAAATTTTCCTCTTTCTTTTCTGTTTCTTTCTTTTCCGCTTCTTTTTTCTCATTTTCTTTTTGTTCTTCTTCTTTGCGTTTTCTTTCTTCCTCTTTTTGTATTTTTTTCTTTTCTTCCTCCTCTTGCCGCTTTTTCTCCTCCTCTGCTTTTTTCTCCAAACGATCTTTTTGCTTTTGCATAATTTCTTCCATTCTTTTAATTAATTCTTCTTTTTTTACTGGCTTTAAAATATAGCCTTGACTTCCTGTCTGAAAAGACTCCACAACAGTTGCACGATGTGCATCTCCTGTTAAAAATAAAACAGGAATCTCCTGATATTCTTCTATTTCTCTCAATTTTTTCAATACTACAAGTCCATTCATTACTGGCATATTAATATCTAAAAGAATAATATCAACCATTCTTTTCTGAAGAATCTGAAATGCCTGATTCCCAGATGTGGCAAGAATTATTTCATAATCATTTTTTAAATATAATTCAACCATATTTAAAACTGTTCTGCTATCATCAACTGCCAACACTGATTTCTTCATAATTTATTAGTTCCTTTCTAACCTGTTTTTATTTTTTGTGTTTAGATCTTTATCTCTTCAAACTTAATATATACTAAGCGGTCAATTTTTTAACTACCAATATACTATCTTTTCATTACTGTAAAAAATATAACTTTACAAGTCTTCTTACAATCCAGCGAAAATCTACTTTTTCTACAGAATTATTTACAGTTACTGGAAATGACTGCAAAAGCTCATCATTCAAATAATAAGAAACAAGTCCTGCTTTTTCTCCTTTTTCTACAGGAGCTATTAATGCTTCTTTTAATGTCATTTCCATTGTAATCTTATCTTCCTTCCGAAGTAGCATTCCTTTTGAATTTTCTGGTTCTTTTATAGATAAAGTTACTCTTTGTTTCGGAGAAATTAATTCTTCCATCTGCATTCTGATTGTTTTTTTCCCTTCTTTGCTTTTTCCATCAAATACTGCAAGCTCTGGAAGCTTTGGAGGTTCATACCATACTCTATACTCAAAAGAAGACAGACCATATTCCATTAATTTTCTTGTATCTTCCCATTTCCATGTTTTATTTCCCGGCCAGCCACAGGCAAGAAGTGCTACAATAAAACATTTTCCATCTCGTTCTAATGCCCCTACATAGCAATAACCTGCCTTCGAAGTAAAGCCTGTTTTTCCTGATAATGCCCCATCCATCATATACAAAAATGCATTTTTATTATTTACTGTGAAATTACGCTGTCCTTGTTTTCCATCTGATGTATAGTTTGTAAAACTATAAGAGCCTGTACGGGTAATCTTTAAAAATTCTTCCCTTTTCTCTGAAATATAAATGCAATATCTCATAATTTTTGCTAATTCCTCTGCTGTTGTATAATGATTTTCATCATCTAACCCATTTGGAGTAACAAAATTTGTATCCTTACATCCAATTTTTTCTGCAAGTTCATTCATTAGTTTTGCAAATCCTTCCATAGAACCGCCAATATGTTCTGCAATAACGACAGCACTATCATTATGAGATTCTAACATCAAAGAATATAATAAATCACAAATTCTGTAATGCTCTCCTTTTTGTACCGTTAAATGAACTTTTGGCATTGCTTGTGCTTTTTCCGAAACCTCCGCAAGCTCCTCTATATTTCCATGTTCCAATGTCACAATACAAGTCATAATTTTCGTTGTACTTGCCATAGGAAGTCGTTCCTTACTACCCGTATTTCCATAAAGCACACGTCCACTGCTTCCATCTAAAAGTACTGCTCCTTTTGCATGAAGACTTAAATTTTCCCCCTCTGCTTTTACAATTATAATTCTTTCACAATTACATTGTAATAACACCATCAAAAAACAACAGAATACAATAATTAATTTTTTCACTCTCTTATCCAACCCGAATCTTTTTTTAATATATATGAAAAAATTTGTTCTGCTATCCCTGTTTTTACTGTTAGTTCTTTTCTCTGCTTTTCTTTATTCTTCTTTTTTCTCTTTTTTTTCTAGTTCCTCTTTTATTGGATAAAGTTCTTCTGCTTGTTTTAATGCTTCTACACGAAAATCTGCCAATTTTTCTGGCGGCAATTTAGGAAGTTCCTCTGTATTTCCGAGTCCAAATCTTCGTAAAAATTCCTCTGTAGTCGCAAACATTAACGGTCTTCCGGGAGCATCCAGTCGTCCTGCTTCACAAACAAGCCCATATTCTACTAATTTATTAACAGCATGATCACATTTGACTCCTCGAATCTTTTCTATTTCCTGTTTTGTTACTGGCTGACGATAAGCAATAATTGCCAATGTTTCTAAAAGAACTTCCGTCAAAACTTGTTTTTTCGGAATATGGGCAATTCTTATTAGTGCATTATAACACTCTTTTTTTGTACATAGTTGCCAAGAATTATCTAAAGTTACAAGGCAAATGCCTCGTTCCTTTGCTTCATACTCTTTTTGCATTTCTTTCATATAATTATGCAATTCCTCTTTTTCCATAAAAAGTGCTTCTGCTAATTGTTCCTCCGAAACCGCTTCTCCCATTGCAAAAAGAATCGCTTCTAACGACGCTTTCCTATCTTCTTCTTCCATTTCATCACCCCTTTATGCTTTCGATTTGTATTTCGCCAAACAGCTTTTCTTGCTCAATATGAATACTGCCAAGCTTCATCAATTCCAGCACAGCAAGGAATGTCACAATAATATTCGGCTTTGTGATATCTTGTCCCAATAAAAATGCAAATGACAATTTTGAATGGATAGAAAGCTGTTGTCTTAACTCTGTCATCCTCTCACTTAATGATATGGTTTCCTTTTCAATTTTTCCAAACTGGCTTCTAATGGGATCAAGTTTTTCTTCACTTCTTTTCATCACTTCCTCAAATACTTCTTTCAATCTGCCAAGCGTTATATTTTCCAAAAGCTTGTCCAAATCCGGTTTTTCTTTAAAATCACCAACTTCCTTTGGAATATTCTTTTTTTTATAAAAGGATTGTTCTGCCAAAAGCTGTCTGTCTTTTAATTCAGAAGAAAGCATTTTAAACATTTGATACTCCAAAAGTCTTTCTACAAGCTCATCTCTTGGATCAGCTTCCTCCTCTTGTTGCACTTCTTCTTTTGGCAATAGCATTTTTGATTTAATCCGAAGTAACATTGCTGCCATAACAATAAAACTACTTACTTTATCTAAATCAGCTTTATCCATAGTTTCCATATAGGAGAGAAACTGTTCTGTAATTATAACAATAGGAATATCATAAATATCAATCTTATTTTTTTCAATTAAATGCAATAATAAATCAAGAGGTCCTTCAAAGCTCTCTAGCTTATATGTAATTTCCATATTATCTTTCATACCTTTTCACAATAAAGTTTTCTTAATTATACATACAATTCCTTTTATTTTCAACCTGTCTTTCTAATTTCCTTCTCTTATTCAGAGGATACATTTTCAGAAAATACTTTTTTCATTGTTACTATCACAAGCTCTGGCCTATTATGAATGCGAATTGGAATACTATGACTCCCAAGCCCCCTAGAAATTACTAGGGTGCTTTTATCTAATGTAAAAACGCCTGCATCAAATTTTGGAAACAATTCTAACTGTGGTGAAATAACGCGTCCAAAATAAGGAAGGTATAAAATACCTCCATGAACATGACCAGATACCACGAAATCAGCTCCCCAGCGTACATATTCTGGAAAATGTGCTGGCTTATGTGCAATTAAAATATCAAATCTATCCCCCTTTTTTTTCCCAATCAATTCTTCTATCTGCCCTGCCGGAAAAGCTGTCTGATGAAATTTCTGGAAATATTTTAAAGGAAGACTTAAACCTGTAATACGAATAGATTGTTCCCCTCTGCTTAACAAAACACTTTCATTATTAAGAAAATATACACCCATCTTTTTTACTGCCTGTTCATACCCTGCACCCTCTATTTCAAATAGCTTTTCTTCATGATTTCCTCTTGCATAAAAAACATCATATTGTTTTCCAAGCTGTTCCATTAATGCAAGTCCTGCCTTCGATCCATTCTTTTCTTTTGCTGTCACCATATCACCGGCTACCAGAATAAAGTCTGGCTTTGCACGTTTAATTGCAGAAAGTAACCGCACATTTTTTTCCCCAAAAGATTTATTATGTAAATCACTTAAAAGAGCAAAATGAACACCATCAAAATTTTCCGGCAGCCGTTTGGATTCGATTGTATAATAAGTTGTCTCTAAGCAATCTAATTCATGATGCATCCAAAAGATAAATGCAATAATAACGACAAGAATTGCTCCGATTAGAAAGATAATTGTCATATCTCTCTCCTTTCCTCTCATTTATTTTATTTTTTTGACCCCCACGTAATATTTAAAAATTTTTATAAGACAATCAAAAAAACCTGCCTTTTCAATATCTTCTAATGCAAGTAATGGAACACTTCCTATTTTTTCCCCTGCATATAAATATTCTAGTTCCCCTAAAATATCTCCTTTTTTTATTGGTGCTTTTACCTTTTTTGCAAAAATTGCCTGATTACTCACAGCGGTAATATCTTCTCCCTTTGTAAAAACGTAAGTAAAATCTTTTTCCATATCAAGAGAAACGGTATCTTTTGTACCTCGACTAATTTCTAATGGTTTCCATTCATGAGAATCTTTTGTATCTTTATATATTTGTGTATTTGCAAAACCATAATTTAATAGTGTTGCTGCTTCTGCAAATCGATCCTTTGGCGTTTGTGCACCAAGTACAACAGCAATCATATCAACACCATTTCTATTTGCTGTAGCAGAAAGACAATATTTTGCTTTACTTGTAGAACCTGTTTTTAATCCAGTAATACCCTCATATGTCCGCACAAGACGATTTGTATTGGTAAGTCCAAATTCCGATTCTCCTCTTCTTGTTTTATGAATAAAAGAATCCATCCATACCGTAGCATAATCTTTAATTTGAGGATGTTTTGTTACAAGTTCCTTTGACATTAGAGCTACATCATAAGCACTAGAATAGTGACCACTTGTAATATCATCATCTAATCCACAACAATTAAGGAAATGTGTATGTACCATGCCAAGCTCCGCAGCTCTTGCATTCATTTTCTCAACAAAAGCTTCTTCTGAACCTGCAAGATGTTCTGCCATTGCAGTAGCGGCATCATTTGCACTTGCAATACTAATACATTTTAACATTGTTTCTACTGTCTGAACTTCATTTTCCTCTAAATATACTTGAGAACCTCCCATCGAAGCTGCATGTGCACTTACCGTTACATTATCTTCTAAAGAAATCTTTCCAGCATCCAATGCTTCCAAAATTAATAACATTGTCATTACTTTTGTTACACTTGCAATCATTCGTTCCTTATCTTTATCTTTCTCATAAAGAATTGTTCCTGTAGATCCCTCAATTAAAACAGCCGATGGAGCTGTTAAATTGATAGAGCCTGACTCTATTTTTTCTGTATTATTTCCAGTCGTATCTTTTATTTCTATTGTATCTTCTTGTGACTGCTGCGTATTTGTTTCTTCTTGCGTTTGTGTAGAATTTTTTTTCTCTTCCTCATTTTCCGTTGCCATAACATTTACATTTCTTGTAAATATCCCCGAAAATAGTATACAAAAAGCTACTACAAGTGACAAGCATTTTTTTAAGAAATACTTATATTTTTTCCTGTCCTTCCCCTTCTCCAAAGTAATACCTCCAAATATTACAATTATGGGATTATATGAAGAAATAACATAAAATATTACTTACCTATTTATAGTTCCAATTAATTATTTTTATTATATCTTCTTTATTTTTTTCAACTTTTTAAAAATTTTTCTTGCTTTTCTGTGATCACTATGCTATACTCTCTTTCGTCAGTAAATACTGTGAAATTATAAAAACATTTGGTCAATTGGTCAAGCGGCTAAGACGTCGCCCTCTCACGGCGAAAACAGGGGTTCGATTCCCCTATTGACTGTTAAAGACTTAAATCTTATACTATATAGGATTTAAGTTTTTTCTTTTATATTGTTATTAAATGGAAAGGAATTATATTTTATGATTTATATTGGAACACATAGTTCATCTTCTCGTGGCTATACAGATATGGCAGAACAAGCACATCGCATTGGAGCTGATACCTTTGCTTTCTTTACAAGAAATCCACGAGGAGGAAATGCAAAAAAAATTTCAGAACAAGATATAAAAACATTTCTAACACTTTCAGAAAAATATCATTTTGGAGCATTTGTTGCCCATGCTCCTTATACCATGAATCCCTGTGCTGCAAAACCAGAACTTCGGGAATTTGCTCAAAATATGATGATAGATGATCTAAATCGTTTAGAATATACTCCGAGAAATTATTATAATTTTCATCCGGGCAGCCATGTTGGGCAAGGAATAGAAACAGGCATTGCATACACAGCAGCGATGTTAAATACTGCTTTATCACCAGAACAATCTACAATTGTACTTGTAGAAACAATGGCTGGCAAGGGAACAGAAATTGGCCGCACCTTTGAGGAAATTAGAGAAATTCTTGATCGTGTAAAGCTTTCTGATAAAATCGGTGTTTGCCTTGATACTTGTCATATCTGGGATGGGGGTTATGATATTGTTCATAATTTAGATGCTGTAATTCAAAAGTTTGATTCTATTATTGGACTTAACAGATTAAAAGCTGTTCATCTTAATGATAGTATGAATGAATTAAATTCTCACAAAGATAGACATCAAAAAATTGGACAAGGCTGTATTGGTAGCGATGCCCTAAAACGTGTTGTAAATCATCCTGCTTTCCAAGGACTTCCTTTTATTTTAGAAACTCCAAATGATGAAGAAGGATGGGCAAAAGAAATTGCAATGATTCGTTCTTGGTTTGAGTAATTTATACTGGTGGTTATGTTTTCTGACCTCTAAATATATGGGGCTGTCGCATTAAGCAGAATACATACAAGATATAGTATATATTAAAATTTTAAAAGACTATATCTTGTATCATTTTTTCTTAATACGACAGCCCCATCATTACATAAAAATTATTTTTCCTTCAGATTCTTCCTTTTTTTTACACACTCTGTCAAAAGATATTCAATTTGTCCATTAATAGAACGAAAATCATCTTCTGCCCAGTCTGCCAGTTCATTCCATAACTTTGGCGAAAGACGTAAAAGCACTTGTTTTTTTGCTTTTTCTTTCGCAGCACGTTCTTCTTGTCCTGCCACTTCTTCTTTTTTTGGCATTGGCAGCCCTCCTTTCGGACTGTGTGGGTGTTTTTCTCTTTTGTTTCTTTTAATAAATAGAACCACTATTTACAATAGGCTGTGCATCTTTATTTCCGCAAAGCACTACCATTAAATTGCTAACCATTTGTGCTTTTCTTTCCTCATCAAGTTCTACCACATTTTGTTCAGAAAGCTGTTCAATTGCCATATTGACCATTCCTACAGCACCCTCTACAATTTTCTTTCTTGCTGCAATGACAGCTACCGCTTGTTGTCTTTGAAGCATAGATGCTGCAATTTCTTCTGCATAAGAAAGATGTGTAATCCGAACTTCTAAAATTTCTAATCCTGCAGGATCTACCCGTTTTTGAAGTTCTTTCTGCATTTGTTCTGCTACTGCCTGACTGCTGCCACGTAAAGATTTTTCATCAACATCTTCTTCCGATGCATCATATGGATACATTCTTGCTGTATTTCTTATCGTAGAATCACATTGAATGGATAGAAAATTGCGGTAATTTTCCACATTAAACACTGCTTTTGTTGGATCTTTTACTTTCCAAATAACAACTGCTCCAACAATAATAGGATTTCCTAAAACATCATTTACTTTTTGTTTGTCATTGTTTAATGTCATTGTTTTTAAAGAAATCTTTTTGCTTGTTGCTGCTCCAACAGTACCCGTTGCACCTTTTGTATCAATTTCAAGTTTTACAGCCGATGGCTTTGCTACTGGATTTACTTCGCTACAAAATGGATTCACAAAAAAGAAACCCTCGGATTTAATTGTCCCATAATACTTTCCAAATAAAGTAAAAACAACAGCTTCTTTTGGTTCTACTATCTTTAATCCTGCAAGTAAAAGAATAAAAACAAAAAGCAGTAAAACACTCCCTATAATCATAACAATACCTAAAGCTATTTCCATATGGGTTGCTTTCATTGGAACTGCAAGACGTATGCCCAAAATAAAAACTACAATACTTGCAATGATCCCTAAGATAGATAATACTAGTATTCCTGCCCCACTTTTGGGATTTAAAACTTTTTCTTCTACTGTTTTTTCCATAATGACCCTCCATTTCTGCAAATCATATTTGCAATCCCTGCTCTACTATGTAACTTTCTATGGAAATATTTTCCTATTTTCCATAGTCTTTGTCTATCAAAACAATGCTATAACTTGATATCATTTTGATATCATCATATTATCATTTTATATCTACTTTGTCAATCCCTTTTTATAAAATTTGACACTTTTCTTTGCATATGCTACACTAAAAAAAAAGAAAAGAAAGAGGGTCTTATTATGCATTTTTATCTACCAACAAAAATTTACAGCGAACATAATTGTATACAAAATCATAAAACAGAACTTGCCAGTCTTGGAACAAAAGCTCTGATTGTTACAGGAAGTCATTCTTCCAAAAAGAATGGCTCATTAGACCACGTTATGACTGCATTACATGATATGGACAAGCCCTATTGCCTTTTTGATGAAATTGAAGAAAACCCTTCTGTAGAACTTATGGTACGTGCAGCCGAATTTGGAAAAAAAGAAGGTGCTGATTTTATTATTGGTATTGGTGGCGGTTCTCCTTTAGATGCCTCCAAAGCCATTGCTATTTTAATGAAAAATCCAGAATATGATGGTTCTGTATTTTATCAAAAAATAGAACTTGATGCCTATCCTGTTGCTGCCATTCCAACAACAGCAGGAACAGGCTCTGAAATTACACCCTATGCGATTTTAACACGCCATGATAAACAAACAAAACAAAGCATTTATCAAAAAGTTTTTCCAAAGCTTGCCCTTATTGATAGCCAATATTTACTCACCGCTTCTATACAAGTACGTGCAAATACAGCAATTGATGCACTTGCACATCTTTTAGAAAGTTATGTAAACTGCAAAGCAACAGATTATAGTCGTATGTTCTGTGAATATGCATTAAAACTATTTTCCAGAATAAAAGATAGATTGAAAGAGGAAGCAACAACAAAAATTCCTTCCAAAGATCTTGATTTTTATGATACTTTAATGACAATTTCCACTATAGCAGGTATGACAATTTCCCATACAGGTACTTCCCTGCCACATGGCATGAGTTATTTCTTAACATACCACCATAACATACCACATGGAAAAGCAGTTGGCACTTTTCTTGGTTCTTATTTGGAACATTACAAGGAAGAAAGTACCAAAACTTTATTACTTTCTTTGATGGGATTTGAGTCTATCAAAGATTTTAAACAATTCTTACACAATGTACTTTCTACTGTTTCTTTAACTACAGATGAAATTAATACTTATTCTGATAATATGATGGAAAATACAGCAAAACTTACAAATTGTCCTTATCCTATTACAAAAGGATTAATGCAGAAAATGTTTTTAGAATCTGTTGAAATAATTAATTGATATATGATTGAATATATAGAAAAGAAAAAAGGCGGCAAATCAAACCGCCTTTCTATTATTTCTTGTCATGCTTGCAAAGTAAGCATAACCTTGTTTCCTTTACTTCTCTTTAAAAAACTCATCAAAAACAGCTTTTGCCACAGGCAGGGCATACGTACCACCGCTGCCAGCTTCTTCTACAAGAACACTAATTGCAATTTTAGGATGATCCATTGGTGCAAAACCTACAAACCATGCATGTGTATTTCCTGTAGAATCATATTCTGCTGATCCTGTCTTTCCTGCCGCTTGATAATTTGCACCTTTTAATCCAGAGCCTGTACCTTCCTCTATAACAGCCTCCATATATTCTGTCAGTTTTGCTGCTTCTTTTTGTGACATTAATCTTCCATATTCCGATGGAACTGTTTTTGAAATTACTTCATGATATGCATTTTCACGCCGATCAACTACATATGGTTTCATAAGAATCCCTGTATTTGCAATACTTGCAATAATCATAGCATTATGAATCGGCGTTATCATTGTTTTTCCTTGCCCAATCGCCGTCTGTGGCATATCCTTATCTTCTGAATTTTCATCAATTACAAAGCTGCTTTGCTTACAGGCAATCGAAACAGGAAGTTCTGTATTAAATAAAAAAGAATCACATAATTTTCGGAAACTTTTTTTATTTATTATAATACCAATATTTGCAAAGCTTGTATTACATGACAGGGCAAAAGAGCTTTTTAAATCCAATAAGCCATGAACAGAATTTCCATAACATTTAATTTTTACTTTATCAAAAACACCCTTACCACCGCAATCATAATGATAATTTTTACTTTTTTTATTTTCTCGCATATATTCTAGCGTTGTTAATATTTTAAATGTTGAACCCGGCGGATATAGTCCCTGTGTTGCACGATTTAATAAACGAGAACTTCCATCTTTATTATCCGCAAGAGCTTCCCATGTATCTTTATCAAGATTTTCCGGATCATAATCTGGTTTCGATACAACGGCAAGAAGCTTTCCTGTATCTGGTTCAATTGCAACGACTGCACCACGATATGTTCCAAGTGCATTATATGCCACTTTTTGGAGTTTTGTATTTAATGTTGTAATAATATTATCCCCCGGATTTCTTTCTCCTTTTAATTCATTTGCAATTTTTACAATCGGATTAATATTAGAACGAAGCATATGAAAATTTTCTGAAAGCTCTAAGCCTGTCTTTCCACGATCATACCGTCCTATCATATGAACAAACATCGACCCAAATGGATACTGTCTTTCTGTATTTCCATAATCATCACAAACAGTTTCTGCAAGTACCTTCTCATCTGCAGAATAAATTGTCCCTCTAATAATTCTTTTTTCCAGTAAACTGGAACGTTTATTATAAGTGCTATTAATCACAGTACCACTTTTTAAAACAAGATAATATCCAAAATAAACAGAAAGTGCTAATAATAAGCCTATCATTAAATAGGTTAAAATTACAATTTCTCTATTTCCGCCATTCTTTTTTTCCAAATAGCCCATAACTTTATTTCTTTCTTCTTGTTTTCCTTGTTTTTGAAGGCTTTGATTTTTCTTCAATACGATTTCCTCCCATCTGATCAAGAACATACATTCCTTGAATTACATTAAATAAAATAATGGTACTAACAACAGAACTTCCTCCATAACTTAAAAGCGGCAACGTTACTCCCGTAGATGGAATAAATTTAATTACACCTCCAATATTTAAAAAGACCTGCACAAAAATTAATACACTTAAACCAAAAGCTGTCAATTTATAAAAATTGTGCTTCATTTTTAGAGAAATATTAATAAACATAAGAAAGGTACTAATATAAATAAAAATCAAGCAAATAGCAAAAAAACCGCCAAGTTCTTCCGCAATAACAGAAAAAATAAAATCACTTTCTCGCACTGGAATACTACTTGGTAATCCTTCACAAAGTCCCATACCAAAAAAGCCGCCCGTACCAATTGCAAATAATGATTGTGCAATTTGATATCCCTCTTTATCAATATAAGCAAAGGGATCACGCCATGCAAGTACACGTACTCTTACATGAGCAAACAAACGATAGGCAACACAAGCAGCAGCCGATCCTGCCGCAAAAGCAAGTCCAAAATAAATAAATTGTCCTGTTGATACATAAAGTACACAAATATACATAAGAAAATAGATAAGTGCATTTCCCAAATCTTTTGAGTAAACAAGAATCAAAACGGGTATTGCTGCAAGACTTGTAATTCCTATAATCTCTTTTATATTTTTTGCTTTTGATAATAATGCACTAATACCAAATACAAATAATATTTTTACAAATTCCGAAGGCTGTATAGAAACTTTCCCAAAATAAATCCAATTTTTTGCACCATATTGTTCTTTCCCAAAAATAGCAACAAAAATTA
The DNA here is from genome assembly GCA_910576895.1 of uncultured Lachnospiraceae bacterium. Lineage (GTDB taxonomy): Bacteria > Bacillota > Clostridia > Lachnospirales > Lachnospiraceae > MGBC100174. Next base: position 44,697 of record CAJTJZ010000015.1, on the reverse strand, counting down.
ACATTGCAATTCCAGCAAAACAATATAACCACCCAAAATTTTCCAAATGACGAAAATGTTCAATAAAAAATGGAATCACTAGACTAATAATCAGTGCTGCTGCCGCAAAACAAAATTGCTTAAATGCCAAACGTACCGAAAGCCTTGCCACTATGACAAAACTTATCATTAAAAACATAAGCATATTGTTTAATACAAGTTTTGATAAATTTGTATATACAAACTGATAGGATAAAATCACAACAAAAAACAGAATCACTTCTCCAAAATATAAAATAAGTAGCATAATATCTTTTTCATGCAAAAATAAAATTAGACTGCTAATAAAATGCAGCATAAGAATTAAAAAACGCTGTTTTAGAAAAATTCCATTCTGTTTTTTTCTATCTTTATAAGCAAATACTAAAAATCCATATAAGGTATATAATAAAACATTAATAATCAAAATATATTTTGATACTTCCACTAATAAATTCAACATTATATCATTCCTTTATGGAAATGTCCTAAAAAGCTCTGCTTTAAAAGAACATTATCATTGTTTTTTTGTTTCACTTTATTTAAAACAGCTATCGTTTCCTGTTTTGTTTCATCTATAAAAGAACATCGTAAGACTTGAAATGGCACTTGTAAAATTTCATTTATCTTATCAAATAAATCTAATTCCTTTCCACTATATAAAATATTATAACAAAACTTACAAAAATTCATGGCATAGAACCTATCGTTTTTTTCATTTATAAACACTGTTTTTTCTGGTTGTTTCACGCAATCCCTATTTTTCCCATAGCTTGCAATACATTGTGCTGATACCATTAAGGGAATCCGTCCATACAATAGAAATTCTGTTTCCATTCCTATTTCTTTTTTATCCTTTTTTCTAAAAAATAATGTTTGAATTTCTTCAAAACTTTGTTCTATGGATACTGTTACTCGCTTACATCCATAAGTATGCCAAAAGTTCATTGCCATAGTATTTGTAGTATACATAGAAAAATCTGCCACAAGTTCCCATTCTTTTCTTTCTATTTCCTTATTTTCCCCTAATATTTCAAGAATAAAACCAAGTTCTTCTAAATTATGTAATAAAAAACCATCACAAAGTTTCTTTGTTTTCTGTATAAATATAAGATTCTCTATCATATCCTTAATTAAGACTCTATCTTTTTCTCTTAAAATGATTGGTAGAGATAGTAAACACTGTTTCTTCTTTTTTTTCGTTTCTTCTGCAAAGAAAATCCATTCCTCTTTACTTAATAATTCCATTCGTGCGTAAATGATAGAAACATTTTCAAAAGAAAGTGCTGCCTGCCATTGATCTACTGTTAAAATTTCGGCTGCAATTTTGGGCTCTTTCTTTCTCAAAATCCTTTCTTTTTCTTCTATTTTCTCTATATATTGAAAACTTTCCCTCTGTTTCAAATAAGGAACTCTATATTGTAAAAAATTTGTTTGTATAAGTTCCAATTCTTTTTTTCGAGCAAAGTTTTTTAAATAATTTATTTGAAATTTTTCTAATGCTTTTCTGCGTAATTCATTTAAACTTTTTATAGGAAGAAAAACAGACCCATCAAGTTCAATTTCCAATGTTTCCCATGCAAACTCAGTATCTGTTAGCTTTGAAAGCTGCCGGCGAATGTCTTCCTTAGATAATGGCTGTTTTTGTGCTTCCTGACAAATTGCTCCTGTTACAGTAATATTATTTTTTTCTTCTTTTTCCCATATAGTAAGAGAAACCTCTTTTCCTACCGTTGCACAAAATTTTCCATGCAATTTCTTTTTTAATGGAAATTGTATTATATTTTTCTGTATCCATAAAAGTAAATCATTATTTCTTGTCCGAAATACTTTCATTCCAGTTCTCACATTCGCATTTGTTAGAAATTTTACTAAGCTTTTCTCTCCTTTTTGTTTTCCTTGTCCAACCGTATATTCATAGACTTTCTTTCCCTGTGACTCAATTTCCAAAATGTCTTGTGGATGAATTTCCTGTTCCCATAAAATTTCCATTTCTTTTCTTTTTACTGCTGTTACTTTTCCCACAAGCAAACCCATATGATTGGGACGTTCCATTGATATCATCTTTTTATTATGATGGTAAAAAAAATATCCCTTACAACATCCTCCTCGATTGTATAAATCCTTTATATTCTTTAAATCCTGTTCTAATTCCTGCGGATATTTTTTAAGATAATTTTCATATTCCTTTCGTCCATATTGAAAAAAACGATCAACATATTTCCGATAAAGCTGGGAAATATAAGCAACATATTCGGGCTTTTTCATACGACCCTCAATTTTAAAAGAATCAATTCCAGCTTCTATTAAATCTGGTATTAATTCTAAAGCACATAAATCTTTAGGGCTTAAAAAATAAGAACTTCCCATTTCACTTAAATATAATTTTCTACATGGTTGTGCACATCTTCCACGATTTCCGCTTCTTCCTCCCAACATACTACTTAAAAAACATTGTCCAGAATAAGAAACACAAAGTGCCCCATGTACAAAGACTTCCAGTTCCAAACTTGTTTCTTTCCGAAGCTTTTTTAACTCCTCAAGCGATAATTCTCTTGCAGGAACAAGTCTTGTAACAGGATATTTTAAAGAAATAAACTCTTTTTCAAATAATCTTGCTCCCATACTTCCTGTTAATGTCATTTGTGTACTTAAATGAATTGCCATATCAGGAAAAACATTCGCAACTATTTCTAATACTCCCATATCCTGCACAATAACTGCATCTAATCCCTGTCTGTAATATGGTAATAAATACTCTGGAAGCTGTTTTAATTCTTCCTCTTTTAGTAGTGTATTTACTGCCATATAAACTTTCCGTTCATGCAAATGTGCATAATCAATTGCATTCAAAAGCTGCTCTTTTGAAAAATTCTCTGCGAAAGCTCTTGCTGAAAATAAAGATCCTCCAAGATAAACAGCATCACTTCCTGCATGAATTGCCGCTAAAAAACTTTCATAAGAACCTGCTGGAGCTAAAATTTCTACCTTTGATAATGCTTCCTTTTTCATAATTCATCCTTTCCAAGTCTTTATTCTTTCTTTTTGTTACTAGATGAATAAAAGCAACCATTCTGTTGTCATAAAACGACAGCAGGCTGGTTGCACAATTGCTTATCCTTTTATGCCTATGATCGCTTTCTACGTTTTCTCGACCGTTTCGATCGAGAAGATTTTTCTACTTTATGTGCAGCAGTTTCTTTTGTTACAGAAGCTTCTTCTTGAGGAATTACTTTCTGTTCCAAAACTCTTTTTTTATCATCTTGTCCAAAATCTTCTTTATCTTCTTCCTGCTTTTTTGATTCTGCTGGTTCTGGTAAGTGGACACGTACTTTGATTTTTTTCTTTTTTTCTGCCGGCTGTGCATCGGCAGAAAGTGAGGGTGTTGACATTGTTTGTATTTTTGATGGTTCTTTTTTATCTTGATTTTTGTCTTCTAAATCTAATGTCACTACTTCTTCTTTTTTAAGCTCCTTTTTCTCTATTATTTCTTGTTTCTCTTTTGAATTTGACAATACAGATTCTTTTTGTTCCTGAGTAAGAGATACAAGTTCTCCCAGTTGATGCTCCAAAAGTTCCACCTTTTTTTGATATTGCAAAACGGTTTCCTCAAGTAAATCTTTTTCCGTTTGTAATTTTTCCATTTGAATATCATAAGTTCTATGCTCATCTACTGCATTTTGTTTTAATTTTTTAATTGTTTTTTCCTGATTATGATAACTTTGTCTAATTTCAGAAAAATCAAAAATTGTCTTATTTTGTTGTCGAATAATATTCTCTTTTTCATTGCAATCCTTTTGCACTTTAAATATTCTTTGTTCTTCTTCTGCTAATTTTCTTTGACTGCTTTCTAATTCCTTCTGTCTACCTTTTAATTGTTCCTCTAGCTTCGTTACTTTTTCTTCCTTTTCCTGTAAAGAAGCTTGCATATCAAATAACTTTTGTCCATTTTCCAAAAGTTCCATTTGACGTTCCTGCAATTGTTTTTTTGCATAAAGTAGTTCTTCTTCTTTTGCATGAACTAAAGAAGAATTTGCCTGTGCTTCTGCTTTTTCCTGTTCAAATTCATTCTTTTCCTGCATTAATTTTTCTATTTTTTTCTGCAACATTCTTTTTTCATAATCATAAGTTTCTATCTCTTGTTTCCATTTTTGCTCCTGTTGCTGATAAACTTCTTTTTCTTGTTTCCATTTCTGCTCTTGCTGCTCATATCTTTCTTTTTCCTGTTTTCGTTCTTGTTCTTGCTTTTGATAGATTCCTTTTTGTCTTTCTATTTCTTCCTGAAACTTTCTTTCTTTTTGTGCAAATTCTATTCCCTGTTTTTTCTTTTCTTCTTGAAGTTTTTCTTCTTCTTTTAAAAGCTTTTCTTTTTCTTTTATAAATTGCTTTTCTTTTTCAACAGCTTCTTCCAACATTTCCTCATATATTTTTTCCTTTTCCTGAAAATCTTGTGTATACTTTTCTGTTATCTCCAATATTTTATCTGCACATTCTTTTTCTTTTATAGCTATTTTATCTGTATATTCTTTTTCTTTTGCAGTAAGCATATCTGATTGTTTTCTTTCATAAAAAAGTGCCTGTTCTTCTTTTTCTTTTACTACTTTATCCAATGCTATTTTCATTTCAGAAGAATTTACTTTTTTTCTTTCTTCCTCTAACTGTTTTACAATCTGCTCGGTTTGTTTTTTTTGCTCTTTTTGTTTCTCTTTTTGTTCCTCCAATTCTGTTTTTAATACTGCTTGTTGCTGTTGCAATTTTTTTGCTTCTTCTTGTTTCTCAATTAATGCCTGTTTTAATTCAAAAATATCATTACTATATTCTTTTTCTTTTTTTAAAAGCTTTTCTGCTGTTTCCTTTTGTCTATAATAATCTCCTGCAATATTTAAGTGCAGCATCAATTTTTTCATTTCTGTATCCATTCTTTGATAACTCTCTGCACCTTTTACTTCTTCATACTTCTTATCTATATAATCAGCTACATTTCTTAAAAAAGATTCTTCTGCCGCCCCTTTTAAATAATACTTACGACCATTAATCTTGATTTCGACTTGGTTTTTCACTTCCATTCCCCAATCCGTCCTTCCATATCTCATCTCTTTTTTCTTATACTATCCTCTATCATACAATGAAAATAAAAGAATTACAAGACTTGAGTTTAGATATTTATTGCAGGAATTACAGTAATTATATTATTTGTTGCACTTATATTATTGTAAAACGATCTTTTTTTGACCATTTTCACTGTTATTAGCATTTTCTTAATCTGTATTATTTACAAAGCTACGTTGAAAATGCTCATAGGCAAGTCTTGTAGCAACTCTCCCCCTTTTTGTACGCTGCAATAGTCCGTTTTGTATTAAATATGGCTCATAAACTTCTTCAATTGTACCTGCATCTTCTCCTGTTGCTGCTGCCAAAGTATCTAATCCCACTGGCCCACCATCAAATTTATCTATCATCGTTAATAAAATACTACGATCAAGATAGTCTAATCCAAGTTTATCTACTTCCAATAAATCTAATGCAAGATCAGCTACTTCTTTTGTAATTTTGCTGTCATATTTTACTTGTGCAAAATCTCTGACCCGCTTTAGCAGCCGATTTGCAAGTCTTGGAGTACCACGTGAACGCCGTGCAAGTTCCATTGCCCCCTCTTTTTAATAACCTGTTTGCTATACGAGGTGTTCCTCTGGAACGTCTTGCAAGTTCTCTTGCCCCCTCTTTATCAATTTCCACATTCCATACATGTGCTGATCGCATAACAATTTGTATCAATTCTTCTTCTGTATAAAACTCCAAATGATGCATAACACCAAAACGATCACGAAGTGGTGCTGTCAGCATACCAGCACGTGTTGTTGCCCCAATTAATGTAAAATGTGGAAGTTCTAGGCGAATAGAGCGGGCATTTGCTCCTTTTCCAATAACAATATCTATAGAAAAGTCCTCCATAGCAGGATACATCACTTCTTCGACCTGCCTATTTAGGCGATGAATCTCATCAACAAATAAAATATCTCCCTCTTGAAGATTATTTAAAATTGCTGCCATTTCTCCCGGTTTTTCAATTGCTGGTCCAGAAGTAATCTTAATATTGACTTCCATTTCATTTGCAATAATTCCAGCTAATGTTGTTTTTCCAAGTCCCGGTGGTCCATAAAAAAGACAATGATCAAGCGGCTCTTTACGTTCCTTTGCTGCCTGAATATAAATCTGCAAATTATTCTTTGCTTTCTCTTGTCCAATATAATCTGCCAAAAGCTTTGGCCGCAGACTATTTTCTATATATTTACCAAGTATACAAGACATTTTTTCTATTTTATAATCTTCTTCTATCACTTCTGTTGAAATAATTCGTTTTTCCATATTTTTCCTCATTCCTTATAGAAATGCTTTTAAAGATGCCTTTAATACTTCTTCCACATCTTTCATATGTTCCAAATCCACTCTATTCACTGCCTTCATCGCTTCTGTTTGTGAATATCCAAGTGCTATCAATGCATCCATAGCATCTTGCCGCATTCTTTTTACTCTTATCTTCTCTTTTTTTCCATCTAATTCCTGTTCTTTTTTTCCATCTATACTTTCCTCTCTTTGTTCTTCCTTATGGGCAAGCTTATCAAGAAATGCATCTTCTAGTTTTAATTTATCCTTTAATTCCAAAATCATCTTTCCTGCCATTTTTGCTCCAATTCCCGGTGCTTTGGAAATCGTTTTTTTATCCTCAGATAAAATCGCAAAACGCAAATCATCAATAGTAATGGAAGATAAAATCCCAAGAGCTGCTTTTGGACCAATTCCACTTACTGTTAAAAGCAATTTAAATACTTCTAATTCCTCTTTTTGTAAAAAACCATATAGCTGTAAAATATCTTCTCTTACATATAAATAAGTATATAATTTTATCTGTTCACCAATCGATGGAACTTCTTCTAACACAGTCAATGGAACACGAATTTCATAACCAATTCCATACGTTTCAATTACAATGCTATCAGGCTGCATATCTGTAAGAATCCCTTTTATATAAGAAATCATCTTTTTTTAACTCCTCTAGCTTTTAGCTTATTTCCTAAAAAATCAGGAAGTTTCTTTCTTTTTTATTATAACATAGGATTTATCAGAACGCAAGTTCGATTTTATTTATGATAATAGATTTACTAACAAAGTCCGTAATCTATTTATTATTCTTCAAGTTTTGAAAAAGTTCCATTTACTTTACAAAGTCTTCCTTCCTCTTGATATTTTAATACTTCATATGCCATAATTCCAAGTTCTTCTGAAATCTGAAGTGCATTGCTATTTGGATATTTTCTTAAATATTCTTCAATTTCATCAAAATGATTTTCATCTTTTGATTTACAAGCTTTACAGCTATATGTCTTAATTCTTGACTGAAATGTTTTATGACAGTGTTTACAAACATTCGTATACATTTTCTTTTTTCTCCTTTACATCAATGTAGAAAATAAATTTAATATCTGCTGCCATACTTTTATCTTAAATGGACGTTTTTTCCATTCTTCATAAGAAATTTCCCGGCTTTGTTTCACTGTATCTAAAAAATCTTTTGTAATTTCATCTACAATTTTCTTATCATACATCCAAACAGCATTTTCATAATGAAGATAAAAACTTCGATAATCCATATTAACAGTTCCAACAATTCCACAGGCATCATTTATAATTGATTTTGCATGAATAAATCCCGGTGTATATTCATAAATTTTAACATGATGTTCTAAAAGCTTACCATAATTAAAATTTGTTAAAAGCTTTACATTTTTCTTATCTGGAATATTTGGTGTTATAATTCGCACATCAACACCACTTTGTGCTGCCATAATCAAAGCATCTTGCATATCTTGTTCAATAATCAAATAAGGGGTCATAATATAAAGATACTTATTTGCATACATAATCATTTGATGATAAATAGATTCTATTGGCCAATGCTTTGTTGCTGGTCCATCTGAAATTACATGAATATACGTATCATTTTTAGGAAATTTCTTTGTTGGATAAAATTTTTCATAATCAATAAACTCTTTTTTAGAGCAAACTTCCCACATTTGGAAAAAGATTACAGTTAAACCCCAAACAGCATCTCCTTCTAATCGAATACCTGTATCTTTCCAAACACCAAAACGCTCAATTAAATTTGCATATTCATCTGCTAGATTAAAACCACCTGTAAACCCTACATTTCCATCAACTACTACAATTTTTTGATGGCTTCGATAATTCATATAAAGTTTATCCATATATTTATGAATGGGATTAAACACTCGCACTTCCATTCCTTCTGCTTCTAATTCTCTCCGGAAATGCTTATTTGTACGAATCGTTGCTCCAAAATCATCATACATAAAATAAACTTTAATGCCTTCGGTTAATTTCATCTGTAAAAGTTTATGCATTCTATCCCAAAGTGCACCTTCTGCAACAATAAAAAAATTTAAAAGAATAAACTGTTTTGCTTTTACAATCTCCTCAAAAATTGCTTCAAATGCATCTTCTCCCATAGAATAATATGTTACTTGTGTATTTTTAAATACTGGAAATCCCTCTAAAGAAAGATATCTTGACATACGAATATTCAAATGATTACTCTGATGAAATTTTTCTGCTACTTTTTTATCCTCATGTAAAAAAGAATTTCCATGCCGAAGCATTGCAAGTATCTTTGATTCAATTTTTTTCTTAGAATCTGATTTTCCCCATAAGATATACATTAAATGTCCTGTAATAGGAAGAATTAATGCAATGCTAATCCATGCAATTTTAAAGGATGGGCTTCGACTATCATTAATCAATCCTAAAATAATAAAAAAACTTAGAAATTCAACAATAGTATAAAAATATACCGTATATCTTTGAAAGAAAAAAGGCAAAATTAAAAGCAAAAGAATTTGTAATAATACTAGCATTCCAACTAAACAACAGCGTAAAAATCCACTTAAATTATTTTCAATTCTTCCCTTAATCTCTTTTCTTAAATAACTATCCTTACCAAAAAGGTTTCTTGAATTTTCTTCTTCCAAAACCAATCCCCCTTCGGTTTACTTTTTATTATATGTACTTTAACAGTTTTTTGTACTTTTATGTAAGTTCTTCCTATCTTCCATGCTTTTCCAAATGAAGTTAATTTTAGCCTGAATTTGTGTCAAAAGTAAGTTGATTCCCCAAAACAGAACAAATGTTTGAACAAAAATAAGAAAATTTTTCCTCTAAATTTGGGCATAATTAAAAATTTTGTTGATATTTACAAGAATTTGTCATTGTATTTACTATGTTATTTATGATATAATAAAGAAACTTATTCTTATTGTAAAAATTTCCAAGCAATTTTTTATAATAAGATATCATATTTAAAGGAGAAGATATATGAAAAAAGAAGAATTTAAACCCTATATTCCGCCGGAAAAAATTACACCGGAATTTACAGCAACATCCCTGATTATGGGTATTTTACTTGCTATTATTTTCGGTGCAGCAAATGCATACCTTGGTTTAAGAGTTGGTATGACTGTTTCTGCTTCCATTCCAGCGGCTGTCATTTCTATGGGTGTTATCCGTGTCATTATGAAAAAGGATTCCATTCTAGAAAGCAATATGGTACAAACGATTGGTTCTGCTGGCGAGTCTCTTGCAGCAGGTGCTATTTTTACTTTGCCAGTATTATTTTTATGGGCAGAAGATGGTCTGATGGATACTCCGGGGATTCTTACGATTGGATTAATTGCCCTTTGTGGTGGTGTTCTTGGTGTATTATTTATGGTACCACTCCGAAATGCCCTCATTGTAAAAGAGCATGGTGTTCTTCCCTATCCAGAAGGAACTGCCTGTGCAGAAGTGCTTTTAGCAGGAGAAGAAGGCGGTGCTAGTGCAAAAACTGTATTTCTTGGTATGGGGCTTGCCGCTTTATTTAAGTTTATTGTTGATGGCTTTAAAATTATTCCGGGTGTTATTACAGCACCTATCAAGGCATTAAAAACAGAATTTTCTGCTGAAGTATATCCTGCCTTAATTGGGGTAGGCTATATTTGTGGAATCAAAATTTCCTCCTATATGTTTGCTGGTGGTATTATTGGTTGGTTTGTACTGATTCCAGCAATTATTACTTTTGGTGGTGAAACAATTCTCTATCCGGGTACGGATACGATTTCCAATATGTATGCAACAAATGGTGCTAATGCGATTTGGGGAAGCTATATTCGCTATATTGGTGCTGGTGCTGTAGCAACAGGTGGTATTATCAGTTTAATAAAATCACTGCCTTTAATCGTCCGCACTTTTGCCGATGCTATCAAAGGCATGAGAAATGGGAAAAGCAACAGCATGTTACGTACTGACAGAGATCTTGATATGAAACTTATCCTTGGTGCAATTCTTGTTATGATCGTTGCTATTTGGCTGCTTCCAGTGATTCCTGTTACATTTTTAGGTGCGATTATTATTGTTGTATTTGGATTTTTCTTTGCAACCGTTTCTTCTCGTATGGTAGGTCTTGTAGGAAGTAGTAATAACCCTGTTTCTGGTATGGCAATTGCTACGCTTTTAGTTGCAACTATTGTTCTAAAAGCAAGCGGTGACACAGGCATCCATGGTATGCAAGGTGCGATTGCAATTGGCTCTATTATTTGTATTGTTGCAGCAATGGCTGGGGATACTTCTCAAGATTTAAAAACTGGTTATATTCTTGGTGCTACTCCAAAGAAACAGCAAATTGGAGAATTGATTGGTACTGCTGTATCTGCTGTTACTATTGGTGGTGTTTTAATGCTTTTAAATTCTGCATGGAAGTTTGGTTCAGAACAATTGTCTGCCCCACAAGCATCTTTAATGAAAATGATTATTGAAGGTGTTATGGATGGAAATCTTCCATGGGCTTTAGTATTTATTGGTGTATTTATTGCTCTTGTTATTGAAATTCTTGGTATTCCAGTACTTCCAGTTGCAATTGGTCTATATCTACCACTGGAATTAAGCTCCACCATTATCATTGGTGGTATTATTCGCTGGTTTGCAGATAAAAAGCAAACAAATAAAGCAAAAAATGAAGATGCCAGCGGTGGTATTCTATTCTGTTCTGGTATGATTGCAGGAGAAGGGCTTGTTGGTATTTTGCTTGCTATCTTTGCTGTACTAAATATTGCCGATAAAATTGATTTTTCCTCTTACCTTAATACCTCTCTTGTTGGTGGAATTGTATTAATGATCATTATGATATTATGTGTATGGAAAGCTGCTGTAGGAAAATCAGAAAATAAATAAGAAATTAAAATTATAATAGTAAATTTAAAAGAAAATTATGAAAAAAAAGAAGATTGATTCAAATTATCTGGATTTTGTTCCTATTCGTTGTAAAGATTTTCAAAGTCAAAAAGAAGAAAAAAATCCAGATAAAACGGAACTTGTTACTATCCTTGTTGAAAATAAAGGTTTCTTTGATCGTTTGGCACAAAAACTATTAAAGAAACCTCCCATATCTTATATCCATCTTGATGCTATGGGAAGCTTCCTTTGGCTTCATATTGATGGAAATTCTACCATTTATGAAATTGCACAATTTGTAAAAGAACAATTTGGTGAAAAAGCAGAACCATTATATCCCAGACTTTTGCAATATATTCGCACATTAGAAGATTATGGCTTTATTAAAGTAAAAAAACCATAAATTATTATTAAGAAAAAAGAGATTTTTGTTACTAAAATCTCTTTTTCTCATTTATGAGATATGTTTGCGAAATCTACAATCTAATTTTATTCAAATAGTGGTGTTGAAAAATATCGCTCTGCTGTATCTGGTAATACAGTAACAACTGTTTTTCCCTCTCCTAATTTTTTTGCAAGCCGCAAAGCAGCAGCCACATTTGTTCCACTTGAAATTCCACACATCAATCCCTCTTGTGAAGCTAAAGCTTTTGCTGTACTTAATGCTTCCTCATCAGAAATAATCGCAATATCATCATAAATATTCTGATTTAAAACTTTTGGAATCACGCCATCGCCAATTCCCATCTGAATATGTGTTCCAACCGTTCCCCCTGCAAGAACTGCGGCATTTTCTGGTTCTACTGCCCAAATAATCATATTTGGATTTTCTTTTTTTAATGTTTCTCCAATTCCCGTAATTGTTCCTCCTGTTCCAATGCCAGAACAAAAACCATCAATTGACCCATGTACTTGTTCTAAGATTTCTAACCCTGTATGTTCACGATGTACCATAGGATTGGCTTCATTTTCAAATTGCTGAGGTATAAATACATGATCATTTTGAGCTTTTATTCTTTTTGCCTCTTTCACACATTCTTCTATACATTCACCAATATTACCAGCATCATGAATTAAGATCACTTCTGCTCCATAATGCTCTACCAACATCTTTCTTTCTCTGCTAACAGAATCTGGCATAATAATAATTGTTTTATATCCCTTGACTGCTCCAACTAATGCAAGACCAATTCCTTGATTTCCGCTTGTTGGCTCTACAATAATAGAGCCTTGATTTAGAAGTCCTTCCTTTTCTGCCTTATCAATCATATTATATGCTGTTCTTGTTTTAATCGAACCTCCTACATTTAAACCTTCAAACTTTACTAATACCCTTGCACTTCTTGTACTAACCATATGATTTAACTGAATCATTGGAGTATTTCCCATTGCTTGTAATACATTTGAATAAACCATAACGTTCCTCACTTTATTTCTTTTCTTTTATTTTATGGAAAAACAGTATTCTTCATAACGACTATTCTTCTATTTGATAAATACAAACCTTGTAATGCTTTTTTATAAATGAAAAGCAATACCACTATTATTATACAACAAATACTGATATTGGAAAGCTTTTTTTACAAATTTTTCAAATATATCGTTAAATTACAATATTTGATCAATAGAAACTAGATAAAAGATAAAGAATATTATAAAAAAATATGTAACTTCCTAAAAGCTAAACGCTTTCAAGAAGTTTCCCCTTTTTGACTTACAGTATCCACAGGATAACCATTTCCTTGAGCATCTGTAGAAATTTCTTTTTTATGCTTCTTTTGAGATACCTCATTTCTTTCATAAGGAATGCTGCTTTCCCATACGCCTTTTGGAATCGTATCAATTGGTTCTTTACTTTCTACTACTTTCATTATTTAATCTCCTTTCTTGATTTACAAGTTATAATAACCAAAAAAATTTTTTTTATTTATTTTCTAGGAAAGTTGTCAAGCCCTTCTACATAAAATAACAATGTAAAAGATATAACATATTGGAGGCAACAAAATGAGTGATTTAGCAGCAACAAACTGTGGTGGTTCTTGTGGATGCAACGATAACAATGGAAGCTGGATTTGGATTATCCTTCTCTTATGCTGCTGTGGTAATGGCGGCGGTATCGGTGGTGGTATCGGCGGCGGCAGTGGTGATTGCAGTTGCATTATCTGGATTTTACTTCTTCTGTGCTTCTGTGGTGGCGGCAGCAGCTTCTGCTAAAATGAATATTTGCTAAATAGCCAAAGCCTGTAAACATTATTAGGCTTAAGCTGCCAATGGAAACAGCCTACGGAAGGAAATTTCTTCCGTAGGTTTTTCTTTTTTATTTTCAAAGCTATTAATAAGTCATCTTATATTATTTTAAAATGAATTTCCTTTCTCTTTTCTTTCACACTCCATACAATCAAGATCAATTTCATAAATAGAATCCTCGTCAATTACAAGACGTGTATGTTCCTTTTTTTGTATTTTTTCTTCTTGTCTACTATTATTTTCTTTTTTTCTATCTCCTCTATAATTCCAAGAAACGCTGTTCATACTGTCCCTCTTTTCTGCTAATTCGTTCTATTTCATTATATGATATCAGCTTCAAAAGTTCCTACTATACTGACGGTCGAAAAACCTGACCGCTTAGTATAAAAATCGTTTCTCACGATATTATTTCATTTTCTCTTGCTTTTCTAATCATTCCCTCTTATAATCATATCAGTTTTTATAATTTCAGTCAAAGAAGGGAGAATAAAAATTTTATGCTTCGTTATGTTATTTTTGATATGGATGGTGTCTTAATTGACAGTGAACCTATCCATGCTCTTGCTGCAAAAAATGCAATTGCACGCTATGGTGTTACTGTAGATATTTCATATTGCTATCGTTTTATTGGTTCTACAACTCGCTTTATGATAGAAACGGTTATTTCTGAATTTCAGATGAATGTCACAATAGAAGAATTACTGCTTGCAACAGAAGAAGAAAAAAAACGACTTACGATAGAATATGGCTATATTGAAGTTCCTTATGTTTGCTCTCTTATTGCTGATTTATCAAAACATGGTGTAAAACTAGCCGTTGCTTCCTCCTCTAATCCAGAAGAAATTGAAAAAACGGTTTCAGCACTTCATGTAAAAGAATATTTTCATAAATTAGTAAGTGGCTGCATGGTTACTCATCCAAAGCCAGCACCTGATGTATTTTTAAAAGCAGTCGAAGAACTTCATGCTAATATTGAGGAATGTCTTATTATTGAAGATTCTACAAATGGTTTGCTCGCAGCAAAAGCAGCCCATATTCCTGCGATTGGATTTCATAATCCAAATTCTGGAAAGCAAGACTTAAGTACAGCTTGTATGATTATTGAGGGTTTTGAAGAAATTGATTATTTGTTTCTTTCCAATGTATATAACCGAATCCATCATATACCTATTACCATTACACAAACAAAACGACTTTTTATTCGTGAACTTTCCGAAGAAGATATTCCTACAATCAATCAAATTTATCAAAATAAGGAAGTAACAAAATATATAGAACCTTTTGGAAGCCTGCCATTAGAAATAGAAAAACAAAAAGCTTATATAGAAAATATTTATCATTTTTATGGTTATGGAATCTGGGGTATTTTTGAACTAGCTTCCAATCAATGTATTGGAAAGTGTGGGATTGAAAATAAAGTCATTGATGGACAAGCAGAATTTGAACTTAGCTATGTTCTTGACTACTCTTATTGGGGTCATGGTTATGCTTTAGAAGCTGTCAAATCTGTGCTTGACTATGCCAAAAAACAAATGGAACTTAAAAGAATTGTCGCTATAATTGATAAAGAAAATATTCGTTCCATTCATTTTATAAAACGTCTTGGATTTCTTTTTGAAAAAGAACTTTATTACCAAAACCATACTTGTTATCTATATAGCCTTGTATTACAAGTACACAACAATAAAAAAGGAAAAGCTTCTGCTATGGTAAAAAATAATTATCAGAAGCATCCCGATACTTCCGTTTATGGAAAGAGATACTCCTGATACTATTTCCTTCTTTTTTTATTTCTTTCTTGGCTGTTCAGCAATTTCTTTGCTGGCAGCTTTTTGTTCCTTATCATGCTTATATGACAAATTTGATGATCTATCCATAGTATCTATAGTTGTTGCTGAAACAAAAACAGCAATACTTCTTGCCTTCATATAATATTCTTTCTTTTCTTCCTTATTTTGACGTTCTTGTACAAATGCTTCCGTTTTTGCTGTATCCATTAAAAGTTTCCAACATTGCCCCCTATCTGGTCTTGGAAATCCAATACTAGCATCCTCCCAATTCATATTAAACACAATATAAATCGATCGATTATCTTTTCCTCTTGCATATCTTCCATTTAAAAGAACTCCTAATAATCGACTCTCTGCTGTAAAGTCTGGATACCATGCTTTGATGCCATGCCATGAAATATCTGGGCTACCACATGCCAAATAATCTTGTCCATATAATCTATGTGCATTTTGAAAAACTGCCATTTGCTTTCTTATTACAATCAATTTTTTTACAAATTCAAAAAATACTTCATTTCTTGCCTTTTGATCCCAACTAACCCAACCAATTTTATTATCCTGACAATATGCATTATTATTTCCATTTTGCGAATTTCCAAACTCATCTCCTGCATACAACATTGGCACTCCCTGACTAAAAAATAACATCACCATTGCATTTTTCATCTGTCGTTCTCGAAGCCTTAACACCATTCGCTTTTTTGTTTTACCCTCTTGCCCACAATTCCAACTATAATTTTCTTTTGTACCATCATAACCATCTTCTCCATTTTCCTCATTATGTTTCTCATTATAGGAAACAAGATCAGCAAGTGTAAATCCATTATTATCAGTAATATAATTAATTTGTGCAACATGTTCTGAATTTTCACGAAAAACACTCGCAAACTCTCTTGTCTGTCCGCCATCTCCTTTTAAAAAACAACGTGCTGTTTTTAAAAAACGATCATGATAATCTGCTAAACAACGCTGATCATTCTGATTTTCTAATGCATTTTTAGAATCATCCAAATCAAATCTTTCTTTCTTTCCAAAGATTCTTGTTTGATCCCAATAACGTGCAAGTAGCTTTCTATCGGCTAATACAGGATCTTTTGCTATCATATCAATCATTGTTACACCATCATTAATATAAAATCCATCTATATGATATTCCTCTACCCAGTAACGGAAACAATCTATAATAAAATATGGATTTATATTACTATTAAAAGAAAATTCCATAAGAACTTCTATATTATTTTTATGCATTTCTTTTATCATAGAACGAAATTCTGTTTCTGGGCTTTTCTTATTTGCACTAAAGCATTGCTTTGGTGCAAAATACCAACAAGCTCCTCCATATCCCCAATAATTTTTTACGATTGTTCCCTTTTTTTTAGAAAAACGTGGATCAGCCGCAGGAATCATATAATAATCCTCAAATTCATAACAAGGCATTAATAAAATTGTATTAATTCCAAGTTCTTTTAAATAAGGAATTTTTTCGCAAAGTCCTGCAAATGTTCCTTTATGTTTTACATTAGAAGCAGAATGCTTTGTAAAACCTCTAATATGCAGACGGTATATAATCATTTCTTTAAAAAGAAGTTCTGGTCTTTTCTCTTGTTCCCAGTCAAATTCATCTATTTCTGTAGAAAGTAATACTTTCTTTTCTGTATCACGCCAAGTAAAAAGCTTCTTTGCACATGGATCAGCTATCTGTTTTCCGCCTACCTCATATGTGTAATATACCTTCTTTTTTGTAGCAGGAATTTGTACTGAATACAAATCGCCAATTTGGTAAGCTCCATTTAATTTAATCTCTGTTATCTTTTCACCTTTTTCCCAGAGTTGTAATTTTACTTCCTGTTGTCCGGGAAATATTGCTGTAAACTGCATCCATTCATCTTGTCTGGAAAAACCAAGTGGATATATTTTGCCTCGTCTTATTTTAGTTTTTATTCTATTATTCAAGGTTTCCTCCATCGAAATTTGTTTATTATTTTTGAACTTTTTCTTAACTTTTCTTGAAATCTTTTTCTATTTTCTCCGCAAGCTCATTCAAATAAACCCATCGTTCTGTTTTCTTTTCAAGTTCTATTTCTAATACTTCCTTTTGTTTTACAAGTTCATTTAATTTTAAAGAATCTGTTGCATATCTTAACATATCATGATCAATTTCTGAAATCTGATATTCCAGTTTCTCTATCAATTCATCAATTTCTTCAAATTCCCTTTGTTCCTGATAAGTCATTTTAAGCTTTTTCTCTCGTCCATACTTCCATTTCTTTGCATCCTTTTTTTGCGTAGAAACTTTAGATATTTCTTGTTTAAAATCCATAGTTTCTATATCTGTATCTTTATTTTCTTCTTTTTTCTGATACAATTTCTTTTCACGATAATCTGTAAAACCACCTTCATATAATACAATTTGTCCTTTTTCAAATGCAAAAATTCGTTTTGCAATTCTATCTAAAAAATAACGATCATGTGAAACTGCTATTACAATTCCTTGAAACTTATCAAGATAATGTTCTAAAATAGTTAAAGTTTGAATATCTAAATCATTCGTTGGCTCATCTAAAAGTAGAACATTTGGAGCTTCCATTAAAACTTTACATAAAGAAAGCCTTCTTTTTTCTCCACCGGAAAGTCGTCCAATAGTAACATATTGCATCGATCCTGAAAATAAAAATTGTTCTAATAATTTTGCTGCTGTTACTTTTCCTTCTCCTGTATCAATATATTCCGCTGTATCACGAATATATTCAATCACTGTTTTTTCTTTGGGAAGACTTTCATTTTCCTGTGCAAAATAGCCAATTTTGATTGTTTCTCCAATCTGAATCTTTCCACTGTCTGGTTTTTCTATTCCTAATATTATTTTCAATAAAGTAGACTTCCCACAGCCATTTTTTCCAACAATACCAATTCTGTCATTTTTTAAAAAATAATAAGTAAACTTCTGAAATAATGATATTTCTGAATACGATTTACTAATATCTTCAAGTTCTATTGTTGTTCGTCCCATACGAGAATTTACAGAACTCAGTTTTACAGTCATTTGTTCTTGCGGACGTTCTCTATTTTTCAATGCTTCAAATCTCTCAATATGTGCTTTTTGTTTTGTAGAACGTGCTCTTGCTCCACGCATCATCCATTCCAAATCCTGACGATACAAACTTGCTTTTTTACGTTCTGTTGCCACCTCCATTTCTTCCCGTTCTGCTTTTAATTTTAGAAAACCACAATAATTTGTTTCATAACTATATAAATTTGCTTTATCAAGTTCTATAATTTTATTACTGACTTTATCAAGAAAATAACGATCATGTGTTACCATAAGAAAAGCACTTTGATATTTTCTTAAATAATCCTCAAGCCATTCCGCCATTTCACTATCTAAATGATTGGTAGGTTCATCAAGAATTAAAACATCCGATGGTTCTAATAAAGTTCTAACAAGTGCTGCCCGTTTTCTTTGACCACCAGATAACATAGATGGAACTACCTGCGTATCATAAATTCCAAGTTTATGCAGCATTCCTTTTGCATGACCAGATGCATTCCAATTTTCCCCTATTTGACTTCTTCCTTCCAATACATTTTCTAATATTGTCTTATTAGGATCAAACTCTGGATTTTGTGGCAAATATGCAATTCTTACTGTATTTTTTTTTGTTACTGTTCCGCTATCTATTTCTTCTAATCCTGCTATTACCTTTAAAAGTGTTGATTTTCCTGTACCATTAATTCCAATAATACCTGCCTTATCTCCTTCATTTAAACCAATAGAAACATGGTCAAATAACACTCTGCCTCCTACTGTTTTTGTAACATTTTCTACTGTTAGTAAATTCATTCCTAATCTAAAATCCCTTCCTATCTTATAAACCCACCATTTTTTGGTAAATGTTAATAAAATCATTCTATTTCCCTTAAACAAATCTAACAAAAACTATTTTACCAAAAACTACGCATAAGGTCAAATGATCTGACTATTTTTTATAAGGATTTTTAAAAAAAAGAAGAAAAGGCTTGCAAAACGAAGGAATTTCTGTAAAATAAATAAATATGTATTTTATGAAAAAAAGAAGAAAGGATAAATGTAAATTATGATTCAAGCATGTAATATAACCTTACGACTTGGTAAACGAGCATTATTTGAAGATGTTAATATTAAATTTACGGAAGGAAATTGTTATGGACTTATTGGTGCAAATGGTGCTGGTAAATCTACCTTTTTAAAAATCCTTAATGGTGAATTAGAACCAACTAATGGCGAAATTGCCATTACTCCGGGACAACGACTTTCTTTCTTAAAGCAAAATCATTTCCAATATGATGAATATAAAGTCTTAGATACTGTCATTATGGGAAATCAGCGGCTTTATGATATTATGATTGAGAAAGACAAAATATATGCAAAAGAAGATTTTACCGAAGCAGATGGAATTCGTGCAAGCGAATTAGAAGGAGAATTTGCTACTATGAACGGCTGGGAAGCAGAATCAGATGCCGCTACATTATTAAATGGACTTGGCATTCAAACAGAGCTTCATGAAAAAACAATGCATGAACTTGCTGACAGTGAAAAAATAAAAGTTCTTTTAGCACAGGCATTATTTGGCAATCCTGATATTCTTCTTTTAGATGAACCTACTAACCATCTTGATCTTGATGCGATTCGCTGGCTGGAAGAATTTTTAATTAATTTTGATAATACAGTAATTGTAGTTTCTCATGATCGCTATTTTCTTAATAAGGTCTGCACACATACAGCCGATATTGACTATGGAAAAATTCAACTTTATGCAGGAAACTATGATTTCTGGTATGAATCTAGTCAATTAATGATTAAGCAAATGAAAGAAGCCAATAAAAAGAAAGAAGAAAAAATCAAAGAATTACAGGAATTTATTCAGCGTTTTAGTGCAAATGCTTCTAAATCAAAACAAGCCACTTCCAGAAAACGTGCTTTGGAGAAAATTGAACTAGATGATATCAAACCGTCCAGTAGAAAATATCCATATATCGATTTTCGCCCATCTCGTGAAATTGGTAATGAAGTATTAACAGTTTCTCATCTTTCTAAAACAATTGATGGTGTAAAAATCCTTGATGATATTTCTTTTACGATTGGCCGTTCTGATAAAGTTGCATTTGTTGGAAGCAATCCTTTTGCAGCTACTACCTTATTTCAAATTCTTATTGGAGAAATGAAACCAGATGAGGGAGATTATAAATGGGGTGTCACAACTTCCCAATCTTATTTTCCAAAAGATAATACAAAAGACTTTGATTGTAATGATACAATTGTAGATTGGCTTATGCAATATTCACCAGAAAAAGATGTTACTTATGTTCGTGGTTTTATGGGAAGAATGTTATTTGCTGGAGAAGAAGGTATTAAGAAAGTAAATGTTCTTTCTGGTGGTGAAAAAGTTCGTGTTATGCTATCAAAAATGATGCTAATGGCTTCTAATGTTTTATTGATTGATGATCCAACAAGTCATCTTGATATGGAATCTATTACCGCATTAAATAATGGACTAATCAAATTCCCGGGGGTTATATTATTTACTTCCCACGATCATCAATTTATTCAAACAATTGCAAATCGTATTATGGAAATTACAAAAAATGGATTGATTGATAAAATTACTACGTATGATGAATATCTTGATAATGATGAACTTGCAAGAAAACGTCAAGTATTAAGCGTTGTAAATAATGAAGATTTAGAAGATAATTAATCTTTCTTTACCACTTTTCCTTTTGTTTAGGAAATAATCGAAATAAAAATATCAGAAAAACGAAGAAATGCTGCAAGACCTGCAGCATTTCTCCTGATAATAATATACTCAAGCGGGAATTACTTTGCGTATAAGCATTTTTTGTTCAAAAAAAGCAAGTATTTCATCAACAACAATATAACATAATGAAACAATATATTCACAATCTACAATAATTTGTTTTATAGCACGCAAATACTTATCATGCATTTCTATAATAAAATCACACAATTCATTTACTGTATGAAATTTTGGTTCTTTTGATCGCTCTTTCTGTGCTTCTTCTGATTTTACATAACAATATAAAGCATATTTTAAATGTTTCTCATAAATACAATGTTCTGCCATATTTCCCGGATAAATTGAATTATGCGGAAAAGTAAAATAATCTGCAATATAATGAGTGATCACACCCATATGTCTGCAATAATAACTTCCAATACCTCTTTCAAAATCATAGTTTTCTGTTAATTTCCTAATTTCATTTTTGAGTATATAAAAAGTATCCTCAATTGTATGCCGCCTTGTAATAAACGTTGGAACACAATCAGGAAGAATACTTCCCAAATAAAATGCTTTCTTATGACTTTGAAGCTTTTCCATTCCCTGACTATTTAAAAGATATTTTGCCAAAGAAAGATGAGATTTTTTTCTCATTCTATTGCCCCCTCCGTATCATCCGAAACGCCCTTGTCCACGAACTGAAATTATTCTACTATATTTTCATTGAAAAAGCAACAGTAAAAGTATAACAATTTTGTGAACAATATGTGCCTCGTAATAATTCCTATCCTTTAATGCGTTCCAAAAGATGCATAGTCCTCCCCCACAGAAGATGATTGTCTATTTCCATAAGAGAAAACTAAAAAATCTCCATCTTTTAAATAAAAATTATTTCCATTTTCATCCATTCTATGATATTGATATCCTTCCATTTTCCACATATTACAATATTTTTTATCTTTATTGATATAACACAATTCTCTTTTTCCATTTTTATTTGCATAAATATGGAATTGAACAATCAAAAAGCCTTCTTTTTTCCAAAAACTTTCCTTAAAATCAATGGAAACTTGTTTTGCATATGTTTCTAAATCAAATTCATAAGGAGCTATATAATAAGAAGCTGGCAGATAATATTCAAAATACCAAGTTTGCTTTGCCTGTAATATATTACATGTACTACTATTTATTGGTAAAGCCTTCTTTTTTCCTTTCATATGATAAATACCAGAAAAAGTTTGCAATGTAGAAGGAAGTAATAAATCTTTATATCCATGCCATATAACTTCTTTATTTTTCATTGTATCTATATTACATTTCTTTAAAAAAGCTGTATCTTCTATTTCCTGTAAATTTACAGAAAGCCCTTCCTTTCCAAGATGTAAACTTCTTATATTTTGTTTATCACGTTCACTTCCTACCCGAATTAAATTTTGATACTTACCTAAAAAAGATTCATTATAGTAAAAAGCGACTTTTTCTCGATTTCCATCTTTATCTACAAAATAAAACTCTGGTTCAATCTCAATAGCATCTTCTTTATGATAAAAACTGCCAATTGTCTTTAAATTGCATCTTATGATATATCCCGTTTTTAAATATCCTATATTTTGATAATAAGGATGACTATCTGCTAAAATAGGAAGTGTATAAAGCGATTTTAATCCTGTTTCAATTCCATTTTGATTTCTTGTACCAATATAATAAGATAAACCTGACAGTTCGTTAGAATCTTTTTTTCTAAATACATCTCTCCAAAGAGGGTAATCTGTAATATCATATAGTTTTAATCCATATAATCTCCCACTAATCTCTACTGGCACAGAAGCCGTTGCTGCATAATAATCTGGATCAAGATTTGCTGCTTCCATTCCAAGTTGTCCGATTGTACCATTTTTTGCAGTTGCACGAAAAGAAATTGTATATTCTCCTTCTTTTACCCAAATAGGAAGATAATATTGTTGTTCTTCTGAAAAACGATTCCATGTTCCTGCTGGATAAAAAACTTCTCCTTTATAAACATCAAATGGAATACATACTTCCAAATCTTTACAAAATCTTTGATAATCTTGTGTGCCATATCCTTTATAAGAAAGATGTGTGCCATAACAAGAAGCTGCTATAGAAAAATCTGTATCAAGTACAAGCTGACATCTTGCAGGATTTGCAGTAACACTTTGACATAAATACGCTTGATCACTTACTTCTCCCTGACAAGCAATTGGTGTAAATACCGTTACGGAATTAATTCCATCTATCGCATAAACAATATTTTCAGAAGCATGATCAACATCTTCAAGAGATACCCTTCTTTTATAATATAGTGTCCCTTCACTTAAATATTCCTGATTTTTCTTTTCTTCTGGAATTGTCAGTCCATCTTTATAAAACTCTACAATACTATCAGAAAGCTCTGGCTCTTTTGGTCTATCCGCATTTTTTATACACTCCTTATCTTCCATAATAATAATTTCCTGAAATTCTAAAAAATCATTAGCTGTTTTTATCTCCTTTGCTTCCTTTTTTGCTATTTTGTCATAATCAATCCATGATGGAGAAGAACTTGCCGAAGATACTGTTTGCACATAACTTCCCATAGAAATTTCTATCTCTTTTATCAAAGGTTCTTTATGTTTCGTTGCTCTATAATCAAAGGTTACTTCCTTTTCCTTTGCTGACATTTCTACTTTTCCTGCTGGAAATGTTTCATTTTCTATTATCATTTTATCTACTGTATCATAATGAAAATAATCTACCGTCCAATAAGAATACTCTTTTTCTATATAAACCATTCTATCTCCATTGACTGTTCTAGAATTCCAAACCCATTCATCATCTACTTTTGTCTGCCATCTTAAGATATAATCTGCTTTTACATTTATATGATAAACAACACTACCTTGATATTTTGTAAATTTGTACTCAAGAAGTGCTTCATCAGCATTTCCCTCTACATAAAGCTTTTCTCCAGAAGGAATTGCAATTTCTGCATCATAGTTTTCATTTCCCCTTTTTTCTGCCTTAATTGCAGATTCTGCATTTATTTTTTCTAGAAATATTTTCTTTTCTATATTTTCTATTGGTCTTGGTGGTTTTCCAGTATAAGGAAAATCAGGTATTGGCGGTGGTTCTTCTGGAGGGTCTGGCTTTTTTTTCATTCTTGCAATTATTTTCATTCCCCCTATTTTTAATGTTCCTGATTGTCCATGTCCTTGTCCATAATTATCTTCTGGCACTATTTTTATATTTCTCTTTTTCTCTGGTTTTGA
The DNA here is from genome assembly GCA_910576895.1 of uncultured Lachnospiraceae bacterium. Taxonomy (GTDB): domain Bacteria; phylum Bacillota; class Clostridia; order Lachnospirales; family Lachnospiraceae; genus MGBC100174. The sequence goes on along the minus strand of CAJTJZ010000015.1, from coordinate 20,316 downwards.
TAAATCCATATAATAACTTTTACAAAGAATATATTCCGTTCCATGAAAATTTTTCTTTCCATCAATTTCAGTAGATACTTCTTCTCCTGCTTTAAAATTTCCAATCTCTTTTCTTTTTATCAATTGATTAGACATGGTTCTATATTCTATTGCAACTGGATATTTTGCACTATGAAAAGTTACTTTAATATCAAAATGTTCTTTAAAATCATTTGGATTTCTCCAATGTGCAGCATTTCTTATATCATTTAATTGATAATACTGTTTATTTTGTATTACATTATATACTTTTAATTTAAAAATAGTATTAAAATATAGAGAATCCCCATCTTTAATGCCATCCATTCCAGCACGAATTAAAATACGATCTACTTTTGCCTTTGGTATTGTATAAGTAATATGATAAGTTCCATTTCCCTGATCCTCTATTTCTTGATAATCAGACTGTAAACGAATCTCAGCATATGTTCCATTTTTTAATGGATTTCCATGCGAACTATCCTTTCTAATCGTAAATCCAACACTCATCCAACGAATATTCGATACTGCTTTTGTATCAATTGTTTCAAAAACAATATTTCCATTTGAAATAACAGCATGATTTGCAGCTTTTACTTTTATTTCTTCTGTAAAAAAGCAAAAAGAACACAATGCAAAAATAAAGCCAAAGAGCAACCATCGAAAAAATATAGTAAAAAAAGCATTCTCCTTTTTTCTCATTCGTCACCTCCATTTCTTTTTTCTTTCTCTCTCTTTTTTATTCCTCAACGATATTTTCTGTTTCCAATTCCTTAAAATAAAATTTCTCCCATTCCTCTTGCGTCTTTTCTAAAGTATAAAATTCCTCCTCTCCTGTTAAAGAATCTTTGCCCGTTTCTTTATCTATCTTTACTTTCCAGTCCTCCTGTGTCTTATGTACTCTTGCCCCTGACAAAATCACTTTATCATAAGTTCCAAGTTTTGGAAGTTCATATGGATACCCTTGAAATACACATAATAAAGTAACATCATCTACTGTCCGATACCATTCCTCCATATCAATCACAGGTAGAGAAAAATAATAGGAAATTCCCCTTTTCTTTGCAAATCTATTATGCTTTTTCATCTGTTCCTTCATCGTTTCTGTGATTACAGAAATTATTGTTCTCCTTCGTATTTCATCAAAATTACTATCTGAAAATTCATCCATTGGATATTGTTCTCTTATTTCCTGATAAAGTCCCTTTTTTTCTATCCCTGTTTTTTTATCCTGAAAAATAATCCAGTCATCAAAAGTATAAAAAATTTTATAAGTTTCTTTTTCCAAACAATATGGTATTTTTTCAGAAAATCCCTTTTTATTTTCTAATTCATCTAATTCCCAAGAATAAATACCATCCTGCATCATCAAAGAAATTACAGGAAAAAAATATTCCAACCATTCTCTTACACTGTCGCTGTCTGTAAGTCCAAGATTCATTGATAATACAAGAAATAATTTATTTAATATTTCTTCTTTATTAATTGTTAATTCTTCTCCATCATCTAATTCTACAATTTCTTCCATTGCAGACTCAACAGCATTATCCATTGCATTATCATATCGTATTGTCAATTCTTCTGTTTTTTGTAACAAGAAAAGCTTGCTATCTGTTACAACAGCTAATGTTAAAAATATTAGTACAAAGATAATTGCATAATCACTTAATTTCGTCCCGAATTGCACCCCCATATACGGTATAAATCCGCTTTTCTGATATATCAACTGATAATAAAAAGTCTGTTATTTTTGCCGAAAGAGGTTTACTACGATTGCATACTTCTGCTTTAAAAAACCCCCCTTTTTGAAATTCTGATCTTTCTTTTGAAAGTAGATCCTCTGTATTGCTTAATTCATAATGTGTTTTATACTCACCATCTTCATTCTGCACCTCTATTTTTTTATAATAAGTAAGCTCTACATGATACACTTGTCCTGTACTGTCAAGTTCCCGTAAAAAAAGTTCATACATATTTCTTGTCATATAACCTTGATTTCTTACAGAATCTACAAAATACGATGTTGTTGTCCGAACTTGTGACTGACAAACTGCATCTTGTTGTAAACTTAAATAATATATAGGAAGTAAAAACAGCAAAACCCCTGTCACTAAAATCTCTATTATTTTTCCAAAGGAATCCATAATTTCTCCTATTCCAAATTCAATGTTTTTTGTTTATGCAGATGCTCTATTTGGTAATCAATACTATCATTTAACTTACTATCTATATGATATAAAAGTGTTACTGCTGATAAAAAGAAAAGAATACCTAAAAACTGATACAAGGCATGATTTATACTTTCCATTTTTCCTCCTTTTTTTTATCTCTTATGCTTCTTTTTTATCCTCAGCACCACTTTGTATAAATGTAATACAAGTAATTACATTATTGGAATTTTTCTGTACGCTGCCAAAAAAAGTAGCATTGGGATTAATATATTTTGTCTTTGTTTTATCTTTTCTATCAGAATCATTCTCTGATGACTTTGTATCTGAAAGTTCAAAAGTATCTCCAGAAGCTGTTCCTGTATATCCATAATACGTATACTCATTTCCCTTTAAAGCTGCTGTTTTAACCCGAATACATACTTTTTCATTAGAAAATTTTTTAATTACATTTAAAACTTCAGAACCGGAAACAGAAAGCCCATCATACATTATTTTATCATTATCATTAAAATCTGCATTTAATTGTGATATTGTTCCTGCTCCTGATGCCGCTGTATCCCTTGCTTCCCTTGCTATATAAAATCCAAGTGATACAATAATACAAGTAATAATTGTTCCTGCTGCTAATAATAACCCTTTTAAACCATTATCCATATTTTCTTTTACAGCAGGCATATATTCTTATCTTATAGTAAAAATCTGCCTGCTGTTTCTCCTTTCCAAATATAACTTTCACTATAAATAACTGTAATCGTAGTATTTTTGCATTTATGCCATATCTGCCATATAATTCATAAGTTGAGCAATACTTTCTAATACAAATGGCACAATTAAATAGAAACCTAAAAGCATAATAAGTGGTATATAAGCAACTGCTTTTGCAATCACTCCCTTATTCGCTAATGTAATCTCATTATCCTGTTTTCTCTTATCTGCAAAAAAATCTCTTTGCCCTGCAATTTCATCAAATGCATCTTCCACACCAAGACGATCACATGCTTCTAAATCTTCTACAATTCTTACAAAAGGAAGAAATGGTATTCGCTCTTTTAATCGTTCTAAAGCCAGTTCTTCATCATAGGAAAAGTGATCCACACATTCAATCAATGGATCACGAAAAATATCAGAAAAATTTTCCATCCATTCAAGTAAAATTTCCACATTCATTCTTTTAATATAAATCAACATTAAAATAATAGATTGTAACTGCATCACTTCATCTTCCATATTTAATTTTCTAAAATATCTTCTGCAAATAGCAAGTGCGGTTGGTAAAAAAGAAAGAAGCCATGCAAGTAAGATAGACAATAGAAAATAAAGAATATGATAATGAATCCTTTGATAATTTGTAATACGTTCTGCTGCCTGCGTTCCAAGTTCTTCCATTACAAGCTCTGATAATCCTTCAAAATGAAGCTTTAAATGAGAAATTATTTTTTCCTTTAAAAGTTCGTTATCTGCCTTTTTAAAATCATAACAAAGACTTTTTAAAATTTCCCGATAAGATTCAATATCCTCTGTTGTTGTTAAAGAAGAACCTGTATAATCTCCAACATAATGAATCTTATTTTCTTTTGTAATACTTGTAAGTTGAACTGATAAAAAAGTAAATGCTATCAAGGAAAATAAAAAAATCAAAAAACGCTTACAAATAAATTCCTGCACGGTTGTTTTTTCTGCTGCTTGATAAAGTAATTGTTCTATTTTTGCAGTTTTTAATGGATGTGTAAAAATATATTTTTTTATTCTTCTATAAACAAAAGGAATCTGGCATATTTTTTTTATATAAAAAGATTCTTCTTGTACAATAGTATCTGAATTTCCTCGCAGTTGAGAAATAACACTATAAGATAATACTGTAAATAAAAAGATTAAAATACTAATCACAATCCCATATCCGCCCTGATAATATCTTTCTAATTCTGGCAAATTTGATATTCCCCAATTTTCTACTGCTTTTAAAAAAAAGATAGGAAGAATTGTTAAAAAGATAAGACCAGAAAAAATATACTGCATTTTTTCCCGTTTTAAAATTTCAATATTGACTTCTTTTTTTAGATAATTTAGATTATCCAGAAAAACCGATCTACCATTATGAATCGTATCTCCATATTCTAATGTAATCTGACTTAAAGCAAGAAATGTCAGAAAAAATTTATTGGGTGCTATTTCTTTATACTTCTCTACTTCTTCTTTTTCTTCTGATTGAAGTATATGATATATTTTCATAATATGAGGTACTAATAAATCAGGTGCATCTTCCATAGAATCATAAATTGCTTCTTCTACCATTCCTCCTGCATGAAAAAAATGTCTGACATCTCCAAGATATTTTTCTAATAATACTAAAATTCTTTTTTCTTCTCTGCTTACTGTTCGATATAAAAGCTCTTGTTGAAAAACAAAAATCATACAAAGAATAAAGATATAGTGATATGTATTGCTTCCTTTTAAAGAAAATGAAAATAAAAACAAGAGCATTGTTATCAAAAGATTTTTCATCACAATATGCATTGTTTTTACCATCATATCATAATCTTCCGCAGGCGATAAAATTTCATATATTTTTCTAATCTTCGATAAATATCGCACCATAAAATAATTTTTCCATAAACAGCGATATAAAAAAACAAAAAATTGATTTTTATATAGTTTTAATTTTTTCATTTCCACCTCCCATTCCTTGTTTCCAATTTCCTAAAAATTGTTCAAATTCCTTTCTTTGATCTATGGTATAGATTCCTTCCAGTGCTGCTTTTCCACTTTCACTTATTTCATCTTTACAAACATACTGCCCATCTTCCCATACAATCAAATCCCTTGCCTCATAAATCCTTTCTTTATCAGGAACAATTTCTGTAATCCGTTCAATATAGCGATGTCCATCTGTTTTCTTTTTCATATGAATATCATAGTTAATACAATCTGCTACTTGTTCTGCTGCAATTCTTTCGTTTTGAAATCCTCCTTCTTTAAGTAAAGCATTTCTCATACCTGCAATAAGATTATGTACTGTTTTGGCATGGTGTGTAAATAATGTAAATAGACTGGCTATTTGTGCCATTTGGATCATCCAAGAAGATACTTCTGCTGTTGCTACTTCTCCTAAGATATTTACAGAACCATCTGTCTTCTTTTGGAAATCTAATCCCTCCTGTCCAGAAATTGAATTAGTTTCACGAAATGTCACAATATTTCTCTCAGGATAAATTTTTCTAAGATGAAGTTCAAATGACATTTCTTGAATCCGCAAATTATATGCTGGATTGATATAACCAATTAAAGACATTAAAAGTGTTGTTTTTCCAGAACCCTGTTCCCCTGTCACAGCAATCACACGTTCCCCTTGTATCAGCCATTTCATAAAAGTAATAGGAAGTTCATTATTTTTATCTGTAATAAGCAAATGAATATCCTGCTGCAATACAGAATCAAACTTTCTTAAAAATAAAACCCAACTTTCTGAAAATGGTGGTCTTGCAACAGCAATTCTAGATCCGTCTTTCATCTCATTTACAGTATATCCTTTTACTTCTGAAAGCTGCCCAGGATTATTATAACGATAAATATTTTTACATACACGCATCAATTCTTTATAGCTTCCAAAGCTTAAAAAAGACAAATGAATGGATTTTCCACGAAAAAATATCCAAATACTATCATAAGAACAAGGAAGTCCCTCTGGCAAATTTCTTGTATCAAAGCTTTCTGGAATCCCAGATACACCAGCACTAATTCCATCAATATGCATATCCCTGATTTCATCAATCACACCATTTCCTTTATAAGAGGAATAAACTCTTTGTGTTAAAATTTCTAACTTATCATAAAATGATACATTGCCATATCCCGATTGATAATAAGATTCATAGATATCTTCACAAGATATTTCATAATATTGTTGTCCCTTTTCATTTAACTTTCCCTGTTCTAAATGAAAATCCTGAATGAATTCTGCCATTGCTTCCATACCACATCTTTTTTGATACTCATATAACATAATATCAAACTGTTCTCTTGCTGTTAGATAATTAATATTAGAAAATGGGATTAGTTTTTCAATATTTTCAGATGTTACATAATATCTTGATAAAAGCAGTTCTTTAATATATCCCTTTACAAAAACTTTAGAATTAATATCTCCATAGGCACATTCACGCAGTGCTTTTCGCAACTGTTTTTTTTGATTTAATCGCTTTTCAATTTCATTTTGATTTAATCCACTTTCAAATACATTTGTCCGAAGCAACTTTGTAAAATCATCTCGAATTCCCTGTAAAATTTCCTCCATAGAATAAAAGGTTTGCGGCAAATTTGACCATTTCTTTACTACATTAAAAAATTCCCTGCCCAAAAACTGATTTTCCTGCTCTTTTTCTTCTTGTTCTTTTTTATAAACATTTCCTTTCTTTTTATCTATCCTTTTATGAAACAGCGGTATCAATACTTCCCTCCTTGTTCTGACATACCAAGTTATATACTATTTTGCAAGCACGTTTTAATTCTTTTATAAAATAATAATTCTCATCTTGTTTTGAACATAGCATATTTCTTGATAAAAATGCTACTAATCTTCCAAGTGATAATGCATCTTTAAAACCTGTATTATAAGGAATGACTGCAATTCTTTCTTTTGGTATTTCAAATTTTCTCATAACATATTTAATTGTATACCTTGAATAACGATCATAATTACCTAAGAGATATATACATTTTTTTCTAATAGAATGAAATCGGCGAAAACAATCCATAAGAAGAAAGGGATCTTGACATAAATTCATCACAATAAAATCTGCTGTATCTAAAATTGTCTTTGTTGTTAAATTATCCGATACTGCTGTATCAACAAATACTATTTGTGCAAATTTTCCTAATTCTTTTAATAAAACCTCTAAAATTTGATTTAATTCATATTCAAAAACCTCTTTATTTCCTGTATTGCTTTGTGGTATATAAAATAATTTTTCTGTTATTGGTTCTAGTGCTGCATCTTTAATTACTTCTTGAATCCTTATATGAGAATCAAGTCGTTTCATTACCTGATCAATTCCTAAATGATGATAATAAAAAGGTGATTCCATAACAAAATCATCATAGGAATTTTCCAAAAAACCATTTTCAAGATTGTTCAAATTAAAATGATTTTCAAATAATACAATTTTTATCTGCATTTCCAGTGCCATAAAGGTGCTAATCGCCGCTATATTACTAGTAATCCCTGCCTTTCCTCTGGAATTTCCCCAAAATGCAATCTGCATACTTTGCCCCCTCTTTATATTTATCTTGTATTTTTTTCAAAAGTACGAAAAATCTTTTTTAGTTCCACCCCCTTATATTCTTCTGCTTCCATACAAATTTGTACAACAGCACTATGATATCCCTCTGATAATTTGGAAAATCCCTGACTTGGTTCATATTCTAATCGTACTCGATATTCCAAATCTTCTTCTGCCCATGGAAGCTCTAAAATTTCTTTAAATACCTGAAATTCTTTTTGATAGACTCTGCAAAGATAAGAAAATGTAATTTTCTTTGTTGGAAGACCACGTAATATTAGTAATTCTGCATAAAATTCCTTTTGTTTTACGAAAGAAAGCATATCCTTAATAGAATGAAAAAAAGAATCTGCAAAAACAATTTTTTTATACTCTTTATACATTTCTCTTTGTTGTAAAAATCCTTTTATATCTGTATAAATCCACTGTTTTGCTAATGATTTTTGACAAGAAAGCAATAAAAATTCCTTTAATTCCTCTTGTTTGTTACAAAGAATATAATCTGTTTGACGAAATGACAAGACTCTTTCTGTTCTGCCGCCATAACCTGATAAAACAGAAAATAATTCTCCTGTAAGACTTGCATCAATGATAGATAGGATATGTCCCATTTTTGCTAAAATCCCAGCCGCTGAAATCACTAAATCAAAACAATGCTCTCCAATAAAAACAATTCCTGTCATTTTCTTTTCAGAGTCTTTTCTTTTTTCTTTTTGAACTATTAATCACCTCCACAAAATAAATCACAAAAATTTAATCAATAACATGGATAAGAAATACAATATAAATTGACACCTTATACAAGGAAAAGAACTTTCATCGAATTAGATATAATAAAATATTTTTATTGTATTTCAAGATTGCTTTTACAAGCGTGTTCTTACTATAACGGATTTTTTGTCATTTGTAAAGACCTAATTAATACCTTTTAATAGTTTTTATTTAATTTTTTGATAGGAACGTTTCTGTTACTTGTATCTGTTTTTAGCATTTTCTAATTGAAACCTTTTCTTAATTTAGCAGAAAAAATATTAAACTATCTCTTTAATCAAAATTAATATATTAATTATTTAAATTCATATTTTTTTATTATTTAATATAAACTGTTATAATCATAATTTCATATCTTATGTTCGATCTCCAAAAGATCTTTCTGCTTAAATGCTTAGATTTATTCTGAAAAAGTCCCTTCTTCCGAAAGTACGAAAATTTATGTAGACAATATAATGATTTTAATATAAAATAATAATAATAAAGAAAAATTACTTATATTTTTAAACTATGGAGGTGTGTTTTTATGGATTTAGATATTTTAAAAAATGAAGAAAAACGAATGAATTTTATCATGTTTTTATTTTTATTAGCAATTCCTATTGTTGCTTTTGTATATGTATTATTGTTTAATGGAGGAGCAATCAAAGATAGTATTGCTTTAACTATGACAGCATGTAGTCTTTTGATTAGAATTTTTGAGAAAAGCCTTGGAAAATATGCAAAGTATTTTTATATTTCTGTTTTGCCATTGATGGGTGCTGTTACCATTGTGATTGGAACACCGGGTTGTTTTGGTGCAATGGCAGAGGCATATTTTCTTGTACTTTTTTTGGCTGTTGCTTATTATAATCTATCCGTAATAGCAGTATGTACCGTGATGACAATTATACCAAATGTTATTGCAATGTTCGTATTTTCCAAAGCTTACATGGCAATGTATACAATCCCTATTTGGATTTTTGTATTTATGGTGTATATTCTTGCAATTCTTGTTGCTGTATTGGTAGTAAAAAGAACAATTTCTTTATTTATAACAATAGAAGAAAAAGAACAAAAGGGAGAAAAACTAATTTCAAATGTTCGTGGAGCATTTGAAGGATTACAACAGTCTTCAGCAATCATTTATGATTCTCTACATAATTTTGAAGAAAGTACAACAGAGATTGTAGCATCAACAGAAGAAATATCTAGTAGTGCAAATCAGCAAATTGAGCAAGTAGAAAATAGCATTGATATTTTTCATGAATTAAGTAATAAAATTACTCAATCGGAAGAACAAGTAGAACAAACGATTGAAAATATACAAGCATTAAAAGAAAAGAATGATAAAGGAATTATAGCAATTCATGAGCTTTCCAATCAATTTGATGAAAATATTAAGTCTACAAAAACGGCATCAGAAGGAATTATATTATTAGCACAAAAATCAACATCAATTGGTGAAATTATTGAAAGTATTGGACAAATTGCAGAACAGACAAATCTGCTTGCATTAAATGCCGCAATTGAAGCAGCTCGTGCAGGAGAAGCAGGCAAAGGCTTTGCAGTAGTAGCAGATGAAATTAATTCTCTTTCTTCTGAATCGGCAGCTGCAACACAAAAAATTGATACAATTTTAAAAGATATTGTTAATACAGTTGAAGAAACAAATAAAATCATTGATTATAATAACGTGGTGGTAAAAGAATCTAATGAAAAATTAAATGATACTGTAAAAATATTTAAAAATATGTTAAATTCTTCAGAAGAAGTTATTTCTGTTACAAAAGTACTGAAAGAAGAATTAACAAATATTATTGGATTAAAAGAGCAGCTTTTAAATGCAATGAAACAAGTAGAGAGTATTTCACAAAGTTCTGTAAAAAATACAGCAGAAATCAGTACATTTACAGAAACACAGGCAACCGGCATATCAGAGATATTAAAATCTATGGAAAATGTAAAAAATAATGTAGATCAATTGGCAAATGTATTAGAGTAGTAAAAACTGTTATTATATGTTAAAAAGCTGTCACATAAAGAATATTATTTGTGATATAATATCATATCTTTATAATATTTTATGTGACAACTTTTATTTTGTTTTTATAAAAATCTTTTGTTTACTGCATCAAAAGATTCTGATGAATCCATTTAATTTTATCAAAATGTCAATTTCTTTTTTTGTCGTATTAAAGCAGAACCACTAATAATTAATAAAATTCCTGCTGCTATTCCCGTTAAAAGAATAATAATTCCAACAACAATATTTCCAACTCCTGTACCCTTCATCGTTTTATAAACCTTTTCCATTTTTCCTCCCTTCTGCAATCAATGAAAAAATTTTTGCACTTAGGATTTGTTCTATGACAATTCTTTACTTTGCACCATATTGCTGATAATATTCATCAATTGCTTTTTTCAAAATATCATCAATTACAATATTACCCTGATAAGAACACTGATATAAATGCTCTACTACTTCCTCCATTGTTACAATTGCTGTTGATTTTATATCATATGTTTCTTCTATTTCTTTTAATGCATCTTTTTCTCCCTGTCCACGTTCCATACGATCCACAGATACTACAAGACCAATTACTTCTATATTTCCCTGTGCTTTTAAAATTGGCATGGTTTCTCTAATAGAAGTTCCTGCTGTTGTAACATCTTCAATAATTACAACCTTATCTCCGTCCTCAATTGGACCGCCAAGTAAAATTCCTTTTTCTCCATGATCTTTGATTTCTTTTCGATTGGAGCAATAGCGAATATCCTTTTTATACTCTTCGCTTATTGCCATGGTTGTAGCTACACTTAATGGAATCCCTTTATAGGCAGGTCCAAATAAAACATCAAAATCCGTTCCATATTTTTCAACAATTGCTTTTGCATAATAAGAACCAAGTCGCCGAAGCTGTGTACCAGTACGATAAAAGCCAGCATTGATAAAGAATGGCGTATTTCTTCCGCTTTTTGTTACAAAATCTCCAAATTTTAGTACATTACAGTCTAACATAAACTCAATAAATTCTTCTTTATAATGTTCCATACTCTCAATTTTCCTCCTTAATACTAAAAATTTCAGTTATACTAGCGATCGAAAAGCTTGACCACCAATATAATTTAAAAGATGCAACAAAAGTTCCAAATTATTATAGCATACTCTTCTATTCCCTTTCAACAAGAAATCATCATAATCTTTTTATTTTCTATTCTATATTGATTGATTTTCAAAATCCTTTTTATTTTCCATTCTTTCTTTTGGTGGTATTTCATTTCCATCAGGTTTTCTCATTCCTCCATTGCCTCTGCCATTCATTCCATTATGTCCTCCATGTCCCATCATATTTCCTGTTCCATAGATCAAATCTGTCATCTCTATTGTAACTGTTTCCTCTCCTAAAGTTACTTCATAGCTTTCTCCTTTTTTTATTTCAGGACAGCTAATTACAACAGAACTATATGATTTTTCTGGTAAATAAGATAACAGTTCTTCTCCTTTTTGATTTTTTAAAATCACAGCTTTTGTTTGTGTAGTAGATGCATTTATAAGCATAGAACCTTGTGTGGAATTTTCGCCAAAATTTTGTTCCATACCGCCTGCTCCTGCTGCTACTACAATACCACCTGTAATCGTACCTTCACCATTATAATCCAATGCACCATTTCCTTGATTGGTTGGTCCTGATACAAAAATAGTACCACCAGATATCAAAAGATTTCCATTAGAATCTATTCCATCACCTTCTGAATTTATTGTAATCATTCCTCCAGAAATTTTAATATAACTATCTTCATTTACTGCAAATGGATCTTCTTCATGTCCCTCAAAGCCGCTTCCATCATTTCCTCCCGCCGCATTACATCCATCATCACTTGCCTTTAC
>CAJTJZ010000015.1:0-8197 GCA_910576895.1 uncultured Lachnospiraceae bacterium | reverse complement strand
GTGCCATTTGATATCTCAATATTAAGTCCTTCAATTCCTTCATAACTTTCAAGAACTGTAATTGTTCCGTCTGTAATAACTACACTATTATCTGCATGAATGCCATCATCTCCTGCTGTAATTTTAAAATCACCTCCAGCAATATAGACAAATCCAAGAGAAGCATCATCTTTATCTTTTGCATGGATACCATCTTCTTCTGCAGTAATCTCGAAACTACCATTTGCAATTCTTACACTCTCTTTTCCATTGACAGCATGTTCTTTTGCTTCTATCTCATAACTGCCGCCAGTAAACACGAGATCATCTTTTGAAACAATTCCATGTCCTGTTGACGTTACTTTTAAACTTCCATTTCCATTAAATGTTACATCTTCCTTAGAAAAAATAGCAGCATCAATATTGTTATCATCAATTACTATAAATTCTTCTTCATTAGAAAGTATATTTTCTGTTCCCTGTTCCAAGGTAATAAATACTTTATCTGCCTGCCGAATATACAAAGGAGCACTTGTATCACAATGAATCTCTACTCCATCAAAAATAAGATGAAGTTTCTCTGTCTTTTCAGCATCTATTATAATTTGTCCATTTGTAAGTTTCCCAGATAAGAGAAATGTTCCTTCTCCTTTGATAATAACCTTATTTTCTGAAATAGAAACAAGACTGGAATCACATTGTGATAAATTATCTTTTAATATAATTGGAATGGCAGTACTTTCCTCATAACCAATCTCTTTATCACGATCGGTAAACATTTCCTCTACATCAAATCGGTTTGTTTCTGTGTTATCTTTATCTGTATTTATTGTATTTTTTGTTTTTTCTTCTATATTCTTCTCTGTATTTATATTTTTATTCTCATCTATATTAGAATCTATATTTGTATTTGATTCCTGATTTACATAAGAATCCTCCTGATTTACTGTTTTTGTCTTTGAGGAACAGCCCTGTTGTGTGATAAATACAACTAAAATCAGCAATATCATTATTTTTTTTATTCTTCTATAATTCATTAATTCCTATCTCCTTTCTTACTATACTTACTTCCAAATTTCCATTTCTGCAGCGAAGCTCATCTATAAATTCCTTTTCCTTTGACAAATCATTTAAAATAATATCATATTCTATTTTAAACATACTACCCATATTTACTGTTTTTACAGAAATCATATTGGCATTTCTTGTATAGGTTTGCAATAAATCATCAAAAATATCTGTATAATCTAAATCCTCTGGAATGGTAATCCTTAATATTTTTTCCTGTTCTTTTATTTTCTTTTCTCCAAAACCTATTTTTAAATAAAATAATAACATAAGTCCCATAATAAGCGTAAATACAATAGCATAAGCAAGATAGCCCATTCCTGTAATTAATCCTGCACCCATTGCAAGAAAAATGACAGCGATTTCTTTTGCCCTTCCCGGAACAGAACGAAATCGAACAAGACTAAATGCACCTGCAACAGCAACGCCTGCACCTACATTTCCATTTACCATCATAATAACAACGCAAACAATTGCAGGAAGAAGTGCAAGTGTAATTTCAAAACTTTCTGTATAATCACTTTTATAGGTATAAACTAATGCTAAAAAAATCCCAATAATTAAGGATACTCCAATACATAAAAGAAAATCCAGAATAGAAATTACCATAATATAATCACTATCAAAAATTCCTTTAAAAATTGTTTCCATCTTTCTTTCTCCCTCCATCTTTTACTATTTTTATTTTACAATTTTATATTGCATCTTTAGAAAGCCAAATCATAGCTTCTTGCTCTATCTGTTGTTTTTTACAAATTTCTTTATAAGCATTTCCATATTTAGAAAAAGAAGTTTTAAAAATATGACATTCACTTAAAATTTTTGTCAGCCATAAAGGAATGGCATTTGCTGTTTTCACTTCAAGTAAAATCTGATCATTTTCTAAAATCGGCATACCATAACTGCCTTTTTTTAAAGATAAGTCATAATCACGCCAAAGAATATTTTTATCAAATGTCATACGAAAATCAGAATTATTTTTTGCATAAAAAGCTTCTCTATCATAAGAAAGAAAAACCCTTGGGTTCAAATTTCCATAGTGCTTTAGAAAATAATCAATTTCTCGACTAATTTGTGTATCCATTCTGTTTTTTCTTTGATAAAGATAGCAAATAGCATCTTCATATTTCATAGAAACTCTTCGTTTATAAACAATACCTTTATATTTTTTCTTAATCTCTATAAAAACATGATCTCCTATTGTTGCTAAACCATAGCTTCGCAACCGCAGTTTTTCTTTATAAATAGGTTTTTCCATAGAACGGCGAATTAAAAGAAAATCTTTTGTATCAAAATATAGATTACAAATATTACATTTTCCAAATTGATCTCCTTCCATATATTCTGCCATTTTCTCTTGTATAAGTTCACTTTGTTCTTTTGTAAGTAAAAATTTAATTTCATGCCTTTTAAAAACCGTTTGAATATTCATATTTTATCACATCCATTTCAAAATTATCTTTTATAGCTCCTTATCTATCACTCTTTCTATGGAACATAATGTAACAAATGAACCTTAAGGAAACCTTAAAGAAACTTCAAATTATTTGTGAACACTGATAGGAAGTACAATCAAAAATGATATTAATTTTCCATTATCACTCCATGCTGTTATTTTTCCTTTATGTGCTATAATAATTGCTTTTGCTGCTGAAAGTCCAAGACCATATCCCCCAGTTTCGGAATTTCGTGAACTATCTAAACGGTAAAATCGTTCAAATAATCTATCTAAATTTCCCTGTGGAACTTGATCAACTGTATTACTTATCATAAATTCCACTTTTCTTTCCGATTGATACAAAGAAAGCGTAATATTACCATATGGATTAGAATATTTCATAGCATTATCTATTAAAATAGAAAGTAATTGACGAAAAGAAGATTCATTACCATAATAAAAAACCCCTTGTTCTATTTCTAATTGCAGCACTTTTTCTTGTGCTTTTGCTACTGCTTGAAAGGATGCTGCCATATCAGAAATAAGACCAGAAAGAGAAAATTCCTCCATAGAAAAAATTATGGTTTCTTCATCCATTTTAGAAAGAAAGATTAATCGTTCTGTTAAAGAACTTAAGCGATTAACTTGATTTTTTATACTAGCTGTCCACTCACTTTCTCCTTGTTCCATTTCTAGCACTTCTGTATTGGCATCTATAATTGCTAATGGTGTTTTAATTTCATGACCTGCATCTGTAATAAAACGCTTTTGTTTTTCATAACTATCTGCAATTGGCTTTACTACTATCTTGGAGATAAAAAAAACTAAAAGAAAGACAAGCAGCATTCCAAGCAAACTTACAATGATACTTGCCAAAAGAAAGGAATAAAATGTAGATAATTCTGAACTGCAATCAAGAAAAATATACATACTATTCCCATGATATTCAATTTTATTATATTTATAATTTTCAAGAAATCCCTTTGTCTTTTTCTTATAAAAAAGTTCTTTTGCATATTCTGATGCCATATGGGTAGAAATGGCAGCAATTTTTCCTGTATTTACAGAAATAATTGTTCCATCTTCACTAATAACTACATTAAAATACCTTGTTGTAAATGGCGTTTCTGGAGAAAACTCCCGCTTAAAATCTCTATGACGATGATCTGGCTCTGGGAATCTCCCTTCATTATTAGAAAGCATGGTAAGCAATAATCCTGCCTGCTGATTAATTTGATAATAATTTAAACCATTGATAATACTAATCATAATCCCTAAAACAATTGCAATAGAACACATAGTAATTGCAATAAATTTCCATCTTAATTTTTTTATCATTTTAATTTTCCTCTAAAAAATATCCAAGATTTCTTGCTGCTCGTATTTGAATCTTAGCATGAATCAATGTCAACTTTTTTCTTAAATTAGAAAGATATACCCAAACAGTATTTAACTCTATTTCGCTATCAAATCCCCATATTTTTTCTATCATCTGCTCGGAAGAAATTACTTGCTTTGGGTGTTCCATTAACATTTCCAAAATTTGAAATTCTTTATTTGCAAGACGAACCGATGCTGTCTTTGTTGATACTTCAAAAGTAATCCGATTTAAATGAACATCTCCAAAAGTAAGAATGGAAACTGTCTGTTCTTCTTTTCTTCTTGTTATAGCACGTATTCTTGCAAGCAATTCTCGCATAGCAAACGGCTTTGTTAAATAATCATCTGCCCCACTATCCAGTCCTTCTACTCGATCATCAATTTCTGATTTTGCTGTTAAAAGCAAAACAGGAACTTTATTTCCAGCAGCACGAATTGTTTTTAATACTGTAATTCCATCAATTTCCGGCATCATAATATCAAGTAATACACCATCATAATCTCCAACAGCTAAATAATCCAAGGCTTCTTTGCCATTGTAAACAGCATCGACAGAATAATGATTATGTTTTAAAATAGCAACTAATGCTTTTGATAATTCTTTTTCGTCTTCAGCAAGTAATAAACGCATATTACATTCCTTACCTTCCTTTTTAAATTAATTTTCTGATTTTTTATTTAGAGTATTTCTTTAGAAAATTGTAGCTTTTTCACAATTTCTTGTCAATACTTTCTTATGTTTATTGACAATTTTGTTGATACTATGTTATGATAAATAAAAATTATTTCCTTAGGAAAGGATTTTATTATGCAATTTACTTCCATTTTAGGGGAAACCCCATACCATTTAAAACCTTCTGAAATTAGATATCCCTCCTATTTTAAGGATTTGAATCTTGATCAAATTATAGAAAAAATTCTTGAAAAATGGAAAGATTATAAACTTGAAAAATATTTTTATTATCCTGCCCTGACAGAAGAAGTGCTTTTATTCCGAAGGGAAGTTTTTCTTGCCCTTTCTGACTGCGAACTAAAAAATGCTATGATAGAATTTTCCATGTCTTTAAAAAAGTCACGCAAATTTATGGAATATCGGGAAGATTTATTCAATAAAATGCAATATTTTACTGTAAAAAAATCCTCGAAATCTTCGTTCTCTATTTCAGCCAAAACAGCTTCTGAAATAAAATGTCAGCACTTCTTATTTGATAGTGCAAGGCTTTATACCTTAGCCATTATAAAGCTTTTCTCTATTCTTGAAAAACAAATAACAGAAGAAAAGGCATTAGGAAAAAAATCATCAGGCTTTCTTTCTTTTTATGAATTTTTGAAAACTTATCGTAATTCTGATGAATTTATTACTTTATGTTCTGATGTACAGAAAACCGAACAATCTCTTTCCCTTCTTACCTTTCGTATGGAATTATCGGGAACAAAACTTATCTTACATGATGATTATGAATCATTTAATGCAAGAGATGAAATTATAAAACGATGTAACATGAAACCAAAAACCTCTTTTTCAACCAAGCATAATCATCAAACAATGTCCTGTCCATTTAGTAATGTTTTAGAACTAGAAGATTTTGAAGGACTGCTGCTTTCTATGCTGCAGAAAGGACATAAAGATGTCTTTCAAAATTTAGAAGAATTTTCAACAAAACATTCTGCTTTTTATGAACCACGTTTGCTTCAATTTGAGGAAGAAATTCAAGTATATCTTTCTGTAAAAGAATTTGTCACTTCTATGCAGGAACAAGGATTTTCCTTTTCTTTTCCTGAAATTACTTCCTCAAAAACAGAGATTACTCCATCCTCTGTTCGTTTTCTTTTACAGAATAATTATGATCTTGCACTTGCCTGCAAATATCGTTTTACTCCAGAAAAAGTAATTAAAAACGACTGCACTTTATTTTCAAAAGAACATTTTTTTGTTATTACTGGTCCAAATCAAGGTGGTAAAACAACATTTGCAAGAGCTGTTGGACAAGCTATTTATTTTCATCAAATGGGGTTTCCCATTGCTGGAACAAAAGCTTCGATGCCTGTATTTTCTGCACTTTTAACACATTTTCCAACAGAAGAAGATGTAAAAACAGGATCGGGAAAATTAAAAGAGGAATTAAGCCGATTAGAGCCAATGATTCATTCTAAATTAGAACATGGATTTGTTATTTTAAATGAATTATTTACAACCGCAACAAGCTATGATGCAGAAATTATGGGAAAACAGGTATTACAATCTTTTATGAAGAAAAATTTTCTTGGTATTTATGTAACCCATCTGCAAGAACTTGCACAAACTTGGGATAAAGGAATCGTTAGCATTACAGCACTTGTAGATAAAGATGAAAAGACAAGAACATATCATATTATACGTGCCAAAGCAAAAGGAATTGCTTATGCACAAACAATTGCAGAAAAATATAAGCTTAGCTATGAAGATATTTTAAAAAGAGTAAAAAAATAAAAATTTTAATAAGAAAGGGAAAATTTTTATGCATACATGGCTTTTATTTAAAGATAGAGATACCGATATTTCTAATGGATATGCTTTTAAAGAAGATTTAATCAAAGATCTAAATTTAGATATCCTTTTAAAAACAATGGCAAAAACAGATGAAATAACATTACAAGTAATAAAAAAAGTTATGATGCAGCCATTAACAAAAGAAGAAGAGATCAATTACCGTCAGGAAATTATTCTTGATATTACAGAACATTTTGATCATTTTACAAAAATTCATGCATTTCTTAGAGATGCTGATAACATAGTAAAGGAATATCGTGATCTTAACAGACAAAGACGAAATGGCTCAAAATCAAACAATGCTTCCTACTATATGGATAAATTAAAATGTCTTTTAACATTAACAGAAGCATTACAATCTTTTTATCCTTATTTAAAAAATGGAAATTATAAAAGTGAAGGAATGCTTGCCTTACTTTCTCGTTTTGAAGAAAAACTTCCACCACAACGCATTACAGCAATCCTAGATTCTTTGCATTCCATTGAATTTTGGTTAGAGGGTGGCACAATCACCATTAGTGCTGCTTTTACCGAAGGTTTAAAACTTGGAGATTTTACTATCAATCAAGTAGTCAATCTTTCTTCTGGATTAAAGAAGAAAAATCTTACTTTCAAAGAACAAATTACAAAACGCCTTTTAAAAACAAATGTAGTTGTCTTAAATGAAGAAACATTACTACAACAAGAAAAAATGTTAGAAGAATCTGCAGTTGCTTGGTTACTTTCTGCTTTTGATGATTATTTAGAAGATATCCTTTCTTTTTTTTCACAATTTTCCTATGAAGCTTCCTTTTATCTAGCTTGTGCCTTTCTTTGTATACGATTTAAAGAAATTGGTCTGCATTTATGCCGTCCAAAAGTTTCTGATCATTTATTTTCCTATCAGGAACTTTATGATATTAGCCTTGCCCTTTATTTTCAATATCGCCCTGTTGCAAATTCACTTCATACAAAGAAAAACCACCTTTTTATTGTTACTGGTGCAAATCAAGGCGGAAAATCCACATGGCTTAGAAGTATCGGAGCTGCACAAGTACTGATGCAATGTGGTATGTTAGTTCCTGCGGATTCTTATGTAAGCGGACTTTATTCCAATTTATTTACACATTTTACAAGGCAAGAAGATATCGCTATGAACAGTGGACGTTTTGATGAAGAATTAAAGCGAATGGATCAGATTATGGAATCTATGACAGAAGATTCTATGCTGCTTATGAATGAATCTTTTGCAAGTACAACAGAAAAAGAGGGTTCTCTTATTATGAAAAATATTGTCGATGCTTTATATAAACTTAAAATTCCTGTTTTTATGGTGACGCATTTATTTGAATTTATTCAAGAAATGTATCAGATTTCAGAAAAAGAAATGACCTCGAAACAAGAAACTGCTATGATATTTTTAAGTGCGAAAAGAACAAAAAATGGAACTAGAACCTTTGAAATTCTTCCTGCAACTCCTTCTCACACAAGCTATGGAATTGATTTATTTCATCAATTTTTTCCTGAAGAAGAAGTAAGTAATCATATAAATTCAATAAAAAGCGAATAACATTATCCCTAAGTTTATTTTTTTCTGGAATATTTTTCATAATAATAGAATACTAACATAAAAATATACTTAGGGATTTTTATTTCTTTATCAAAAAATTTTTAATTTAATGCTTTTATGATAAGCTCCAAACTATTTTTTTCCGATAACTTTACTTTTTCAATACAATCACAAACTCTTTTTCTTATTTTTTCATCTGCAAAATTATGAAGCATTTGCTCCATATCTTCCCATCCGCCAATTAATTGCTGCA
>CAJTJZ010000014.1:51553-67602 GCA_910576895.1 uncultured Lachnospiraceae bacterium | reverse complement strand
CACATCATGTTATACTGAGCGGTCATGTTTTTCGACCGCCAGTATAATATAATTATCGTAAGATTTATAAAACAATTTATGCCAAAAAAATGCGATTTATGCCAAAAAGTACAAAAGATAGAATGTTTATGATATAATACCTGCGATACAATATACAGGCAAGTTTATTTTAAACTTTCCAATTCCCATTTAACCTCAGACATTAATTCCCATTTTTCATAGAAAAACTTGCTTGCTTTTAAGTTACCGTTATCTGCTTATACAGATATTTATTTTTCGGTAGTTATTTGTATCTTGACAGTTTCTAAGGAAACCTCCCCCTTCATATATTCTGCAATTGACAGGCATAAAATACCTGTTTGCGTTCCTATTCAATTTCATTAGAAACTGTCAATAAAAAATAGTTATCTCTTTATAGTATCTTTTCTTCTTAGAAATCAGAACAATTTTAATTTCATAGGAAAAATAAGGATAGTAAATAATTTTATTTTATGATATAATGAATCCATTATATGACAGTAGTGGAAGTATTTGTGACTTCATCTATAAAAAATTAAAGGAGGAAATTGATTATGGTCAATCGTTTTGTGCTAAATGGGATTTCTTATCATGGAAAAGGTGCAATACAGGAAATTCCGGGAATCATTAAGGAGAAAGGATTAAAGAAAGCTTTTATTGCTTCTGATCCTGATTTATTAAAATTTGGCGTTACAAAAAAAGTAACGGACTTATTGGATGAAAATGGACAGGCATATGAAATATATTCTGATATTAAACCAAATCCAACCATTGAAAATGTAACGTCTGGTGTGGAAGCTTATAAGAAATCAGGGGCAGATTATATGATTACTATTGGCGGCGGTTCTTCTATGGATACTGGTAAGGCGATTGGTATTATTATTAATAATCCAGAATTTGCTGATGTACGCTCTTTAGAAGGTACTGCACCAACAAAAAATCATACTGTATTTACAATTGCAGTACCAACTACGGCTGGCACAGCGGCAGAGGCAACAATTAATTATGTTATTACAGATGTAGAAAATAAACGTAAATTTGTTTGTGTAGATACAAATGACATTCCAGATATCGCAATTATTGATCCAGATATGATGTCAACAATGCCAAAAGGGCTTACAGCAGCAACAGGTATGGATGCATTAACACATGCAATTGAGGGATATACAACAAAGGCAGCATGGGAATTAGCAGATTGTTTAAATTTGGAAGCAATTCGTTTGATTGCAAAGAATTTGCGAGGAGCAGTAAATAATGAGGCAGAGGGACGGGAAGGAATGGCACTTGGCCAATATGTAACAGGAATGGCATTTTCCAATGTTGGTCTTGGTATTGCACATTCTATGGCACATACACTTGGTGCTGTTTATGATACACCGCATGGTGTTGCTTGTGCTATGATGCTGCCAATTGTAATGGAATATAATCAGGAAGAAACAGGAGAAAAATTTAAGAATATTGCAGAAGCTATGGGAGTTGATACTGCCGGAATGGATCAGGCTGCTTATCGAAAAGCTGCAATTAACGCAGTACGACAGCTTTCTATTGATGTAGGGATTCCAACAAAGTTAGAAGCATTAAAAGAAGAAGACTTGGATTTTCTAGCTGAATCTGCCTATGCAGATGCTTGTCGCCCGGGAAATCCAAAAGAAACTTCTGTAGAGGATTTAAAGGATTTATTCCGTAAATTGATGTAATACATAGAGTAAAATTAGATTTCTATAAATTAGTAAGAATATAGCTTTTATTCTTAAATTTAGTGATTTTTATAGAAATGATTATGAAGAAGCACCTAGTTTTAAAAACAGGTGCTTTCTTTGATTTAAATAATATGATTGATTTTTTAAGAAACTCTTGACGATTTAGGTATTCTTGTGCGATACTTTTATTATGTAGTTTGGGGAAAATGGTGTTATTGGCATTATATGTCATCCATAAATTTTTTATACCCACGGTCGAAAAACTTGACTGCTCAGTATAATTTGAAAATTAGTGATAAAGGAGAGGTGTTTTATGGGAAAAAAAGAAACAAAGGAAACAACGAATCAAGATATCAATACAATACAAGGCCAACTTACAAAGGGTACAAGATCAATTGCGAGAAATCTTGTATTCCTTACTATATTTTTTACGGTATTTATGATATTGATTATTGTGGTACAGTTAAGTATGATACGATATTCGCAGAAACAGTCTTTATGTATTTTGGCAGCAGAAGAAGCAAATGATATTTTTCGAGAAATTGATGATGCTGTTTATGGTGGTCCTGCATATGCGGGAACATTTGAGATGGGAGAGCAGTTTTTATCTTTATATCAAAGAACACAATCTGAACATGGAAATATTATCAATCATATGGAAAATGCAAAAAAAAGTTATGAGGAATTTTTATCAATTGCAAAAGAAACAATAACTACTTATGAAACAAATACAGAACTTGCAGAAGATATGTGTGACATGGAATTATATGGTGCACTTGAGAATTTGCGGGATTCTTTAAATCTTGCTTCCAATAGTTATTCTAAAATGCAAATACAGGCAAACAATGTTGGAATTATGCTAATTTTAGTTTGTATTATAGTTGGTGTTGTACTTACAATTCTTTCTATGAGACGTGCATTTCGTATTGGAGAAAATATGTCAAAGTCAATTGCTGCACCAGTTATGGCAGTTGCAGATTGGGCAGGAAATCTTGCTATTGGTGATGAATCTTCCGAAATTAGTACATTTCAACATGAAATGGATGAATCCCATCTTCATTTAGTTGAAATTGATCAAATGATACAGGCATTTTCTAAAATGGCAGATTCTGTACATGAAAATGCGAAAGTAGTACAAAAAGTTGCAAATGGTGATATGACGGCATTTGTTAATATTCGGTCTAGTCAAGATGTACTTGGAAAAAGCTTATATAAAATGGTACAAAATAATGATATTATGTTTGCACAGATAACAGAGATTGCAGATTCTGTGAAAGAAGGTACAGATGCCATTGCAACAGCGGCATCGGAACTTGCAGAAAGTTGTACAGCAGAGGCTCAGGCAGTTTCCGATTTTTATAGAGAGATAGAAAAGACAGATTCCTTAGTTTCTAAAAATGCTAATGATGCAGAAGTTGCATATAATCTTTCCAATGTTATAAAGAAGGATGCAGATGAAAGCAGGGAAAAAATGAAAGAACTTTTGATGGCAATGTCAGCGATTCAGGAAGCATCAGAAAAGGTGTCAAGTGTTATTTCTGATATAGAGGATATTGCAAGCCAAACAAATCTGCTTGCTTTAAATGCAGCAATTGAAGCAGCACGTGCAGGAGAAGCTGGAAAAGGATTTAGTGTTGTAGCAAACTCTGTTACAGAACTTGCAAGGAAAAGTACAATGGCTGCAACAGAAAGTAAAGTATTAATTGAAGATACTATAACAAAAGCTGTTCGTGGAAGTGAGTTATCAGATGATACTTTTGCTACTTTTGGAAAGATAACAGATTCTATTAGTGAAATTATTAATGTAACAGATCGTATTATGGCATCAGGTACTACACAAAAGGAAAATATGGTGTATATTGAGCAGGGTGTTCAGAAAATTTCAGATTTAGTATCAAGTAACGCAGCATCTAGTGAACAAACGGCGGCTCTTACTGTGGAAATTACAAAAAATGCTGAAGTATTAAAAGCATCTATGGGACAATTTCATTTAAGACACCGAGAACCGGGAAAACCATATATTCCGGCAGAAAAAGAAAATGATAAGGAATTTGTACGTGTTGCAACAGAAAATTACGAGAAATTTATGAATTCTCAAAATGGTCGGGAAATGATGAAAAAATTAAAAGAACAAGAAAATACTTCTAAATAATTTCTAATTGCATAAGTTCAGATTATACTTGTGTTTCGATGAAAAAAATTGTAAAATAAAAGATAAGTAGTTATATAATGGGGTGGAATGGCTAAAAGCATTACATTCTTTGTGCCTGTCAATAAATGAGGTATACCTGAAAGAAAGGAATGGGGATTATGAAACGTAGAAAGACAAATCTGATTTTATGCAGTCTTATTTTAATTGCATCATTGCTTGCAGAGATTTATTGTTTCTTGGAATTTAGAAAAGACATTTTAACAATTCTTGGAACAAGTGTTATTGTATTAGTTGCTGCATTTATAACATTAGATTCTTTTTTATCAATATTTGGTATGGATGAAAAAGAAGGAAATGGTGTGAAATCAGATGGATTTAGAAATATACAGAAATATCTTGAAGAAATGGAGAAAGTACAAAAAGCTACATTTGTTATGGCAAAGAAAAATGCCATAAGAGATCAAGAAATAATAAAAAAAATAATAACACAAATGGAACAACAAAGAGAAGTTATGGTAAAAACTGGAAAGTTAATTGCGAAGTATGATAGAGAAAATTCTTTACGGTTGGAAGCATTATTACATAAAATTGCAGAAAGGCCAGATTTTGATGATACAGGAGTATTATTGTCTTTAGGAACGACAAATCAGAATCTTGAAAAATTATCATCTGATTTTGAAAAATTGGCAAAAAGCCTTGAAACTATTCCTATGACTGAACCTATAAGTCTTGCAAAAGAAGTTCCAATAGAGTCAGAACCAATTATGGAAGAAGAACCAATAGAAGAACCTATTCCAGAGCCAGAACCAGAAAAAGCCCCAGAAATAGATACAAGCGATCCAAATAAAATGATGAGTCCAGATGATATTGCGGCATTACTTGCATCTATGGGAGGAGAGGAAACATCGGAACAAGCAGCACCAGTAGAGGAAATTGCTCCAGAACCAGTCCCAGAAATAGATATGGGCGATCCAAATAAAATGATGAGTCCAGATGATATTGCAGCATTGCTTGCATCTATGGGACAATAATTATTTATAGTATATCAGATGTGGGATGACTCCCGCCTCTATAGGCGGCGAGTAACTTATTAGTATCAGTGGTGGGATTTCATCCCCCATCTGATATGCCTCCGGTGTTTGACAGGCACAAAGTGCCTGCTCGCTTTGCGAGTGGAATCGCAAGTAACGCGATTCCATCCATTGTTTGACAGGCACAAAGTGCCTGCTCGCCTTGCGAGTGGAATCGCAAGCAATGCGATTCCATCCATTTGCAGGCGTGCGGAAAAGAAGATTGTCAGCAAAGCTGACCCGCACGCCGCCGCAAGAACGCCAGAGGCGTTCTTGAATTGGAAAGGTTTTATAATGGTTTATATTGTTATTGATCTTGAATGGAATCAATGTTCAAAAGGAAAAACAAAAGCTGTTCCGGGAATGCCATTTGAAATTATTGAAATTGGTGCAGTAAAGCTTAATGAAAATCGTCAGGTGCTTTCTCGCTTTCAGCAGCTTGTCCGTCCAAAAGTATATAAAAAGCTTCATTTTGCTCCTAAAGAATTACTGCATATTAGCGAACGAGATTTAAAACATGGAATACCATTTCCAGAGGCAATGAAGCAATTTCTTTCTTGGTGTGCAAAAGAAGGGAAGGAATATCATTTTTGTACATGGGGTGCTATGGATTTAACAGAATTACAAAGAAATTGTCATTACTATGGAATAGAAGACTGTTTTCCAAATCCTTTGTTTTATTATGATCTGCAAAAAAATTTTTGTGCAGAATTTGGAGAAGGACAAAGCAATCTTTCCTTAGAGCATGCCTTAGAACGACTTTCGTTAAAAAAGGGAAAACAGTTTCATCGTGCACTTGCAGATGCGGAGTATACAGCGAAAATTTTCCAAAGACTTTCTATGAAGGAAGTAGAGCAATATTATTCTGTTGATTATTACCAATTACCAGAAAATAAGAAGCAGGAGCTTCATATGGAATTTCCCACATATATAAAACATGTATCTAGAAAATATGAAACAAGGGAAAAGGCATTAAATGATAGGACGATTCGTACTGTTTATTGTCCAAAGTGTGGAAAAAGGGCTGTTCGTAAAATTCGCTGGTATACAAGTAATATGAAAAATTATTATAGTTTATCAGAATGTATGGAACATGGATATATTCGTGGAAGACTTCGTCTACGAAAAACAGATGATGGAAAATATTATATTATAAAAACGCTTCGCCCAATACAACAGGAAGAAGCCCAAGAAATGAGACATTTAAGGGAGAGACTTAAGAAAAAGAAAAAGAAACCTAAGTCATGAAGTAAAGCTTTTTTGCATTTTAGCCGAAATAATTCATAGCGGGCTAGAAGCAAAAAAGCTTTTTTGCCTTAAGGTGAAACAAAATAGTCGATTAAGACAAGAGAAAGGGGATCGCAGATGAATACAGTAAATTTTGGACTGCAAAATACAAAAATGTTTTCACAGGTTAAAAATAATAAAAAGCAGTCTTCATTTTCTGGCTTTAAAAAGGGAATGATTGTAGATGGTGTGATTACCCGGGTGTCGAATAGTATTTCCATTAATTTAGATGGTGTGGAAGTACAAGTTGCCAGTTCAGCAATAAAAAATGCCACGGAAGGCGAAACAAGAAAATTTGAAATTATAGATGTATCCAAGGATGGAATTGCAATAAAAGAAGTGGGACGGGATCAGACATCAGGGAATCTCGCAGCCAGAAAGTCCACCGTAGTTATGGCACAAGCGGCACGTATAATCAATAGTGCTGTGGAAAACAAAGAGGAACAAGAGAAAGAAAGTAATAAGGAAAAGACACATAGTAGTGTTTCTGATGTCACAGGACGTATGACAGGAAGTGATTATGGTGCAATTGCAGAAGAAGGTGTTTCTCCCGAAGATATGGAAATTAATGCCTTTGATGCTGCACTAGAACGTGCAAAGGAAAAGCATAGTATTGAGAGTTCTTTGACAAGCGTAAACCATGCTAGTAATTTTGTACCAAAAGAATTTCAATCCGATGCAAGACAAAGTAAAGTTGCAGCAAAGCTAATGATGGCAAATCTTCCGCCAACGGCTGCTAATGTAGCACAAGTAACACAAGAACTTGATAATCTGGAAATTTGTAATCAAATTTCCGATCGTACCATTAGCTATTTAATTGAGATGGATTTAGAGCCTACTTCAGAAAATCTTTATCGAGGCAGTTATGCAGGTACTTTGACATTTTCCGATGTATCAGAAAGTGTTTGGCAAGCATTGGAAGAACAAGCAAAGTCTGTAATAGAACAGGCGGGACTTCCACAAAATGCACAAAGTATAAAAAATGCAAAATGGCTTTTAGCAAATGAACTACCACTTACAAAGGAAAGTATAAGAAAAGTTGCAGATTTGCAGGCAGCAAGGGAAACATTAGATGAAGATGAATGTACCGATCGTATGATTGCTGTTATGGCAAAAGGATTTTCAGCCAAAACAGCCGTATTGCTTGGAGGAGAAACACCTGATCCATATGTAAATAAAGATTTAAGTAATATGGTAGGTTCTACGATTGATTTTACAAGAAATGCAACAGAAATACATCCTGTTCCATTGCAAGCTCCACCATTAGATATTGAGGGTGCAGCAAATGATATTTCACAGATGTTATTGGGGCAGGCGGGACAGTCAGGACTTATAGCAGCAACGAATGCTAGAATTATAAATGGATTGCCAACAATTCAGGATGAGGCGATTACAAAGACACTTGCCCAAAATCAGGAAGTAACGCTTGGAAATCTGTTAAATGCTCAAGAGGAAATTAATCAGGGGGATACTTCTTGGCGTTCGATACCAATTACAAGTAATACAGCACTTGCAGAGATTCGTGCAAAGCGGCAGTTAGAAGAAATTCGTCTGAAAATGACAACAGAAGCAGGAAATCGTTTAGCTGCAAAAGGAATCCGTTTAGATACAACAGGACTACAAAAAGTTGTGGAAGAATTACGCCGCTTAGAGCAGGATTATTTTAAAAGTTTCCAAAATGGAACAGCAACGCCAGAAAGCCTTGCGGAAAGAATGGAATTATTCCAAAAAACAACAGAAGCTGTCTTTAATTTGCAAAGAGCACCTTCGTTTCTTCTTGGTATGTCTTTTGGAGAACAAAACAATGCAACACTCACTTCTTTATCAGATGATGCTTCTACTGTTAATATGCGGCAGGTGCGTGCAAGTGGTGCATATGAAAGCCTTTCTACAGAAATTCGGAAAGACTTAGGAGATAGTATTAAAAAGGCATTTCAGAATGTAGATAGTATTTTGGAGGATATGCATTTAGAAACAACAGAAGCAAATCAGCGTGCTGTTCGGATTTTAGGATATAATAATCTAGAAATTACCGAAGAAAATATCAATGAAATGAAGCAATATGATGGAGAAGTAAATTATACACTTTCCAAACTTCATCCAGCCGTTGCAATTTCTATGATTAAAGAGGGGTTAAATCCATTAGATACCCCAATTTCGGAATTAAATGATCAAATTGATAGAATTCGTGAACAGGAAGGAATTACTTCAGAAAAGAAATTTACTTCTTATTTATGGAAATTAGAGAAAAGCGAAAATTTTACAAGAGAAGAAAAAAGTGCTTTTATAGGTATTTATCGCTTAATTAATGCAATTAAAAATAGTGATGGTGCTGCTGTTGGTTCTGTTGTGAATGCTGGACAGGAATTAACATTACATAATCTTTTGCAGGCAGTGCGGACAATTCAAAATGGCGGAGTTGATGCAAAAGTTGATAGTGAAACGGGAATGTCAGAGGCAGATACAAAACGAGATTCGATAGTAAATCAAATTTTGGGTGGTTATGGAAAGGCAGCACAAGCAGGGGAGATAGAGTCGGAAGCAGATACTAGTCTGGAAGAAGCTGCGATTACACAGGAAACAGAGGATACCACTACAAGCTATACAGATATTGTTGCTGAAAATATTTTAGACACGATGACACCAGAAAAATTAAATAGTATTTGGCAGGAACTTTCAGGAAATGATACAAATAGTAAAATGAGAGAACTTCTTTCCATGTCCTTGGAACGATTTGCAGAACAGGTAAGAGATGCCGAACAGACACAGGCAGGAACACAAGCAGATATGGAATATAATCATGCGGCTGCAGAGCATATTCGTAATATTTTAGAAGGATCGGGAGAAGCCGTAGATTATCTTCTTGAAAATGAATTGACTGTTTCTGCTAATATGATTGATGCTGTAAGGCAATTAAGTAATGGTGGAAGAAAGTTTTTTGAAAAATTACATGGGCAGGCAGAAGAAACAAGTGCAGAGAATAGAGAAGCTTATCAGGAAGCAGCAGAGCATTTAGAGGAAAGTTTTACAGATGAAGCAAGTGCAAAAGAAGCATATAAAGGCTTTTTAGATGCAGCAAAGCAAGTAGTAAATTCTGGTTATTATACAGAGGGACTTTCATCAGAAGATACTTGGGGATTACAAAGTATGAACAATATGGTAAATCTAATTTCTGCCTTATCACAAAGAAAAGAGCAATATCAAGTTCCTGTACAAACAAGAGATGGTTCTGTTACAGCAGTTAATTTAACTTTAATAAGAAATGCTGGAGATAAGGGAAAAGTTCATGTAGATATTGAATCAGAACATTTAGGACAAATTCATGCAGATTATAAAATTAATCAAGGAAGAATTTCTGGTTTTATTGTATGTTCTGATCGTATTGGGCAGGATACGTTACATCAACAAGAAGGACAGATAAGACAAAAACTGGAAGAAGCAGGACTTGTTATGGGCAGTATGAATTATGCAATTCGTAATCTTAGTTCCTATCAAGCCATGTTGGAAACATCAGAACCAGATTCTATGGTAGATACAAGAATTTTGTATCATGTAGCAAAATGTGTGATTGAAACAGTAAAAGAAGCAGAAAATGCTGCTGGACTTCCAGATAGAATATCAATATAGATATAATAAAATATAACAGTAATAGTAAAATAAATCTTATAACAGGCGAAAAATAAAAGGTTTCGCAGAAATGGAGAATGACAATGAGAATTAATCATAATATATCAGCACTTACAGCAAATAGTCAGTTACGCCGTACAAATGGTGCTTTAGATCTTAGTTTGGAAAGATTATCTTCCGGTTTTCGTATTAATAAAGCGGCAGATGATGCTGCAGGACTTGCAATTTCCAGAAAGATGCAAACACAGATTGATGGTTTAGTACAGGCAAGTCGTAATGCTTCCGATGGTATTTCTGTTATTCAGACAGCAGAGGGTGCAATGAATGAAATAGAAGCTATGCTTCAAAGAATGCGGGAGCTTGCTGTTCAGGCAGCAAATGATACAAATACAGCCGATGATAGAGCACAAATTCAAAAAGAAGTTGATCAATTAATTAGTGAAGTAACTCGTATTGCCGATACAACAGAGTTTAATACAAAAAGTCTTTTAGATGGTTCTATTGACAGAAAATCTTATTCTAGTGCAGATAAAGTATCTTTATTTTCTGTTTCTGACAATGTTCAGGTAAAGAACTATAAGATTACAGTAACACAAGATCCACGTCAGGCTGTTATTCAGGGGGGTGCTGCAAATGGGTTTGTAAATGGTGCTTCCTGTTCTGCAGAAGAAGCAGGTTCAATTACATTAAATGGAGAATCCATTTCTATACAGGCAGGTGATTCTCTTTCTTCTGTTTATGAAAGAATTCGTGGATTGGGAGAGGTAGTTGGTGTTAATGTTTTTCCTTCCGATGGTTCTGTTACAAATGAAGAGGGTACAGAAGAAACTGCTGGATATCAAACAATGGAAATGGCAGAAGGAAGTCATTTAATTTTTGCTTCCGAACAATATGGATCAAATGCTTCTGTACAATTAAATGTAGATAATGAAGCATTAGCGACAGCTTTGGGACTTAGTACACAAATTCCAGTAGCCTATGGCATAGATGCACAGGCAACACTTGGAGAGGAGTTTAGTCAAACGGCAACGGTAAATGGACTTGGAAAAAAAGTGACCGTTAGTGATATGGATGGCTTTGAGATGGTATTTGAAGTAGAGCCGGGCTGCACAGGAACAGAATTTACAGATATCACTCCAGAAGAAGATTCAGAAAGCAGTATTGGTGCAGGAAGCGAAGTGGAAACAGATGTGACGGTATTGGAAGCAGGACCAATGGCATTACAAATTGGTGCAAATGAAGGGCAAATTTTAGATGTTCGGATTCCTGATATTTCTGCGGAAAAGCTTGGTGTTGCAGATGTTAATATGAAATCACATAATGGTGCAGAACGAGCAATTACGGCTCTTGATATTGCTATTAATACAGTTTCTGGTATTCGTGCAAAGCTTGGTGCATATCAAAATCGTTTGGAACATAGTATTAACAATTTGGAAACTTCTGATGAAAATATGACAGAAGCACTATCACGTGTTATGGATACTGATATGGCATCTGAAATGACAACTTATACACAAAAGAATGTTTTAGCACAAGCTGGAACTTCCATGTTAGCACAGGCAAATGAACGCCCACAAATGGTATTGAATTTATTACAATAATTAAGAAACAAAACATAATATAGAGAGGAGTCGGCAACAGTGAATGAGGAGAAAAAAAAGACATTTGCAGCTAGAGTTTCACAGGCAAATAGAAGTGAATTAGTTGTTATTATGTATGATATTATTTTTGATTCTATAGATGAAGCAAGAAATGCTCTTTCACAAGGCAGTAAAGAGGAGTTTAAACGAGAACTTTCCAGAGCTCAGAAGCTGCTTCGGGAGCTGATTGCTACATTAGATATGCAATATGATATTTCTAAAGAGCTAATGCCGCTATATCTCTATGCAAATCGCTGTATTATTGATTCTTTAAGAACAATGAATGTAGAACCTTTAGAAAATGCGGAGATTGTTTTAAAACCTTTGGGAGAAGCATTTTCTGAAGTTGCAAAACAAGATACTTCTCCATCTTTAATGGAACATACACAACAGCTTTATGCAGGGCTTACTTATGGAAAAGGAACATTAAATGAAACATTGCTTTCTGGAAATTCTAGAGGATATAAAGCATAATAGTTCGTAATATTGTTTTTTTAGAACAATTAAAACGAATTTTATCAAAAAAGGCGATAGTTTATAGAAAATTAACAAAAAAAGCCTTTATTTTGGCATATTTTTGACATCTATTTCGTTTAAACTAGCCATAGTTATTTTCAACGTATACAAAATAGCTATGGCTTTATTTATTGTCAGGTCTTAAGGGAGACATGATATGATTTTTTCTGTTATGAGCTACGCCCATTTAAAGAAGTCAATTTTGGATAAAAAACAAAAAAATTAGGAAGAATAAGAAGAAGAAAGGAGAAGCTGCAAGTAGATAGTTTTTTTCTTGCAGTATGTATTAATTATGAAAGTTTTAGTAACTGGTGGTGCTGGCTATATTGGAAGCCATACCGTAGTAGAATTATTACAGGCAGGTTATGAACCTATTGTTATTGATAATTTGTGCAATTCTAGTAAGGAATCCTTAAAACGTGTAGAAAAGATTACAGGGAAAAAAGTGACATTTTATGAAGCTGATATTCGTGACAAAGAAGCACTAGAAAAGATTTTTTCAAAAGAAGAAATCAATTCTTGTATTCATTTTGCAGGATTGAAAGCGGTTGGTGAATCTGTAGCAAAGCCATTAGAATATTATGAAAATAATATTTCAGGTACTTTGGTACTTTTAGATGTAATGAGAAAACATCAAGTAAAAAATATTGTATTTTCTTCTTCTGCAACTGTATATGGAAATCCAGAGTTTCTTCCTATTACAGAGGAATGTCCAAAAGGTGAAATTACAAATCCATATGGACAGACAAAGTCTATGTTAGAACAAATTATGATTGATATTCAAAAAGCAGATAAAGAGTGGAATGTAATTTTGCTTCGTTATTTTAATCCAATTGGTGCACATGAAAGTGGTTTGATTGGAGAAAATCCAAATGGAATTCCAAATAATTTAATGCCATATATTACACAAGTAGCGGTAGGAAAACTGGAACATCTTAATGTATTTGGAGATGATTATGATACGAAAGATGGAACGGGTGTTCGCGATTATATTCATGTAGTAGATCTTGCCATTGGTCATATTTGTGCTATTGAAAAAATAAAAGAAAATCCGGGGCTGAAAATCTATAATCTTGGTACAGGAGAGGGTTATAGTGTACTTGATATTGTAAAGAATTTTGAAGAAGCTTCTGGTGTAAAAATTCCATATGTGATTGCACCTAGGCGTGCAGGTGATATTGCCGCTTGTTATGCAGATCCAACACTTGCAGAAAAGGAAATGGGTTGGAAGGCAAAACGTGGCTTAAAAGAAATGTGTTCTGATTCTTGGAGATTTCAAAAAGGCAATCCAAATGGATATGAAGAATAAGATTCATAGCAAAAATATCTAAATGAGGACGAATGGTATTTTTGTTTATGATATAAATGATATGACATGCCATACAAGAAATATGATATGCCATACAAGTGGTATGGTACTTTGTGCCATACAAGTGGTATGGTACTTTGTGCCATACGAGTGGTACGACACTTTGTACCATACAAGTGGTACGGCACTTTGTACCGTACAAGTGATAATATTTGCGTATAGCGGGAAAACAGCCAGTGAGGAGCTGGCTGTTTTTATGTTTTGTGTTAAAGGATAAAATTTTTATCAATATAAGCTTTTGCTGTTTTGGCAGCAGAAGCTTTCATATTACAAGCAAGGCGAAAAATAGGTACTTTCTGTTCTGCTATTTCTGCAAATTGAAGATTTTTTAGAAATAATTCTTCTGTCCAAAAAGGAGAAATTAGACGTTGAGATATAAGAAGTTGTTTTTGATCAGCAGAAAGCAGTTCTATTTTGTTTTTTTTACTTTGCTGTAAAAGAATAATGCCGCCAATTGGATATTCTTTTTTTGTATAAATACCAGAAGTACCACACCATGGCATACCATAGATAGTAAGATGATTTTTTTCTGTTTGACATAGATTTAAGTCACCATTTAAAATTGGTGTATGATATTGTTGTTTCCATAGATTTGTATGAGTGGATTTTCCAGTGCCAGAAGCACCAGCAAATAACCATGACTTGTTGCGATATAATAAAGAGGCAGAATGAAGGGCAAACAATCCTTGTTTTTGTGCAAAAAATAAGAAAGCATCACGAAAAGCATAAAATAATTCCTGTTTTAATTTTTGAAATTCAGAAGATATATAAGGAATTGTATCAGCGGATGGATGTAAATAAAAATAAGCCAAACTTCCATCAAAGGAAAGATAGCAATACTTTACATAATTTTGTATTGGAAAGCACAAAATATAAAAATCTTTTGTTTTTATAATTTCTAAATTTTCTGTTTTTATTAAAAGAGTACCCATTATTTTTTTTTGTAATACGTTAGTAGAAGATAAGATAAATAGCTGTTTTTGTTTCCGTTTTTTCCATTTATCTTCTTTTAAGGCATCACAGGAAAAATCAAGTAAGGATGGCATTAAAAATTCTTTGTTTCCAGAATAGCCAATAGTGATATTAGCAATGCGAAAATAATAATCTGGCTTTGGGAGTATAGTATCCTTTTGTAATATTCCAGCAAAGCTTAATTGTGATAAAAATTCTTTTAAATCCTGTTCTAAAATAGGAAGTTCTTGCTTTGTAGCATGATAATGTACTGCCATACTTTCTAATAACTCTGCCTGAGAATACCCCATAGCTAATTTTTTCCAAAGAAATACGCCTGTTTCATTTAAACGAACTCCTTTCCTATATTCTGCAATAGCTTGTCCATAAGGAAGTAAATAAGGAATGCCATGAATCGTTTGTAATATATAATGATCTGATAATTTCATAAATTTATAAAGATCTCCTTTTTATAAAAAATTAATATTACCCTTTGTTAAGCGGTAAAGCATGCCAAGTGGTCTTGATATAAGTGGTCGTATAGGGCGAAGAAATAGCCAAAGACGGCTTAGAATCATATAAACAGGGTTTTTACAGGAAATTAGATGCCCTTTTCGGTAAAAAGCAGCCATAACAGCATAAATTTGATTGGCATAGAGAGGACCTTCTATTTTTGTCTGATTATCCCCTGTCATATAAAAAGTATCGTTTGTTTTTTTTACAATTCTATGTAACACTAGCATTCCATTGTTCCTACGATATAAAATAACATCTCCTCGGTGTAATTTTTCTATATTTACATAAGCAAGGATAGCTTGATCGTTTGGATCTGTAAATAGAGGAAACATACTTGTACCAATAGGGGTAATTGTAAGCATTTTTCCTTCTTTCAATAAAGGAAGAAAAGAATCTGACCATCCATTTGTATAGAGCATAAAAAAAACTCTCCTTTCTCTATTCTTATCTAGTGTTGTTATCTAAAAAATGATAGAATAAAAGAAATACTTTGATTGTCGTCTGGCTGAATTGTTACTTTTTAGAAAAAACACGATTACTTTCATAAAAAAAGTATAGCAAATTTTGTATTGAAAATCAATAAAAATAAAGGAATGCCTTATATAGTCTATTATCAGGAATATGTCTAATTTTAAAAAAATAAACAATACATTTTTAGGGTAACAGAACGATTAGTTGTCCTTTTATAAGTTTATCCTGTATTTTTTTCATAATTTATTGACAGAATTTTGGATTATTGTTAAGATATAAGTAATTATTTTTGATAAATAGAAAAAGCAAAAAGCTTTTATAATAAAGGATGGAATCTATATTCCAAGAAAATTGTCAATAAGGAAAGGGGGTTTTGCACAAAGTGAAAAAGTATGAGAAACCATTGTTGATTGCAAATGAGGGTTTTGCAGAGGGTGTTTATGCAGCAAGTGGAGCTGATAGTAGCAGTGCAGATGGTAGTGATTGCTATACTGCAACAGCATCTATTCATCAAAAACCAGAAACAGGCAGAGGGGATTATCGTATTCAAGTAAATGGAGTACATGCAGCATCAGATGGACATCATAGTGGTGAACAACATTTATTCTTATCCTTTAATCAATCTGTTACATATAGTTCATCTAATGGTGAATTAGTAAGTGGTGATAATACAAGCTGTATTGAAATTAAATATAATTATCATAATAATGGAAATGATAATATTGGGCTTGG
>CAJTJZ010000014.1:0-51535 GCA_910576895.1 uncultured Lachnospiraceae bacterium | reverse complement strand
TTCTTCTGCGACATTAACTTGTAATCATGACTGTGGGCAGCATTAAAAGTAAGATAAAGTAAGGATAAAAAATGAAGTTGGCAGGAGCTGCCGCATTAAGTATAGGAGATAGGATATTTATGGATTCTTTTTAGAATTTGTAATATCGTATAATACTATTTCTTAATGCGATGGCTCTTTTCTTCTATTATTTTATAAAGAGGTTTCTATGAAGGAAAAAATCAAATTTATCCTAGGACGTATTAAAGCAGGACGTTTACAGGAAATGTGGAAGCAAATACTTTGGATTTATCAATATGCAAAACACTATTGGCTTATTATGATTTTTTATACCTTATTAGGTATGGTAGGCACTATGATATCATTACTTACAAGTATGGTTTCAAAAGATTTAGTAGATATTATTACAGGACATGAAACAGGAGTTATTGTAAAAACTTTTTGTATTATGATTGGATTAAATATAGGAACTACATTTCTTGGACAGATATCTGATTATGCCTCTAGTTATTTAAGTATGAAAGTAGATGCAGAAATCAAAGCAGATATTTTTTCAAAAATCTTAGTGACTGATTGGGAATCTTTAACAAATTATCATACAGGAGATCTTTTGACTCGATGGAGCTCAGATGCTTCCAATATTTCCTCTGGTGTATTAAGTTTTATTCCTAATACTATCATCTATATTTTTCGATTTATCAGTGCTTTTGCTATGGTTGTTTATTATGATGCAAGCTTTGCAATTTTTGCCTTTCTTGGTATGCCAGTGAGTCTTTTTTTATCAAAAACGCTATTAAGACGAATGGTAAATAATAATAGAAGAAGTGCAGCAATGGGAGCAAAGATGTCAGGTTTTAATCAGGAAGCATTTTCTAATATACAAACAATTAAGGCATTTGATTTAATTGCAATTTATATTAAAAGATTAAAACAGTTACAACAGGAATATATTCATATGAAATTGGATTTTCAAAGAATGTCGATAGGAACTTCCCTTTTTTTATCTACAGTAGGACTTCTTGTTTCTTATTCTTCTTATGGTTGGGGAATTTATCGGGTATGGCAGGGAGCAATTACTTATGGTACTATGACAATGTTTCTTAGTTTGTCTGGTACACTTTCTGGAACATTACATAATTTGACTTCTTTAGTACCAACAATAATTGGTCTAACAACATCTGCTGGAAGACTGATGGATATTGTGGAAATGCCACAAGAAGATTATAGTCATAATGAGGAAGTAGATTCTTTTTTAGAAGCGAATAGACAAAAAGGGATTTGTCTATCTGTAAGGAATCTTTCTTATACATATCATAATGGTACACAAGTATTTTTAAATGCATCTATAGAGGCTTTTCCACATGAAGTCATTGCATTAGTAGGTCCATCAGGAGAAGGAAAAACAACTATGATGCGATTGCTTCTTGCCTTAATGCAGGCACAGCAAGGCATGATTATGTTGACAGGAGTAGATCCTGATAAAAAGAATCAGATTCCATTAACGCCATCAACAAGAAAATTATTTTCTTATGTACCACAGGGAAATACTATGTTTTCTGGTACAATTGCTGAAAATATGAGAAATGTGAAAATAGATGCTACAAACGAAGAAATAATAGAAGTATTAAAATTAGCTTGTGCATGGGAGTTTGTATCAAAATTGCCAGATGGCATTGATAGTATGATAAAAGAACGAGGTGGCGGTTTTTCGGAAGGACAAGCACAAAGATTATCAATTGCCAGAGCACTTTTACGTCATGCTCCAATTCTTCTTTTAGATGAAGCAACCTCAGCATTAGATGTAGCAACAGAACGCAGAGTATTAAAAAATATTATAAATAATGATAAGCCATGTACTTGTATTGTTACAACACATCGTCCTTCTGTATTAAGTATATGTAAACGAGTTTATGCTATTAAGGAAAAACAATGCGTTATATTAAATCAACAAGAAATAGATAAAATAATAAGAGAATTTTAAATTATTATAAGTATAGAGATTATAGAAAAAAATCTATATTTTACTTGTAAGTATTGTATATAATATTACATAATACTTTCTTTTTTTCAGCAGTTATGCTATAATAGAGTCATCTTTTATAGAAAAAGGGAAGAAGAAAGCAATGACACAAGTACAGAAGCTATTTTTAGCTATCCTATCAGCATCTTTAAAACCTGAATGTCAAGAACAAAGCAAAGAGTTATCGAAATTGTTAGAGAAAACATCAATTTCTTGGCAGGCACTTTATCAGATAGCAAAAGAACAAGCACTGTCTTTATTATTATATGATTATATCTTAACTTATAGTTTTGAAATTTTAACAAAGGAAGAGCAGAAAAAAATTCAAAATCAGGTCATGACAGCGGCTGTGATGTATTATCATATGGTAAATTTTGTTTTTAAAGTGCTTTCTTTAGCAAAGCAAGAAGGAATTTCTTGTTGTATCTTAAAAGGAATTGGACTTAGTGCTTATTATCCAAAAGAGGAGCTTAGAAAAACTGGGGATGTGGATCTTTATATTCCAAATTTAGAGGAATGGGAGCGTTTTTGCAAAATTTTAAAAAGTCAGGGATTTAAACAGGAAAAGACAATAGCAGATCATCATATCTCCTTTTTTTATATTATTTCAGGGATAAGATTTGAATTGGAAGTTCATAAAAAACCAATAAATCGTCAAGAAAATAAGGAATTTAATAAAGAAATAGATAAAATATTTGCATTATTTGCAAATAAGAATTATTGTAATTTTTCAGAAATAATGATTATGAATGGAACAATTCCTGTTTTGCCCATAGAAGAAAATATTTTTTATTTGCTATTACATATGTTACAACATTTTCTTAGTGGTGGTATGGGGCTTCGGATGCTTTGTGATTGGGTTGTGATTTGGAGAAAAAAAGGACAAGAGCCAAATTTTTGCTTAGAAAAATATTTATCATTTATAAGACAAAGTAAAATAGAAGGTTTTCATTATATGGTGACAGGATTATGTATTACATTTCTTGGCTTATCTTTACAAGAAGTGCCTTGGATGGAAGGACATATGCCAAGAAAAGAAGTAATGGATCTTTTTTTAAATGATATTTTTCATGGCGGAGAATTTGGAGAGAAAGATACGTCACGTATGCTAATTCTTTTGGAAAAGCCTAGATTTTTTGTGTATTTAAAAGAATTTCATAGACAGATGCAGCTTCGATTTCAAAAAGCAGGAAAATTTCCAATTCTTTGGCCGTTTCTTTGGCTTGCTTCTTTTGTAATATTTTTTTATAATAATAAATTTTTAAGAAAGACATCACTATCGCAGATTTTAAAAGGTACAGAGGAACGCTCTAGACTTTTAGAGGAGATTACACTATTTAAAAAATAGAAAAAAGGAGCATTTTTAGAAATGAAAAGAAAAGAAGGTTATTTACTTCGAAAGATTGGAATGTCTTATATGATTGTTCCTATTAAAGATGGATTGATTCAAATAGAAGGAATGCTTACTTTAAATGAAACAGGGGCATTTCTATGGGAGCAGTTAAAAGAAGAAAAAACAAAAAAGGAACTTTTAGAAGCAATATTATCAGAATATGATGTGGATAAAGAAATAGCTTCTACAGATATTCAGGAATTTTTAGAAAAAGCAAAACGGTCAAATATTCTTTCTGAGTGAAAAAAGCTTTGATCAATTTATACTGGGTAGTCAAGTTTTTTGATTGTTAATATAGATTTACAATACAAAAGCTAGGTGGTGAACTATGTATCATTTTATTTATATATTTATGATTATTATGGGAATCGTGTTGATTTGTATTACTATGCAGGAGTTAATAAAAAGGAAAATGACAGAGGTAAATTCAATTCTATGGTTTTTAATTGGATTTGTTATGATTCTTGCAGGCTGTTTTCCAAAGATTGTACGATATTTTGCAGAGAAATTAGATATTCTTTATCCACCTGCTTTTGTTTTTATGTTAGCAATTCTTTTGCTTTTATTGATTGTATTTGAGAATACAATTGTAATATCGGAACTAACAATGCAGGTACAGGAAACGGCACTAGAGCTTTCGATTGCAGAACAGGAATTAGAAAAATTAAAGCGTGATATACAACAAAAAAAAGAAAAAATCTAATTTATTCTATTAGCGAAGGAGAATTATCATGAAGATCCTTTTATTTGGTGCGTATGGACTTTTAATGGAGTCTATCATTGTAAAATTACATAAAGAGGGTCATGAACTTTTTGTTGTGACAGGCCGCAAAATACCAGAGGATCACCATGAAGGAACAATTGATGCTTATTTTGTGGAGTATGCAGATAGTAGTCTTTACTATGTCTTTGAAAGTATCAAACCAGAAGCAGTTATTTATACAGGTGCTTTTGATGAGCGTTTTCATTGGAAAGAACAATCAGATTCTGCAAAATATCTGGCAGGACTCAATAATATTATTTTAAGTTCTATCAAGGCAAATGTATCAAAGTTTGTTTATTTTTCTACTACTGATATTTATGATGATTCCATCCATAAAGAAAAGCTTGGAGAACATTCTACTACGATTAGTAATGGTGGACTTCGGGAAATGACAGTACAAAGTGGAGAGGATTTTATTCTTCGCTATAAAAATTCTTCAAAAACAAAATTTATTATTTTACGTTGTTCTGATATTTATGGGGAATGTAATGGACAATTTTATATGGACAGTTTTTTTATTTATTCCCTACAAAAAGCATTACAGAAACAAACAGTGGTTGTAGAAAAAGGGAAAATGCATAATATGATTTCTGTACAAGATGTTACAGAAGCTTTGGTACAGATAATAAAAACAGAAGAATTGCCACATATGATTTATAATATTGCTTCTGAGGAAATCATTGGAGAAGAAGAATTTTTAGATATTTATCAAGGAGTTCTTGCAGAACGTCCATTACAAAATATAGTAGAATCTATTCATCCAACGCAGGGAGAAATTTCTTGTGAAACGGCAAAAAAGGATTTTGGATTTAATCTTCGAGGAAATTTTAAACAG
The DNA here is from genome assembly GCA_910576895.1 of uncultured Lachnospiraceae bacterium. GTDB lineage: Bacteria > Bacillota > Clostridia > Lachnospirales > Lachnospiraceae > MGBC100174. The sequence goes on along the minus strand of CAJTJZ010000014.1, from coordinate 46,524 downwards.
CTTTTTCCTGAAATTTTCCGAAAGTTTAAAGTTTATTTTGATGAACAGACAGGAGAAGTAAAGAAAAAGGGAAAATTTCGGCAAATTCGGGAAAGATTTGCAAGGATTTTTAAATGGTCATATCCTTATATAGAAACAATAGTAGCATTTTTTGTTTTTTTTCTTTTTGATCGCTTAACCGTACAGGTAAAATATTTTCGAGTAGTGGATTTTTATATTTTATATGTTACTTTGATAGCAATTATTCATGGAAAAGGAAAAGCAATTATTGCAATTATCTTAAGTTTTCTAGGATATAGTATAAATTATGGCGGGATTGGACAAGGAACAATGATTGACTACAATACATTTATTTGGGTATTGCAGCTTTTGATCCTTGGTATGGGTGTTGGCTATGTAAGAGATAATAATGAACAGCGGATTGCAGATGAAAAAGAAAATGTAGAAGCGATTTCCAGAGAATTAGTGGATATTAAAGAGATTAATAATAGTAATGTTCGTATTAAGCAAGTTTATGAAGAAAGGCTTTTAAATTATAAGGATAGTTTTGCAAGAATTTATTCCATTGTTACACAATTAAATGATTTAGAGCCAGATAAAATTATGATTGCAAGTATTGATGTAGTGCAAAAAATTATGAATGTAACCGATGTTGCTATTTATAATGTTGGAAAAGACAGTTATTATGGACGTTTGGCAGCAAGTTCTAAAAACATGACAGGAAATACAAAAAAATCACTCAAATTAGAAGATATGGGATCTGTTTATCAGGACATTAAGGAACATCGTATTTTTATGAATACAGAGGTAGATCCGCAAAAACCCGATATGGCAGGCGGTGTCTTTCATGGTGAAGTATTAGAAGCTTTGATTATTATTCAAAATATACCATTTGAAAATATGACATTGTATCACTCGAATTTATTTGCAGTATTATTAAATTTAATTGCACAGTCTATGCATACAGCGTTTATTTATTTGGAAGAAAGTGCCATATCACGTTATATAAAAAATACAAAAATTTTAAATCCTCGTTCCTTTGAACGTATTTTGCAAATTCAAGAAGAAGGACAGGAACAGAAAAATACAGAGTTTTTTGTATTAGAAGTAATCAATGATAAAAAGAAGAGTTTGGAAGAACTTGATCATGAAATTTCCTCTCTTTTGCGGCAACATGACTATCTTGGTGTTGATGAAAGCGGCAAGTTATTTATTCTTGTAACAAATACAAATAAAACAGAAGCACATTTTGTTATTGATCGTTTAGAAAGTAAAGGCATTCATATTAATCGAGAAATATCAAAGGAAGAAGAAACATAGGATAGGTGGTAACATTCATGGGATTGACTTTATGTATTATATGTATTCAGGTAGTGCTTTGGTGGGCAGCACTTCTTTTAGCAACTACAATCTTTTGCAATCGCAGACTGGGAGAAGAAAAAACAAAGCGAATTTTAGTTATCGTATCGTTGTTTTTGCTGACAGTAACTATTTTGATAGCCGTTTTACTTTTTGCTCGTTTTATAGAGCCTGAAATAATAGATTATGATATTGTGGATATGGCAAGGCTTCGCAGAGGAACTGGGGTTTTAGGATTTTGGCTGATTTCTCCACGTTGGGGAATTGATGGACAATTATTTCGTATTATTCAGGCATTGCTTATAAGTTTTCTTTTTATGCTTGCATATCTTATGGTATTTTATAAAAAAGGAGAAACAACCTTTTATATTCTGCAAATTGTTTTTATGATAGTAGCTCCGGGAATTGGTCCGCTTTTTTTGATTTTATCTTGGATAATTCAAAAGATTTTTTTCAAAAAAGAAGTCAATTTGCAGGAGTTAAGCTTTCGGAAAGATATGATGCGAGCAATTTTGCGACCAGATGAGGAACGGGAAAGAAATGTAGTGCCAGTAAAAGAAGCATTGCTTGTTTCTGATGTTCAAGATAAAAGAAGGGTTATGTTAGATGTATTAAAAGGAGAATATGAAAAATCTTTAACTGTTATTACAGATGCTTTGGAAAATCCTGATACAGAGATTTCGCATTATGCAGCGACTGTAATTACAGAAGTAAAATCTAATTTTAAATTAACCGTGCAGACAATGCAGGAAAAATTAAAAGATTATCCAGATGATCCTTCGGTTTGTGTAATGTTAATTCAATATATTCATGAGTTTCTTGGAAAAAAAGTATTAAGTCAAATTGAAGCGATTACCTATGTTGACATTTATTTAAAATTGATGGAAGATTTATTTGAACAGGATAAGACAAGTATTACTGGAACAATGTATCGAGATATGATTGGACATTTAATGGCATCACAAAATAAAGATCAGGCGGAACGCTGGGCAGGATATGCCTTGGAATATGGAGCAAATGATCTTGCTTCTTATAAAGGTGTTTTAAAATTTTATTATGAAATTGGAAATAAGGAAGTATTTTTTCATGTGTTGGAAAAGCTAAAGGCTTCCGATATTGTATTAGATAAAGAAACCTTGGAAATAGTAAGGCTTTTTAAGTGAAAATAAAAGAAAGAGAGGGAGAAAAAATGAACTTTTATAATCTTATGACTATTTTTAAGGTATTTTTTGGTTATACAGTTCTTGTTTTTGGATTTTCTGCCTTTTTTTTACAGCCAATTTTAAAAGGAAAGCGGTTTTCTGTTTGCTTTCTTGTCTGTTTTTTAAGTGGAAATTTTTATTTTATGAACATAGTTTTTATTCTTCTTTTATTTTTTCATTGTACCAATAGAATCCTTACGATTTTAGTTTTTATATTTACAGCAATTGTACTTCGACTATTTTTAGAGCATAAAAAAATGAAGGGAAGGATTCGGGACTATTTTCAGAAATTTCAGCATTTAATCACAGGAACTTATGGCTGGCGGTTATTTTTTAGGGAAATAAAAGAAACATTTCTTTCTAAATTAAAATTGGGCAGTTCTTTTCTTTTTGTAAATCATCAAATGGACATTTTAGGTATTTTGCTTTGTCTTTCCATACAGGCAGTTTATATAGGATATCGGCTTATTATTTATTCTGGTTATGGTGGCTATGATGAAATTGTTCATGCAAAATGGATACAATCTATGATGGATGGACAAATATATTCTTCTGGTGTTTATCCTTTTGGATTTCATGAAATGGTTTATAGTATTGCAAAGATATTTCATCTTTTAGTACCACAGGTGGTACGTTATTTTGGCTTTGTCATTATGATTTATATGACATTAATGCTCTATTGCCTGATTGCAGATACCTTGCAAAATCGGATTGCTGCTTTTATTGCTACATTTGTTTATTCTGGTGTTAATATTTATATTCAAGAAGCATGGGATCGCTGTGGGTTTGGATATCCGCAGGAGTTTGGGGCTGTTTTTTTATATCCTATGATGATTTTTTTCTTTTTATATTTGAAAGAAAAGAAGAAATTTTATCTCCTGTTTTTTGGCATAGGTTTTTCTCTAACCTTATATGTACATTATTATGTGACTATAATTGCAGTTTTATTTTGTTTTAGTGCAGGAATTTTCTATTTTATTTATATGATTCGCAAAAAGCTGCTGCTGCCACTATTGCTTTGTGGTCTGATTGTCAGTATGGCTAGAACAATGACAATGGTACTTGGTGTTGTAACAGGGCATCCCCTGCAGGATTCTCTTTATTGGGCATTAAATGTAATTTCAGGAGAAGAACTTATAGAAGAACAAGAAACAATTGGAGCAGAAAAAGAGGATACAATAGAGAAAAGTGAGGAAGAAATTTCAGAAAATAAAAAAGAAGAAAAGAATCGTATACAAAGGCTTTTGAAAAGTATTCATAAAGCAAGGCTTGCAAATTGTATGACAGAAAATTCTTTTCGTATGTTTTCTATTTTTACTATAGTTTCTTTTTTGATAGCAGTTTCTTGCTTTTTTCCGGGGCAGGATTTACAAAAAGGTCTTTTTATTATAACATTTATAGGCTATCTATTTCTTTTAGATATTTTAATGGCTGCACAGGAACTTGGACTGCCTATTTTAATGGAAGAATATAGAGTACGTGTATTTTTATGTTATGCCCTGCCTTATATGTTAGCAGTTCCCGTTTATTTTGTAGTAGAATGGCTTCAAAAATTTTATGGAAATGCTGCTAAGGAACAGGCAATTTTGCAGCGTGTTAGTATGCTGCCAATCATTGTATTTGCTGTTGTAACACTAACAAGATATGAACTTTACCGCTATCCGGGAAGAACAACGGTAATACAATCAGATACTGTTATTGATGGACTTTATCAGATTATAAAAGAGTATGATGATTTTACATGGACATTAGTATCTGATGTACAAGAATATGCTATGTGTATGCAAAATGGCCAGCACTATGAATGGATCACATTTTTGGAAAAACTATCAAGTGGAGTTACTGATATAAAAATTCCTACAAAATATATTTTTTTTGCAATTGAAAAAAAACCAATCGCATATGGAACTATAATTGAAAATGGAACAAAACCTCCAGTGCTTGGAACAGTATCAGAATATTATGCAAAACAGGAAATTTCTTATAAAAGTGATATGGCTTATATAGAGCAACGGTTACAAATTATGTCAAAGGCTTATTACTGGGCAAAAGCCTATGCTGAAAAATTTCCTGAAGAAATGCAGATATATTATGAAGATGAAAATGTTATTTATTATCGTCTAACACAAGAAACCTATTATCTTAATAATTTAAAAATTGATTATGGCTATAATTCAATAGATGCCAATATTAATACAAATATAAGTACAGATACTAATACAAATAGTAATCGAGAAAAAGATAGAAAAGAAGATACTGCTAATATAGATCGGATAGAGAAAGTGGAGAATGCTCAGTGAAAAAAATCTTATTTGTAATCAATACAATGGGAAGGGCTGGAGCAGAACGGGCGATGTTGGAACTAATAAAAGCAGTTCATAAACAAGAAAGAGAGATAGAAATTTCTTTGCTTGTGCTTTTAAATCGTGGAGAATTGTTTTCCGAGATTCCGCCTTTTGTAAAAATAATAAATAAAAATCCAGATAGTAATTCTATATTTGTAAATACAAAACTTGTCCTTGGAAAGCTTGTAATAAAAAAAGCAGTTTGTAATTTTTCTTTCTTAAAAAATGCCATAGGGCTTTTTCAAAGTTTTTTGATGCAAAAAAAAGCAGGGAAGATACAAATAGATAAACTTTTATGGAAAATTATTAGTGATGGAACAAAAAAGCTTTCCGAAAGTTTTGATACAGCAATTGCTTTTTTAGAGGGCGGAGCTACTTATTATGTAGCAGATCATGTACAGGCAAAAAATAAAATTGCATTTGTCCATATAGAATATGAAAAATCTGGTTTTACCCCTAGTCTTGATCATAGATGTTATAATAAAATTAATTGGATTTATGCCATATCTTATGGAGTTAGGGATTCTTTTTTGCATATGTATCCCTTATATAAAGATAAAATAAAGATTTTTTATAATATTATTAATACAGAACTAATTTGGAAACGAGCAATTGAGGGAACTGGTTTTACCGATCATTTCGATGGTTTTCGTATTGTAACGATTGGTCGGCTTCATTATCAAAAGGGCTATGATATGATGATTCCTGTATTAAAAAAATTAAAACAGACAGGGCAGGAGATTCGTTGGTATATTTTAGGAGATGGACCACAAAGAAAGAAAATAGAACAAGGTATTAAAAAAGCAGGTCTTAAAAAGGATATTATTTTACTTGGTATGGTAAGAAATCCATATCCATATTTATTACAATGTGATCTTTATGTTCATATTACAAGATATGAGGGAAAAAGTATTGCAATAGAAGAAGCACAGGTACTTGGAAAAGCAATCATTGCTTCGGATTGTCCCGGTAATCGGGAGCAGATTACTCATAGGAAAAATGGATTGTTAGTGCCATTTGATAGAGAAAAAATTTTTCAGGCAATTTTAGAATTATGTAAGGATAAAAAACAAAGGGAACAATATGGCAAAGAAAATGCAAGACTTGATTTTGCAAGAAAAGAAATGGTTACGGAGTTTTGTAATATGATTTAAGATGTTTATTTCAGTATGATAAGAGAAAAGAGGGCACAGATGAAGAACACCTTGATTATTATTCCAGCGTATAATGAAGAAAAGACAATCAAGCCTTTATTAGAACAGCTTTTTATTATGGATGTCTGTCATTTTGCAGATATTTTAGTGATAGATGATGCATCTACAGATGGAACGAGAAAGATTTTAATGTCATTTCAAGATAGAATTGTTGTCATTTATCATATTTTTAATCAAGGTTATGGAGCATCTTTAAAAACAGGTTATTGTTATGCAAAGAGAAATCATTATAAGTATATTATTCAAATGGATGCAGATGGGCAGCATGCCGTTGGAAATATAAAACATATGTATGAAAGGATGATAAAAGAAAATGCACCTGATATTTTAATTGGTTCTCGTTTTATGGAAGGCAGCAGTTCCTTTCCAATTTCAAAAGTAAAAAAGCTTGCCATTTATTATTTTCGTTTGTTAATAAGAATCAGTACCAAAAAGGAGATTACCGATCCAACAAGTGGACTTCAAATGATGAATGAACGTGCTTTTGGCTATTATAGTGGTTATCAGAATTTTGATTTAAAATATCCTGATGCAAATATGATTATAAAAATGCTATTGCTTCATTTTCGCATTGAGGAAATTCCAGCCATAATGTATGCTAGAGTAGAAGGAGTTAGTATTCATTCTGGATTAAAACCAGTTTTATATATGATAAATATGTGTTTAAGTACAACAGCTATGATGCTTCGTTATAGCAAATTTGGAAGGAGGGAAATATAAACTTGATTAGAAAATCACAATATATACAATTGACACTTTTAATTTTGCTTATTTTTGTGTTATTTTTATTGACAGCGACAAGCATTTCTTTTCAAGGGGATATGGTGGCTTCTTTATCAAATAAAAGTATAGAACCAGAAGTGACAGAGGTTTCTGAGAAGACAGAACAGGAACTTCTTACAGGAGAATATGCTATTATTATTCAGGGAGATAATCGTGTTGGTGGGAAAAATATTACAAAACAGCTTGATTGTCTGAAAAAAGATTATAAAACTTATCGAACGATGGAAGAAGTACCTATTCTTATGAAAGAGCATATGAAACAGTTGATTTTATGTTCTAGTAAGACAGAAGGTTATTATAGCTATGATGATATTATAGAAGCATCTATGGCAGGCGTTGATATTATTTTTGCCGTTTTGCCAGTAGGTGAAAATTTATCTAAAGAATGGCTTGATCTTTTGGGGATTCGTTATCTTGGCAGTCGCTATACACAAAAAGGAATTGTCTGTCTTGATAATTTTCTTGTAAGTAATCTTTGTTTTTATAAGGATTATAAAATTCGGACGTTGCGGGTAAAAACAACTTCTGCTTGTAAAACATTTATTGCTGGTATCAATGATACAACAGCACAGAAACAACTTCGTAATGAAGATGCAACTGATATTGTCTGGCGAACAATCGTAAATAATAGCAGGATTTTTGTGATTAATGGAAACTTTTTTTCTGATATGACACATATTGGAATTTTAGGTACGATTCTTTCCAAACTTGATATAGATTATCTTTATCCAATTGTAAATGCAAAAATGCTGTTTATTATGGATGCACCTTATTTAACAAATGAAAATGAAGAAGCAATGAAACAGCGTTACGCAAGAAGCTCTAGTCGTTTTTTAGAGGAAATTGCCATTCCCGGTATTATTTCGCTTTCTATGGCTCTTGAAATTCAGCCGCAATTTTATGGCGTTCCTTATTTTTATAATGCTGTAAAGGAATATGAAACAGATATTGTCAGTTTTTTACATAATGAATTAGAAAAAATCGGTGGAAATATTGAAATTTCTGCAAATGAAAATAAAATAAGTAAAGTTACAAAAGGGATGGATATTTTTGAAAAAATAACAAAAAAAGAAATCAGTTCTATGTTATTGTATGATTATAATGAAAAAGAAGAAAAACAGATAAGAGATGCACTTGCTTATAAGGGACATATTACTAATATGATTCACCGTTGGGAAGATATGCCATCTTTGGAACTTCGGAATGAATATGCTTATATTCCCATGATGACAGAGGGATATGATATGAGTGATAATGTATTATTGCAACTAGATGGAGCAGCTTCTTGTCTTGGACTGATTACACATGGAATTTCTATCAAAGATATTTTATTTCCTTCTTCCGAAGAAGATGATTGGTCAACAGCCTATAAAGATTTTAGTGCTAATTATTATACTGCTTGTCAAAAATATGATTATTTAGATGGTGTAGATAATGCAGGATTAGAGCAAAGAGTGCGGCAGTATTGCCTGATGCAGCCAGAGATTACTTATAAAGAGGAAAAGATCAATCTAAAAGTAGACAATCTCTATACAGAAGGATTTTTTATTTTAAGAACAAATAAAAAAATAGAAAAAATATCTTCTGGAACTTATAAAAAATTGGAAACAGGTGTTTATTTACTTACAATTACAGAACCAGAAACAGAAATTCTATTAAATCAAAACAGAAATTCTATTAAGAATGGAGCTTAAAACAGTTATGAGGGTTTGTATTATTGTGGAAGGGTGTTATCCCTATATTATGGGCGGTGTATCAAGTTGGACACATAATCTAATTAGTCAAATGAAAGATGTAGAATTTATTGTACAGGCAATTATAGTAGATCGTTCCATGCGGGGGAAATTTCGTTATAATCTGCCAGATAATGTAATTTCTGTAAGAGAAATTTATTTGCAAGATGATGACTGGGTTGGAGTAAAAAAAAGAAAAAAATTGAAATTATCTAGTATGGAAAAAGAAGCATTAAAAAGTTTAATTTTTTCTAACGATATTCATTGGCCTAGTGTATTTGATTTTTTTCAAAGTCCTGATATTACTTTAAATAATCTTTTAATGGGCAAGGATTTTATGGAAATTGTAGAGGAATATTATGAAACTTATTATGATAGAGTTGCCTTTACTAATTTTTTATGGACAATGCGATCTATGTATTTGCCAGTTTGTATTATTTTAAAAAATAGACCGCCGCAAGCAGATCTATATCATAGTGTAGCAACAGGGTATTCTGGACTTTTTGGAAGTATGGCAAAGCATTTATATGTATCGCCATTACTTATTTCAGAACATGGGATTTATACAAGAGAGCGTGAGGAGGAAATTATTAAGGCAGACTGGGTGAAGGGAATTTATAAAGATATTTGGATTCAGCAATTTGCAAAATTTTCCCATTGTGCTTATGAATATGCAGATAAAGTGACTTCTTTATTTGAAACAGCAAGGCAGCTTCAAATAGAAATTGGCTGTCCAAAAGAAAAAACTATGGTAACACCAAATGGCATTAAACCAGAAAGATTTGAACATATAGAAAGAAAAGCAGGAGATGATAACTTTATTCATATTGGTTCTGTACTACGGGTAACTCCAATTAAGGATGTAAAAACAATGATTCATGCCTATTATTATGCAAAACAGGTAGAACCAAGACTGAAACTTTGGATTATGGGGCCATTAGATGAACAGCCAGAATATGCACAAGAATGTATGGATATTGTAAAAATGCTAAATTTAAGTGATGTAGAATTTACAGGACCAATTAATGTAACGGATTATCTTGGAAAAATGGATATGTTTCTTTTAACAAGTATTAGTGAGGGACAACCACTGTCTATTTTAGAAGCATTTGCAGCAAAAGTTCCTTGTATTGCTACGAATGTTGGAAATTGTGAAGGACTGATTCATGGGGAAAGAGATAATTTTGGGGATGCTGGAATTGTAGCACCTGTGATGTCAATTTCTAGGTTATCGGAGGCAATTTTAACACTTTCAAAAGATGAAGGATTAAGAAAACAAATGGGAATGAATGGTTATAGACGAGTTACGGAATTTTATAATGATGCGGATTGTATGGAAACATATCGTAGCCTATATCGAACATTAACAGAAAGGTCAAATCAAACGTATTTTGCCGGAAAGGAGTAAAACTTGGCAGGAATTGGATTTGAATTAAAACGAATTTATAAAAAGAGAAATTTAAGAAGTATGCTGCAAGGAATTGGATATAGCACCATTGTAACAGTAGGTCCAACGGTAATGACGATTCTTGCTGTAATTTTAAGCTATCGCTTGCTGGGAATTTCCAGAGAATCTTATGCAAATAGAGAGCTTTTATCTTCTATGATTTTATATACCTTTATTTTTCCATTTATGATTACAACACCAATCAATACCGTTTGGTCAAGATATATTGCAGATAAAATTTTTACCGAACAGTTTGAGGATATTTTATCCTCTTATTATGTAGGTCTTGTTTGTGTGGCAGTACTGGGAGCACTTCTTGGCGTACCATTTCTTGTGCATTCCTTTTTTGTAAGTGATATTAGTATTCGCTTTTTATTTACAGGATATTGTCTTTATATGTCATTACTGATTGTTTTTTTTACAATGACATATTTATCGGCAACAAAAGATTATAAAATTATTACTTTGTATTTCTTTCTTGGACTTTTTTTTGGTGTACTAACAGGACTTTTTCTTGTACTTGGATTAAATGATAATTTAATTGATGGAATTTTAACAGGGCTTATGGTTGGATTTTTTTTGATTGCTGTTTTACAGTTTACTTATGTACGCCGTTATTTTCGTGTACACAGTAAAAATTATAAGGAATGTATTCACTATCTTATGCAATATAAGCTTTTGTTTTTTTCCAGTTTCTTTTATGTGCTTGGGCTTTATATTCATAATTTTGTATTTTGGACAACAAGAATGTCCGTCTTAGTAAAAAATACATTTTTATCTGCACCTGCTTATGATATGGCATCGTATCTTGCTATGATGACAAATATTTCTACTATGGTTATTTTTATCGTTGTAGTAGAAACGGATTTTCATGATCGATATCAACTTTATTCCGAAGCAGTTTTACGTTTAACATTAAAGGAAATCAGAAAAGCAAAAGATGATATGTTTCGACTGCTTGGGAATCAAATTGCCTATATTGTAGAAGTACAGGCGATTATTACTTGTTTGGTTTTTTTAATTGTAGAAATCTTTTTTCCTGTCATTGGATTTTCCGGAGAAATTATTCAAATGTATCCTGTTATGGCAGTTGGATATTTTATGATATTTATTATGTACTGTAATATTATTTATTTATACTATTTTTCCGATCACAAAGGAGCATTTTTTACAGCACTGTTTTTCTTACTTGTTACTTTTTTTGTAAGCCTTGGTGCAAGATATTTGCCAATTCAATTTTATGGTATTGGAACATTTCTTGGAGCACTTTTTGGATGGACTTATAGTTTTTTTCGTTTAAGATATATGGAAAGAAATCTTGATTTTCATATTTATGGAAATGGAAAGCTTTTAACAGAACACAGAGAAGAAATGCCAACACCTGTTTCTTATCAAAAGGAGTAATGTTTTATGATGCAAATTGCTTTATGTGATGATGATCAAACAAGTTTAAATTTTTTGGAGGAAAAAATTATAGGATATGCAAAAGAAAAGAAAATGCATTTATATGTGGATAAATTTAATTGTGCAAAGGAATTAAGAAAACAAATAGAAGCAGGAGAAATATATCAAATTTATTTTCTTGATATGATTATGCCAGAAATCAATGGAGTAGAACTTGCAGAAGATATTAGAAAGAAAGATCAAAAAGCAATTATTATTTATTTAACTTTTTTTATGGACTATGCATTTTATGCATTTCGAGTATTTGCACAAAGATATTTATTGAAGCCTATGAAACAAAAAGAATTTGAAGAAGCAATGGATTTTGCAGTAAATCAGATGACACAAAAGAAAAAGATTTTTAATGTAAATACATCGAAAGGTATTCAGCGAATTTTATATGATGATATTGAATATATAGAAAGTATTTCAAGAACCTTACAGATTTCTGTAACAAGTGGAGAAATGATTGTCAGCAGATTTTTACGTAATTCTTTTGAAGATGATATGGAGGAACTTTTAAAGAGTAGAAATTTTATTCAGGTTCATAAATCATTTATTGTAAATGTAAGTCATGTAAAAATATATCATAGAAATCAAATGGTCATGCAGTCGGAAAAAATTATTCCAATTAGTAAAAGTAAACAGACAGAAGTGAAACGCTTTTATTTAAAATATATATCCGATGAGGAATAGTAAAATTTATGGAAGAACAGATGAGAGGACAGACAATGGATATTTTTCAGCTTTGGATCGTACTTAATTCTACCGTTTTTATGTCATTATATATTTTATTATTTATTCCATTAAAATATTCTTATAAAAAATCTATTTTTATTTGTATTCTTTCAAATAGTAGTATGGTTTTAGTAGAATTTTTTCGGATTAAGTTTGCATTTGATGTTGTATGGCTAAAAATAATTACAACTATAATAAATATTGTAATCATACAGTTTACAGCATTATTACTTGCCAAAAAAAAGAATAGTTATGCTTTATTTATTGGTTTAAGTTCTTCTGATTTTGTTTTTGGAGGAAATATTTTAGCGTGTTTTATTTTTTTGTTTACAAAAAATGTTTTTTTTGCTATGGCGTGTTGCACCATTGGAAATATGATAGTTCTTTTATGGCTTGTATGTACCATTAGAGAAATTTGTGTTTCTATGATTTGTAAGGAAGTTTCTTTATGGACTTGTTTAATTCCTTGCTTATGTTATATTACTTTTTATTTTATATTATACTTTCCCGTATCATTTGAACAAAATCGAGAGAGTATTTTTGCAGCAATTTCTTTATTAATTACTATGGTAGCCTTATATATTTTAGTAATAAAATATAGTTATATGAAATTGGAAGAAAAACGTCTTTTTTGGGGAAATCTTGCATTAAATGCTTATGTAAGAGGAATTGAGGTGCAGTCAAAGGCTGTTGAAGAAGCAAGAAAAGAATTTCAGATTATGCGGCATGACTTGCGGCATAAAAATAATCTTTTAATAGAATTGCTTCAAAGTAAAAAATATAAAGAAGCAGAAAAGGTATTATATGAAGATATTGAAACTTTAAAAAATCAAAAATTGATGACATATTGTAATAATGTGATTATTAATAGTATTTTATGTGGAATGCAGAAAAAAGCAGAAGAAATGAATGTTACACTTACTATTTTAAGTTTTGTACCAGAGCATCAAAATTTTAATGATTATGAACTTGCTATGTTAATTGCTAATTTAACAGAAAATGCAATGCAAGCTGTTATGGATTTAGAAGAAAAGGAGCGAGTTGTTACACTAAAAATAAAAAATAGAAAAGAAGAACAATTACTTTTAGAGATTACCAATCCATGTTATAAAAAAATAGTATTTTCAGAAAAATCAGGACTTCCTATTTCCAATCAAGGAGAAGGACATGGCTATGGAATGATAAGTATACAGGAGTTTGTAAAAAAATATAATGCTGAATTTGATTGTTATGTGGAAAATCAGAAATTTATTGTTCGTATTTTGATTCACTTTAAAAAATAAAAAATATCTGATTTTTTAGAAGCGTGAAAAATCAGGCTGATTCTGTGAAAAACGGGGGATTGTGCCGTCTGTTATTATTTAATATAATGACAGACGGTATTTGTTTCTATTAAGAAATTATTAAAGATAAATGATATTAGAAGTGGGTAAAAATTCGTTTTGATGGAAGAATCAAGGAGGAGCATTATTTATGAAGTTACATACTAAAATTTTACTGATTGCACTGCTTCCAATTTTAATTTTGGGAATTGGAATTTTTCTTCTTGCAGTAGATCGAACAGCAAATGGCATTTATGATGAATCATATGAAGGGATGAAAGCAGCTTCTTTGGCTATTAGAGATATTTTTGAAGTTGGAAATGAAGGAAAATATGAAATGGATAAGGAAGGAAATTTATGGAAAGGAACAACTTTAAATATTACAGGAGCTACGGAAATTGTGGATCATATTAAAAGTAATACAGGTATGGATGTAACTATTTTTTGGGGAGATACCCGCATTTTGACTTCTATTGAAAATGAAGTAGGAGAGCGACAAATTAATACAAAGGCATCGGAAAAAGTAATTGAAAAGGTGTTAAATAATGGAGAAATATATCTTAATAAAAATACGGAAATTTTAGGAAAAGAATATATTGTATGTTATACACCATTTTATCAGGAAGGAACGGAAGAAATCGTCGGAATGGTATTTCTTGGAAAGCCAAGAAGTAATGTAGAAAAGATTATTGGGGATATTCGGTTACAGATGTTTATGGTGATTTTTTTTGTTATGGTTATTACTAGTGTGATTGTAATAAGGCTTGTAAATAAAATTGTAAAAGCATTAAATAGTAGTATTCAGCTTTTGCGAAAAATCTCTGAAGGAGAATTAAGATTAGAAGTAGATGAAGTTATTTTAAAACGTTCGGATGAAATTGGAATGTTAGGTCGTGGCATTTCAGAATTAAGAAGAAAGTTTCGAGATATTATAGATATTTTAAGAAATAAAAGTCATGAGCTGGATGAAGAATCTATAGGATTAAAACAATTATCAGAAAATATATTAGCAGTAGTAAAACAAGTAGAACAGGCTGCAAGGGAAATGGCAGGAAGTTGTTCTAATCAGGCAGAAGATGCTAGTATTGCAAGTTCTAATGTTACAACAATGGGAGAAATGATGGGAAATAATAATGTAGAAATTAAGAAAATGCATACGATTTCTAACCAGATACAAACAGTATCAAAAATGACAAGAGAAGAATTATCAGAACTAGATAAAGATATGAGAATGGTGAAAAAATCAATTGATTATTTAGGGCAACAGACGAGGGAAACAAAAGCTTCCGTAGATAAAATTGGTAATGCAACAGAAATGATTGCAGAGATTGCTTCTCAAACAAGTTTGCTTTCTCTTAATGCTTCTATTGAATCAGCACGTGCAGGAGAACAGGGAAAAAGCTTTGGTATTGTAGCTTCTGAAATTCAAAAATTATCAGAACAAGCAAATACAGCAGTCGAAGATATTAGAGATATGATAGAAAATCTAACATTAAATTCCAATCAAACAATGCAAAGGATGGAGCAAGTACAACTTGTGATTAAAGATCAAGAAGAAAATATTAAAAAAACAGGAGTTGTATTTGAAAATGTGCAAAGTGGAATTAAGGAATCAGCAAATCATATGGATATGATTATGGAAAAAAGTGAGGAACTAGAAGAAGTGAGAACCGATATTATAGCAGCAGTACAAAATTCGGCAGCAATTGCAGAGGAAAATGCTGCAAGTATTGAAGCAGTTATGACTTCAATAGAAAATGTTTATAAGGAATTAGGAGTAATTTCAGGAAAAACAACTTATCTTGGAACATTATCAACAGAAATGAAAGAAAGTATTCATATATTTCTTGTTTAGAATCAATAAATGATTATTTTGATAGTTCTTGCAAAAATATTCCATCTGTGGTAAAATAGCAACCATTGGAATTGCTTGCGATTCCAAGTCATGAAAGAAAGGAATTAACATAGATATCAAAGGTGGAGGGCTATGTTTAGACAGAAGGAAATAGAAGAGCTTGACGATTTTTTTAAAAATTTAAAAGATCGAAAAGAAACGTGTGTTTATTTTTACCGAATCAATGGCTATAATCAGCAGATTTCTGAGTTTATTCAGAAATATTATGAAACGGCAAGAAGAACAGGCGTTGTCATAGAGGGAAAAATTCCAAATCCAGATAAGCAGAATCTGTCCTATTATGAAGAAATCATGGGGATGGATTTCTGTCTTTCTATGGATTTTATTTCTTTAAGTTTAAAAAAATGGCTGCCAAGAATGAATGATAAACAAAGAACTTATGTGGCAGATTCTCTTTATAATTCATTAAAATCTCTTTATAATTCAGGAAAAACAGAGGCAATGATAGAAAATGCCTATATAAAATTTATGTGTTGGTTATATTATAAATTTGAACGAATCGTAAATCAGCTTGGAAATGATGTTATTCCTAAAATTTTATATGAAGGCAGTATTCATTCTTATGAATTAATGTTAATTTCCATTCTGTCAAATGCAGGGTGTGATGTGATTTTACTTCAATATGAAGGAGATAATGATTATTTAAAACTTGATAAAGATTCTAAGTTATCTTTTAAGCTTTCTATGCCTTCTATGGGTAAATTTCCTACAGATTTTAATCTTCAATGGCTTCGTACTCAAATAAAAAACAAGATGGATTTAGAAAGATTATATGGAAAAAGATCAAAGATTCAAAGTAGTACCAATACTTGGATTAGTTATCAATGTTTTGAAGATATAGAAAAAGAGGAGAAAAGTCGTGGCAGTCAGTCAAATTTATTTTATAATTGTCTTTATCGAATCAATGGAGTAGAAGATAAACTTACTTATCCGAATGAATTATATCGTTTTTTACAGGCAATGAAAAATAGGAATCGCCGAGTAGTGATTTTAGAAGAGGAAATACCAATACCTACCGTAAATGAAATTTCTTCAATACAAAGAAAGCAGTATAATTCCCTGCATATCATGTTACAGGACTTGGCAGGAAATATTACGTATCCAGCGAATATAGATTTGCAGCTTATGATAAGAACAGCCTTTCTTGATGTTTTTTTTGAGGAAAGCAAACAAGGCAATAAAAGTCTTAATAAGTTAGTAAATTATGCAGTTTATCTCTTATGCTGGCTAAAACGATATATGGCAGGGCTTTTTTCTGGTTGGAAATTTCCAGAAATTAGTTGTTTTATCTACCTTGGCAGTTTAAGAAAGGAAGAAGAAGCACTTTGGATTCGTTTCTTAGCAAAGCTTCCGGTAGATGTTCTTTTATTAAACCCAAAGAAAGATAAGAATTTACCATTGCCAGATTCTATTTATGAAATTGATTATGAAGATACTTTAGATATAAAAAAGTATCCAAGAGAATCAGAATTGCAGATGGGAACGGCTGCCTATCATGCGGAAAGAGAACTTGACACAATCATGTATCAAGATTCTGGTATGTATCGGCAGCAGCAGTTTGAAAAAGCAGTCAGTATTACATTAAAGACAATGTATGAAGAAATTGAGCTTTTATGGGATCAGGAACTAAAATATAGACCGGGTTTTACTACAGAAAATCAATTGGTAAATATGCCAGTGATATTTGCAAAGGTTTCTGGTGTAAAAGATGGACAAGTACAAGCTTATTGGAATAATATTCGCAAGCTTTGTACAGAGGATTTGTTATTAATAACAAAAACTCCTTATATAAGCCATGAAAGTGAAAATCCAATGAAAAAAGTTGCAGTAGAATTTTTCAAAAATGGGAAATTGCAGAGAACAAAAATAAAAAATCATAAAAATTATCCTTATAAAGTATTAAGACAGGAAATGCAAGATTATATTTTGGACAAGCTTGAACTTTTAATACAAAAGAAAAGTATTCGAGGGACATTTGAAAATGGAACAGAATATACGATTATTTCTGTTATTTTAAATTTACCAAAGGAAGTTGTACGACTGTTACAAAAATTTGATTTTACAAGAAAAAATCCAAAAATGATTTATATTAATACAGGGGAGACAGCGATTTCCTTAGAAGATACCATTCTGACAGCATTTTTAAACTTAGCAGGATTTGATATTCTGTTTTTTATTCCAACGGGTTATCAAACAATAGAACAATTTTTTAATAAAAAATTTATGGAGGAACACCAGATTGGGAATTATATGTATGATTTACAAATTCCTAATTTTCATAGTAATTCGCCAAATCATGTTTTTCAGACATGGCGTGATAAAATATTTAAGAGAGGAAGATAGTTATGGGGTTAGATTTTAAAAAACCAGCGTCACAGACATTACAGGCAGTGCCAGAGACAAAAAATGAAATTGAAGTTGTAGAACAATATGATATTGTTGCTGATAGGCAGGAAATGAATGAAACACTTGTAAATTCAAAAGAAGTAGATGATATTGCCAGTACAATTGAAGTCTATAATCTGGAAACGATTGTTTCTTTTGGGTCAGAAGTAGCAGAGGAAATTTCTAAGGCATCCGATGTTGTATTAAATAGCATGAATATGTCACAGCTTGATGATTCTAGTGAAATGTTAAATGCCTTGTCAAAGGTAATGTCAAAGTTTGATATTGATGAAATTAAGGAAAATCCGGGATTATTTGGAAAGCTTTTTGGAAATCTTAGAAAGCAGCTTGATAAAATTCTGGCAAAGTATCATACTATGGGAGAAGAAGTAGATAAAATTTATGTTCAATTAAAGCAATATGAAACAGAAATTAAGCAGTCAAACCGCAAATTAAATCAGATGTTTGAAGCAAACGTAAATTATTATCATGATTTAGTAAAATATATTCTTGCTGGAGAGCAAGGATGCAGAGAGTTAGAAGAATATATTGCACAACGAAGAATGGATATGGAAACAACAGGGGATACTTCGATTCAATTTGAAATTACAAGCTTAGAGCAAGCACTTATGATGCTAGAACAGAGAACGCAGGATTTAAGAACAGCAGAAAGTGTTGCTATGCAGT
This sequence comes from uncultured Lachnospiraceae bacterium, assembly GCA_910576895.1. Lineage (GTDB taxonomy): Bacteria > Bacillota > Clostridia > Lachnospirales > Lachnospiraceae > MGBC100174. The sequence continues at coordinate 27,951 of CAJTJZ010000014.1, read as the reverse complement.
CAATTCCAATGATTAAAACAATGGAGTTTAGCAATATGAATCTTGTAAGAAAAATTAATTCTGCCTTTATTGTAACGCTTCCTGTATTTAAACAGGCACTTGCACAAGCTATTATGTTAAAACGTCAAAGAATCCAAGCAGATGCTATGGCAGCTTTAGATGAAAAGACAAATGAAATGTTAATAAAAAATGCAAAAAATACAGTGGAACAGTCAAAAATGACAGCAAGACTAGCATCAGGCAGTTCCATTAAAATTGAAACATTAGAAACAACTTGGAGGACAATTGTAAATGGTATTGATGAAACAAGACAGATCCAAGAAAATAGCAGAAAGAAACGTATAGAGGATCAGGCAAGGTTAGAAAATATCAAAACAGAGTTCAACAAGATGTATCATATGCCAAACAAAAAAAATTAAGGAGGTAGGAATATGTCGATTAATTTATCAAAAGGACAAAAGGTTGATTTGACAAAAGGCAATCCTGGTCTGAAGAAAATCATGGTAGGTTTGGGCTGGGATGTGAACGCTTTTGATTCGGGTGCGGATTTTGACCTAGATGCAGCAGCATTTCTTGTTGGAGAAAACGGAAAATGTCCAACAGAGAAGGAATTTATTTTCTATGGAAATTTAGAGCATAAGAGTGGTGCAGTAAAGCATATGGGAGATAATCTAACAGGGGAAGGCGAGGGAGATGATGAGCAAATTTTAGTGGATTTAACAAAGATTCCTGCCAACGTAACAAGAATTGCTTTTACTGTAACAATTTATGATGCAGAAAGTAGAAATCAGAATTTTGGACAAGTAAGTAATTCCTATATTCGTATTGTAGATGAAAACTCTGGTAGAGAACTGATTCACTATGATTTGGGAGAAGATTTTTCTATAGAGACGGCAGTTGTTGTAGGAGAATTATACCGACATAATGGAGAATGGAAATTTAATGCGATTGGCAGCGGTTTTCAGGGTGGACTTGCTGCTTTATGTGGCCATTATGGAATTGAAGTAGCATAGAAAGGAGATAGGTTATGCCAATTAGTTTGCAAAAAGGACAAAAAGTAAGTCTTACAAAAGATCGTCCGGGACTTTCCAAAGTAGTCGTAGGGCTTGGCTGGGATGTAAATCAATTTGATACAGGCGGAGATTTTGATCTAGATACAGCAGCATTTTTACTGACAGATTCTGGGAAAGTTTCCAGACAGGAGGATTTTGTATTTTTTGGTAATTTAAAACATCCTTCCGGTAGTGTACAACATATGGGGGATAATCGGACAGGAGCAGGCGAGGGAGATGATGAGCAAATTAAAATAGAACTTGCGAATATTCCAGAAAATATTACAAGAATTGCATTTACTGTAACAATTTATGAAGCAGAAAGTAGAAATCAAAATTTTGGACAAGTAAATAATGCTTTTATTCGGATTTATGATGAAATAAAAGGGGAAGAAATTTTACGCTATGATTTAGGCGAGGATTTTTCTATAGAAACGGCTGCTGTTTTTGGGGAATTATATAAAAATGGCGGGGAATGGAAATTTAATGCGATTGGAAGTGGATATCAGGGTGGACTCGCTGCCTTATGTGGAAATTATGGTGTAGAAGTAGAATAAGTATTCCATTCATTTTTATACTGAGCAGTCATGTTTTTTGACCGCCAGTATAAAATTTTTCAAAGAAACAGTAATTCATGGTAGGATTGTAAATGGAGGTAAAAAATGTCAGTAAGTTTACAAAAAGGGCAAAAGGTAAGTCTTTCTAAAGATAATGCTGGTCTTTCTAAAGTAGTAGTTGGGCTTGGCTGGGATGAAGTAAAACAAAGGAGAGGATTCTTTGCACCAAAAGCACAGCAGATTGACTGTGATGCTTCTGCATTTTTATTAAAAAATGGACATTTAACAGATAAGGCAGATATTGTATTTTTTGGAAATCTTCAGCATCGATCTAGAACAGTTCAGCATATGGGAGATAACCTGACAGGTGCAGGAGCAGGGGATGATGAGCAGATTATTTTAGATTTAGCAAATATTCCAGCAGAATATGATAAAATTGTAATTGTAGTTACAATTTATGAGGCAACAAAAAGAAATCAGCATTTTGGAATGATTGAAAATGCTTTTATTCGTTTGGTAGATGCTAGAGATAATAAGGAAATGTGTAAATATAATTTAACAGACAATTATTCTGGTATGACAGCAATGATTTTTGGCGAGGTATATCGTCACAATGGAGAATGGAAATTTAATGCTATGGGTCAGGGAACAAATGATCCGGGAATTGGAGAACTTGCAAATCGGTTTGTATAAATTATAAGAAGATACAAATAATACAGAAGGGGGAACATATTGTTTCTCCTTCATTATTCATAATATTCCATAAAATAAGATAAGATGTTTAGGAATATTATAATAAAGGGAGGATTTTAATTGAAATCAGATGAAATGAAAGATACAGAAATAGGAAAAGGAAATGTATTTTCTGGGCTTACAGAGAAAGAAGTAGAGGAATCCAGAAAAAAATATGGTTCAAATGAAATACCAGATTCCGAGCCTACGACATTTTGGGAGGAGTTTAAAGAAACATTTAGTGATCCTATGATTCGGATTTTGCTTGCAATTGCAGCATTAATGATTGTTATGTTCTTTTTTGGATATGCAGAAATTTATGAACCATTAGGTACAATCATAGCTGTTTTAATTGTAGCGTTTGTTTCTGCAAAAACAGGGGTAGCAAGTGATAGCAAATATCGTGAATTAAAAGATAGTACAAAAAAGGATCAATGTAAAGTCTATCGCAATGGGCTTGTAACAGTGATTGATGTAGATAATGTTGTTGTTGGTGATAAAATTCTTTTGCAGTCTGGGGATAAAATTCCAGCAGATGGTGTACTGATCTCCGGAACTCTTAGTGTAGATAATTCCGCATTAAATGGAGAATCAGAAGAATGTAAAAAAACAGAAGCACCAATAAGTTTTGAACTTTCTGAGGAAATTACAGGGGATACCTTTGTGGATAAACATTCTCTGTTTCGTGGGGCAGTTGTCTTTGATGGAGAAGGTGTTTTTGATGTACGAAAAGTTGGCTTAAAAACAATGATGGGAAGAATGGCAGAAGAAATGCAGGAAGATGAGCCAGATTCCCCATTAAAAGTAAAATTGGCAAAACTGGCAGGGCAGATTTCTAAATTTGGCTATATTGGTGCAATTGTGATTGCTATTTTATATATGGCAAATTTTATTCTATCAGCAGGTGGCGTTTCTGCTTATTTTTCCCTTGGTGCACAGACAATTATTACAGATCTTATTGAAGCCGTTTCCTTAGCAGTTGTTATTATTGTTTGTGCTGTACCAGAAGGACTGCCGCTTATGATTTCCTTAGTACTTATGCAAAATACAAGTAAAATGCTTGATCATAATGTACTTGTGCGAAAAGCAGAGGGAATTGAAACAGCAGGTTCTTTAAATATTTTATTTAGTGATAAAACGGGAACAATCACAAAAGGAAAGTTAGAAGTTGTGGATTTCTTTACAGCAGATGGAAAGTCAATTCCAATCAGTGATTTAAGTAAACATAGTAAAGTAAAAGGACTACTTGATTTGGCGATTGGTAAAAATACACAATCTATGTTTGATGCAGGACATCATGTGATTGGAGGAAATGCAACCGATCAGGCATTAATGAAATTTATTGGAGAAACTACATTTCATGCATTAGAAGCAGATACGTCTTGTATTATTTCTGCAAGTCAAGGCTTTAATTCTACAAATAAATTTAGTCAGGCAAGAATTGATTCTTTAGGAAAAACATTTTATAAAGGTGCACCAGAGCGGCTTCTTTTAAAAGCAAAGAAATATTTAGATGAAAATGGAGAAGTGAAAGAACTAGATTCTTCTGTAGTAAATAAAAAGATTGATGAACTTGCATCGAAGGCAATGCGTGTACTTGCCTTTGGTTATTCAGAAAAACAGTTAAAAGAAAGTACGATTCATGATGATATTGTCATTATTGGACTTGCGGCTATTCGAGATGATGTAAGACCAGAAGCAAAGGAAGCGATTGAAGAAGTTCAAAATGCAGGGATTCAGGTTGTTATGATTACAGGAGATAGATTAGAAACAGCCGTTGCCATTGCAAGAGATGCAGGATTATTAAGCAATAAAGAAGACCGGGCATTTTCTTCTGCACAGTTAAATGAAATGTCAGATGATGAAATTAAGAAAGTAATGAAGCATATTCGTGTCATTGCAAGGGCATTGCCAACCGATAAATCAAGAATGGTGCGGCTTTGTCAGGAAATGAATCTTGTTGTTGGTATGACAGGAGATGGTGTAAACGATTCTCCAGCATTAAAGAGAGCAGATGTAGGCTTTGCTATGGGAAGTGGTACAGAAGCTGCGAAAGAAGCTGGAAAAATTGTAATTTTAGATGATAACTTTAAATCTATTAAAGATGCTATTTGGTATGGAAGAACCATTTATCATAATATTTTAAAGTTCTGTAAATTCCAGCTTGTGATTAATGTTGCTGCTGTTATTGTTAGTGCGATTGCTCCGTTTTTTGGAGTAGAAGAACCATTAAAGGTAACACATCTTTTATTTGTAAATCTTGTTATGGACAGTCTTGGTGCAATTATGCTTGGAAATGAACCTGCATTAAAAGAGTACATGACAGAAAAACCAAGAAGAAGAGATGAAAGTATTATTAGTAAAAAGATGATGACCCAAATTTTAATTATGGGAGCATGGCTTACCATTGTGAGTTTCGTTTATTTAAAACATCCATTTTTCCGAGGACTTTTTGATAATGAGGAACAGCATTTAACAGGATATTTTGTATTATTTATTGTAAGTGCATTATTTAATGGATTTAATGTAAGAGATGAAAAATTTGCAATTTTTAAGGGACTTAATGAAAATACAGGCTTTTTAAAAGTATTTTTCTTAATTATTTTTGTACAAGCATTAATTGTAAATGCAGCCTTAATTCCTTTCGAAGTATTTACTTGGATTGGAAATATGTTTAGTTGTGTTCCATTTGGAATTACAGGATGGATTACCGTTGTTTTATTAGCAGTTACGATGATTCCTGTGGATATGATTAGAAAGATGTTTACAAAAGCATAAAAAAATGAAAAAATATGTGGCTTTTTACTAATTTACATGGAGTTAATAAAGAAGAGATGTTTCAAAATATTATTACAGGCATGGATAAAGTAAAAAGTCCATAGAAAGGAGTCATTATGAAAAAATATTATCGTATCACAGCAATGGTTCTTGCCACTACTTTTATAACAGGAACATTCCTATCTTATGATGTGGGGTATGCAGCAAAAAAGGGAAAATTATCTTTTTCTAAAAGTGTAAAGACATTATCGGTAGGAGATAGCTATACTTTTCGGGTTTCCGATGAAAAAAAGAAAGTAGAAGATATTATTATATGGTCATCTAGTAATCCTAAAATTGCAAAAGTAAATAAAAAAGGAAAAGTAACAGCAATAAAAAAGGGAACGGTTATTATTATGGCTAAAATAGAAAAAAGCGGAAAAAGTGTTAAACAAAAGCTAAAGGTGACAAAAAAGGTAGAGAAACCAATAGAGAAAGAACAAGAAGATATAGAAAACAAGATAGAAAATCCAGAAATACCAAGTAATGATGAGGATATTATTTATAATATTGGAGATCAAGGGAAAGAAAAGGAAGAAGAACCTTATAAAGAGCAAGAAGTAGAAAATGATTTAGTAACAAATTTAAGTAAAGAGGTAGAAAAAATAGATGTTGGTCGAAATGATATTCTTTTTACAGATTATAAAGATGTGAATCAGTTTTGTTATTCTGTATTTAACCATGTTGTTTCAAAAAAAGAAAAAGATCAAAATCCTGTTGTTTCTCCATTGTCTGCTTATTTAGCATTAGTGCTTGCAGCAGAGGGAGCAAAGGAAAATACAAAGACAGAGTTTGATGCAGTTCTTGGAAAGGATTCTATTGCAGATAGAGTATATCAGCTTACAGAAAGTCTTTCTAAAGTATCTGGCAGTACAAAACTTTCCATTGCAGATTCTGTATGGATGGATGATACATTTGCTGCTGAACCTGCTTGGCTTTCTAATATGGTAAATCTTTATAATGCAGAAATTTATCAAACCGATCTTTGTACAGATAAGGCACGTATAGGCATTAATCATTGGGTAGGGAATAAAACACAAGGATTAATTCCGACATTACTAGAGAAAAATTTATCAGAAGATGCAAGACTTGCTTTAATTAATGCGATTTATTTAAAGGCAAAATGGAAATATCCATTTGAGGAAAGAAGTACATATAAAAGAGAATTTACAAATGAAGATGGTAAAAAAGTTATGACAGATTTTATGAATGATAACGGCTATCGAAATTATTTTAAAACGGAAGATGCCGATGGACTGATTCTTCCTTATGATGATGGAAGACTTTCTTTCTTTGCTATTCGCCCACAAGCAGGACAGACAGCAAGGCAGTTAGCACAGAGCTTAACAAGAGAGAAACTTCATTCCTATTTAAAAAATGCAGTAAGTACCGATGTTATTTTACGTTTACCAAAATTTACAATAGATTATTCCATTACAATGAATGATATATTAAAAACAATGGGATTACAAGATGCCTTTGATGAAGAAAAAGCAAATTTAAACGGACTTGGACATGGAACACAGATTATGGATCAAAATCTTTATATTAGTCAAGTGTTACAAAAAGTAAAAGTAAAAGTTGCAGAAGAAGGAACAGAAGCCGCTGCAGTTACAGCGGTTATTATAGAAAATGCTACATCTGCAATAGTTGAAGAAAAAACACCACTGGAAGTTGATTTTCATGAACCATTTGTATATATTATTGCAGATACACAAACCCTTCAGGAAGAAACAGAAACTGTACCATTATTTCTTGGAGTTGTAACGGAATTTTTCGAATAATTTTTTAGCTTTAATTAAAAAATCGTATTGCAGTATCGATTAAATTATATTATTATTGTCGTATGGGAAACCATGAAAGGCGGCTGCCCTCTTTTTCGGAGGGTTTAAAAGCCCTCCAGACGAAAGAAAGGAGGGCGATACAATGATGATTACATATTCTGATTTAGTTCAGACAGGTATCTTTATTGTTTCTCTTGTAAATCTTTGTTATCTTATCAGATTTTCAAGGGAAAAAAGAAATAGCCGCCACTACTTGCAATAGTGACAGCAGTTTTTAAGTTATGGGGTAGCCGCTTTTGGCTTCCCATTTTTGTTTTATATCATATTCAAAATTGTTTTTCAAGTGTTTTTGAAATTTTTACTTTATATTTCTCATTTTATCCTTCTATATTTCTTCCCATTTTTGACTTTATACTTATGCTGTGTTACAATAGCAAAATGAATTTCATTTCATATAATTGGAATAGATTTTAGTATCAAGGGGGAAAACTTATGGAAAGTGATATTATAGAGAAAATGGGGGTAATTGTAGAAGATCTGCTTACTGATTATAGGCAGGGAAGAACGATTGATAAAATGGATGCATTTAATCAGCCAAATAAAGATATTATTATTCAATTAATGGAAGAATTGCAACGAATTGTTTTTCTTGGATATTATAAGAATAAAGAATATAAAATTTATACCGTTAGAAATCATTTAACAATGTTAATAGAAGATGTGATGTTTAATTTAAAGAAACAGATTACGATAGTATTAAAATATAATGATGAATTTGCAGATTGGGAGATAGAAAAGATCAGAGAAAAGGCTGAGGAGATTACTTTAGAATTTTTAAGAAGGCTTCCCAAAATTAGAGCATATATGGAAACAGATTTACAAGCAGCTTATGATGGAGATCCAGCAGCTTTTAATAAAGATGAAATTATTTTTTCCTATCCGGGATTTTATGCGATTTTAGTCAATCGATTGGCACATGAGCTTCATTTACTAGGAGTTCCTTTAATTCCAAGAATTATGACAGAACATGCACATAGCCTAACAGGAATAGATATTCATCCGGGGGCTACGATTGGAAAATATTTTTTTATTGATCATGGAACAGGGATTGTTATTGGAGAAACAACTGTTATTGGAGAGCATGTAAAGGTTTATCAGGGAGTAACATTAGGTGCATTATCTACAAGAGGCGGACAGGAGCTAAAAAATAAAAAACGACATCCAACGATTCAAGATAATGTTACTATCTATTCTGGATCTTCTATTTTAGGTGGCGAAACAGTGATTGGAGAAAATGCAGTGATTGGAAGTAATACATTTATTACAAAATCAGTTAATGCAGGTGCTAGAGTAACCATTAAAAATCAGGAATTACAATTTCGCTATGATAAAACACTTCAAATGGAATCTCTTGATCAGGAAGAAGCGGGACTTTCTATCATTTATTGATTTCCTTGATTGACTTTCTTTTAGGAATGACTTAAAATAAGCCTGACTTATTTAAGGATAGTATACTGTGATGGAAAGACTTGATCATTTAATATAAAATGATTTAGAAGATGGAGGAACTATGTATATCATTGTAGGTTTGGGAAATCCTGACAGGCAATATCAGGCAACACGTCATAATATAGGTTTTGATGTTATTACAAGGATTTGTGATGAAACAGGAATTTCTCTTAATATAAGGAAACACAAAGCATTGCTTGGTAAGGGAATGCTTTGTGGGCAAAAAGTGTTGTTAGTACAGCCTATGACTTATATGAATTTAAGTGGAGAATGTATTCGAGAACTAGTTGATTATTATAAAATTGATCCAAAAGAAGAATTGATTGTTATTTATGATGATATTAGTTTAGAACCCGGGCAGCTTCGCATTCGTAAAAAAGGTAGTGCTGGCGGACATAATGGAATTAAAAATATTATTGCAATGCTTGGAACACAAGATTTTCAGCGGATTAAAATTGGGGTTGGAGAAAAACCAAAGGATTGGGATTTAGTTGATTGGGTATTGGGACGGTTTCCGTCAGAACAAGAGCCGATAATAAGGGAAGCATTAAAGAATGCAAGCTATGCAGTAAAAGTTATGATAGAAGAAGGACCAGAACAAGCAATGAATCAGTTTAATAAAAAGAAAGTATAAGTGTAAAAAGACTGCAGGCAGGGAGAAAATTATGAATATTTTTAAAGAGCTTCTAAAGGAAATGGGCGGATTTGAGGAGTTAAATAAAAAATTACAAGAACCGCAAGTATCTGTGCAGATTAATGGATGTATTGATTCTCAGAAATGCCATATAGCCTATGGACTTGGGGAAACCTTTGATTACCGATTAATCATTACCTATCATGATATGAAGGCAAAGGAAATTTTTGAAGATTATAAATTATATGAAAAAAATGTCTTTTATTATCCGGCAAAGGATATTATTTTTTATAGTGCGGATATTCATGGAAATACAATTGTAAAAGATAGAATTTGTGTATTAAAGAATATTTTAGAGAAAAAAAGCTGTACGATTGTAACAACAATAGATGCTATGATGGATCTTGTACTTCCATTGGAATTTTTGGAACAAAATATCATTACATTAAATATTGGGCAAGAGGCAAATATAACAACGCTTTGTAAAAGACTGACTGCACTTGGCTATGAGCGTTGTGGACAGATAGAAGCACAGGGACAATTTGCAGTACGTGGTGGCATTTTAGATATTTTTTCACTGACAGAGGAAGCACCTGCCCGTATCGAGTTTTGGGGAGATGAAATTGATTCTATTCGTGCTTTTGATTTACAAAGTCAGCGTTCTATTGAAAATCTGGAAACCTTTGTTATTTATCCTGCATCAGAATTAATTCTTGATGAGGAAAGATTAAGTATGGGTATTGCAAGAATTGAAAAGGAAAAAAAGAAGGCAGTACTTGTTTTAAAAGAAGAAGAAAAAAGAGAAGCGGCAGCACGATTAGAAAGAACGGTAGAAGAATTTCAGGAAAACTTATCTGCTTATGGCAGCTCTATGGGATTAGATAGTTATATTCATTATTTTTTTGGAGAGAATGTTGTAAGTTTTTTAGATTACTTTCGCGATAGAAAAACAATTATTTTTTTAGATGAATTTATACGGCTTGAGGAAAAGGCAAACGCTGTGGAATTAGAGTTTCAAGAGGGAATGACAGGAAGGTTAGAACATGGGTATATTCTTCCGTCTCAAGCAGATGTATTGTTTTCTTTTACACAAATTATGGCAGGACTTGCAAGAAGACGACTTGTATTTTTATCTGTATTAGATGTAAAAATTCATGGATTTTCGATTTCTATGAAATATGATGTAAATGCAAAATCAGTAGCAAATTATATTAATCATTTTGAATTATTAATCGAAGATTTAAAAAATCTAAAAAAAAGGGGATATCGAACCGTATTAATTTCGGCATCACGTACTAGGGCATTGCGGTTAAGTGAGGATTTAAGAAAAGATTATGACCTATCTGCATTTTATATGGAAAATCCACAAACAATGCCAAAGCCGGGGGAAATTATGGTAATTGCAGGAAATTCTCATCATGGTTTTGAATATCCTTTTTTAAAATTTATTGTTGTTACAGATACCGACATTTTTGGAACACAAAAGAAAAAAAGAAAAAAGAAACAATATGAAGGACGGACAATTCAAAGCTTCCACGATTTGAATGTGGGGGATTTTGTTGTACATGAAAATCATGGAATTGGTATTTATCGAGGAATTGAAAAGATTGAAACCGATCATACAGCAAAAGATTATATGAAAATTGAATATGGTGATGGTGGTGTTTTATATGTTCCGGCTGCAAATTTTGAAACGGTACAAAAATTTGCAGGTTCACAGGCAAGACAACCAAAATTAAATAAGTTAAATTCAAAAGAGTGGAAAACAACAAAAACACGTGTTCGTGCAGCAGTAAAGGAAGTAGCAGGAGAATTAGTAAAGCTTTATGCCATAAGACAGTCAAAAAAAGGATATCAATTTAGTGCAGATACGATTTGGCAGACAGAATTTGAAGAATTATTTCCTTATGAGGAAACACAAGATCAAATAGCAGCGATTGAAGCGACAAAAAAGGATATGGAAAGCGATAAAATTATGGATCGCTTGATTTGCGGAGATGTTGGCTTTGGAAAGACAGAAGTGGCAATTCGTGCAGCTTTTAAAGCAGTACAAGATAGTAAGCAGGTTGTTTATCTTGTGCCAACAACAATTCTTGCACAGCAGCATTATAACACCTTTATACAAAGAATGAAAGATTATCCTCTGCATATTGAGATGATGTCAAGATTTCGTACACCAGCACAACAAAGAAAGGTTATTGCAGGTTTAAAATCAGGAGAGGTTGATATTGTCATTGGGACACATCGCCTTTTATCAAAAGATATTGTATATAAAAATCTGGGACTTCTTGTGATTGATGAAGAACAGCGTTTTGGTGTAACACATAAAGAGAAAATTAAACAGATGAAACAAGATGTGGATGTACTTTCTTTATCAGCAACACCAATTCCAAGAACATTGCATATGAGTCTTATTGGAATCCGGGATATGAGCGTATTAGAAGAACCTCCTGTTGATCGTCTGCCAATTCAAACGTATGTAATGGAACATAATGAAGAAGTGATAAGAGAGGCAATTAATCGGGAATTAGCTAGAAAGGGACAGGTGTATTATGTTTATAATCGGGTAAACTCTATTGTAGAAACAGCCAATATGGTAGCAAGGCTTGTAAAAGATGCTAATGTTGCTTTTGCACATGGGCAGATGAGTGAGCGTGAATTAGAAAAAATTATGTTTGAATTTATTAATGGGGAAATTGATGTTTTAGTTGCAACAACGATTATTGAAACAGGACTAGATATCTCTAATGTAAATACAATGATTATTGATAATGCAGATCAAATGGGGCTTTCTCAGCTTTATCAGCTTCGTGGACGTGTTGGAAGATCAAATCGTACTGCTTATGCTTTTCTTATGTATAAACGCGATAAAATGCTTCGGGAAGTTGCAGAAAAGCGATTAAAAGCAATTCGAGAATTTACCGATCTTGGTTCAGGATTTAAAATTGCAATGCGTGATTTGGAAATTCGTGGAGCAGGAAGTTTGCTTGGCGTACAGCAGCATGGGCATATGGAAGCAGTTGGATATGACTTATATTGTAAAATGTTAAATGATGCGGTACTTACCTTAAAGGGAGAGCAAACAGAAGAATTAAGTGAATTTGAAACTATGGTTGATCTGGAAATGGATGCCTATATTCCATCTTCTTATATTAAAAGTGAGTTTCAAAAGCTTGATATGTATAAAAGGATTGCCAATATAACAAATCGGGAAGAATTAATAGATCTTCAAGATGAATTAACCGATCGTTTTGGAACGCCAAAAACTGCAGTTACAAATTTATTGATGGCAGCTTATTTAAAATCATTGGCACATCAGGCATGGATTATACAAATTCAGCAAAGAGGAACGATTATAGAATTTTATTTTCATTCCCAAGCAAGATTAGATGCATCAAAATTTCCAGAATTAATTGCTGCTTATCAGGGAAAATTAAAACTTGGACAAAAAAAAGAACAACCAGTATTTACCTATTCGCTTCATGGGAAAGAACAGATAGAGAAATCACAAGTAGTAAAAAAATCGGCTGTTCGTACTGTTCGATATGAAAATAGAAATATGGCTCATGCGTATTCTATGGCAGGGCATACCCTGCAAAGAAAAGTACCAATAAAAAAAGAAGTAGAACAAAAGAAGGCAGAAGAAGAAATGCTTGATAATGAAACTATTTTAAAAAAGATGGAAGAGTTTTTATTAGAATTAAATAAATTACGGCTTGATACTAAGGAGCTGTTATACTAGCGGTCAAGGCTTGACCGCTTAGTATAATAAATAACTCATAAGTAGCGTTATGAATGGAGGATATAATTTGAAATTGCAGTTAAAGAAAAAAATCTGCATTGCATTTGTCCTTATTATGGTTTCTATCACAGGCTGCACCATTCCGTTTTTAGAAAAGGAAAAACAGGAAGTAAAGGTACAGACAGAGGGAGAACTTGCAATGGATTCCGTTATTATGCGGGTAAATAATGTTGGTGTGACTTATCGGGAAGCATTGATTTATATGTACCAAATGAAAGAGCGTTATGAAACAGGATTTGGAGAAGAAATTTGGGATTTTTCATGGAATGAGGAAAAAAATTTTGGAGAGTATGCAAAAGAAGAAATTATAGAGAATATTACACAAATAAAAATTATTGTACAGCAGGCAGAAAAGGAAAATGTAGAGCTGACAGAGGATGAATTATCAGAAATTTCTAAACAGGCAAAGGATTATCTTGCAGGAATTACAAGTAATGATATTAAAAAATATGGATTAACGGAAGAATTTATAGAAAATGTTTATAAGGATAATCGTCTTGCAGAAAAAATGTATGATAAAACAACACTTGTAGTGGACACTAGTATTTCTGATGAAGATGTAAAACAGGCAACCATTCAATATTTTGTGGTATTATTAGAGGGAACTGACCGTAATGGGAAAAAAGTAAACATTACAAAGGAAAAAGAAAAAAAATCAGCAAAAAAGCGAATACAGAAATTAAGAAAGCAGGCAGAGCTTGCAACAGATTTTGGAAATTTTGCAGATGCAAATTCTGATTTAGAAGATTATGAATTGACTTATGGTAAAATGGATTTGTCAAAGGAAGTAAAGGAACAACAAGAAGATGAAAAAATAAAAAAATTGCCAAAGAAGATTTTAACACAAGGGCTTACAATGAAAACGGGGAAAATTAGTAAGATTTTAGAAACAAAGCAAGGCTATTTTGTTCTCTATTGTGTTAATGATTTTGATGAAGATGCAACAAGAGCAAAAAAAGAGAAAATGATTGAAGCACAGCAGGAACAAGTATTCTCAGAGTCTTATACTGCTTGGTCAAAAGATTATAAAGTAGAAATTGGAAAAAAACTTTGGGAACAAATTTCTTTTCAAAATCTTTAAAGAATAAAGAAGTAGAAATTATTGATGGGAGGCAGAAAATTGAAACTATTGCTGGTATTGACAGGAGGAACAATCTCTACCGTAGTAAAAGATAATGTTTTGGGAATTTCTGGCAATTCTCCTTATGCTATTTTAGAAAAATATCGGGAAAGTATAGAAAATACAAAAGAATTTCCAGAATTTGATATTATAGAACCTGTGCGAATATTAAGCGAATGCAGTGAGCCAAAATTTTTAGAACAAATTTATTATGGTATTTTAGAAAAATTGGGACTTGGTAAAAATGCGGTAGAGGTAAGGGAAGAAAATAAAAAAAGAACATTGCAAAAGCAGAACTTGCCTTATGATGGTATTATTGTAACTCATGGAAGTGATACTCTGTCATATACGGCAGCTTTTCTTGCTGTCACATTTTCTTTTATAGAGATTCCTCTTGTTTTAACAGCAGCAGATTATCCACTTTCTGATAGAAGAAGTAATGGATTAAAGAATTTTTCAGATGCTGTAGATTTTATTCGATATGGAAAATTGCAAGGTGTTTTTACGATTTGGCAAAATCGAATAGTAGATAATAGCTCTATCAATGGAAATTTATTTTCTGCATCAGAACTTTTAGAAGCAGATACTTGCAGAGATTGTTTTTCTTCTTATTCTGGACAGGCTCTTGGAAAAATAGAACATGGAGTTTGTACCATATTTCAGAAAGAAAGAGAACTTTGTAATGATAAAAAGATTTTTGATCTTCATATAGAACAGGAAATTCTTTTTTTGCGTCCTTATCCCGGACTTCGTTATGACTTGCTTGCATTAGAACACACAAATATTCGAGCAGTTGTTCATTACTTGTATCATTCTGGTACAGCATATGTAAAGGAACAAAAACAGGAGAATAAGAAATATAATGTTCTTACCTTTGCAAATTATTGTAAAACGTTAGGAATTGATCTTTATTTTGCAGGTTTAAAAGAAGATGTAAAACATTTATATGAAACAAATGATTTATTATTAAAAAGCGGACTTGGAAAAGCAATGTATCATATTTCACCAGAAATGGCATATATGAAGGTATTAATTGCATATAATCAAACGGTTATACCAAGAAATGTATTGTTTAAGAAGGGATTTTCATGAAATTAGATGAAAAATATAAAGGAATTATTTATATTATTTTATCATCGTTTTGTTTTGCTATTATGAATACCATGGTAAAGCTTGCCGGAGAGTTACCTTCCATACAAAAGAGTTTTTTTAGAAATCTGGTAGCATTCTTTTTTGCACTTATTCTTTTATGGAAAAATCAAATTGGATTTTCTATAAAAAAAGGAAATATGAAATATTTTATTCTGCGTTCCTTATTTGGAACAATTGGAATTTTATGTAATTTTTATGCAATTGATCATTTAGTATTAGCAGATGCATCTATGTTAAATAAAATGTCACCATTTTTTGTATTATTATTTTCTTGGTTGATTTTAGGAGAAACATTATCATGGAAACAGGCAATAATTGTTATCACTGCTTTTCTTGGAAGTTTATTTATTATTAAACCGACATTTTCTAATTTAGATGTGATTCCAGCCTTCATTGGATTATGTGGTGGTATGGGTGCAGGAATTGCTTATACTATGGTAAGAATTTTAGGGCAGAGAGGAGAAAAAGGGCCTTTTATTGTATTTTTCTTTTCTGGTTTTTCCTGTCTAATAACATTGCCCTATCTAATTTTTTCATTTGCACCAATGACAGGAAAACAAATACTTATGTTGTTAGGAGCAGGACTTGCAGCAGCATTTGGACAGTTTTCTATTACAGCAGCATATTTTCATGCACCAGCAAAAGAGATTTCTGTTTATGATTATTCGCAAATTATTTTTTCAGCACTAATTGGATTTTTATTATTTCATCAAGTGCCAGATGGTTATAGTATTTTTGGATATATTGTAATTTGTGCTATGGCACTTGCTATGTTCTTTTTAAATAACAAAAAACAATAGATTGCCTTGTTAGCAAACCTATTGTTATAAATAAAATATTTTATTATTTTATTCTTAAAAAATTAAAGGAGGAAAAAGAAATGAGATACCAATTTACAAATGCTTGTTTGATTGGAGTGGAGGAAATTGATAATGAACACAGAGAGTTGTTTCGCTTGATAGAGGAAGCTCATAATTTACTGGAAAATGAATTGATAGAAGATAAATATGATCATATTCAGTCTATTATTGCACAACTTAATCATTATGCAGCAACACATTTTAAACACGAAGAAGAATATATGGAAAAGATTCGCCACCCAGAATTAGAATATCAGAAGCGGCAGCATGCTTTTTTTACTCATAGAATGGATGAATTGAATATTACAGGAATGAGTGAAAATCAAGAAAAAACATTAGATGAACTTTTAGTTTTTTTATTAAAATGGTTGTATCGTCATATTATTGCCTGTGATAGTATGATTGGAAAGCTTGAACCAAAAGAAGAAAATAATTTGGAAGTAAAGTATACAGGAGTTTTTACAGATGAATTTAAAACAGGGATTTCTCTAGTTGATGAAGAACATAAAGAATTATTTCGTATTATTGATGAAGTAGGCAATTTAATTAAAGATGAATTTATTCCAGATAAATATGATGAGATTGTAAGGCTTCTAAGAGAACTTAAGGATTATGCTATCTATCATTTTAAAGATGAAGAAGATTATATGGAACGTATTCATTATCAAGGGCTTCCAGCACAAAAAAAGGCACATATTGTTTACATAGATCATTTAGCTGAAATCGACTTGGAGGATATTGATGCAAATCAACAGGAAAGTTTAAATGAATTATTAGAATTTTTGACGCAGTGGCTACTTAATCATATTCTTAAAATGGATAAAAAGATACCAGTTGTTCAGGAGTAATTAGAAAGGATAGAATAATAGATTATGATTAAGGATTTATTAAATAAAACGAAAACAAGCATTTCTTTTGAGGTTTTTCCACCAAAAAAAGAAGATGAATTTCAAGATGTTTTTAGTAAATTAGATGCTCTTGCTGTTTTAAAACCTGATTTTATTAGCTGCACTTATGGAGCAGGAGGGTCTAAATCTGAAAAAACAATGGAAATTGCATCCTATATTCAAAATAAATTAAATATTGATACCATTGCTCATATGACTTGTGTTGGATTTAAAAAACAAGATTTAGAAAAAAATTGCCATTTATTAGAGAAAGAAAAAATACCTTATGTTCTTGCATTGCGTGGTGATAGACCATTAACAATGACAGAGGAGCAATTTCAGAGCAGAGAATTTTTTTATGCTTCTGATATGGTTCATTATTTGAAAAAAAATACTTCCTTGCAAATTGCAGGTGCTTGCTATCCAGAAAAACATTATGAAGCAGATAGCATAGAAAGTGATTTAGAGCATTTAAAAGAAAAAATAGATGCAGGCGTTTGCTTTTTAATTTCACAAATGTTTTTCTGTAATGATACTTTTTATCGCTTTTTAGAACGTACTATCAAAATGGGAATTACAGTTCCTATTTGTGCAGGAATTATGCCAATTACATCTGCAAAACAACTAGGGACAAGCGTAAAATTATCAGGTGCTTCTTTGCCAAAAGCATTTACCGATATGGTAGCACGTTATGGAGATCATCCAGAAGATATGAGGAAAGCAGGAATTGCGTATGCAGCAGAACAGATTTATGGCTTAAAGAAACATGGAGTAGATGGTATTCATATTTATACAATGAATCGACCAAAAGCTATGGCAGAATTACTAAAACAGTTATAAAAAGGAGTAAAAAATGCAAAAAAAGTGGAGTAAAACATTGGTATCGCTTTGTATATTATTTATTGCAGCTATGATAGTTACAACAGGATGCAATGGAAATACAAAGAAGGAGGAATCCTTCGTTCAACAAGAGGAAAAACAACAAGATAACCAACAGAAAGAACAGCAAAAAGAGGATACTATAGATAAAAAAGAAAAAAAAGTAGATAATGTAGATTCAGATAAAATTACTACTGTATTAGGAGAAGGAGATACTATCTTTTCTTTTACTGTGGTAGATAAAGAGGAAGAAGAAACCATATTTGAAATTCACACAGAGAAAGAAACGGTAGGAGAAGCATTACTAGAATTAGAATTAATTGATGGAGATGATAGCGAATATGGTCTTTATGTAAAAACAGTGAATGGGATTACAGCAGATTATGATAAAGATGGTATATATTGGGCATTTTATATTAATGATGAATATGCAGATACAGGTGTTGACTCTACAAAAATTATAGAAGGGGATCAATATTCCTTTCGGATGCAAAAAGGATGAAACTTAAAACAAGAGAAATGACAGTATTTGCAATGCTTGGGGCTATTATGTATGTTTCTAAAATCATTATGGAGTTTGCACCAAATATTCATTTGCTTGGTGTATTTACCATTGCTTTTACTGTTGTTTATAGAAAAAAAGCCTTATATCCAATTTATATTTATGTATTCATTCAAGGAGCTTTTCATGGTTTCGCAACTTGGTGGATTCCTTATCTTTATATATGGACTGTTCTTTGGGCAGTAGTAATGCTTCTTCCAAAAAATATGCCAAAAAAGATACAACCGATTGTTTATATGTTTGTATGTGCTATGCATGGTTTTTTCTTTGGAACATTATATGCTCCAGTACAGGCAATTTTCTTTGGATTTAATTTTCAGAAAATGATCGCTTGGATTATTGCAGGACTTCCATGGGATTTTATGCATGGTGTTAGTAATTTTTTCTGTGGAATTTTAATTATGCCAGTAATTGCAGTATTAAGACTGGCAGAAAGAAATACGATAAATTTGAAATAATTTATTTCCCAAAGAAAAATAGAAAGAAATGGTTGCAACTTATAGTATAAAAAATAGAAAAAGAATTGTATTCTAATTCTTTAGGTGCTATAATTGGAATGGTTTATAAAAAGTAGTTGCAGATTTTTTATAGGTATTGGAAGATGAAAAATAGCAAGTACACGAAAAAAGGAGGTTTTTTTATGCAGTTTGAACAACTTCAAAAAGATATGATAGCAGCAATGAAGGCAAAGGATAAGAAAAGAAAGGAAGCAATTTCTTCTCTTGTTTCAGCAGCAAAAAAAGCAGCAATTGATGAAGGAACAAGAGAAAATATTTCAGAAGAATTAGTAGATCGTGTGATTTTAAAAGAATTAAAATCTGCAAAGGAACAGCTTGATACTTGTCCAGCAGAAAGAGGAGAATTAAAAGCAGAATATCAATTGCGTTATGATGTTATTAAAGAATATGCTCCAAGTATGATGACAAAAGAAGAAGTACAAACTGTGCTTACAGAAAAGTTTGCAGATGTTATTGCTACAAAAAATAAGGGACAGATTATGAAAACAGTTATGGCAGAGTTAAAAGGCAAAGCAGATGGCAAAATAATTAATCAAGTAGTTGCAGAGCTTTGTAAATAAAGGTTTCTATATTATTTGTTATTTCTTATTTTTTGGTGCATAATCTTTCATTCCCTCGACTGCTCCGCCGGCAACTGCCCAGAAATATAGGCTTGCAACACTGCAGTAGGGGGATAATCTTTTACGGTATTTTTCAAATAATGTTTCATCAATTTTTCTATGATGATATACCATTCTCATACCACGAAGAAGTGCTAAATCACCATAACTAAGAATATTTGGGCGTTGTAAACAAAAGAGAAGTATCATTTCAGCCGTCCAAACGCCAACCCCTTTTAAACTTATCAGTGCTTCGATTGCTTCTTTATCAGAAAGTTTTTCTATGGAAGTAAGATCAAATTCACCATAAACAATTTTTTTTGAAAAATCTTTGATATATTCTGCTTTACGGCTTGTGATACCAAAGGATTGTAATTTGTCAGTATCCGAATGATAAATAATTTCTGGATTGATTTCTTGATAAGCATCATTTATTCTCTGCCATATCGTCTGTTGTGCTTTTGTAGAAATTTGTTGTGCTATAATATGATGAAGTACAGCAGAAAATAAATCCGTATCTACTGTGCGGTTAATATGTCCAATATAATCAATTACAAATGCAAGTTTTTTATCTTTCTTTTTTAAATAGTCAATCTCTTTTTCTCCATATAAAAAATACATAGTGATTCTCCTATTCGTTAGAAATATTTTTAATTCAAGATGAAAACAATAAAAGATATTGATGATGTAAATTATATTACAGTAAAAATTTCTAAAAAGCAAATCTTATTTTAAAAAGAAATCTTCATAAAATCTTCATAAAAAGATGTACTTTTTTGTAAGAATTGTATGATAGAATAAATCTATATAACCGGTTATGATAGATACAAAAAATGAGGAAAGGGTAAGAGATTATGAATATACTAGTATGTGATGATGATAAAGAAATTGTAGAAGCAATTTCTATTTATTTGGAGCAAGAAGGTTATCATGTCTTAAAGGCATATGATGGGCAAGAAGCATTAGATATTATGTATAGTTATACATCTTGTCAGGGAGAGCCAGAACTTCATTTACTAATATTAGATATTATGATGCCAAGACTTGATGGGATTCATGCAATGATGAAACTTCGGCAAAAATATAGCATTCCTGTTATTTTGCTTTCGGCAAAATCAGAAGATACCGATAAGATTTTGGGGCTGAATGCAGGAGCAGATGATTATATTACAAAGCCTTTTAATCCTTTAGAGTTAATTGCAAGAGTAAAGTCACAATTAAGACGATATACACAGCTTGGGGCAATTTCTAAAAATCAGAACGAACAAAAAGAGGAATCTCATATTCTTACACTTGGTACAATATCTATGAACAAAGAAAGAAGAGAAGTTACTGTAGATGGAGAATTAGTGAAATTAACGCCAACAGAATATCGGATTTTACAATTATTAATGGAAAATCCCGGAATTGTATTTTCTTCAACACAAATTTATGAAAAAGTATGGGAAGATTCTTTTGTAACAGATAATACGATTGCTGTGCATATTCGAAGGATTCGGGAAAAAATTGAAATTAATCCAAAAGAACCACGATATTTAAAAGTTATGTGGGGAATTGGATATTTTCTGGAAAAACAATAGAAAGCTTGTTATATTCTGTAAAGGTTATTCGATATAATTCTTTTTGGAAAGGAATGGGAATTTTTATGGATAAAAATAAAATATTACCAGAGCTAGAAAATTTAAAAGAAAAGAAAACAAAGGAAGAAAAGGAAGAAAAAGAAAACAAAGAAGAAGGAAAAGAAGAGATAAAAGGAATAAAGGAAAAAGCAAAGGAATATCACAAAAATAAGACAAGTTGGTTTAAGATTGGTTCTTTTCAGCGAACTTATATGATTTTATTATCTTATATTCTTGGATTGCTTTTTTTATGTACTTCTTTTTTTGGAGCTTCCTATCTTTATTGGTTTGGTGGAGAAACAGCAAGTAATTATTGGGAAACACAAAGATTTCAAAAAAAGCTTTTCTCACAGTTAAAAAAGGCAACGCCAGCAGTAAAACAATATTTATTACAGGACATACAAGGAGATAATGAAATCGTAGAGATCTATACTTTGGAAACAGAACAAAAGAATGAGGGAGTCATAAATCGTTGGAAAAAAACAGCAAGTTATACATGTGAATCAGGTGCAGAAATTGTAGGAGTTTCAACAAATTTTAGTGATACAGAATCTGATATACAAGCTACTTATAAAAAGAAAATGGATAACTTTGTTTATGATAATATTAATTTTAATACGGTAGAAGAACATTTTATTACTCTTTGGGAATCTATTTATAAAAATAGAGCAAATAATGGAACTCAAAAATATTGTGCTGTTACTAGTGATACAATAAAAGAATGGTTTTTACAAAATAGTTGGCATATTGATTATAGTGAAAATATTATGGAACTTCATGTTCCAGATGATGCTTATTATATTGACTGTGAGTATCATTGTGGAAAAGGAGTTTCTACCATACTTTGTTATTCTCAAAAAAAAGATCGATGGTATTATGTAAATTTAGATGAAGATGATTATCAAGTAGATACAATGAAGTTCTGTATGCCAGATATTGTTTATTTCCCTTTATATAGCATTGCGGAAGATTCTCAGAATAAAGAAACAGAGAAAAAACAAAAAGAAGAAACAAAAAAGAAGCAACCGCTTGTTATGAAGGAATTTTCAGATGGACTCTCTGCTGCAAATCTTTATATTCAAAATGGAGAAATGTTTAGTAGATTGAATCTTTCCGCCATAGAAGATGCTATTTTATTGAATTCTCCATTTTTTAACTTAAAGACAATTTTATATGAGGCTGGAAAGGAATATTATCAACAAAAATCATTGCTTCATTATATAGATAAGAAAATGGAAGGGTATTTATGGAATTTTACTTTTCGTAGTGATTCTGGTAATAAGATAGAGATAGGTTCTCGTGAGGGAATGGATGATACAGATAATTTGAGTTTTAAAAAATGGGCATTTTCTGTTAATTTTGAGGAGGAAGCAGAAAAAATATCGCAAGAACCATGGTTGGCAGCTCTTGCAATGATTGGAAAGCAACAGGGATATCAATCTATGGTGGTAGAGCTTGCACTTCCAAAATCTTCTTTAAAAGCAGTTTTATTTTCTACAACAGGGGATACAATAGAAAGGCAAATTATTCGCCGTAGTTTGGAGAATACTGTATTTTCTTATGGAATTATTTGTATTGTAAGTGCTATAGTATCTTTTTTTTGCTGGTTATATCTTATTATAAGATTGCTATTTGGAAAGGAAAACATTATTAATACAGAAATAGAAACTATTCGAGTTTCTGACAAAAATAAAAGGAGATTGTTTTCTTTAGAACGAACTCCAATAGAAGTATGGCTTATGATTTTTATAGGTAGTATTTATTTCTTTTATTTCCTAAATGATTCTTATCATATAAGTCATTATACACGCAGGATACCTATTTTGGGATTAGTGTTATTGTTTTTTGATATTACATTTGTATATAGTTTATTTTATGCAACCATAGTTTCTTTGATTCGTTTGCTTCGAGCAAATATATTATGGAAAAATTTTTTAGTGTTTCGAGGCTTAAAATGGTGTAAAAAGAAATATCAAGATTTTGTAAAAAATATTTGGTGTGATTTTGGTTATAAAAGAAAAGCCGTTTTATTGGCATTTGGTTATATTGTTGGAAATATTGTTTCTTGTAGTGCAGGGATTTTGTTACTGCGATTGTTTGTATCTCGTTATGATATGTATGGAGAGTATTTAAAGTATTTACCATTTTTATTACTAGGAATATTTCTTTTTGTATTTTTCTTATTTTTACAAGAGAGAGCTATTGCTTATGTATTTAGAAATGAATTAGGAAAAGATCGCATTGTAAAAGGGATCCGTAAGCTTTCTCAGGGAAATTTAGAATCAGGAATTGATACAAAAAATCTTTTTGGAGATTATTTAGAAATTGCACAGCTACTTCCAAAGATTCAAGATGGATTAAGTAAAGCTATTCAAAAAAGTATCCGAGATGAACGTATGAAAACAGAATTAATTACTAATGTTTCTCATGATATTAAAACGCCATTGACTTCCATTATAAACTATATTGATTTATTAAAACGATCAAAGCCGCAAGGGGAAAATGTAGAACATTATTTGGAGGTTTTAACACAAAAATCACAAAGACTAAAACAATTAATTGAAGATTTAGTAGAAGCGAGTAAGGCATCTTCGGGAACATTGCTATTAGAAAATAAAAATCTTGATTTAACGGAGCTGATGCAGCAAGCAGAAGGAGAATTTCAGGAAAAGTTAGCACAAAAAAATCTTCAAATTCTAGTTAATTTTCCGCAACCACCAGTAACTATTTTTGCAGATGGAAGGAGAATGTTTCGTATTTTGGAGAACTTATTGCAAAATGTTTATAAATATGCAATGGAGGGAACAAGAGTTTATTTTGATTTAGAAGTTATAGATGGAAAACGAGCCATGATGACATTGCGAAATATTTCGGCTGCTCCATTAAATATTACCGAGGAAGAATTGACAGAACGATTTGTACGAGGTGAAGAATCTAGGACAACAGAAGGCAGCGGACTGGGACTTTCGATTGCAAAAGATTTAGTAAAACTGCAAGGAGGAGAGTTTTCCTTAAGCATTGATGGGGATTTATTTAAAGTAGTGTTAATTTTTCCAATTGTCGAAACGGAAATGGAGGTTTTTTATTAGTATGGTACGAGAAGCTAAAAAAGAAGATTTAAAAGAAATATTAGAATTATATTTATATTTACATGAAGAATCGATTCCAGAACAATCGGAGCATTTATTAACTACATGGAAGCAGATTTTAGAAGATGAAAATCATCACTTGATTGTAAATGAGAGTAATGGAAAAATTGTATCTTCTTGTGTATGTGTGATTATTCCCAATTTAACAAGAAAGGTACGTTCCTATGCCTTTGTGGAAAATGTTGTTACTCATATAGACTTTAGAAGACAAGGCATGGCATCGGAATGTCTTAATTATGCAAAACAGATAGCAGAGCAATGCAATTGTTATAAAATGATGCTGCTGACAGGAAGTAAAACGAAAGAAACACTAGATTTTTATAGAAATATGGGATATAATAGCACAGATAAAACGGCATTTATTCAATGGCTTATTACATAAATTTTTGAGGTGAACAAATGGAAAATTGTAAATTACTTTTGCTTGATTTAGATGGAACATTACTTCATAGTGATAAAACTATTTCACAAAGAACGTTGAAAGTACTATGTAAATGTCGGAAGAAAGGTATATTAATTGGAGTGTATTTTCATATATTTTGAACAGCTATAAATTATTAAAATTAGCTATAAAACTCCCTAAATTTAGTTTTTAACTTGACCCACATCTTAAAATTTATGGAATGTCATATTTTTAAGTTTTATTCATTTTCATAAATGTGGGTCAAGTTAAGCTTTGAGATATAAAAAATATCAATAAAATGTATTCAAAATTATGTTCTATCTTTGCTCACTTATCATAAGGGAAGCTCTACTTTGTATAATATCCATAATTTCTTCGATACTTTTTTCATTTCCAAAACCTTCTAAAACTTCACTTGCAATGATATTATTGGCTACAGTAGTATAAATAGAGGTATTCATATCTAAAATATCTGTTTGGTTCATTAATTCATCTATTTGTTTAATTTGTTTTTTAGTTAAAGATTTTAACTTTATTGAGATTCCATTACTTAAAGTAATATATCTGCCTTTAAGCATTGGTATAATTTGTTCTCCTTTTTTATTGATATATTCTTTTTTTGCCATAGCACATTCTTTTTGATATTCCATACTATCTTTATAAATAGGAAATCCAACAGAATCTAGTTCTAGCGTTTCCTTAAAAAAATATTGTCTTAAAAATTCCCATGCTTCTTTTTTTCTGGTACAATTATTTGAAATACCATAGTATGTTTCTATTCTCATTCCAATACCAGAATGAGAACTATCTTTTGATGGATAACCAATAAAAGAATAACCATCTTTTCCAAACATCCATTCATATTCTGCACATTGAGAAAATGTAATTAAAAATACATCCAGTAAAGTAGCTGTTCCATCTTTAACTTTGTCATTTTTAGGTATAGATAAGTCCACTTTTGCTGGAAAGTAATTCTTTGTTATAGAAAGCAGTTTTTGGAAACTTTCTGTTAAAAAATTAACATTTCCACTATTAAGATCAATATAATCTTCCATAGTAAATCGACTATCCCATGCAGGAAAAGCAGCACTATTCATATTAGCGACAATTTCTGTAACACCTTCTGCTTTTTTTTCTTTACAAAAAGTATCAAATTCTTCTAAAGTCCAAGAGGTTCGATTCCCAATATCATTTTTTCTTCTAACTAATGCTTCTATCGTAAAACTAGGTGGTAAAAAATAAAGTTTCCCATCCATTTCTAAAAGTTTCAATAAATCATCTTGTAAATTTTCCTTAGATACTTCGGAATCTTGTTCCATAAATACAGACAAATCTGTAAAAAATCCTTTTTCTGCAAGCATAATAGGATCTATGGAAGTTAAATTGATAATATCAGGGATATTTCCTGAGGCTACATCTAAATTAAATTGTGTATCCCCATCATCTTCTAAAGAATAATCACGAATTACTATTTTACAATCATTATGTTCTTCATTAAAACGATAAATTCTTTCTCGATCTGTATCTTGAATTTTACTAGATGCAAAGACGATTTCATCTATCTTATTGGATTCCTCTTTTGACTGCTTTTCTTTTTCCATTATTTTTAAAAAACAATTCTTGCTTGTATTCCAACAGAGAAATTCATTATTTTCTAATAATATTATTGATAAAAGATCGCTTCCTAAAAGGTTGAAAGAATCCCAAGTAATGATTCGTTTTGCATTCTCTTTTTCAATTTTATATACGCTTGATCTATTTTTATAATAAATTCCATCCTGTTCCTCTTTAGATGGAATCAGATATACATCTTCTCCTAATTGTGCTTTTACTTTTCTTAATTGTGTTATTTTTCCATCTTGTTCTATTCTTCCTGTAAGAATCGTATTATTTTTAGCATCATTTGCAATATAATAACATGTTGTTCCATTTGCACAAATAGCTTCTACTCTGTTATTACTTTCACAAGTACCACATAGTTTTCCTGTTTGATCAAAAACAGAGATTTTAAGACCTTCTTCTATCAAATAAATAAAGTCTTTTGTCATACATAGTTGATAAGCACTTTGACAAGTCTTTAATTCAGAAAGCAGTTGTACTGTTCCTGTTTTAGAACCTTGATATAATCTTAACTTTTCTAAATATTGTGTTTGTTCCATTTCAGTTTCTGATGTAATGATTGTAATAGTTTCTTCTTCATTAATATAAAAATCTATGATAGTTTCTTTTTCTGGTAAATTGAATGTGATTTCTTGATAGTTAAGTTTGGAAACGATGAAATTGCCTAAATAGGACTGATTTTTTCTTTTTCCAGATAGCCAAATAACATTGGAAAATTCTCGAACAAGATTTACGTCATCTGGAAGTCCGTTTATTTGTAGTTGTTCTACTTGATAGGAAGTATCTATTATAATTTCATCTTTTTCTTTTTTTTCACAGCCAGAGAAAATAGAAATGGTTATCAATGCAAAACATAGTAAAAAAATTGTTTTTTTTGAAATTATCATAAATAAATTCTTCCTTTCTATATATTAAAATTAGGTTATAATAAATAAAAATAATAGTAAAAATCATCTTGTTTTTATAAATAGGTTTTTATTTATTCTCTTTCAAAAAAATTTTTACTCTGCTTTGTATCATATTTTTCATTTCCTTTATTGTTCAATGTACAATAAATTTTATTCTTCCATTTATTTTTTCTATATCCCTTACTTTTTTTTC
Source organism: uncultured Lachnospiraceae bacterium (assembly GCA_910576895.1). Taxonomy (GTDB): domain Bacteria; phylum Bacillota; class Clostridia; order Lachnospirales; family Lachnospiraceae; genus MGBC100174. The sequence goes on along the minus strand of CAJTJZ010000014.1, from coordinate 595 downwards.
TTTCTATTTTTTATTACTTATATCATCGACATAAATCGCAATATATTTAACTACTTTTACATGAAATATAAATTTTCATTACCATTAGTAAACGCTCCATTAAAGTAAAAAATTCCTTCTATCTTCAATTCCATAATAATATTATTCATCTGCACCAATAGGCAAATACGCACACTTTTTTACAGAAACCAGTTTATTTTTTATAATATCAATATCAAATAAATAAAAAGAATCCCATGTTCTATTGATATTGATAAAAAAAGATTCTCTATTTTTCTTTATCCTACTAGCACCTAAAATGGCATAAAAGGAACATTCTTTTGCTGGTTCTTCTTGTGCAATAATAATTCCCTTTTTATAAATAGTTTCTATATTAAAAAAACGTAAATAGTATATATCCAAAAAAGATGATTGCGATATGCTTTCTTCTGTTCATAAATAAATTCCTTTCTGTTGTCGTAGGCGGAAACCCACTGCCTTTAGGCGGTGGGAGGAGCCTCATAAATTCTTGCAAAAAACATTATTTTATGCTACAATCTATACATAGAGAAAACCGTTGGGAGCAATGGCTCTGAAGGCACTCTTTGTACTTTGA
>CAJTJZ010000013.1:49505-72184 GCA_910576895.1 uncultured Lachnospiraceae bacterium | reverse complement strand
AGATGGATGTACAATACATAATTATAATGAGGGAGATCTAATTGCTTGTTTTAATGAATCTATACCAGATACTGTTATCAAAGCAATTGCAAAGAAACAGCCTATTCGTGCTGTATTTAGGGATTCTAGTTTTGCAGATAGTCCTTCTAAAATTAATGTAGGAGAGATTTTTAAAATGCTGTCATTAGATACTAGAGTAAAAGTGCTTTAGGAAAGGAAATATAAATGTTAGAAAAAAAAAGTGAAAACGAGATTACTACCATTATAACAGAAATCGTAAATGAAACAAAAGAACTGTTGAAAGAAGATATTTATAAAATCGTATTATATGGTTCTTGTGCCAGAGGAGATTATAATAGCGAGTCTGATATTGATATTATGATTATTATGAACTGTGAAAAAGAGAGTATACTTCAATATAGAAAACAGATTAGTAAAGTTGCTAGTCGTATTGGATTAAAGAATGATATAGAAATATCATTACTTTTACGAGATAGAAGTACATTTAAGCAGAATGAAACAGTGCTTCCTTTTTATAAAAATATTCAGAAAGAGGGAATCATTTTATATGGATAAAAGGTTAAAAGATTTGTCTGATTATCGTTTGGAACAGGCAAAACGTTGTATAAAATCAGCTAGAGTATTAGTAGCAGATAATGATTATAAAGGGGCTGCCAATCGTTCTTATTATGCAATTTTTCATTGTATGAGGAGTGTGCTTGTATTAGATGGAGTGGATTTTTCAAAGCATTCAGGAGTTTTAGCATATTTTCGTAAACAATATATTAAAACAGGTATTTTTGATATTGAATTATCAGATATTATTGGTGAGGCTTTTGATATTCGCAATGATAGTGATTATGATGACTATTATATAATATCAAAAGAGGATGTAAAGGAACAGATTGAGAATGCAGAGAAATTTTACTGTATCATAGAAGAATATCTTAGAAAGAAGAAAGAAGAATGAAGCTACAATTTAAATATCAAAAATTTCAGGCGGATGCTGCAAAAGCAGTAGTAGATGTATTTGTGGGACAACCATATGTAACACCAACATATAGAATAGATCAAGGAACTGGATATTATCAGCACACTTTGACAGAGGAAGAAGATTTTACTAGATGGAGCAATCAAAGAATTATTCCAGAACTTTCAGATACAAAGGTACTATAGCTGTTCTTGGAAAAGATGTACACAATATTAACATTTTAACAGTGATTGCAAGTGAAAGCTATGATTCTTTTGTTAAGGAGTTACAGTTAGAAATGGCAGAAGCAGTTGCTGATAGACCTTGTGTAGTTAGTGAAGAACTTTTCCATGGAAAAGTGATAAAAAATGATAATGGTAATAAAATAATAATTGATTTGGATATGGCGAGAGCAATCCATACAGATTTGATTTTAAATGGCTATATTGATAGAAAGTATACTCTAACAGATAAATATTATGAAGAAAAAGCAAATAATAATATTAAAATTGCAGAAGAAATAGTTGATTACAAACAGGCAATCATAACTATATTGGATTCTATTTATGATCCAAAAGCGATGCAGCCAGAAAATGCTCGTAGCAATAATATAGAACTTACTGTAAGAAAAGACAAGCTGGAAATGCCAGAGTTTAAATCATTATGGGAGAGAATCAATACAAAATCTGTATATACTGTAAATTTTGATACAGATGAACTTGTTAGTAAGTCTATTGATGCGTTGAATGATAAATTAAAGGTATCTAAAGTTTATTTCAAAGTTGAAAGTGGTGTTATGAATGATATTGAATCTAAAGAAGCATTAGTATCAGGGGATTCTTTTATACGAGAATCTACAGATTCACATAATGCAGATACAAAAATTAATATTAATCATAGCGTGAAATATGATTTGATAGGTAAATTAGTAGAGGAAACAGGACTGACAAGGAAAGCAGTTATTCGTATTTTGAAGGGGATTTGTGTTTCTGTATTTAATCAATTTAAAGATAATCCAGAAGAATTTATTGCAAAAGCAGCTAGGCTGATTAATGAAGAAAAAGCAACAGCAATTATTCAATATATTACATATAATGTTTTAGATGAACATTATGAGATGAATGTATTTACTGATCCAAATATAAAAGGAAAATTGGGTGTAAATGCAATAAAAACAAAAAAACATTTATATGATCATCTTGTATATGATTCTATCAATGAAAAGAAGTTTGCAGAATTATTAGATACAGATGGTAAAGTTGCTGTTTATGTAAAATTACCAGATGGATTTTATATTTCAACTCCAGTGGGACATTATAATCCAGATTGGGCAATTGCGTTTTATGAGGGAACAGTGAAGCATATTTACTTTGTTGCTGAAACAAAGGGTTCTATGTCATCTATGCAGCTTAGGTTAATTGAGGAGTCAAAAATTCATTGTGCTAAAGAACATTTTAGGGCAATCAGTAATGGAGAAGTAATTTATGATGTAATAGATAGTTATAAAACATTATTAGAATTATTAAAAAAATAGAAAATTTTAGATTGCAATAGTCTTACTTAGTGAAATTTTTCAATAGATGATTTTACTGATAATTAATGGAAATAATGGAAACTATATACAAAATCATTATTGACAAGATATAAGTAACACTCTATAATATCAAAGAAATTATTTTCTTTCATATTTATAGAGGATATGAATGGTTAAGAATAAGAAACTTATAAGGAGGACTTACTATGAGCAGAGTTTATAATTTTTCCGCAGGGCCAGCAGTATTGCCTGAGGAAGTATTAAAGGAAGCAGCAGATGAAATGATGGATTATCAGGGCAGTGGAATGTCTGTTATGGAAATGAGTCATCGTTCTAAAGTTTATGATAATATTATTAAAACGGCAGAACAGGATTTAAGAGATTTAATGAAAATTCCAGATGATTATGAAGTGATGTTTTTACAGGGGGGTGCAAGCACACAGTTTGCTATGATCCCAATGAACCTTATGAAAAATAGGGTTGCTGATTATATTATTACAGGACAATGGGCAAAGAAGGCATTTCAAGAAGCTTGTATTTATGGTGATGCAAAGGCAGTTGCTTCTTCTGCTGATAAGACATTTTCTTATATTCCTGATTGTTCTGATCTGCCAATCAGAGATAATGCTGACTATGTTTATATCTGTGAAAATAATACAATCTATGGAACAAAATTTAAGGAACTTCCAAACACAAAAGGTAAAACATTAGTAGCTGATGTATCCTCTTGTTTCTTATCAGAGCCAGTTGACGTTACAAAGTATGGGTTGATTTATGGCGGTGTTCAGAAAAATATCGGACCTGCTGGTGTTGTTATTGTAATTATGAGAAAAGATTTAATTACAGAAGATACACTTCCGGGAACACCAACCATGTTAAAATATAAGATTCATGCAGATGCAAGATCTCTTTATAATACACCACCTGCCTATGGTATTTATATTTGCGGTAAAGTATTTCAGTGGATTAAGAGAATGGGCGGTTTAGAGGTAATGAAGCAGAAAAATGAAGAAAAGGCAAAGATTCTTTATGATTTCCTTGATTATAGCAAGATGTTTCAGGGAACTGTAGTAGAAAAAGATCGCTCTTTAATGAATGTACCATTTATTACAGGAAAAGAAGATTTAGATGCAAAATTTGTAAAGGAAGCCGATGCTGCTGGATTTAAAAATCTAAAGGGACATAGAACTGTTGGCGGTATGCGTGCAAGTATTTACAATGCAATGCCAAAGAAAGGTGTAGAAGATTTAGTAGCATTTATGAAAAAGTTTGAAGCTGAAAATTAGAAAAAGCAAAGAAATTTAAAAAAAGATATAAGAAAATTGTGAAAACTTGTGAAAGTGGAAGGGAATGTATTGGGGTTCTATAAAAAATAGAATCGTTAGGAGTGTAAAAAAATATGAAGCATAAATATATATGTTTAAATCCAATTGCTGCCTGTGGTCTTGATATGTTTCCGGCAGATTATGAAAAAACAGAAACTATGGAAGAAGCCGATGCTGTTCTTGTTCGTAGTGCTTCTATGCATGAGATGGAATTTTCCAATCAATTAAAGGCAGTTGCTCGTGCTGGTGCTGGTGTAAATAATATTCCATTAGATAAGTGTGCAGAGCAGGGAATTGTTGTATTTAATACACCCGGTGCAAATGCAAATGGTGTCAAAGAATTAATTATTGCAGCACTCATTCTTGGCTCTCGTGATTTAAAAGGCGGTATGCAATGGGTAGATGAGAATAAAGAAGATGAAAATATCCTGAAAAATATGGAAAAGGCAAAGTCAAAATATGCTGGAAAAGAAATTCAAGGAAAGAAGCTTGGCGTGATTGGACTTGGTGCGATTGGTGTTTTAGTTGCAAATGCAGCAAATCGCCTTGGTATGGAAGTGATTGGATGTGATCCATTTCTTTCTGTAGAACATGCATTAAATATGTCGAGAGATATTAAAGTAGTAAAGACAAGAGAAGAAATTTTTAAAGAATGTGATTATATTACATTACATGTTCCACTTCTTGATGATACAAAAGAAATGATTAATACAGAAACAATAGAAATGATGAAACAAGGAGTAGTTATTTTAAATTTTGCAAGAGATCTTCTTGTAAATGAAGATGCTTTAGAGGCGGCATTAAAGAGTGGAAAAATTGCAAAATATCTTACCGATTTCCCTACAAAACGTGTGGCAAATCTTGAAAATGTAATTGCATTTCCGCATCTTGGGGCAACAACGGAGGAATCCGAAGATAATTGTGCTATGATGGCAGCAAAAGAAATTACAGAATTTTTAGAACATGGCAATATTAAAAATTCTGTAAATTATCCATCTTGTAATGCTGGTGTTTGTGAAACAGCAGGGCGAATTGCTATTTGTCATAAAAATGTGCCAAATATGTTGACACAGTTTACAAAAGCATTTTCTGATCTTGGTATTAATATTGAAAATATGACAAATAAATCAAGAGGAAATTATGCATATTCTGTTCTTGATATTGCAGAAGCAGTTTCTGAAGAAACGGCACAAAAGATTTCTGGTATTAAAGGTGTATTAAAGGTACGTGTGATTAAATAAAAATAATATACTCTAGTTATACTGAGCGGTCAAGTTTTTCAACCGCCAGTATTAGAGTATATAAAAAAGGTTGCAAATAATTTTCTGTTTTAGAGGGTGATGGAAATAACGATTAATGAGATTGCTAAAATGGCAGGAGTTTCCAGAGCAACAGTTTCCAGATATTTAAATCAGGGAAGTATTAGTCAGGAGAAAAAAGAAAAGATACGAAGGGTAATTGAAGAAACTGGTTATCAGCCATCGGTACAGGCACAGACGCTTCGTAGTAAAAAAACAAAGTTAATTCTTGTCATTATTCCAAAAATTAATTCTGATTCTATTGGGCGAATGGTAGAAGGAATTAGTCTTATTTTACAAGAGGAGGGTTTTCGTCTTTTACTTGCCTGTACAAATAATAAAGAAAAAGAAGAAATTAATTATTTGCATATTTTTAAAGAAAATCAGGTAGATGGAATTATATTAATTGGAACAATTTTTACAAAAGAACATAAGCAGGCATTAGAAAATTTAACTGTCCCTATTGTAATTCTAAGTCAGAAATTAGAAGGTTACTCTTGTGTTTATTTTGATGATTATTATGCTGCCAGAGCAATTACAGAGAAATTAATAAAACATGCATCAAAACTTGGATATTTAGGTGTTACTACAAGAGATGCAGCAGTAGGAGAACGGCGTAGACGAGGATTTTTTGATATGATAGAAGAACATGGCCTAACGTGTTCTCCGACTTGTCAAGCTTTAACGGGTTTTTCTATGGAAGAAGCTTATGAAAAAGCAAAAGAGTTATTAGAGAGAGAGCCAAAAATAGATGCTTTATTTTGTGCCACAGATACGATTGCTTTAGGAGCAATTAGTTATTTATCAGAAATTGGTAAAAGGATACCAGAAGATATTCGTATTTGTGGTATGGGAGATGGCAGAATGTCAAGAGTAATGCATCCCAGACTTTCTACGGTGCATTTTTATTATAAGACTTCAGGAAAAGAAGCAGCACGTCTTTTGCTTGATTTAATGAGAGCAGAAAAACCAGTCAAAAAAGAATTAAAAATGGGGTATGACCTAATAGAACGGAAATCAACAAGGATTCCGTAGTTTTTGCCATAATTTTGTGCAAATTGCATAAAATTATGGCTTTTTCTTTATGAAAATATACACTTTACAAGGAAATTAAAATTCGTTATAATAATAACACAATTTGAGAACGATACCAAAAATAAATAGTAAATTAAAAGATAAATAATGATAAAATACTGAAAATATAGGAAAATAATTTTGAAAACGATATCATACATATTTACTATTAGCGGAAAATAGGAAAGGAGTTATGCTTATGAATGCGTTACACAGAGATTTAGAAACATTAATTCTGGAAACAGAAGCCAAGTATGAAGAGAACAACTATCAAGAAAGTAAATATCGTTTAAAATTTCATTTAATGCCAAAGGTTGGATGGTTAAATGACCCCAATGGATTATGTCAGTATCAGGGAATCTACCATGTTTTTTTTCAATATTCTCCATTTAATGTAAAAGGCGGTGTAAAAACATGGGGGCATTATACAAGCAAAGATTTACTTTCTTGGGATTATAAGGGAGTTTCCTTACTTCCCGATCAACCTTTTGACTGTCATGGTGTTTATTCTGGTTCTGCATTAATTGATCATGGAAATATGGAATTATTTTATACAGGAAATGTAAAATATGATGGTGATTTTGATTACATATTAGAAGGGCGTGCATCTAATACCATTAGAATTGTTAGTAAAGATGGAAAACATTTTGAAAGAAAACAGCTTTTACTTAAAAATTCTGATTATCCAAAGGATTATACTTGTAATATTCGTGATCCAAAAGTTTGGAAGGATGGAGAGAACTATTGGATGGTATTAGGAGCAAGAAAAAAAGAAGAGAAAGGAGCTGTCATTCTTTATCAATCAGAAGATAAGTTACATTGGGAATTTAAAAAGGAAATTAGTACAAAAAAGCCATTTGGTTATATGTGGGAATGTCCAGATGTCTTTGAATTAGATAATACAGCAATACTTTCAATATCACCACAAGGGCTTAGTTCAAAAGAATTTTGCTTTCAAAATCTTTATCAATCAGGATATTTTGTAATACAAGAAGGAACTTCTGTTTCAGAATTTTGTAATAATATTACAATTACATCTATGCAGGAAGAAGATTTTTATGAATGGGATATGGGATTTGATTTTTATGCACCACAAACATTTGAAGATGAAAAAGGAAGAAGAATTTTAATTGGCTGGGCAGGAATGCCAGATGTGGAAGACTATGATAATCAGCCAACAATCGAAGAAAATTGGCAGCATGCTCTTACTGTACCAAGGCAGTTAAAAAGAAAAGGGACGAAAATCTTGCAATATCCAGTAAAAGAGCTTTTGGCACTTCGTAGGGAACAAAAAGAGCTTTTAGAAGATCAAAGTTATTGTATAGAAAATGGCTGCTTTGATTTAGAAGTGGAAAATCCCGAAGGAAATGATATATCTATTCAGCTTGATGAGGATTTTTGTTTTCAATATGATACAAAAGAAAATGGTCAAATTGCAAGTATTTCTTTTGAAGGAGAAATGGGCAGAGGAAGAAAAATTCGGCAGGCAAAGATAGAAAAAGTAACCCATGTAAGAATATTAGCGGATACTTCTTTATTGGAAATTTACTTAAATTATGGGGAAACAGTTTTTACTACAAGATATTATCCGCAAGGAGAAAAAGTAATACTTAAGATAAAAAAAGGTGGAAAGAAAAATAATATATGGACAATAAAGAATAAAAAGAAAGGGTGATTGTTATGGATTATAGAAAGGCAGCACAGGAGGTAACAAAATATATTGGTGGTGCAGACAATGTTGTATCGGCAGCACATTGTGCAACAAGGCTTCGTCTTGTGATTAAAAGTAATGATGTAGTGAAAAAAGAGGAATTAGAAGAAGCAGAAGGTGTCAAAGGTGTATTTTTTGCATCTGGGCAGTTGCAGATTATTTTTGGAACAGGAATTGTAAATAAGGTATATGCAGAATTTATTGATATAAATCATATCAAAGAAGCAACAAAAGAGGAAGCAAAAGAAGCAGCAGCGGCAAAACAAAATTGGTTTAAACGTGGAATTAAAACATTAGGTGATATTTTTGTTCCCATTATTCCAGCCATTGTAGCAAGCGGGTTTTTAATGGGAATTATGGAAGCCTTAAATTTTATGGTAAATAATGGATTTCTAAATATTGATACTTCTAGTTCTGTATATACTATGGCTTCTTTATTTAGTAATACAGCTTATACATTCTTACCAATATTAATTGCATTTAGTGCAGCAAAAGCATTTGGCGGTAATCCTTATCTTGGAGCAGTTATTGGGATGATTATGATTCATCCAAATTTGCAAAATGCTTGGACAGTTGCAACAGAAGGTGTTAATCAAAAGCTAGATGTTTTTGGTGGATTGTATTCTGTTGATTGGGTTGGTTATCAAGGTCATGTCATTCCTGTTATTATTGCTGTATGGCTTATGAGTACCATTGAGAAAAAACTTCATAAAATAGTTCCAGCAGCAATTGATTTATTTGTTACTCCATTAGTAAGTGTATTTATAACAGGATATTTAACATTAGCTATCATTGGACCAGTTTTTGTTATTATTGAAAATGGAATTATTGGCGGTGTTCAAAGCTTAATTCAAATTCCATTTGGTATTGGAAGCCTGATTATGGGCGGACTTTATGCAACAACCGTAGTATCTGGTATCCATCATATGTATACAGTGATTGATGTTGGACAATTAGCAAAATATGGTGTTACTTATTGGCTGCCGCTTGCATCTGCTGCTAATATCGGGCAGGGTGCTGCTACACTTGCCGTAGCATTAAAAACAAAAAATCAAAAAACAAAATCCGTTGCACTTCCATCTGCATTAAGTGCTTTTATGGGAATTACAGAGCCTGCTATTTTTGGTGTTAATATGCGGTTCTTTAAACCATTTATCTGTGGTTCTATCGGTGGTGCTGTTGGTGCATTATATGCTTCTATTGTTGGTCTTGGTGCTAGTGGAACAGGAGTTACTGGTATTTTTGGATTACTTTTATTTTTACATTCTCCATTAAATTATATTATTATGATGGTAATTACTATAGCAGTCGCATTTACACTTACATGGATGTTTGGATATAAAGATGAAGAAACAACAAAGAAAAAAGAACAGGAAGAATCAACAGAATCTATAGATAAAAAAGACACCAATAATTTCAATATGGAAACACCTTCCATTACTGTAGAAAAAAATACCATATATGCTCCAATCAAAGGTACTGTAATTCCAATGAAGGAAATTCCAGATGAAACATTTGCAGCAGGTGTACTTGGGCAGGGTGTTGGTATTGTTCCAGCGATTGGAGAAGCAGTAGCACCATTTGATGGTACAGTTTCTGTATTGTTTGGAACACATCATGCGATTGGACTTACAAGTCCGGAAGGAGTTGAGATTTTAATTCATATTGGAATTAATACCGTAGAATTAGATGGAAAATGTTATACAGCACATATTGCAGAGGGGGATACTGTAAAGGCAGGGCAGCCATTAGTTTCCTTTGATATAGATGGAATTAAAAAAGCAGGATATGATGTTACAACAGCAGTATTAATATCAAACACAGATGATTATCAAGAGGTAAAAGCAGAAAAACTTGGAAATGTAGAGAAACTTGAAAAAATTATTACTGTAAAATAAGTTTAAATTTTTTTTAATAATATTTTAATATAGAAAAGTTGCCTTTAATATCGTAGGGTAGCTTTTCTATTTTTTTCACAATTTACTTGGTTAATTATTTTACAGAAAACTTCAATTAGTCTTTTGAAATCTTCTAACTTCCAGAACTTTTTCATTTGGTAAAAATCTTCCTCATAATGGATTTTAAAAGGTATGTCTAAAAGACTTATTGAAGGAAAATTTATATAAAAGTTGACAAACAAATGAAACTATATTAAAATTTTCAAAAAGATATATTCTTTTACTATAATAAATCAATAATCATAAAGTATATTTATGAGAGGGATTCAAATGAGATTAAAAAATATTGTTATTTTTGTATGATATTTTCTAGTATTAAGGTAGCCGATAGAATAAACTGGAATAAAAAAATGATATCTGGAGGAAGCATACTTTATTAGGTTTTTTCGTATATGACTTATAGAAGGAGGATTGTATATGAAAAAAATAATCTTATGTAGTATTTTAGCAATTATAATATTTTCAAGTATTGGATGTAATGGAAATCAAACAGCTTTAAATGATGAAGTAGATAAAAAGGAAAATGATGATATTAAGATATCTTTTGAGTCAAAACAAGAAACAAAGGAAAAAATAGATACATATATTTCTGCAGAGTGTACTTGGGCTTATGATGTTACAAACCCAGAAATCGTTTTAGAAAATACAGATTATTTAGTTAAAGTTCAAGTAAAAACAAAAGAAAAAACAAAATATTTTGTAAAAAATACAATTATGCCGAATAGTACCTATAATATGAAGGTGCTTGATATTATATCTCCAGAGAACGCAACATTACCCAAAAATATAAAAATAGCAATTGGTGGTGGTGTAGTTTCTATGGAAGAATATATGAATACTTTAGATTTAGAAACGAAAGAAAAAACAAAAACAGATAAACTTTCTAAAAAAGATTTGCAAAAGCTGGTTATGATATCTAATGAATCTTATTATGAATTAGAGCAAGGCAATGAATATTATATTTGTATTCGTGATTTAACGCAAGATGAGAATTATAAAGGATATTATGGAATGCCTGAAGGTGGATATGATGTTTTTCAGAAAAAGGATGGATTATATGTAAATGTATTGACACAAAATGCATTTATAATAAATAGTTATTTATGATAGAATAATGGTATAAAAAAGAGGATATGATAACATCATATTCTCTTTTAAAGTATAGCAATTTTTTTGAGTTATTTTCAAAAGACTAATTGAAGTACAGAAAATTATCTTCTTGACATAAGAAATTTAGAATGATAAAATAACAAAACAAAGAAAATGGTTAGTAGTAACTAACAATAGAACTGACAATGCTAGGAGTATTTTTTATGAGACATAATATAAAAAAATTAATACAAAAAAATCTATTTCCTTTATTATTGCTTGGAAGTTTTTGTATCACGAGCTGTAATTATATACCATTTTCAGAGCAGTTATTTAATGAAAGTAAAAAAACAAACAATTTCAAAGAAGAATCAGTAAAAAGAGAAGTATTTGCTATGGATACTTATATGACTTTAACCGCTTATGGTGAAAATGCAGAAAAAGCTGTAAATCTTGCAGAGGAAGAAATTATAAAATTAGACAAGCTTCTTTCTACTGGTTTACAAACAAGTGAAATAAATAAATTAAATAGAGAAGGAACGAGTATTTTATCTACAGATACCGCTTATTTAATGCAGCAAACATTAAAGATCTGTAAAGATACAAACAATAATTTTAATCCTGCTATTTATCCCATTATGGAACTTTGGGGATTTCCAGATAAAAATTATAGTGTTCCAACAAAAAAACAATTAGAAAAAACATTAAAATTAACGGATATTTCTAAAATTTCTTTTGAGGAAGAAACAGGTTTAACAACACTAAAGCTTGATGGAATGAAAATTGATTTTGGCGGAATTGCAAAAGGATATGCTTCTCAAAAGGTAATAGATATTTTTAAAGAGAATGAAATCAGTAGTGGTATTATTGATCTTGGTGGTAATATTTATGTATTAGGAAATAAAACGGATGGAAGTTCTTGGCATATAGCAATTAAACATCCAGAGAAAGAGGAAGAAATTCTTGGTATTCTTTCTTTAACAGATAAAGCAATCATTACTTCTGGAGGTTATGAGCGATATTTTCAAAAAGATGGAAAAACTTATCACCATATTATTGATCCATCAACAGGTTATCCAGCAGAAAATGGATTATTATCTGTAAGTATTATTAGTGAAGATGGCACTTTAGCAGATGCTATGTCTACAGCTCTTTTTGTTATGGGAAAAGATGCTGCCATTTCTTATTGGAAAAAGCATAGTGATCAATTTCATATGATTTTATTTACAGAAGATGGGGAGTTATATGTTACAAAAGAGCTTGAGAATATTTTTGTATCTGATTTTAAAATAAAAGTAATAGAAAATTAAAAACAACCAATAGAAAATTAATAGAAAGAATATAAGGAGTTTTAATAAATGATGAAAAAAAAAGATGGTATTTTAATCCTTATAGTTTTAATAATCGCAGCAATTTTTTTTCTATGGAATCAAAAAAAAGCGACATTAGATGGAGATATTGTAGTAATTACTGTAGATGGAAAACAATATGGTATTTATAATTTAAAAGAAAATAATGAAATTGAAATTAATAGTAAGTATGGTTATAATAAATTGATAATAAAAAATGAAGAGGCATTTATGGAACAGGCAGATTGTAATGATCATTATTGCGAAACTATGGGAAAAATAAAACGAAATGGGGAAAGTATTATTTGTTTGCCTCATAAAGTTGTGATAGAAATTGAGGCCCATTCAAAACAAAATAAAAATCAAGAAGAACAAGAGAAAGAAACAAAGCTGCCTTTTGATGCAGTTGTGAAATGATAAAGAACAATTATATGGAGGAGATATGAGTAAAAAAGTAGCAACCATTGGTGTTTTAATCGCCCTTGCAATGATTTTTAGCTATATAGAGGTATTACTTCCTATTAATTTGGGAATACCTGGTGCAAAGCTTGGACTTGCAAACTTAGTTGTTGTGATTAGTTTATATCTTTTGCCTTTATCTTGGACATGGATGATTTCTCTTATTCGTATTTTTCTTATGGGAATTTTATTTGGAAATGGACTTTCGATCTTATATAGTATTTCAGGAGGAATATTAAGTTTACTGATTATGAGTATTCTTAAGAAAATCAAAGGTTTTTCTATCATAGGAATTAGTATTAGTGGTGGAGTAAGTCATAATATGGGACAACTTCTTATGGCAGTTGTCATTCTTGGGAATATAAAAATTTCTTATTATATTCCTATTCTTTTAATTGCTGGTATGATTACAGGCATTTTAATAGGACAGCTTTCCACACAAATAATCAAGGTGATAAAAAAAGTCAATAAAGAGTCTTAACATTATTATAAAATATCCATAGTCTATTTTATAGATCAGGGATATTCTATTTTTATGCATTAAGAAAATAAAATATATAACTTTACATTTACATTTTCTTTTATTTATGTTATGATGATTCGGTAGATAGAATTTTAGAAGGTCTATTGTAACTATTTTTAATTCAAAAATAGAGAATAGATCTCAAAAGCATGAAATGGAGGTTATAAAATGAAGAAATTAAGAAAAACTTTATTATTTCTTGTAGTAGCATTTGTCTTTGTACTTAGTGGTTGTGGTAATGATAGCGGAACACCTACAGATAGTAAAAAGACAGAAAGTGATAAGGACAAAGATAAGGATGTAACAGATAAGAAGGATGAAGAAACAGATGATGAGGATCAAAATAAAGATAGTTCTTTAGATAATGTATTAGATGCTCATCAATTTGTATTGGGATTAGATGCTACATTTAAACCAATGGGTTACACAAATGAAGATGATGAAATTGTTGGATTTGATATTGATGTAGCAGAGGAAGTATGTGCAAGACTTGGTGTTGATCTTGTAACACAGCCAATTAATTGGGATACAAAGGAACAAGACTTAGAACTTGGAAAAATTGACTGTATTTGGAATGGTATGTCGATTAATGCATCCAGAGAGGAAAAAATGAATCTTTCAGAGCCTTATATGAGAAATTCTATGGTTTTTGTTGTTCCAAATGGAAGTGAAATAACAAAAAAGAAAGATTTAAAAGGGAAAAATATTGCTGTACAAAATGGTTCTAGTGCACAAGAAATTTTAGAAGGTTCTGGAATTGGAAAAAAAGTGACAGAAGTTTCACTTGCTACAAATGTAGAGGCATTACAACAGATGGAAGCGGGACTTGTAGATGCTGTATTTCTTGATAGTGTAGTAGCAAATTATGAAATTAATAATTCTCAAAAAGATTATGTCATTTTATCAGATGGATTAGAGGAGGAAGAATATGCGATTGGTTTCCGTAAAGGAGATCAGGCACTTCGTGATAAAGTACAACAGATTCTTCATGAAATGAAAGAAGATGGAAAACTTAGCGAAATTTCTACTACATGGTTTGGTAGCGACATTACAACAGTAAAATAAGAAAGCAGAGATTACAATGAATCAGGAAGAAATCTTCAATGTCATTCAAATATTATTGCAATATGTGATTCCTACATTGAAAGTATTTGGAGCAACCATTTTATTTTCCTTGCCGCTTGGCATGGTGGTAGCATTATTAAAAATGTGTAGACTAAAGCCAATTAGTTGGCTTACTAGTCTTTATATCTTAATTATGCGTGGTACACCACTTATGCTGCAATTAATAGCAATTTATTATGCAATCCCTTATTTAAAAATGAATACAGGGCTTCCAAAGATAATACAGCTTTTATTAAGTTATGTAGATATCAAAAATGAAAGTTATATGTTTCAGGCTGTTATTACTGCATTTACACTTAATTATACTGCATATTTTGCAGAAATTTTTCGTGGAGGAATTGAGTCAATTCCAAAAGGCCAATATGAAGCGGCTGCTTGTCTTGGTATGACAAAAATGCAGACTTTTTTCCGTATTATTCTTCCACAGGTAATAAAGCGGATTCTTCCTGCAAGCTCGAATGAAATTATTACATTGGTAAAGGATACCTCGCTTGCAAATGTAATTGCTTATGCAGAGATTACATTAAAAGCAAAACAGCAAATGCAACAATATAGTTCTTTAGTCCCGTTATTTTTAGCTGGTTTATTTTATTTATGTATGACTGTTGTGCTAACAGTAATCTTTGCATTTATGGAGAAAAAATTAAGCTATTATAAATAATATGAAATAAATAGTAGCAAATATGTATAATAAATAAGCATATATTTGATAATGGAGGCAGGAAAGAGTTTTTATGGCAGTTTTAGAAGTTAGTCATGTATCAAAGAATTTTGATAAACTTATGGTATTAAAGGATATTTCCTTTCAGGTAGAAAAAGGGGAAGTGGTGGCAATTATTGGGCCGTCAGGGAGTGGAAAATCAACTTTGCTTCGCTGTATTAATCAATTAGAGCGAGCAGATGGCGGAAGTGTTAGTATTCATGGGGAATATATTTTTCGAGATGAAAATGGACATGCCCTTTATGGGGATAAAAAGACATTGCGGAAAATTCGTTTAAAAATAGGATTGGTATTCCAAAATTTTAATTTATTTCCTCATATGACGGTTTTGCAAAATGTGATT
The DNA here is from genome assembly GCA_910576895.1 of uncultured Lachnospiraceae bacterium. Taxonomy (GTDB): domain Bacteria; phylum Bacillota; class Clostridia; order Lachnospirales; family Lachnospiraceae; genus MGBC100174. Next base: position 56,705 of record CAJTJZ010000013.1, on the reverse strand, counting down.
GAAGCTCCAATTCGGGTACTTGGACAAGATAAAGAAAGTGCGACAAGACTTGCAATAGAACTTTTAAAGAAAATGAGTATGGATACAAAAAAAGATGCCTATCCTTGTGAACTTTCGGGTGGACAGCAACAGCGAGTTTCTATAGCAAGAGCATTGGCATTAAATCCAGAGGTTTTATTTTTTGATGAGCCAACTTCAGCACTTGATCCAGAGCTGACAGGGGAAATTTTAAAAGTAATGAAAGGATTGGCAGAAGAAAAAATGACAATGGTAATTGTCACACATGAAATGGCTTTTGCTAAAAGTGTAGCTAGTCATGTTATTTTTATGGATGGAGGCGTGATTGTAGAAGAAGGCACGCCCGAAGAAGTTTTTGAAAATACGCAAAATGAACGTACAAAGCGATTTTTACAAAGATTTCAAAATGAATAAGAACTGAAATGTTTGCGAAATTTTTCTATTTTTGCAATTATTCCAGCAGAGAAATTTAGGAATGTCTTGGTGTTCCTGTGGCAGTATGTAAATTTTTATATAGCTGCTATAAAAAAAGACGTAGGACGAAGGGAAGGAAGTTGTAACTATGGAGGGAAATGGAACTTTAAAAAATGTAATGGAGGAACTTGTTTTTGAAAAGCTGGATGATTTGATGGAAAAACTTGGCTGTTGCACATGTGATAATTGCCGAATGGATTCGGCAGCATTTGCACTAAATCATCTTCCGCCGAAATATGTGGTATCTGATCGAGGGGAATTGATCTCAAGATCAATTGTTATGGATAAAGGGCAATCAGAAATGGACGTTACCATGGCAATTATTAGTGGAATCAATAAGGTAATCGAACGCCCAAGGCATAATAATAAAAATGACGAAGAAAAAAAATAAATACTTGCATTTTTAATATAGGTGTGGTAATATCATAATATTCATGTCAAATTTGTAGTTTTGGAGGTGTTATGATGGCAGTATTAAAAGTTATTTTAATGATTGTATATATCATTATATGTATTGCATTGACCATCATTGTTTTAATGCAAGAAGGAAAGCAGGCTGGACTCACAGGAGCTATCAGCGGCGGTTCTGATACTTATTGGGGAAGGAATAAAGGCCGTTCTAGGGAAGGTGTATTAGAAAAGGTGACAACAATACTTGCAGTTCTTTTCATATTGATTTCGTTAGTATTAAATTTAAATATTTTCTAGTGCAGAAGAAAAAGCGTCTTTATCTGAATGAGATAAGGACGCTTTCTTTATTATTTATAACAATGAATTTGTGGGTTAAGCTTATAATCTATTATTTATACTGGCGGTCGAAAAACCTGACCGCTCAGTATAAAATGATGTGCACGACCGCACAAGACAGGTCATGTCCAAATGGGCATGACAAAAAGTGAGCTGCTTCGCGGCTGCGGTCGGCACGGACTCACGAATGAAAAATGGAAAACTTTTTCATTCATGAGTATATTATATAAAGTTTTATATAAAAGGGGTGTGAATTTATGGAAAATGAACAGGAATTGCAAAAACAAAGAAAAGCAGTAGTTCTTGATTTTATTGAGGATAAACAATACAGACCAATGAAATTTAAAGAAATGGCAGGTTTTTTGCAAGTACCAAAAGGAGAGCGTGATAAGTTTCGCCGAATTTTAGAATTATTAAAGGATGAAGATAAAATTGTAATTGATGTAAAAGGACGTATTCATAAAGCAAAGGATTCATTGCTTATAGGTACTTTTTGTGCTACATTGAAGGGATTTGGTTTTGTAAATGTAGAAGAAGGAGAAGATATTTATATTCCTATGGAGTTTGTTGGTACAGCTTTTCATGGGGATAAAGTGCAAGTAGAAATTTTAAAACGCAGTGATCATAGTTCTGGTCGCCGCAGAGAGGGAAGAATTAAAAAAATAATAGAGCGTACTAGAGATACAATTGTGGGTACTTATGCAAAAAGCAAAAATTTTGGATTTGTTATTGCGGATGATCAAAAATTTGGAAAAGATATCTTTATTCCAAAAGAAAAAACAATGGGAGCAGTATCAGGTCACAAAGTGGTTGTTAAAATAATAGATTATGGTGAGAATAAAAAAAGTCCAGAAGGAGAAATTATAGAAATTCTTGGACATGTAAATGATCCGGGTGTTGATATTATTTCTATTGTTCGAGCATTTGGATTGCCAGAGGAATTTCCAAAGGAAGTGATAAAGCAAGCTGGAATGATGCCAGAAACCGTATTGCCAGAACAGGCAATGGGACGCACAGATATTCGCAGCCTGCAGACAGTAACGATTGATGGTGAAGATGCGAAAGATTTAGATGATGCAATTACATTGACAAAAGAAGAAGGAATTTATACATTAGGAGTGCATATTGCAGATGTATCTCATTATGTAAAAGAGAAAAGTCCGCTTGATAAGGAAGCATATAAGCGGGGGACAAGTGTTTATCTTGTAGATCGTGTCATACCAATGCTGCCACATAAATTATCGAATGGAATTTGTTCCCTAAATCAAGGCTGTGATCGATTAGCATTAAGCTGTATTATGGAAATAGATGAAAATGGAACAATGTTAGGACATCGTATTGTAGAAAGCATTATAAATGTAGATAGACGGATGACTTATACAGCAGTAAAGGGAATTTTAGAAGATAAAGAGCAGAAATTAATAGAAGAATATAAGGAATTTGTTCCTATGTTTGAAAGGATGTTGGAACTATCGAAAATATTACGAGAAAAACGCCATAAACGGGGATCGATAGATTTTGATTTTCCAGAAAGTAAAATTATACTTGATAAGAAAGGAAAACCAATTGATATTCAGCCTTATGATAGAAATTGTGCAACGAAAATCATTGAAGATTTTATGCTGCTTGCAAATGAAACGGTAGCAGAAGATTTTTTTTGGCAGGAGCTTCCATTTCTTTATCGTACTCATGATATACCAGATAAAGAAAAAATTCAAAAGCTTGGCATTTTTATCAATAATTTTGGATATTCTATGCATATTTCTAAGGAGGAAATTCATCCAAAGGAATTGCAGAAATTATTGGAAAAAATTGAGGGTACAAAAGAAGAAGCTATCATTAGTCGCTTGGCATTGCGATCAATGAAACAGGCAAGATATACAACAGAAAATACAGGGCATTTTGGACTTTCCTCAAAATATTATTGTCATTTTACTTCCCCTATTCGGCGTTATCCAGATTTGCAGATTCATCGAATTATAAAAGAGAATCTTCATACAGGGCTTTCAACAAAGAGAATACAACATTATGAAACCATATTACCACAGGTGGCTATTCAATCAAGTGCTACAGAACGCCGGGCAGAGGAAGCAGAACGAGAAACAGATAAAATGAAAAAGGCCGAGTATATGGAAAGATTTATTGGAAAGAAATTTGAAGGCGTTATTTCTGGTATTACTGCATGGGGAATTTATGTAGAATTGCCAAATACGATTGAAGGCATGATAAGAGTAACGGAAATTCCAGATGATTATTATTACTATGATGAGGAAGCTTATTGTATGGTGGGAGAACATACAAATAAGGTATATAAACTTGGACAAAAAGTATCAATTGTTGTGTCAAATGCAAATAAACAGATGGGAACAATTGATTTTAGATTTCCAATAGAAGATATGTTGGCTCAGTGGGCGAAAGAGATTCAGGAGGATTTTTATTTTTAAAAGCAAATAGAAAAAAATGAAGAAAGGATTGTCTAGGCAGGGTAAAAAAAGATGGCAAAAGCAAAGGATTCAAGAAAGCTGATTGCAAATAATAAGAAAGCATTTTTTGATTATTTTATTATAGAAAAGCTAGAGGTTGGTATTGCCCTTCATGGGACAGAAGTTAAATCGCTTCGTATGGGAAAATGTAGTATTAAAGAAGCATTTATCCGAATAGAACAAGGAGAAATGTTTCTTTATGGGATGCATATTAGCCCTTATGAGAAAGGAAATATTTTTAATAAAGATCCCTTAAGAGTAAAAAAATTGCTTCTTCATAAATATCAGATTCGTAAATTTTCTCAAGAAATTGCAAAGCAGGGTTATACCATAGTGCCGCTTAATGTTTATTTTAGCGGAAGTCATGTAAAGGTGGAAATTGGTTTAGCAAAAGGAAAGAAATTATATGATAAAAGAGAAGATATTGCAAAGAAAGATCAAAGGAGAGAGGCAGAGAAAAATTTTAAAGTAAAAAATTTATATTGAAAAAAAGAATGTTCTTGACTTTTTAAATTTTTTTTGTAAAATACTTCTAAGTAATAAAACATCGGCAGACAAAGGCGTTCTGAAATAGGATGCCTTTTTGCCTTTTTAAGGAGAGAATAATATGGCAAGGTATACAAATATGGATATTTTAAAGATGGTTGAGGAAGAAGATGTGGAGTTTATCCGTCTTCAGTTTGTAGATGTTTTTGGTATGATGAAAAATCTTGCCGTAACATCAAGTCAGATTGAGAAAATTTTAGCAGGAAGATGTAATTTTGAAGGTACAGAGTTGGAATGTATTCATAGAGATGTGCATAGAGAGTATTTTTTAAAGCCAATTCTTGATACTTTTGAAATTTTTCCTTGGCGACCACAACAGGGAAAAGTGGCACGTCTGTTTTGTAATGTTGTTGATTCAGAAAATCGTCCTGTAGAAACAGATTCTAGATATGTTTTGCAAAAAGTGCTTTCTGAAATTGAAAAGGAAGGATATACTTTTCATGTTGGACCAGAATGTGAATTTTTCTTATTTAAAACAGATGAAGAAGGAGAACCAACAACAGAATTAAGTGATCAAGGGGAATGTTTTGATATAGGGCCTGTTGATACAGGGGAGAATGCTCGTAGGGAAATGGTAATGTTTATGGAAGATATGCATTTTGAAGTAGATAGTTCTTATCATTCCAATGAAGCAGGACAGCATGAAATTGATTTTAAATATGATAATGCAGTCAATACAGCTGATAATATTGTGACATTTAAAATGTTAGTACGTATTGTAGCAAGAAGGCATGGTTATCATGCTACCTTTATGCCAAAGCCAGATTCTCATTTAGCAGGTTCTGGAATGCACTTAAATTTATCATTAGAAAAAGAAGGAAATAATGTTTTTGAAGATGCTAAAGATGAAAATGGAATTAGTAAGGAAGGATATTATTTTATTGCGGGAATCTTATCTCATATTGAAGGAATGACATTAATTAATAATCCTTTAGTTAATTCTTATAAGCGGCTTGGATCTGGTTTTCGTGCACCATTTTCAGAAAGCTGGTCAGCAGAAAAAAGAGATACCCTTATACGAATTGCAACAAAGGGTGGAAATGGAGCACGTCTTGAACTTCGTAGTCCAGATGGAGCTATGAATCCTTATCTTTCGATTGCTTTAATTCTTGCAGCAGGAATGGATGGGATTCGTAAGAAGAAAGAAATAAAAGAAACAGCAGATGGTTCGAAAGAAAAACAGCTTCCAAGAACACTTGAGGAGGCAATTGAATCTTTTCGTAAGGATGATTTTATTAAAGAGGTATTGGGAGAAAAAATCTGTGAGGCTTATATTACAGAAAAAACAAAAGAATGGAATGAGTATATGATGAATGTCAGTGAATGGGAATTGAAAAAGTATTTAAGAAAGATTTAATTTATACTTACAAGCGAAAAATTTTTCCTTTTTCGTATTAAAATAGATAGAAAGAATATTTTTTATGATTGGTAGTTTTTTGGAGGTAGGAATATGCCAAGTATTGTCATAGCGTTTCCAAAATTGGAGGATGCAAAGTTGATTAAAAATATCCTTATGAAGAATGGATATGATGTTAATGCCCTTTGTACAACAGGTGCACAAGTGGTTACTGTGGCAAATTCCTTGGATAATGGCATTGTTCTTTGTGGTTATCGCTTATCGGATATGCATTATAGTGAAATTTATAATTATCTTCCAAAAGGATATGAGATGCTTTTAATGGCATCACCAGCAAAATTGGAACAATGTGTAAATGAACAAATTGTTTGTCTTAGTATGCCATTAAAAACACGTGATTTATTAAATACAGTAGAAATGATGTTTGCAAGCTATCGGCATAAAAGAAAAAAAGAGAGGGAAAAGCCAAAACAGAGAACAGAAGAAGAAAAGGCAATTATTTTAAGGGCAAAGCTATTACTTATGGATCGGAATCATATGTCAGAACAAGAAGCTCATCATTATATTCAAAAAACAAGTATGGATAGTGGAACAAATATGGTAGAAACAGCAGAAATGATTCTTCGTTTAATGTAAGATGATCGATTATCTTTACAGATTTTCAGTGTATTATTCTTATAAAATACACTTTAATTAGATATAAGAAATAAGGCTGTTTTCAAAGAGAGCGTAATCTTTTTACTTTAAAAAATTAAGATATTATAATAAGTATATTAGATTCTTTCTAAAAAAAATCTTGAGTTTCCTCTAGGACTGTGTTACCCTATATAAGGATTTATTTTAAAATTCATAATGTTAATGAAAGGAGCGAAATAATTATGGCAAATGTAATTTCAGATGAAACAATGGAATATGTGGGTATTCTTGCCAAGTTAGAGCTTTCCGAAGAGGAAAAAAAGCAGGCAAAACATGATATGGAGAAAATGCTTGATTATATTGATAAATTAAATGAATTAGATACAAGTGAGGTAGAACCAATGTCACATATCTTTCCAGTTCAGAATGTATTTCGTGAAGATATTGTAGTAAATGGAGATGGTGTTTCCAATTTGCTTGAAAATGCACCAGAGAGCAAAAATAATGGACTTGTAGTGCCAATGACAACAATACAATAATGGAAATGGAAAGGAGGAAATATTTTGAGTTTTATGAGTTTAACTGCCGTAGAACTTGGCAAAAAGATTAAGGCAAAAGAGATTTCTGTAAAAGAGGCAGCAGAGGATGCTTTAGAACAAATTAAAAAAAGAGAAGATATTTATCATTGTTATGTGTCGATAGTAGAGGAAAAAGAATTAATAAAAAGAGCAGAGCAGGTTCAAAAACAGATAGAGGATAAAACATTGATAAGTCCATTAGCTGGCGTACCTGTTGCAATTAAAGATAATATGTGTACAAAGGGAATGTTGACTACTTGTAGTTCTAAAATTCTTTCTAATTTTAAGCCATGTTATACAGCAGAAGCTGTAAAGAATTTGGAAAAAGCTGGTGCAATAATTCTTGGCAAAACAAATATGG
>CAJTJZ010000013.1:45375-49477 GCA_910576895.1 uncultured Lachnospiraceae bacterium | reverse complement strand
TTTGCTATGGGAAGTACAACAGAAACTTCCTATTTTGGACCAACAAAAAATCCTTGGAATAAAGAATATGTACCGGGAGGGTCTTCTGGTGGAAGCTGTGCAGCAGTCGCAGCAGAGGAATGTGTATATGCACTTGGTTCAGATACTGGCGGTTCAATTCGTCAGCCAAGTGCTTTTTGTGGTGTAGTGGGATTAAAGCCAACCTATGGAACGGTTTCCAGATATGGTTTAATTGCATATGGTTCTTCCTTAGATCAGATTGGTCCAGTGGCAAAAGATGTAACCGATATCGCAGTAATTTTAGAAACGATTGCTTCTTATGATAGAAACGATAGTACTTCTATTAAGAGAGAAAGTTATGATTTTACTTCTGCATTAGTGGATAATGTAGAGGGAATGAAAATTGGTATTCCAAAGGATTATTTTGGAGAAGGGCTTGATGAAGAAGTAAAAAAAGCAGTTCTTTCTGCAGCAGAAGTATTAAAAGAAAAAGGAGCAATCATTGAAGAATTTGATTTAAGTTTAGTAGAATATGCCATTCCTGCTTATTATGTGATTGCCTGTGCAGAAGCAAGTTCTAATCTTGCTCGTTTTGATGGTGTAAAATATGGTTATCGTACAAAGGAATATGAAGGACTTCATAGTATGTATAAAAAGACACGTTCGGAAGGTTTTGGTAAAGAAGTAAAACGTAGAATTATGCTTGGTTCTTTTGTTCTTTCTAGTGGTTATTATGATGCCTATTATTTAAAAGCACTTCGCACGAAGGCATTGATTAAGCAGGCGTTTGATAAAGCATTTAAACAATATGATATGATTCTTGGACCAGCAGCTCCAACAACAGCTCCAAAACTTGGCGATAGTTTATCGGATCCAATTAAAATGTATCTTGGTGATATCTATACAATTTCTGTAAATCTAGCAGGATTGCCGGGATTATCCATTCCATGTGGAATTGATTCCAAAGGGCTGCCAATTGGAATGCAGCTTATTGGAGATTGCTTTGAAGAGAAAAAGATTCTTCGTGCAGGTTATGCATTTGAAAAGACAAGAACATATAAACAACCAAAAGGCTTATAGAGAATTTATAAAGACAATATAAAAATAGTTGTGAAAAGATAAAAAGACTTGTAAAAAGAAAGGAAAGAAAGATTGCATGAGCAAAGAATATGAAACAGTAATTGGCTTAGAGGTTCATGTAGAGCTGGCAACAAAAACAAAAATTTTCTGTGGATGCAGCACTGCTTTTGGTAGTGCAAGCAATACACATACTTGCCCTGTTTGTACGGGACAGCCGGGATCACTGCCTGTATTAAATAAACAGGTAGTAGAATATGCCATTGCCGTAGGGCTTGCTACGAATTGTGAGATTACACAATATTGTAAATTTGATCGAAAAAATTATTTTTATCCTGATAATCCACAAAATTATCAGATTTCTCAATTATATCTTCCTATTTGTCGCAATGGAAATGTGGAAATTGAGACAGAAAAAGGAAAAAAGAGTGTTGGGATTCATGAAATTCATATGGAAGAAGATGCTGGAAAATTAATTCATGATGATTGGGAAGATTGTTCTTTTGTAGATTTTAACCGTTCTGGTGTTCCACTTATTGAGATTGTATCAGAACCAGATATGAGAAGTGCAGAAGAAGTGATTGCTTATTTGGATAAATTAAAGACAACAATTCAATATCTTGGAGCTTCCGATTGTAAATTACAAGAAGGCTCTATGCGTGCTGATGTCAATCTTTCGATTCGAGAAGTGGGAACAAAAGAATTTGGTACAAGAACAGAAATGAAAAATCTAAATTCTTTTAAAGCAATTGCAAGAGCGATTGAAGGAGAAAGGGAACGACAAATTGATTTATTAGAATCTGGTGAAAAAATAATACAAGAAACAAGACGGTGGGATGATGTAAAAGGAGAATCTTATGCAATGCGTTCAAAAGAAGATGCACAAGATTATCGTTATTTTCCAGAGCCAGACTTAGTGCCAATTGTAATTAGTGATGCATGGCTTACAGAAATTAAAAATCGTCAGCCAGAATTTCGTGAAGAAAAAATGAAACGGTATCAAAAGGAGTATGATATTCCAGAATATGATATTTCGATTATTACAGCTACAAAGCGTATGGCAGATATTTTTGAAGAAACGGTTTCTCTTGGAGCAAATCCAAAAAAAGTTTCTAACTGGTTGATGGTAGAAACCATGCGATTATTAAAAGAACAAGAGATAGAACCAGAAGATCTTCATTTTTCATCAAAAAATCTTGCAAAATTAATTGCATTGACAGAAAGTAAGGCAATTAATAGCACTGTGGCAAAAGAAGTATTTGAAAAAATTTTTGAGGAAGATATTGATCCAGAAAAATATGTGGAAGAAAAAGGATTAAAAACAGTCAATGATGAAGGAGCATTAAGACATACAATTGAAAAAGTAATTGCAGAAAATCCACAATCAGTAGAAGATTATCATAAAGGGAAGAAAAAAGCGATTGGATTTTTAGTTGGTCAGACAATGAAAGAAATGAAGGGAAAAGCAGATCCGGGAATGGTAAATCAGATTTTGCAGGAATTATTATAAAATTTATAGTTTAAAAAATAGGAATTTATAAATAAAAGGAGAGTAAGAACTATTATACTCTCCTTAGAAAAATTTTGTAGTTATTATGTTATTTAAAATTATTTTATTGTAAGCGTTATGATTGTTTTTTTCTTTCCTTTTTGAATTACAATTTGTACTTTGCCTTTTTTCTTTGTTGTGATAATACCTTTTTTAGATACTGTAGCAATTTTTTTGTCTTTTGAGAAAAAGGATACTTTTCCAGAGAGGCCTTTTGAAAGCTTAAGCTGAATTTTTTTTCCTTTTTTAATACTTATTTTTGTTTTGGAAGGTTTCATATTTTTATTAATAGTAATGATTTTCTTTTTTTCTGTTGTTTTTTTCTTGTTATCTTTTTTAGAGTTCTTGTTTTTTTGGCTATTTGTTGTATTTGTATTTTTGTTTTCTGTATTTGTGTTTGTATCTTTGTTTGTATCTATATTAGGTTTTGTTTGATCTTCTTTAGAATCTGTTTCTGTATCTTTTTTTGTATCATCTTCTGGTTTGTTTTCTGTAGGAGTCGTTATCGTCTGTGTGTTGCTTGGTGAAGTAGTACCATAATTACCAGAGTTATTATTAGAACTACTGCCGGAATTATTGGGAACATTGGGTTTATTGTCTTCAGGCTTATTATCCTCTGGTTTATTATCGTCAGGCTTATTATTCGTATCATTTGATGTATCTTCCTTATTTAAATAAAGTGTAGTATCATCTATTGTTCCCCAAGCTTCGGCGTTTAACTTTGCTTCAATTGTTAAAGTAATCGTGTTTTTTCCTTCTTTTATCATAGCAGGAGATATATAGATATCTTCTACATTTACTTGCTGCCAATTTTGCCAACCGCCAAGCGTAGCATCTTTAGAAGAATATTGTTTATTAGCGGTACTAGCTGTAAGTTTTAAACTTTCTCCTTCTCTTGTGCCTGCACTTGCAAGTCCCTGCATATAAATAGAGGCATTATAGTAGCCTGCTTTCTCTACAGTTGTAGTATTTGATGCAGAAAATGTAAAATCAGTTCCATACCAGAAATGTAAACATGTTTCACCAGAACGAGAAGTTTCTCCAGATCGGATACTAGCTCCATCTCCTGTTATTTTCCATAAGGATGGTTCTTGTTCAAAACTTGGATCTGTAAGTAAATTGATTGGAAGGATATGAACCATAAGCTCTACTGGAAAGGAAGTATTTTCTGTTAATGTTCCATAAATTGTATAAGAGCCAATACCATCGTTTGTTTCTGCTTTTTTATTGATATTATCAATATCTTTTTGTTCCCAAAGTACTTTTTCTTCCCTTGTTGAGGAATCATTATAATTTACTGTTACTGTTTTTGGAAGAAGAGAAGTCACCGTTTTTCCAACTTCGATTTCTATTTCTTTGCTAGTATAGCCATCTGGCTTTATTTCTTTTCCTTTTGCTCCATAAGCTAAAAAGTTAGGATTATAAACGTATAAAACAGGAAGTGGATTTCCATTAAAATCAAATACGGCTTGCGGA
>CAJTJZ010000013.1:22326-45365 GCA_910576895.1 uncultured Lachnospiraceae bacterium | reverse complement strand
TCCATAGAACTTCCGCCATACCAAAAGCCGGCATCATCAGGATCATATTCTGCGGAATAACTGCTTGCCCATCCAGAACCAAATTCTTCCCAAAGAGTTTTATTTTCTTCCGTAATTTCTTTCACATTTTCTTTTAAATTTCCATTATTATCATATAAACTTTGTACAGGAATCCAAGCTGGTTCCCAATAAAAGAAGCCAAGGGCTGCTTTTTTGCCATTTTCTAAAGTAACATCAATGGTACTAACTGCATTTGCAACATCTCGAATGGCATTTGCCTGTCCTTGAACAGTAACATTATAGTCTACATATTCTCCTTTATTATAAGTTGCATCTCCAAAGCCATCGCCATCTTGATTACAGTTTGCCCAAGCTGTTTCTGCTACCATAACATATTTATCATATTTTTTTGCTATATCTGCAAGAACTTTATTGATATTTTCCATTGTGCCATGAGAATTAGGATAATAGGAGGAAGCAAGAATATCATAGTCTACGCCTTCTTTTTCTCCATCTCCATTACTGTCATAATCAGCAAGATTATCGGCAAAGCTCATAAGATTACCTTCTCTTTGAGGATCAGTAAAATGGATAGCAGCAAGAACTCCATCAAATTGATGAACTGCTTTACAGCCTGCATCAAATATTTTTTTCATATTTTCCCAGTCTGATTCACCACAGACACCATTATTTGTTTCATTGCCAACTTGTACCATAGCAACATTAATGTTGTTTTCTGTAATTAATTTTGTAAGACTGTCTGTAATAAATTTAGAAACAGCTTCTACTTTTTGATCAACACTATAATCTTTCCATGCTTTTGGTGCTTTTTGCTTGCCGGGATCTGCCCAAAAATCAGATAAATGGAAATCAATTAATATTTTCATTCCAGCTCTTGTAATATAATTTCCCATTTCAATTGCTTTCTCAAGATCGTTATTACCACCGCCATAACCTTTTCCAGCAGCATTATAAGGATCATTCCATATACGCAGCCGAATATAATTTACACCAGACTGTGCAAGTAAATCAAAGAAACCTTGTTCATCAAGAATATTTCCATTCCAGTCTTTAAACCCAATGGAATTAATTTCCTCTTGAGAAGCACCCGCTTTTTTCATATTTTCTCTGACTTTTTCAAAGGACTTCATAATACTAAGATAAGAAGATACATCCATACCACGAATGGAATTTTTATCATAATTATCAATTTTTTGTATAAAAAGATCCGAAGAAAAGATTAAATTATCAAGAGCAGAGGTAAGAGCTTGATAAGCTTCCTCTATTTTAGCTGTTTCTTGACTGTTTTCCTCAATAAGAGCATTTGCAGATTCCAGAGCAGTTGTTACTGCAGCTACACTATCAGAAGTAAATCCCATAGTAGTATAGTCCATTGGAATTGATGCGATAAGTTTCTGTAAACTTGCAAGAGATATAGAAGTATCATCATTTCCTGTATCTAGTATAAGTCCTGCTGCCTGTAAATCAGTATATAATTTGCCATCTTTCACTGCATAGGCATTTTTTTCACCTTGAATTATAGTAGCATAATCTTGTGTGTTATTCCATTGATTATCATAAGTAATTGCTTTGTGATCCTCCGTGCTTCCATTATGGTAAATGTCAAAACCATCGTCTTGTGTTCCAATAATCATAAGAGGAATGAAATACCAATTTTTATTATTAGGAACAGATTGTAAAATTCCCTGTTCATGAGCCCAGCCAAAGTCATTACTTGTTTTTGCATCTGTTCCAAATGTAATTCCTGTATGATTCCAAATGTTTAGATAAAGAATTGGATCTGGCTCTGTTTCGTTTGTTTCCCAATAAAAATAAAGTGTAAATTCTTTGTTTTCTTCTGCAAGTCCTATCATAGAATTAGATGGAAATGCTAAATTTGTAATCATTAGGGAAAGTATTAAGATAAGGGATATGTACTTAAATCTTTTTGTCATAATCTTCTCCTTTCTTTTTCTTGATGAAAAAATAGTTACGCAACCGGTTGTTCATATAAAAAGTATATCATATTTTTAAATTAGATACTATGTATATTTATTACAAAAATTATATAATTTATTTATGAATATATAACAAATATTTATTTATAATTTGAACAACCGATTGTCTTATATTATGATTTTTGTATAAGAAAAATTATAAAATTCAAAAATAAAAAAGTTTTTGATATTAAGAAAGAGTTATGATATAATAAAAAATTAGCAAACATTATTTTTTATTTAAGCGGATTGCAAACAGAGTTTGCAACCATATTCGAACAAAAGCGAGCAAGCTCGCTTTGTTTTTATAGAATTGGGGGATATAAAATGTCATATGAAGAGTTTTTAAAAGAATTTTTAGTTTCTCTTTCACAGAAAAGTGTATGGGGCGTGAATAAAGAAAATATAGAATATTATCCAGATGGATTTCAAGCAGATAATGATGAGAAAAAACTGAAATTTATACATAATACAAATATTCGTTATCATAAAACAGAGTCAGATGTTTTAATTGGAGATTATGTAGTAATTTTAAGACCAAAGAGCAAAAATATTCATAGTGAAAGTAGATTTTCCATTAATCAATTATTTCAAATATTTCAAAAAAATGACTGGGAAGCTGTATGGGATATTATTAGAAATAGTTTAGAAGTAAGTGATTGTACAGAAGGAGTTGATATTTTAGAGCGGATGAATCATTATGAAATGGTAAAAGAACGTTTGATTATTCGTCCTATTAATTATAATGATCATCAGTATGATTTAAAAGATTGTGTTTATAAGAAAATAGGAGATATCGCTTTGGTATTGTATGTGGTGATTTATGATAGTGAGGAACAAGGACTTGGAACTGGAAAAGTGCCAAAGTCTGTTTTTGAGGAATGGAAACTTTCTTTTGATACAGTATGGGAAAATGCATTACTAAATACAAATGTAATAGCACCGCCACGAATGTATACAACACTTGCTGAATGTTATCATCCTTCTTATACACAAGGAGCATTTATGGCACTTGGAAGCAAACCGGTAGATATTTCAGGGTTTATGCCACCAACAATTACAACAACAAAGCAGACAAATGGGGCGATTGCTTTATTCTATCCGGGAGTAAAGGAACGATTGGCACAATTAGCAAAAGGCGGATTTTATGTTGCATTTACAAGTATTCATGAAGCCAAAATACATCCAGAAGGGACAATGAAACCATTACAGGTACTGCGGAATTTAAAAGGGGTAAATGAAGCATTTGATCCAACAGAGATTCTTTCTAGAAAAGTATTTCATTATGATGCAAAAAAAGGAACATTTACTGCGATGGAGTTATAAAATTTCTTGTCTTGCCATACAGAAAGTAATATGTTAGAATAAAAATAAATAAGATAATTTCCATAGAAGATATTGGATCTTGGACTAGTTTAAAAATCAATAATTTGGAGGTGATTTTTATGCTGGATAATCGAAAAATTGGTCTTATGGCAAGGCTTGCATTATATGAAAAAAGAGAAGGAAAAGAGGACTTTCGTCTTGCGAAATATTATCGTTCTGATTATGTCCGTTTTCAAATGTTAAAAACATTTTTTTATGTAACACTTGGATTAGCAATTCTTGCTGTTATGCTTGCGGCTTATAAAGTAGAATATTTTTTTCATATAGCAGAAAAGAATTATGTTCAATTTGGATTATTATTGTTTGCTGTTTATTTACTAATTTTAGTTGTATCTGAGCTTGTAACTGCTTTTTTATCTGCTTATCGAATTAAGAATTCTAGAGAAAGGCTAGGAAAATATTACAATAATCTTCGCTCTTTACGGAAATATTATAAAGGAAATGAAGAAATTTAAACTCCATAAAGGAGGAAAGAAAAGTGACAGAGATTTTAGTTTGGAGGGATAAGCTGCGGCTCATTTATAGAGATTATGAAAAGTTGCTGCGACCCTTATGGAAGTTTTTACTTTCTATAATAATTATTTTTTATATTAATCAGGTGTTAGGTTATGATCATCATTTAAAAAATGGTTTGATTATTTTTGCTGCATCACTAGTAGCTGCTTTTGTACCAGCACAGTTTTTTGTCATTATTACAGCCGGTTTTGCATTAATTCATGTTTATGCAGCAGCTTCTTTGCTTGCACTTCTTGTAATTGGTGTTTTTCTTGTATTATTTCTTTTATTTGAACGATTTACGCCGGGTTATAGTTATGTGCTTGTATTAATGCCGCTTGCAATGTCATTGCAAGTTCCATTGCTTTTGGCATTATTAATTGGTTTATTGGCAGAACCAGCAGGAATTATTGCAGCGGGTTGTGGAATTATTGTCTTTTTTCTATTTCAAATATTAAAAACAGTAGTTTTTACTACCGCAGGAGAAATTACACTAGAAAGTATGATAGTTTCTTATCAAAATGTAATGGATATGCTAATACATAATCGAGCCATGTTTTTGTATTTAGCAGCCATAGCTTTTGTGATTATTGTTGTTTATTTAATTAGAATACAGGCAATAGCTCATGCATTTCAGACAGCTATTTTAGTAGGCAGTCTTTTATTTTTAACAGTTTTGCTTATAGGTGAGTTAATTTTTAAAATTGACGGTTCTCCTGTATTTTTATTGATTGGCTCTGTAGTGTCGGTATTACTTGCTTTTATGATACAATTTTTGTTATATCCACTTGACTATTCTCGTATTGAAACAATACAGTTTGATGATGATGATTACTATTATTATGTAAAGGCAGTTCCAAAAATGCAAGTAGCAGCACCAAGAAAACAGGTTAAACGGATTAATGTACAACATGTAACAGGGAATACAACAAATTTACAGGAAGTGCAACAAAAGGTTTCTAA
This sequence comes from uncultured Lachnospiraceae bacterium, assembly GCA_910576895.1. Lineage (GTDB taxonomy): Bacteria > Bacillota > Clostridia > Lachnospirales > Lachnospiraceae > MGBC100174. The sequence continues at coordinate 40,524 of CAJTJZ010000013.1, read as the reverse complement.
TCAAGAAAAAATGACAGAAGATAGTTTTGAAGCAGAACCATCGGAAATTTTTGATAGAAAGCTGGGAAAATATAGAACAAAAAATGAAAAGAAAACAATAAAGTGAACATGAAATAAGATTAGAAAAAAATTAAGACATATCATGAGGTGATGGAATGGCAAAGGTAAGGGACTTTGTAGATAGATATTTGACAGGGGTTTCCTTTCCATCAATTGGGATTTTAGATATTATCGAGATTGGGATTTTAACATTTTTAATTTACCATTTGATTTTATGGATTCGAGATACACGTGCATGGAATTTATGCAAAGGTCTTGTAATGCTATTTGGCTTTTTTGTATTATCTTATATCCTGCAATGGAATGTGATTTTATGGTTATTTACAAATACTATGGGTGTAGGGATTACAGCTTTGCTTGTAATTTTTCAGCCAGAGCTTCGGCGTGCTTTAGAACAGCTTGGCAGACAGAATATTAAGGTGCAATTATTTGCAACGGAAGAATCAGAAGATTCTAATGAGCGTTATACAACAAAAACAATTCAAGAATTAGTAAGGGCGTGTTCAGAACTTGGAAAAGCAAAGACGGGAGCATTAATTGTAATAGAAATGAATACGGCTCTTGGTGAATTTGAACGTACTGGCATTGTAGTAGATGCTGTTGTAACAAGCCAGTTGTTAATTAATATTTTTGAGCACAATACACCATTACATGATGGTGCTGTATTAATACGGGGAAATAGAATTAGTTCTGCTACCTGCTATTTGCCATTATCGGATAATATGCAATTAAATAAAGCATTAGGAACAAGACATCGTGCGGGAATTGGAGTTAGTGAGGTAACAGATTCTATTACATTAATTGTATCGGAGGAAACAGGGGGAATTTCCGTAGCAATTAATGGAAAGCTAAGACAGAATATAGATGTTGATCTTTTGCGTGAGATTTTAATAGAAGGGCAAAATAGAACGGTAGAAATGAAAAAAATTAAACTGTTTCGGAAAGGCAGGAAGAAAGCATAGTGAAAGATAAGATTACCAAAAATCTTGGGATAAAGGCATTATCCCTATGTCTTGCTATATTGTTCTGGATTATGGTAATTAATATTGATGATCCAATACGTTCAAGACAGTTTACAAATGTTCCAGTTTCTGTGATTCATGAAGATGCAGTATCTACCTTAGATAAGGTTTATGAAATTGTACAAGGTAAAACAGTCGATATTACGGTGACAGGAAAGAAAAGCAAAGTTGATAAAGTGACAATGCAGGATTTAAGTGCAACAGCAGATTTATCGCAATTATCTGTAGTAAATGCTGTGAATATTTATTCAGAGTGTACAAAATTTCCTTCTTTAACTTGTACACTTGGAAAAGTCCAGACTTTAACAGTATCATTGGAAAATATGAAAACAGCATCTTTTGTACCAGTGATTCAGCAGATTGGAACAGTAGCAGATGGATATTATATGGTGAGTGCAACATCAAAACCAAATATTATTAAAGTAACTGGTGCAAAATCACAAGTAAAAAAAGTATCAGAAGTACGTTTAGAGGTGGATGTTTCTAATGCAAAGAAAACATTTGTTACAAGAGCAGAGCCAAAAGCATATACTTCTGATGGCACAATAATAGAAGGCGATAAGCTAAAATTTAGTGTCAGTCAGGCGAGAGTAGAATTAAATGTAAGGAAAACAAAAACAATTCCTGTAACACTTTCTCTTGGAGAGGAAACAGAGCCGGGCTATCTTTGTACCTCAATGGAATATGAACCAAAAAAGATTGTAATTGCAGGAGGGCAAAAAAAGCTAGAAAAAATTGATGAGTTAGTAATTCCAATTGATTTGACAGGATGGTTTGAAAGTGGAGAACAAACATTTCAAGTAGAAGATTATCTGCCAGACAATATTACAGTATCGGAAGTAAATCCAGTGATTAGCGTTCAGTTAGAAATAGAAAGATTAGTTTCACAAAAGTTTTATTTTAAAGCTTCTGATGTAACATTGGAAGGAAAACAAGATGGGTACACATATGAGAGAGGAAGTAGTCAAAAAGCATATGAGGTTATGGTTCAAGGAATACAGAAAGACTTAAATAAATTAAGTGTTCAAAAATTAAATCCTCATATAGATGTGGAAAGGTTGACAAAGGGAAGTCATAGAGTTACAATTTTATTTGATAAACCAGAGAGTGGTATCATTCTTTCAGAAGAAATGAAACTTTCTATTAAGATTTCATAGAAATTTTGTTCTTTTAAACAATAAAAAATACTCGGCAAAGGTGTCGGGCAGAGCAAACAGGCTTTCTTTGTTGTGTTTACCTTACCTATCCTTTGCGGAGAGTAAAGGGGGAAGGGTTTATGGTAAGTGGAAAAGTAACTGTTTTAAATCAAGTTGGGATTCATCTGCGTCCAGCGGAAAGATTTTGTACAAAAGCATTAGAATTTTCCAGTAAAATTACAATTTGTAAAGGAACGGGGCGTTATAATGCAAAAAGTGTCATTAGTGTATTAAGTGCTTGTGTAAAGTATGGGGAAGAAATGATATTAGAATGTGATGGAAAAGATGAAGAACAAGCATTAAAAGCATTAGAAACAGCGGTTATGGGCGGATTAGGTGAACAGATTATTCCTTTAGAACAAGAAAAAGTAATGTAATTTAGGGATTGCAAAATGGAAATGCAAATGTTATAATAGCGAAACTATATAAATACTAATACAATAAATTAAAGAATAGATTGATAGAAAGAAGGAAGATGATTTTATGGGACTATGCAAAAAAGAGCAGATCCTGTGATATTATTTATTATAAAGAAGTACAGCGTGATCTATCGACTCCAAAGCATAAGAAAGAAGCACGTTGATTAGTAGTTTTAGAAGGAAACTATCAAATAAGAAATTTTAAGGAGTTTCCTTTCTATTAGACAAAGACAAGAAATAAGGAGTCGGAAAGGATTTGTAATTATGTTAAATTATCAAAGATATCAAAGAGTACCTGTTGTTGATTACCCAGAGAGAGAGTGGCCAAATAAAGAAATTGAAAAAGCACCAATATGGTGTAGTGTAGATTTGCGTGATGGAAATCAGGCATTAATTGAGCCAATGGTAGTAGAAGAAAAGATTCAGTTTTTTAAGGAATTAGTAAAACTTGGTTTTAAAGAAATTGAAGTTGGATTTCCATCAGCATCAAAAATTGAATTTGATTTTCTGCGGCAGTTAGTAGAAAGAGATTTAATTCCGGAAGATGTGACAGTACAGGTTTTGACACAATGTAGAGATCATTTATTAAAACGTACTTTTGAAGCAATTCAAGGGATTCCAAAAGCAATTGTCCATATTTATAATTCCACTTCAACATTACAGCGGGATGTTGTATTTCATATGAGTAAAGACGAAATTAAACAAATCGCCGTTGATGGTACAAATATGGTAAAGAAATATATGAAAAATTACAATGGAGAAGTGATTTTAGAATATTCACCAGAAAGTTTTACGGGAACAGAATTAGAGTATGCTTTGGAAGTTTGTGAAGCTGTTTTAGATACTTGGGAGGCATCAAAAGAGAAAAAAGTAATTATTAATTTGCCTTCTACAGTAGAAATGACAACACCAAATGTTTATGCAGATCAGATTGAATGGATGTGTCGTCATTTTAAAGATAGAGAACGAGTAATTTTAAGTGTACATCCACATAATGATCGTGGGACGGCGGTTGCCGCTTCTGAACTGGCTTTGCTTGCTGGTGCAGATAGAATTGAGGGTACTTTATTTGGAAATGGAGAGCGTACTGGAAATGTGGATGTATTAAATATTGCTTATAATATGTTTTCACAAGGAATTAATCCGAAACTTAATATTGAAAATGTAAATGAGATTATTGATATTTATGAGCATTGTAATAAAATGCCAATAGATGCACGTCATCCTTATGCAGGAAAATTAGTATTTACTGCTTTTTCTGGTTCTCACCAAGATGCAATTAATAAAGGAATTAATGCTTTAAAAGAGCGAGGTTTAACACATTGGGAAGTTCCTTATTTGCCAATTGATCCTGCAGATCTTGGCAGAGAATATGAGCCAGTCGTTCGTATTAACAGCCAGTCAGGAAAGGGCGGTGTTGCCTTTGTTATGGATAGCTATTATGGCTTTAAACTGCCAAAAGGAATGCATAAAGAGTTTGCAGATGTAATACAAGAAATTGCAGAACGTCAAGGTGAGGTTGCACCAGAAACAATTATGGAACAGTTTAGAGAACAATATATTATGAAAAAAGAGCCATTGCATTATAAGGGTTCTAGAATTGAGGATCTTTCCGAAACAGATGATAATTTAAAAACAATTGTAACATTAAGATATACAGATAATGGAGTAGAAAAAAGTTTTGAAGCGATTGGGAATGGGCCAATTGATGCAGTACAAAGAGGTTTTCAAAAAGAACTTCATATGAAAATTAAAGTGTTGGATTATACAGAACACGCATTAAATGCAGGTTCTAATGCACAGGCAGCCGCATATATTCATTTGATGGATGAGGAAAAGAAAGTAACAACATATGGTGTTGGAATTAGCTCTAATATTACAAGAGCTTCCATTCGTGCTATTTTTAGTGCAATTAACCGCATTCGCCAAAATTAATTTAAGAAAGGTAGATTATGCAGACTTTTATAGTAAATGCAAAAAAGTATAGCTTTCTAATACAGCAGCTTGTTTCTAGAGATATTAAATTAAAGTATCGGCGTTCTTATATGGGATATATTTGGACGCTTCTAGAACCACTGCTTACTATGATAGTTTTGTGTTTTGTATTTTCACAGTTAAAAGGGAAAAGTGATCGATTATTTCCCCTATATGTATTAACAGGAAAATTAATTTATACATTTTTTTCGGGTGCTACAAAATCGGCAATGAAGTCAATTCAAAATAATTCTGCCATGCTTCGTAAAGTAAATGTACCAAAAATAATTTATCCCTTGACAACAATATTTTCAAATTTTATTTTCTTTTTGTTGTCATTACTTGTATTGATTCTTGTTGCAATTGTATTACAAGCACCCGTTTCTTTTATAACGTTTTTTAGTTTTGTACCAATTGTATTGATTTTTTTTATGTCAACAGGGGTTGGACTTATTCTTGCCACGCTTGAGGTATTTTTTCGGGATATGCAATATTTATGGAATGTAGCACTTACCATGATTATGTATACTTGTGCTATTTTCTATGATGTTTCTCTTGTAGTAGAAAATGGATATGACTGGGTACTTCGGTTAAATCCAGTTTATATGGTTATTCTTTTATTGCGGCAAAGTGTGATTCCTTCTTCTGTTGAAGTATTTCATTGGCACACTTTAGGATTAACAGCATTATTTAGTTTTGCATTATTTTTTCTTGGAATTTATGTATTTCAAAAAAATCAGGATAAATTTATTTTTTATGTGTAATATATGGAATGATAGAGTTGTAAGAAGGAAGGAAAATTTAAGATTTTATGGAAAATGATATCGCAGTCAGAGTAAACAATGTTTCTATGACATTTAACCTAAGTACAGAAAGGGTTGATAATTTTAAGGAATTTGTGATTAGACGACTGCAAGGAAAACTTCAATATGAAACTTTTCATGCTCTTAATCATATTTCAATTGAAATAAAAAAAGGAGAGCGTGTTGGGATTCTTGGTTTAAATGGTGCAGGAAAAAGCACATTATTAAAGATTATTGCTGGAGTTATGAAACCAACAGAAGGAACGGTAGAACTAGATGGTGATTTAGTTCCATTATTGGAATTAGGTGCTGGTTTTGATAAACAGTATACTGGCAGCGAAAATATTTATCTTTATGGGGCTATGCTTGGATATTCAAAAGCATTAATTGATGAGAAATATACACAAATTGTTCGATTTGCACGTTTAAAAAAGTTTATGGATATTCCAATTAAAAATTATTCTTCTGGTATGAGAGCAAGGCTTGGTTTTGCAATTGCCACCATTATGGAACCAGATATTTTGATTTTAGATGAAGTTTTAGCAGTTGGGGATGCAAGATTTCGCAGAAAATGTATTCGGAAACTTAGAAAAATGTTTGATAAGGGGACAACTGTTTTATTTGTATCTCATTCAATAGAACAGATTCGTAAAGTGTGTAATCGGGCAATTTTATTGGAAAATGGCCAAATTATAGCAGATGGAGATACGGATACTGTGATTCGTGTTTATCAAAAAGAAATTGATATTGATGAAGATGATAATGATAATGATTCAAGTCAACTACCCATCCCCTAAAGTTTGCAATACTTTTCATTTATGAAAAGCATTGCATGGAATGGGCTTGTAAAAGTCCATGGTTGACTAGCCTAAGCCTTCCCTGGCTACGTTACCTGCGAATAGATAGTTACCTTGGGATGTACAGCCAAGTCCCAAGCTCTAAGGCATATGTTTAAACAGTTCTGATGGGTAGGAACAGTGATGTATGCACAAAACCGTAGGATAACATTGGCGATGGCTGCATTACCCTAGCTGGCAGGGGGCTTTACAAGCATTGTGCCAGCATAATTTAAGTAAGAAGGAGGATGCAAGGACGGAATACGCAATTCCTCCCACCGCCTAAAGCTTGCAATGCTTTTCATGAATGAAAAGTATTGCCTACAGTGGGTTTCCTTGCTAAATTTTTATGAATCATAAGAAATAGAGCAAAGATGATATTTGATTAATCATAAGTCAGATTGTCAAAGCAAATATAATAAGTTACGAAAGGAAATAAAAAAATGAAAAAAGTAATTACTTATGGAACTTATGATCTTTTGCATGTAGGGCATATCAATCTTTTACGTAGGGCAAAGGAACTTGGTGATTATTTAATTGTAGTAGTATCTTCAGACGAGTTTAATGCAATTAAAAATAAAAAGGCATATTATAGCTTTGAAGATAGAAAAAAAATTTTAGAAGCAATTAGATATGTGGATGAGGTGCTGCCAGAATATACATGGGAACAAAAAATTGATGATGTAGTAAAGAATCAAGTGGATGTTTTTGTTATGGGAGATGACTGGAAAGGGAAATTTGACTTTTTAAAGGAATATTGTGAAGTTGTATATCTTCCAAGAACAGAAGGAATTTCTACTACAAAAATTAAAGAAGATTTAAATGCAAAAAAGAAGGAATAATATTAATTAGATTTTGATTAAAAAGAGGTTTCCTATCAAGAAGTGGAAGCCTTTTTCTATTTATAATAATAGGTTTTCTGTTTATAATCTATTGTTATGATTGACTATATATAGAAAGGAAAGAAAAGATACATGCAGTATATCAATAGTTCATTAAAGGCAAAAAAACTATTTTTATTAGATATTGATGGTACAGTTTCTTTGGATACAGAATGGATTGAAGGAGCTTTGGAGTTTTTAAATCTAATTAGAGAACGGGGTGGAAAATATATTTTTATTACAAATAATTCTACAAAGGGAATCAAAGATTATGTAGAGAAATATACAAAAATGGGACTTAAAGTAGATGAAACGAATTTTTTAACAGCATCTTATGTAACCGGATACTTTTTAAAACAGCATTATCAACAGGAACTTTTATATATTTTAGGAACAAAGTCATTTTTACAGGAATTAAAATCATTTGGTCTTTCTGTAACAGAAGAATTGTCAGAAGATACAATAGATAAAATTTCTGCTGCTATTGTTGGGTTTGATAGTGAGTTAAATTATGGAAAAGTAACTGATATTTGCCGTTTATTACAGACAAGACAGGTAAACTATTATGCAACAAATAAAGATTTAGCATGTCCAACAGGATTTGGCTTTATACCAGATTGCGGAGCTATTTGCAGTATGATAGGATATGCAGTAAAACGAGAACCAGAATTTCTTGGAAAACCAAATCCTATGATGGTAACAATGGCGTTAGAATTATATGGTTATTCTTTAGAAGATACTTTAGTAATAGGAGATCGCCTTTATACAGATATTGCCTGTGGGCTAAATGCAGGAGCAGATACGCTGCTTGTTTTTACTGGAGAGGCAAAAGAGAAAGATTTAAAAACAACAGAATATCCACCAGATTATTATTGTAATACAATAAAAGAACTTTATCAATTATTTCTTTCTTAATAATTTTCAATATCTCAGTAAAATTATAATAAAGGACTTGATTTTAAAGATAGGATATATTATGATATAATCAGTTGAATTAATAATATTATATAGTTATAATTCAACCGATTTCTTTATTGAAAAGTTAAAAAGTTTAAAACAAACTGCGAAGGAGGGACTACCAATGAATACAGAAACACAAGTAACTGTGAAAGATATTCAAAGAATTTTAGACGAATACCGAATTGGGAAAAAGCCTCTATCTAAGCTGCTTGGATGGGGCGAAACTACAATTATTCGTTATTTAGAGGGCGATATTCCTACAAAAGAGTATGCAGGGAAGCTTCAGATGATTCTAGAAAATCCGTCATATTATTATGCGATATTGGAAGAAAATAAGGATTTATTGACGGGGGTTGCATATCGCAAAAGTAAAAAAGCAGTTCTTGCAAAAATGATGGATACAAAGATTAATATTGTATTACAGTATATTATTAATCAATATAAAGGATATATCAGTGCAACAGACGCACAGGCATTGTTATATTATGCACAAGGATTTTCGCTTGCTCTGGATGGCGTTCCTTTATTTAAAGATGATTATATGATTAATAATGAAGGTTATCCATATCTTAATGTATTTAAACAAATGGCAGCAAAAGTTCCAGCGGTGCTTGATTTAGCGGAAAATGCTCTTACTGAGAAGGAAAAAAATATTATTAATGGTGTCATTGATGCTTTTGGTTGGTATGGAAAGCATATGTTTTCTGCAATTATGAATAGGGAAAAAACCTTTTTTAAGATTTCTCGTGATAAAATGAATAATAAAATCATCAGTCATGATACAATCAAGGGATATTTTAAAGAGGTGTCATCAAGATATGGTATTGAGTCAGCAGAAGATATTTATCGTTATCCGGATAAATGGATTATGGATTTAAAAAGTGATGTGTAGCTTAAGAAACGAGGAAGAAAGATGAAAAAACCATTTGTAACCTTAGAACAGCTTGAAGAAATAAATAAAACCTATCCAACACCATTTTATTTATATGATGAAAAGGGAATCCGAGAAAATGCTAGAAGATTAAAAAAGGCATTCTCATGGAATCAAGGATTTAAAGAATATTTTGCTGTAAAAGCAACACCAAATCCATTTATTTTAAAAATTTTACAAGAAGAAGGTTGTGGGACAGACTGTTCTTCTATGACAGAACTTATGATGTCAGAGGCTGTTGGTTTTCATAAACCGGGAGATATTATGTTTTCTTCTAATGATACACCATTAGAAGAATTTACAAAAGCAAGAGATATTCATGCTTATATTAATTTAGATGATATTACTCATATTGAAGCATTAGAAAAAGCTTGTAATGGAGTTTTGCCAGAAACTGTCTGTTGTCGTTATAATCCCGGTGGTGTATTTAAAATTAGTAATAATATTATGGACAATCCGGGAGATGCGAAATATGGTATGACACATGATCAAATGATAGAAGCATATCAGATTTTAAAATCCAAAGGTGTGAAAAAGTTTGGGATTCATTCTTTTCTTGCTAGTAATACAGTAACAAATGAATATTATCCTACACTGGCAAGGATTTTATTTGAGTTAGCTGTAGAACTTAAAGAAAAGACAGGGGCAGATATTTCCTTTGTTAATCTTTCTGGTGGTATTGGCATTCCTTATGAGCCAGATAAAGAAGGTAATGATATTGAAGTCATTGGCCAAAGGGTACATAAGGTTTATGATGAGGTTTTTTTACCTGCTGGAATGGAAAATGTTGCTGTTTTTACAGAACTTGGGCGGTTTATGCTTGCTCCTTATGGGCATCTTGTAACAAAGGCAATTCATGAAAAACATACTTATAAGGAATATATTGGAGTAGATGCTTGTGCTGTAAATTTAATGCGTCCTGCAATGTATGGAGCGTATCATCATATTACAGTGATGGGCAAGGAAAGTAAACCATGTGATCATAAATATGATATTACAGGTTCGCTTTGCGAAAATAATGATAAATTTGCAATTGATCGTATGCTTCCAAAGATTGATAAAGGGGACTTTCTTGTAATTCATGATACAGGTGCACATGGATTTTCTATGGGATATAATTATAATGGAAAGCTGCGATCAGCCGAGATCTTATTAAAAGAAGATGGCAGTATACAACTAATTCGTCGAGCAGAAACACCAAAAGATTATTTTGCAACCTTTGATTTTTGTGATATTTTAAAGGATGTTAAGTTCTAAATTATAAAATTGTAATGGTAATTGTACTCTAAGGGGTGACGGAAATGATAGGATTTGTTATCTGGCTATTTGTTGGAATTGCATTTATCGCTATGGGAATTTTTGACTGTACAGCAAAAACGACCGTTCCTTTTGGTTTTTGGGCAAATGCAAAAAATATTCCCGTAGAGGAAAAAGATGTGCCAAAATATAATAGAGCTGTTGGAAAACTTTGGATTATTTATGGCATATTACTAATTCTATTTGGGATTCCTTTACTTGCAAAACAGAATTCATCATGGATTATTATTACTGTATTAGGAACTATGGTAGAATCTATTCTTGCTATGGTTGTCTATGTGACTGTGATAGAGAATAAGTATCGATCTCGTCATGTTCACTAATATAATAAGGATCATAAAAAAAGTCTTTGGTAACTTTCCAAAGGCTTTTTTCCATTAATTTTTTTGATTTTCTATAAAGAAGTTTTTTCTCCTTTTGCTCCACGTTTTCGCATTTTAATCTTTTTCACAGGGTATTTCTTTTCATGAAATAGAAAAGATTCTTGTGTTAGTGATACACAGATGGCAAAATCAATGATATCACCATCATTTAATTGGATCGCTTTTACACCTCGTCCACTTTTTTTCATTTCTGGAACTTCTTCTAAAGAAAAACCAAGCGTTAATTTCTTTTTTGTAATTAAAATGATTTTATGATTATTTTCTAATGTTTCTTTTGCAGATAGCATAGCAAGTCCTGCAAGTTTATCCTCTTTTTCAAGTTTTGTAGATGCGATAACAGAGCGGACAGATTCAAATTCTGCACCAGATACTTTTTTAATATAGCCATGTTCTGTTACAAAAAGAAGCTGTGATTCAAATAATGTTTCAAAGTTTGTATAAAGTATAATTTCCTCTTGTCCAAGTTTACATAGGCTTTGTAATAAAACACCTTTATCCCTTGCACGACAACGTGGAATTGCAGAGGCTTTGATTTGATACATATTTCCTTGTATTGTAAAAAGACAGAGCTTATCTGTATTTTTCATAGAAATGATATGTTGAAATTCTTTTTGATTTTCTTCGCTCATACGGCTGTAACTATTACTATCAATACATTTTGTATAGCCAAATTTATCAATTAAAATAACAAGATCTTCTTCTTTAAATTCCTCAATATAATCTTGATTTGTCATAGCCATAAGGCGGGTACGTCTTGGACGTGAAAATTGTTTTTTATATTCTTTCAGGCGTTTTTTAATTACTTTATGAAGTTCTTTTTTATTATGAAGTATTTTCTCATAATCTTCAATTGATTTTAATAATGTTTCACTTTCTTCATGTAGTTTTAAAATTTCTAATCCAATAAGGCGGCTAAGCGGCATAGCAAGGATAGCATCTGCTTGTCGTTCTGTAAAATTAAGTTTGGATGCCTTTTTTTTCGATGCAGCACTTTTTAATGTAATTTCACTAATATCACCATGAATAAGACAGTTTTTTGTTTGAGCAATCGTATTTGAACCACGTAAAATTTCAATAATTAAATCAATCACATCGGTAGCTTTGATAAGTCCATTTACAATTTCTAAACGATTTTCTGCCTTTTTTAAAAGATGATGATATTCTTTTGTATATAATTCCTCCTGAAAAGTCACAAATTCGCCAATCATAGATTTTAAATCAAATACAATTGGCTGCTTTTCTTTGATTGCAAGAAGATTAATGCTTAAAGTATCTTCTAGCGGTGTTTTTTTATAAAGCCCATTGAGAAGATTTTCAATATCACGATCTTTTTTGACTTCAATTACAATACGAATCCCTTCTTTAGAAGATTCATCACGTACATCATAAATTTCATCAAAAACTTTATCTTTCATCATAGAAACAAGACTTTCTACTAGTTTTGTTTTATTACCTGCCATAGTATAAGGAATTTCTGTAATAATAATATTTTTTCTGCCATAATCGCTATCTTCTATTTCACATTTTGCACGAATCCGCAGACGACCTTCACCAGAAGCATAAATGGCAGGAATATCATCAGGATTTGTAATAATACCTCCTGTTGGAAAATCTGGACCGGGAATACAAAGCATAAGCTGTTCATTGGTAATATTTGGTACATCCATATAAGAAATAACACCATCTATAATTTCCCCCGGATTATGTGGCGGAATAGAAGTAGTCATACCAACAGCAATTCCTGTAGTGCCATTAATTAAAAGATTGGGAATACTAGCAGGTAAAACCATAGGTTCTTTTTCGCTATTATCGAAATTTGGCATAAATTCCACCAAATCTTTATCAAGATTATGAAGTAATGTCATAGCACCTTCAGAAAGACGTGCTTCTGTATAACGCATAGCAGCAGGACGATCCCCATCAATAGAACCAAAATTTCCATGTCCGTCAACAAGGGGAATCGATAGGGAATAATCTTCTGCTAGATGTACTAGGGCATCGTAAATGGAACTATCTCCATGAGGGTGATATTTACCCATAGTATCACCAACAATACGAGCACTCTTTCTATGTGGTTTTTTTGGATCAAGTCCAAGCTCATTCATAGCAAAAAGAATACGGCGTTGTACAGGTTTTAATCCATCGCGGATATCTGGCAGAGCTCGTTCTATAATAACACTCATAGCATAATCACGATAGGAGTTTTTCATTTCTTCTGCAAAGTCAAGTTCAATCATATTTTGCGGCTGTTTCGTCAGCATAATTTACACCAAGCCTTTCTTATAAATCTACATTCGCATATTTTCCTTCTGACATAATAAATTCACGGCGTGGAGGAACATTGTTTCCCATAAGGAGAGAAGTTACTTCATCGGCTTCTACAGTATCAGAAATGGATACTTTCGCTAAAATTCGTGAATCTGGATCAAGTGTAGTTTCCCAAAGTTGTTCTGCATCCATTTCGCCAAGTCCTTTGTAACGTTGGAGATTAATAATTTTATAATTTTGATTTTTGCGAAACTTTTCAAGTTCAAAATCATTAAATAAATATTGGGAAAGCTGTTTTTTCCCCTTCTTTTTTCCTTTTGTAGTATTGCTTGTATTTATTTGATTCATAGATGTTTTTGCAGTCTTTCCAATCATTTCATATTCAACTTTATATAATGGCGGCAAGCCACGATATATTTTTCCTTCTTTAATAAGCTCTGGCATAAAACGATAAAAAAAAGTCAGCAAAAGTGTACTAATATGAGCACCGTCCACATCAGCATCCGTAAGGATAATAATTTTATCATAACGAAGTTTTGTAATATCAAATTCATCGCCAATACCACAGCCAAATGAAGCAATCATAGATTTAATTTCATTATTTAAAAGAATTTTTTCTAGTGTTGCTTTTTCTACATTTAAAATTTTTCCACGTAGAGGAAGAACTGCCTGTGTTTTTCTATTTCTAGCTGTTTTAACAGTACCACCAGCAGAATCCCCTTCTACAATATAAACTTCGCATTCTTCTGGTTTTTTAGAGGAACAGCTTGCAAGCTTACTTCTTGTATCAACATCATTTAATTGTTTTAAAACAGCCGTTCTTGCTTTATCACTTGCTTTTCTGGCATTATAAGAACGAGCAGCATTTTCCAAAATCTTTTTTAAAATTTCTACATTTTTATCAAAGTAGTGTTGTACTTGTGTGCTAAATACTTCATCTACAGCACTTTTTGCATCCGTATTTCCAAGTTTTGTCTTTGTTTGGCCTTCAAATTGTGGATCAGGATGTTTGATAGAAATAATAACAACAAGTCCATTTCGGATATCTTTTCCGTCAAAGTTTTCATCTTTTTCTTTTAAAACACCAAGTTCTCTTGCATATTGGTTCATAACACGTGTTAGTGCTGTTTTAAAACCAGTCACTAAAGTACCGCCGTCAACAACATTGATACGATTGCAGTAAGCATTGATTTGTTCTGTAAAATCAGTTGTATACTGAAAGGCAATTTCTACTTCAATATCACCAGAAGTACCTTCAATATAAATAGGCATATCATGTAATATAGTAGCATCACGATTAATATAACTTACAAAACTTTGGATTCCATAAGCTTCTTGATAAATAGAAGTTTTATCTTCTTTTTGATCATAAAATATAATTTTTAAATTTTTATTTAGATAGGCAATTTCTTTTAGTTTCTTTTTAATGGTTTCTGTTTTAAATTCCACAGATTCAAAAATAGTATCATCAGGATAAAAAGTAACTTTTGTTCCTGTATCATTTTTTCGGCAGTTTCCAATCGAAGGAAGCATTCCATTTTCATCAAGTGCAAGAATAGCATGTCCACCATTAATATATTCATCTTTGTAAATTTTTCCATTTCGGCGTACTTCTACGCTCATTTTTTTTGAAAGTGCATTGACAACAGAAGCACCAACACCATGTAGTCCGCCAGATACTTTATAAGCACCAGCACCAAATTTTCCTCCCGCATGTAAAATAGTATAAACAACACGAACGGTAGGAATATGTTTTGTAGGGTGGATATCAACAGGTACGCCACGCCCATTGTCTGCAATGGTAATTCCACCATCCTTTTGTAGTGTAATTGAAATTTCTGTACAAAAGCCAGCAAGATGTTCATCAATGCCATTGTCTAAAATTTCCCATATAAGATGATGAAGTCCCCGCTGTCCTGTACTTCCGATATACATTCCGGGACGTTTTCTTACGGCTTCCAGTCCTTCTAGGACTACAATTTGACTTCCATTATATTGTTCCATAGAATTTACTCCATTTCTTCTAAATATCTTACTTCTTTATTTTATGTAAAAAACAAACACTTGTTCTTACAATATATAAAATCATACACGATTTGAAAATAAAATTCAAGAGGTATTTTAAAAATATTTTAGGAAGCAATGGTATTTTATATAAAATTTTAAGAGCAATGATATCTTATATTTTTTAGAATTAGTAAGCATTTGGATTTACAAATCCTTTAAATACTGTTAAAAATAAAATTTTAATATCAAGTCCTGCTGTCCAATTTTCAATATAATAAAGATCATGTTCAATTCTTTTTGGAATCGAAGTATCGCCACGAAGGCCATTGACTTGTGCCCAGCCAGTCATACCGGGACGTACTTGATGCTTAATCATATAACGGGGAATTTCTTCTTTAAATTGCTCTACAAAAAAAGGACGTTCTGGTCTTGGGCCAACGAGGCTCATATCTCCTTTTAATACATTAATTAATTGTGGAAGTTCATCAATACTTGTTTTTCTAATAAATTTGCCAATTGGTGTTACACGTGGATCATTTTTAACAGTCCATGCTTTTTTTTCTGCTGTTTCTTCTTGAACTGCCATAGAACGAAATTTATACATTTTAAATTCCCGATTATGAAGTCCTACTCTTACTTGAGAATAAATTAAAGGTCCTTTGGAAGTTGTTTTTATAATAATTGCAACAATAAACATAGGAATTGCAGCAATTAATAAAGCTACTGTGCTTCCAGTAATATCCATAAAACGCTTAATAAATTTATTTACTGGACTAGAAAGTGGTACATGACGGATATTAATCACAGGAAGCCCATTAAAGTCTTCAATATAAGGTGTTGTTGGGATAAGATTATTATAATCTGGTACAAATCTTGTATGAACACCTGATTTTTCACAAAAAGTAACAATATGCTCTAATTTATGATATTCATTTAAACTTAATGTAATGACAATTTCATCTAATTTATTTTTTGGCAAAATTTTAAATAAATTGTCTATTTTTCCTAGTACTTTGATATCACGATAAGATTCTCCGGGCTTTTTATTATCATCAAGAATGCCATGAATTTGATAGCCCCATTCCGGATTTTTTAAAATACGATCAATATAGCCTTCTGCTGCACGACTATAACCAACAATAACGATATGTTTAATATTATAGCCTTTTTTTCGAAAATGGCGTAAAATCATAATAAGTCCTCGCCGAAAAGCAAAACCAAGGGTAAGATTTGTAATAAAAAAATAAAGAATAAACCAACGGGACATATTCTGAACTTGCATAAAAGTAATATAAGTACTAAGAAAAGCAATACCAAAAATATTTGCACGACATAAATCTAATAGTTCCAATCGGCGGCTGCGAGAACGTTTTGGATTATAGAGATTGCAGGTATAGTAAATCAGAAGATAAACAGGAACAAGGGTAAACATCATCTTATAATAACAATGGAAGGGAAGATTGTAGGCAGTAAGAGGAGGAATAATTTTTGTTGTAATGAAAAATTTATTAAAACGAAATTGAAAGGAAAGCCAAAAGGAAAGCATAACAAAGATTGCATCCAAAATAACATGAATAATATTTAAAGTTTTTTGATTTGATTTAATCATAATTTATACCAATCATCCTTTCTTTAACAGGAAATGCTCGCTTTGTGAGTGGAAACAAAGTTTCCATCCAATAGTATAAGGTAATCATTCCTATATAATACAAAAACATGGCTTTTCCTGCAAGTGGAAATTTATGAAATATTTGTTAAAATGAAATAGTAAGATAGAAAAAAGTTTTGAAATAGCAAATTTTGTGAATAATGTAAGTAAAAAAGTCATAAATTTCTATATCAAAATGACAAGCTTATTGACTTGCAGAAGAAAATAAGTTACAATTACTAACAAGTGTAATAAAGATTTATTTATCAAGGTATGAATTTATAAATAGTTTTTAAGAGCGTCACAGACAGGACACAATTTTATGCTAGAGTATGGGGAACTTTAAAAAGATTACGGGGGATAGAAGATATGGAAAACGAATTTGAAAATAAAAAAGAAACGGAATCAACAGAAAATAAAGG
Source organism: uncultured Lachnospiraceae bacterium (assembly GCA_910576895.1). Lineage (GTDB taxonomy): Bacteria > Bacillota > Clostridia > Lachnospirales > Lachnospiraceae > MGBC100174. The sequence continues at coordinate 23,397 of CAJTJZ010000013.1, read as the reverse complement.
TTTTGATACAAGTGAGAATGAAAATCAAATTCCATTTGGATATGATTATAATCATGATCATCAACAAGGAGAGATACAGCAAAATCAAAATAATTCTTACTATAATCAAAATGATCAACAAAATCAAAATCAGTATCATCCTTACTATAATCAAAATAATGCATACAACCAAGAAAATTCTTATGGACAAAATGCAACCTATCAAGCTCCTGACTATGGATATCATCAGGGGGAACAAGGAACAGAAAATCAAAATAATTATGGGCAGCAACAACATGGGCTGCAAAATTATAATTATGAAAATAATCAGGGATTTTATAATAATCAAATACCAGAAAAACAAAAGTCTCGTTCTAAGACAAAGAAGGTTATTATGATAGCAGGGCTTGTTGTTGTAATTAGTATTGCAGTAGCAGCAACCGTAAAAGCAATTGATATGTTGATTGTTCAGCCGGGGAATACTGCCTTGATTGAAAATGAGCAAAATGAAAACCAGCTTTCTAGTAATAATGAAAATAATTCTAATTTCAGTAAAATACAAGGAGAATCAGGTAGTTCAACAATTGGCAGAACTTCTGTAAGCAATAGTATTTCCGGTAATACAATAATTTCTGATATTGCAGAAGAATCTATGGCAAGTATGGTTTCTATTGACTGTACAGTTACGGATACTTATAATTATTTTGGACAGAAGTATAGTCAAGATGCGATTGGCAGTGGTTCAGGTTTTCTTATAGGAGAAAATGAGAATGAATTATTTATTGCTACAAATAATCATGTAGTAGAAGGAGCTAATGATATTGAAATTACCTTTATTGATGAGAAAAAAGCAAAAGCAACAACAAAAGGAACAGATTCTGCGGCGGATCTTGCTGTAATTTCTGTACAAAAAAGTGATTTGAAAAAAGATACAAAAAATCAGATTAAAATTGCTTCTTTAGGAAAATCAGATAATGTTAGACTTGGAGAAATGGTTGTTGCTATTGGAAATGCTCTTGGATATGGACAATCGGTAACGGTTGGTTATATTAGTGCGAAAGATCGTGAAGTAGAAGTGAATGAAGGAGAAAA
>CAJTJZ010000013.1:0-22291 GCA_910576895.1 uncultured Lachnospiraceae bacterium | reverse complement strand
CTGCAGACAGATGCAGCCATTAATCCGGGGAATAGCGGCGGAGCATTATTAAATTTAAGCGGTGAAGTGATTGGGATTCCTTCTGTAAAATATGCAGATGATAAAGTAGAAGGCATGGGTTTTGCAATTCCAATTTCTCGTGCAATACCAATTTTAGATGAGCTAATGAAACGAGAAGTGCTTACGGAAAAAGAACAAGGATATCTTGGAGTCACTTGTATTGATGTGACAAGTGATGCAAATGAAATGTATAAAATTCCAATTGGTGCTTATGTTTATGAAGTTTCTAAAGATGGTGCAGCCAAAGAAGGCGGTGTTCAGGTTGGCGATATTATTACAGCAATTAATGGTATGGAAATTTCTTCCAAAGAAGCATTAACACAGAAAGTACACAGCTATCGAATTGGAACAGAAGTTACATTAACAATTCAAAGAAGCAGCAATGGTAAGTATAAAGAAATAGAACTTAAAGTAAAATTAAAGGGAAAATCCACAATTGACGGCTTGGAAGGCTCAGATAATTCAGAATCGGATAATTCAGATAATAATGATATTACAATACCAATACCAAAAAATGATGACAATGATGGAAATGGAAATAATGGACAACAAGGAGGTAATTCCGGAGATATCTTTGGAAATGGGGATGATTATTATGGAAATGGATCAGATGATTTCTTTGACTTCTTTAATCAATTTTTTAATTGAAATTGATTAAAGAAACAGAAACTCTAATTTCTATAAAATAGAAAGGATAGGCAGCATGGGTGAAAATGATAATACAAAGGGTACAGAAGAAATTTGTTATATTTGTAGACGTACAGAAAGCAAAGCAGGAAAAATGATTCATATTCCAAATAATATCTGTATTTGTCAGGATTGTATGCAGAAAACATTTGATACAATGAATCAAGGGGGCTTTCCTTATATGGATTTAACAGGAGGAATGCCAAATATGTTTTCTTTTATGGGAAATTCTGCTTCTCAGGAGAAAGTAAAACAAAAAAAGGAGAAAAAGGCAAAAAAGAAAAAAAAGCAGCAGCCTATGATTGATATTAATCATATGCCAATGCCACATATTATTAAGGCACATCTTGATGAGTATGTCATTGGACAGGAGAGAGCAAAAAAGGCGATTTCTGTTGCAGTTTATAATCATTATAAGCGAGTTTCCATGCAATCAGAAGATGATGAAGTTATTATTGAAAAGTCAAATATGCTGATGCTTGGACCGACAGGAAGTGGAAAGACATACCTTGTAAAGACACTTGCAGAACTTTTGCATGTTCCTTTAGCAATTACAGATGCTACTTCCTTAACAGAGGCTGGTTATATTGGTGATGATGTAGAATCTGTATTGTCAAAGCTTTTAATGGCAGCAGATAATGATGTAGAACGTGCAGAACATGGAATTATCTTTATTGATGAAATAGATAAAATTGCAAAAAAGCATAATGCTCATAGTCGTGATGTCAGCGGAGAATCGGTGCAGCAAGGGCTTTTAAAACTTTTAGAAGGTGCTGATGTGGAAGTGCCTGTTGGTGCAACAAGTAAAAATGCTATGGTACCAATGCAGACAGTAAATACAAGCAATATTTTATTTATTTGTGGTGGTGCTTTTTCGGAACTTGGGGATGTGATTAAAGCAAGATTAAATAAGCGTTCTTCGATTGGATTTTATGGTGATTTAAAAGATAAATATGATAAGGATTATGATATTTTAAGCAAAGCGACAGCGGAAGATTTAAGGGAATTTGGCATGATTCCAGAATTTCTTGGAAGACTTCCTATGATTTTTTCCTTAAAGGAATTAGATAAGGAAATGTTGATACGTGTTTTAAAAGAGCCAAAAAATGCGATTATTAAACAATATCAGAAATTATTATCTTATGATGCTGTTGATTTGCAATTTTCAGAAGATGCTCTAGAACTTATTGCGGAAAAAGCACAAGAGAAAAAGACAGGAGCACGTGCACTTCGTGCACTTTTAGAGGATTTTATGCTGGATATTATGTATGAAATTCCAAAAGATGAAAATATTGGCAGAGTGGTGATTACAAAAGAATATATTGAAGGTAAGGGAACACCTTTAATTGAAATGCGTACAAGTACACACACACAGGCATTATTGCCAAGCTAATTGGTTTTTCCTATTATGAAAGAATTATTACCAATATTTACTTGCAAAGAAAAGAAAAAACGACAAAGATTTGACAAAAAATAAAAGTATGCTATACTTATCACAGATGAGGAAGCTGCTCGTCTGAGAAAGCACATACGATCCTGAAAAACAGAAGATTCTTAAACAAAATAGAACAAAAGCTTTCAGGGTACAGAAGCAGGAGTTGAAGCTTATGATACAAAAGAGCTTATTTAACACAAAGGAGTTATTTGATTGTACAAAAGGGATGCTTTTGTACAAAGGATTAAGAAATAAAATACAGTAGAAAGCAAGGCGCCGAGATGGACTATATTTCGACGCCTACTAGTCTGTATTTATGAAAAAATATAATAAGTATATATCTATTCTATATTTAGAGAATAAAAAAGGAGGTAGCTATGAAAATAAGAAAAATGATAGTATTGACAGTAATTACAGCAGCGGCTTTATTAAAAACAGATACAATTACAGTGGAAGCAGCAACACCGCCAGCACTTGTTACAGAAACGGTGAAGTTAGAAGGAGTTGGAAAAGTAAATCAATATACATTAAAGTTGATGAATACAGAAAAATTTCGAGATTTTAATTTTGTTTGGACAAGCAGTAATCCAAAAGTAGTAAAAGTGGCAAAAAAAGCAGGGCAAGGGGATGCACAAAATGGTTATTATTGTAACTTAGTTCCAAAAACAAAAGGGACAGCAGAGGTAAAATGTGTTGTAACTTATACAACAAAAAAAAATGTGCAGAAAAAGAAAACATTAAAAGCACAAGTAGAAGTTACTGTTCCAAGTGATCGTTCTGAGGACAATAAGATTGTAAATAAAGTGATTAGTGATGAAAAAACACAGACAATGTACATATATCAAGGAGATACATATACTGTAGAAGGAGCAGTTTCTCCAATTGGAAGTTCTGATAATATTTACTGGAAATCAACAGATGAAGAAGTATTTACGGTAGCTACTAATGGAGCAATTCAGGCAGTAGAAGAAGGGGCGGCTGTTCTTGAAATGTATGTTGGAGCAACAGAAGAAGCAGCATTTGCAAAGGATAAGCTCGATTCTCTTAAAATTCGTACTATTGCAAGACCAAGTGTTAAATCAGTACAACTTTCTGATACTAAGGTACTTGAGATTAATTTTACCCATGCTGTAGTAAAAAGCACAGTGATTTCAGGAGTAGGATTAACAGAAAATGTAGCATTAATACCTGCGAAAAAGGATGATAAAGAGGGACGTGATCTGGGAGAAATTCGTGCGGTACTTACGGGAAAAACGCTTGTTATTACAACAGAAAATGAATTTTCTGGTGCATATCAGATTGTTGTTTCTGATAATGTAATAACAACAGATCAGGTAAAGATTGCAGCATATGATGAAGTAAAAAAAGTCGTTTTATCATTAGAATAAAGTGAAAGGTGGGAACGGCTATGAAAAAATTTATAGAAAAGATAAGGAAAAAGAATCGTATCTATACAGGTATTTTCTGTTTTCTAGTTTTAGTAGCATTATTTGGAGTATTGGAACAAAGTCAGACAGTGAATGCTGCTGTAAAAAAAACAGTAAATACAACAAAGAAAAAAGCTACGAAAAAAGTAACAAAAAAAGTTGCAAAGAAAAAAGCAGCAAAAGTCAATAAACAGCCGATATTAAATACAAATAGTAAAACAATTATGAAAATTAATTCAGGGCTTTTGACGACTTATGAAGATTACATAACATATCCTATGAATTTTTATACATTAAAAGTAAATAATAAACCTACAAAGGCAACTTATAAATGGAGAAGCAGTAATCCAAATGTGGCATCTTTAACTTATAATAAGAAAAAGGGAACTTGTCGTGTAAATGCTAAAGCAGGTGGAAACACTACCATTACTTGTATTATTAATGCAAAAGGAAAAAAGAAATATGTCAGAACTTGTTTAATTCGAGTAAAAAATCCAGCAAGTAGTATTGAAATTGTTTCAGAGGATACTACGATTGAAAAAATGGAGTGTGATCTAGCACTTGACAGACAATATCAATTTCTTGCTAATGTAAAATCAAAATATACCTCAGATCGTATTTATTGGAGCATTTCCAATGATGCTATTGCGGCAGTAGATGATAATGGATTTGTAACACCAAAACAAGAGGGACGTACTGTATTAACAGTAGTAGCAGCTCCAGCAGGTTATAATCCTGAGATTGATAAATATGATGTAGTTGTTTATGCAATTGTACTTAATGTAATAGAACCAATGGAAAGAGTGACAAATGTTTCTGTTATGACCACAGGAGAAGTCGTAGTACAGTTTTCATCAGCAATTGAGGAGGGTTCTTTATTTGAATTTTCTTCAGGAGATGATTCTAGTACCATTGCTGTTTCTCCAGAGGAATCAAAGAATAATACAAGTACAAACACAACGACAACTACGAATACAAATACAACGACAAATTCTTCTGCTAATACAAATAAAAAAATGACAGGAGTTTCCTTAAAAGCTACTTCAGGAGCTGCTGGATCAGGGGCAGTTTCTGGCTATTTAACACCAGATTGTACACAGCTTTATCTTGTACCAGAGGATCGACCAAATGGAAAATATAAATTAAAGATATCAGGTCTTGTAGCAAAAAATGGTCATTTAGTAGAAGATTATGAAGATTCTGTTACAATTAAAAATGAAACGGTAAATGTCGCTGGTGCTAATTTTGTTAGTATTTCTCGTACTTCACAAACAATTGTAACGGCTGTATTTGATAAAACACTCGTTCGTCCAGGTGTAATGAAAGCTTATACTTCTGCAAATAATAAAGCATCGCTTGTAGAGATATCTGGTAAACTTGGAGAAGATCCGTCAACAGTTCTATATACTTTGACACCAGAATTACAGAGTCTTAGTGGCGTACTATCTGTAGAACTAAATGGTTATGCTGCCAGTGGAGATAGTGCAGAGCAGGGCGAAGAAAATGTATGGATTGTAGATGTTGACTTTACATTTAGCACCAAAGTGGAAACACTCGATACTTCTAATCTTCCATTGCCAGCACCAACGAATATTACACAGGCAACTGATGATAATAGCAAGGTTTATGTTATTTTCCAAAATCATGTTGATGAGGAATCAGCAAGAACAGCGACAAATTATAGATTTAATGGTGGTCCTCAAATAACAGAGGCAGAAGTTGTTTCTAACACTGATCAGGGTTGTATGGTTGGGCTTACGATTAAAGAGGGCAGTATTCCAGAAATTAAAGAGTATGAAATAGAAGTATCTAATATAAAAGGTTTTGATAAATCGTATCTTGCAATGGAAGCTTATAAGCAGACAATAACAATGAATGATAATACACCTCCTACTTATAAGAGCAATCAATATGTAAAAGGAAAGCCAAGTAAGATTATATTGACATTTTCAGAAAGAATTGATTTTGGTTCTGATGCAAAGTATTTTGATCTTGAAGCAACTTGGACAGGGAAAGATGAAAATGGAAATACTGCAAAAAAGACGGCTAAAATTTATGAATATGAGGCAAAAGCATCTGGATCAGATGATCGTGTAACGATTGAATTTACACCACAGGAAGAATTACCAATAGGTACTGTGATAAAGGTTTCACCAGTCGCAGGAACAGGAACATACTTTGTAGATGAGGGGGGCAATAAATTAGAACTTGCTCCTTTAGAGGTTCAGGTTTCAAGTTGATAGATACTGCAAGAATTATCATGTGGGAGATAGGAATTTGGCGGCAAAACAGAAGTCAAACTGGAAAAAACGGCTGATTTGGTTTATTTTTTGGATTTATATGGGAGTTATGGTATATTTTCTATTTATTGGAGAACGTTATGGAAGCCCTTATAGTGAGTATCATTATAATTTAGTTCTCTTTCAGGAAATTCGCCGATTTATTGTTTACAGAGAACATGTTGGAACAGTTAATTTTCTTGTAAATGTATTTGGAAATATTTTTGCATTTTCACCGTTTGGTATGATGCTGCCAATACTTTCCACGCATATGCGAACATGGTGGAAAATGCTTGCACTAAGTTTTTTGGTGACAATGTGTATTGAATGTACACAGCTTGTCACTAGACTTGGTGTATTTGATGTTGATGATTTATTTATGAATACACTTGGCGGTATGATTGGATATGGCCTATACTGTATTTTTCGGAAAATAGATAATAGAATGAAAAGGGGGAAAAAGAATGGAGTCTGAATACCAGCAAGATAGTGGAAATTATAAGTTTTCTAATAAAAACGATCCAAAATCTGCTATAATTTCCGTTATTAGTGGTGTTTTGGAATTTTTCATTCTAGTTGCACTTTGCATTTTATCAATCTATACAAAAGGGAATAATGCAATTTGGACAGGAGCTGTAGGCATGACGCTTATGGTTTTTAGTGCATTTGGGATGTATTATGCAGCGAAATGTTTCCCAATGGAGGAAATTAGGCTTCATTATCCAATTGCAGGGATTCTTATAAATGGTATTGTATTTTGTAGTTGTTTTATTTTATGTTTTATAGGAATACAGCTTTAGAAGTGGAAAGAGGAAGGAATTGTACTATGTCAAGTTCAACAAAAAGAAAAGATGGAATTGTAAGCGATTCTACTGGCTATGCCAGCAGGCACAATATATCTGTCAAGAAAGAAATATCTTGGGTATTTTTAATTCCAATGATTGCAGCATTTGTTTTTGTTCCGTTAATGGTTAGAATTCATATTTATGATCCAAAACTTACGGAATATGCATGGTTTACATGGGAAACAGAAAGACTAGATGCATTTCATTATTGGAAAAATATTTGTTTTTCTATTTTAGGTGGTATTATGCTATGTTTTACCTTGCTTTTATTTTTTATACAAGGTGGCCTGCCAAAGAAAAAAATGTTTCTTCCTTTAGGAATTTATGCTATTATGTGTATTCTTTCCACTTTTTTTTCTGTTAGTAAATATCATAGTATTCATGGATTTTATGAAATGTTTGAATCTATTTTCTGTCTTTTATCATATTGCATGATTTGTTATTATGCTTATGCAGTGATAAGGTCAGAGAAGCGATTAAAAACCGTAGGAATCTGGATTCTTGTTTTAATTTTGTTACTTGGAATCATTGGTACAAGTCAATATTTTAATCATGATATTATTATGTCGGAAATAGGTCAAAAATTAATTTTACCACCATCTTATAAAGATGATTATGGACTTGCTCCGGGAGGATTAGGACTAACATTTGGAAAAGGACGTGTTTATGCAACGTTGTATAATCCTAATTATGTTGGTGTTTATACAGCAATGGCATTGCCACTTTTATTAGTGCTTACTGTAACGGTTGATAATATAAAAAAGCTGCTTATTTATATTCCACTTATTATTTTAACAATGTTTTCGCTTGTAGGTTCTTTATCACGTGCAGGTATGATCGCAATTATTGGAAGTATGATTTTATTTCTTGTTATGTTCCATACAATTATTGTAAAATATTGGAAACAAGCAATTGGGATTGCTATTGTGATTATTATTGGCATTGTTTGCTTTGATTTTGCAAGAGATCATGTAATTTCTGAACGATTTATGAGTATTTTTCATAATGAGGGGGAACAAACAAAGAGTGAACAGCTTTTGACTTCTTTGGAATTACATGACACGTCTTATACTATGTTCTATGGTGGGCATGAGCTTACGATTCAGCATCAGATAGATGAAAGTGGTAATATTGCACCAATTATTATGGAAGAATCAGGACGGCAGCTTCCAACACAAGTGCAAACGACAGTAAATGAAGATGGGCAGGAATATGGTTATTATGTTATTACAGAGGAGGAATATGCAGGAATAGTTATTCAGCCTGCATATAGCGATGAAAATTTAGGATTGCAATATGAAATTGATGGCTATCATTATTTTATTTACTATTCAGAACAAGATAAGACATATTGTTTTCAAAATAGTAATGGAAAGAAAAGTGAAATTAAAACTGCAGAAAAAGCAGATTGGAAGATTTTTAAGATGTTTGGAGGTTTTAGCGGACGTGGTTATATTTGGAGTAAATCCGTACCTTTAGTAAAACATTATTTACTTCTTGGAAGTGGTCCAGATACGTATACATTTGTATATCCACATGATGATGTGATTGATCAAAATTATAATGGTTATGGAAATCAGATTATTACAAAACCACATTGTATGTATTTACAGACATGGATACAAACAGGAGGGATCTCTTTACTTGCATGGCTTGTATTTTATTTTTGGTATTTTGTGGATTCTTTCCGCCTATATTTTCGAAAAGAATATAAAACATTTGCAGAAAAGCTTGGTGTTGGGCTTATGATTGCAACAGCAAGTTATATGATTTCTGGTATTGCAAATGATTCTAATCCATCGGTTGCACCTATTTATTGGGCGATGCTTGGGATTGGTATTGCAGCAAATACGATTGTAAGAAATACAAGAAAAGAAGAAGCAGAGAAAAAGATAAAGCGTGAACAGGCGATTGCACAAGCAAAGGCATTAAGAGAGAAGAAGTCCGTTTCTTCTAATTGAAAAGCATTGCGAGGCAAACGATAATGGAGGCAGAAATGTTAGGTGTTTATATATGCAAAAGCTGTGGGCTAGTTCAACTAAAAAATCCTGCAAAGATAAAACAGCAATGGAAAGAAACAGGCTGTGAACAGATTTTTTGTCCAAAGTGCAGTGGAAATGTAGTAGAAGCAGAGATTAGTTATATGGAATATTCCGGACTTTCAGAAGAAGAACGAAAAGAACTAGCTAAAAAGTATAGGAAAGGAAATGATATGGGAAAAAGGGTAAAAAAGGTTTTAGTTACTGGAGCAAACGGGCAGCTTGGACACGCAATCAATAAGATTTTTAGACAGCAGGATGGAGAGATAACTTATAAGATTTATAATACCGATCGTTTTGAGGGTTCGGGGGAATATCCCCTATCTGCACTTGATATTACTTCAGAACAAGAAGTAAAAGAAATCGTAGAAAAGATTTGCCCAGATATCATTATTAATTGTGCTGCACATACAGCAGTTGATCTTTGTGAAGAACAAGAAGAAGCTGCTTATGCTATGAATGCACTTGGACCAAAATATCTTGCAAAAGCTGCAAAAGTTGTAAATGCTATTCTTGTTCATATTTCAACAGATTATGTATTTTCAGGAGAAAAAGAAGGGGCATATCTGGAGGATGATAAAACAGGGCCTAAAAGTATTTATGGAAAAACAAAACTTGCAGGTGAGGAATTTGTAAAACAAGAAGGAGAAAAATATTTTATTGTACGAACAGCATGGTTATATGGAGATGGTAAAAATTTTGTAAAAACAATGCTTGGGCTTTCAAAAGATCATAAGCAAATTAGAGTTGTACAAGATCAAAAAGGAACACCAACAAGTGCAGATGAACTGGCAAAAGCAATTTTATTTTTATTAGAACAAACGGCATATGGAACTTATCATGCTACTTGTGAAGGAGAAACAAATTGGTATTTATTTGCAAAAAAGATTTTTGAATATTCTAATATAGAAGTAGAACTTATACCTGTAAGTTCGGAAGAATATCAGTCAAAGGCAGAACGTCCAAAAAATTCTGTTTTGGAAAATAGAAAGTTAAATGGGCTTTCTGATTTTCGGATGAAAGATTGGGAGAGTGCATTAAAACAATATTTATTAGATATGAAATTATAGAAAAAGCAGATTTCTAAAGTGATTTTAACAATAAATGAAATAAGAGTGGACAATGTCCACTCTTACTTCATTATTGCATTTCTTCTTCTGTTGCCACAATATCTTCTTCTGATACTATTATTTTGCAAGTATCGCAGATATAATTATCATCTTTTTTTTGAATATAAGCAGTAATGGTACATTCACCAATTGTTTTTGCAATTACCGTTCCTTTTTTAGAAATATAAGCAATATCAGTATCAGAACTAACATAAGTAGGTTCTTCTACGGTATCACTTGGCTTTAAAATTGTCTTTAAAGAAGTGCGTCCATTGACTGCAAGCTTAATCTTTGGTCTTGTAAAAGAAACACTAATGGCAGGAAGACCAACCGTAATATCACACTTTAATGTATCAATGGTACTTAGGCCTTCTTTAATACGAACGGTGATTTCTGCTGTACCGCATTTCTTGCCCTTTAAAATAAAAGCAGAAGAACTTTTATCGGATGCCTTTACAGAGACGATTTTGCTGTCGCTTGATTTACAAACAATCGTTTGTTCTGCATATGTATTATATACGCGAAGTGTATAGCTATCGTCAATAATAACACTGGCACTTGTGGTATTTAGGCTGATTGCAGTGGAATCTGGTTCCTCATCAGCAGTTTTATCTGCGGCACTTGCAATAATTCCTGTAAAAGGAATTGGGTTGGCAGAAGCCACAGGCTGGAATATGGCAACCAGAAGTGTACATAAAATGGCTCCTGTCCGTTTTAAATACCAAGGAACTGATTTTTTCATAGTAACACTCCTTTGCTATTAGCGGCCTTTGGTAAGGAACTGAATCCGCATAAGCCGTTTTTCTTAAACTCATGGTATAAATTTGTTATGGCACAATTATGTCAAAAATGGATTATAACTGTGAAATCTGACGAAAGCTTGTTTTGAAAAAAAAAAGAAAATACCTTGCCTCATAACAAAGAGTTGTTTATAATAGAAGTGGAATAATAAGAACAAAGCGAGCTTGCTCGCTCTTGTTCGGATATGGTTGCAAACTCTGTTTGCAATCCGCTGAAGCGGACTGGGCCAAACTTTGCAGTTTCCGAAGGAAGCTGCCAATAGGAAATTCCGAGGAATTTCCTATTAAAAAATAAAGGAGGAAAAAGAATGGCATATATTTTAATTGCGGATGATAATCCTGATATTACTGATATTTTAGCAGCATATTCAAGAAAAGAAGGTATGGAGCCTGTAATTGCACAAGATGGAGAACAGGCACTAGAATTTTTTGAACAGTATAAACCAGTTGTTGTATTACTTGATGTTATGATGCCAAAAGAAGATGGCTATGCGGTATGTCGAAAGATTCGAAGTAAATCGAATGTACCAGTCATTTTAATTACAGCTCGTGGCGAGGATTTTGAACGGATTATGGGGCTTGATATTGGAGCAGATGATTATATTGTAAAACCATTTAGTCCAAGTGAAGTAATGGCAAGGGTACGTGCAGTGATGCGAAGAATGAATGCAGTACCTGTTCAGGAAACAAAAAATGATAATCAGATTTGCATTAGCAATTTAACGATTAATTTGGATGAATATTCTTTATATATAGATGATAAAAAAATGTCTTTAACAAAAAAAGAGATTGAAACTATGTGGACGCTTGCTGGAAATCCAAATAAAGTCTTTACAAGAGATAATCTTTTAGATAGTTTATGGGGATTTGACTATTATGGAGATAGTCGTACTGTAGATTCTCATATTAAACGTCTGCGTGCAAAATTAGATACAGCAGAGCATCCTGATTGGTGTATTAAAACAATTTGGGGTGTTGGATATAAATTTGAATATGATGGATAAAAATTTTATAGTATTATTGGGAAAAATTTATGGAAAATTTATGGAAAAAGATAAGAAGTCCTCTGATTTTTAATAGTCTATTTGTAAGAGTATATTTTTATTTTGGCATTATGTTATCATTAACATCTGTTATGATTGGTATTATTTTTATGAAGCTATATGAACAAAATAGTATAAAAAGTTATCGAAATGATATTGAAAAAGAAATGGTAGAAATTGTAGACAGAACAGAGGAGTTTATAAAAAATAATGAAAATAATCTGAGTGTAGCTTCTTATCAGGAAGTATTGGATTCTATTTTTAGTGGAGATATTTATATTCTTTCCAATCCAAATGCAGAGCATCCAATGAATACTCGTTTTGCTAATGTAAAAAATAATGATAATTTAATTAAAAGCGATTTTGAGGAAATTTTAGCAAAAGTTTTTCGTGGAGAATCTGTTTATCAAATTGATTATATGAAAACATATCGCAGCAAAGTATTAATTATTGGAGAAGCTGTATATCATGATGAGGAAGTTGTAGGGGCAGTTTTAATTCGTTATTATTTGACACAACAGCAGGAGATTATTGATCGTGGGTTGCAAATGATTTTAATTAGTGTGATTGTTGCACTTTTAATTGCTATGGTGATTTCGATTTCTTTTGCAAGAAGTATTTCTAGACCAATTTCTCAAATTAGAACGGCAGCCGTAGAAATGACAGGCGGTAATTATGAGTTTCGGACAAGAATTGATAGAGAAGATGAAATTGGAGAATTGGCAGATAGTATGGATGTACTTGCAAAGCGGCTTGCTGAAATTGAAGTAAAACGTCAAGAAATGGAACAGATGCGGATGGATTTTTTTGCTAATGTATCTCATGAGCTGCGAACACCTATTACTGTGATGCGAGGATATACAGAAACATTGCTTGATGGTATTGTTGTTGATCCAGAACGAGTGAATCATTATTATCATCGTATGGTAAAGGAATGTCAAAGTATGGAACGGCTTGTTGGAGATTTGCTTTTATTATCAAAAATGCAGAATCCAGATTTTTCTATTGATAAAGAACCAATTGAACTAATTTCTTTATTTCATGATATGATTCGTAGTGCACGTGTACTTGCAGAAGAAAAACAAATTGAAGTAGACTATAAACGAAATACTGATATGATTCTTATTATGGGAGATTATGATAGATTGCGTCAAATGTTTATGGTTATTTTTGATAATGCAGTAAAATTTTCCAAAGAATATTCTAAAATTTATGTTCGGCTTGAATTTTATCAGGGGGAACAGAATACTTTTGGAAAAGTTCATGTATCTATTCGAGATGAAGGAATTGGAATTTCAGAAGAAGAACTGCCTTATATTTTTGAAAAATTTTATAAGTCCAAGCTTCGGCAAAATGCAAAGGGTAGTGGTTTGGGACTAATGATTGCAAAACAAATTGCAATAAAACATGGTGGTACATTAGAAGTATTAAGTCAGGTAGGAAAAGGAACAGAATTTCAATTTGTATTTGAAGCAATTGATCCTGAAAGTTTAGAAATGTAGTATTTTATTTATCATAGATTTACTGATCAAGCTTGTAATAGATTATTAAGTGCAGGTTAAACAAAAATCTAAGGATAAGTAAAAAAAATTATTGCATTTTTGCTAAAAAATGGCTTGATAATTTCTGAGAACTCGTGTATACTATATAACATAAAGACATCAGGAAATGTTCCTGGGATGTGCGATACCTTCTGATGTTTTGAACCTACAATTACTTTAAACGGGATTCCTATATTTTCGAGTGGATGTCAGGCCTCCTTTGAGCAGTGGAAGGCAGAAGCTCGTGTGCGGTAACCCACCTAGCATTGTGCTAGGAGTCAAAATTCAGAAGCCGGCATTCTGGGGCATTGAAAAAGAAAGTCTGGGCAGCAAATTACGCTGCCCTTTTTAAATGAAAGAAAGGATTATTGCTGAAAATGAAAGATGGTTTTATTAAAGTCTGTGCAGCAACACCGGATATTCAGGTAGCAAATTGTAAATATAATGCAGATAAGATTGCAGAAATCATAAAAGAACAGGCAGAGCTTGGAGTAAAAATTTTAGTTTTTCCAGAGCTTGTGCTTACAGGATATACTTGTCAGGATTTATTTTTACAGGAAGTTTTATTAAAAGAGGCGAAACTTGCATTAAAAGAATTATTAAAGCAATCGGAAGGATTAGAAATATTACTATTTTTAGGATTACCATTTTCAATTCATGGAAAATTATATAATGTTGCTGCTGTTGTTCAAAATGGAAGATTGTTAGGGATGATTCCAAAAAAATATATGCCAAGCTATGCAGAATTTTATGAAACAAGACATTTTTATGCAGGAACAGATGAAGTAGAATGGATTTTATTATCAGAATTTGGAGAAGAAAAGATTCCATTTGGAAGAAATTTATTATTTCAATGTAAAGAACTTCCAGAGCTTTGTGTAGCAGCAGAAATTTGTGAAGACTTATGGGCACCAGTGCCACCATCTTGTTTTCATGCCTTATATAATGCTACGGTAATTGTAAATTTAACAGCAAGCAATGATACAACAGGCAAAGATGATTATAGACGGGAATTAGTAAAAAATCAGTCAGCACGTCTTGTTTGCGGTTATCTTTATGCTTGTGCTGGAGAAGGAGAATCGACACAAGATCTTGTCTTTAGCGGACATAATTTGATTTGTGAAAATGGTTTGGTATTAGCAGAAGCAAAACGATTTGAAAATGGCTGTATTATAACAGAGCTTGATGTAAAAAGACTACTTAGTGACAGAAGAAAAATGAATACCTTTCATATCAATGGAATAGAACAAGGAAAAAGAAAGTATGTTACCGTAGATTTTTCTCTTTCTATGGAAAAGACAAGTCTTACAAGAACATTTCCTCAAAAACCATTTGTGCCATCCATAAGAAAAGAGAGAGAGAAACGTTGTGAGGAAATCTTAACCATTCAGGCATTGGGCTTAAAAAAGAGACTTGTTCATACTAATTGTAAATGTGCAGTGCTTGGAATTTCAGGCGGACTTGATTCTACACTAGCACTTTTAGTTACGGTAAAAACATTTGATATGCTTGGAATAGATAGGAAAGGAATTATTTCTATTACAATGCCATGTTTTGGGACAACAGATAGAACTTATCATAATGCAATAGAGCTTTCTAAAAGGCTTCATGTAACGCTTTTGGAAATTCCAATAAAAGATGCAATAAATCAGCATTTTAAAGATATTGGACAGGATCAAAATAATCATGACATAACTTATGAAAATTCGCAGGCAAGAATGCGGACAATGATATTAATGGATATTGCAAATCAAAAAAATGGAATGGTGATTGGTACTGGCGATATGTCGGAACTAGCACTTGGGTGGGCAACTTATAATGGTGATCATATGTCAATGTATGGTGTAAATGCTTCTATACCAAAGACATTAGTACGATATCTTGTAGCCTATTATGCACAAACATTAGAGGATAAAAAAATACAAGAAATCTTAATAGATGTTTTAAATACTCCAGTTAGTCCAGAATTATTACCGCCAAAAAATGGAGAAATTGCACAAAAAACAGAAGATTTAGTAGGACCTTATGAATTACATGATTTTTATTTATATTATTGCTTGCGGTTTGGAATGATGCCTTCTAAAATTTTTCGTCTTGCATGCCTTGCATTTCAAGATGTTTATAAAAAAGAAACTATTTATCAATGGTTAAAAACATTTTATTATCGCTTTTTTACACAGCAGTTTAAGCGATCTTGTTTGCCAGATGGCCCAAAAGTAGGATCGGTTTGTGTATCGCCACGAGGAGATTTAAGAATGCCAAGTGATGCTGTATGGGATATTTGGAAAAAAGATTTAGAAATGATAATGGATAAATAAAAAGGAAAAGGGGCATTGTATATGATAGAAATGGATTTGGAGGATTATATAGAAGAAGTAAAATTTCAAATGGTAGATGCTTATGATGATGTGTTAGATAAAGAAACCATTCTTACATGGGAAAAGAAAGCAAGGGAATGGGTTCAAAAAGAACAAAAAAAGTGTTCCTATAAAATCACCAACTGCTATCCTTACAAGAATCTTGGAGCTTTAAAAGAACAAAAAAAATGTTCCTATCTTCGTTTTCGTTCAAAAGATGAGATTTATGTGCAGATAAAAAATGAGGAAGTCTGTGAGAAAATAGCAAAAAAATTTTATGAGGCAGTCATAAATAAAACAGAAGAAGAATATTGGAAGGATTTTAAATTATGCTAGTAGTCGAAAAACTTAATCGCTTATTGTTATCTACTTGGGTATGATAAGAGCTGCAATGGATGCAAACTCACGAACGAAAATAGAAAATCTTTTCATTCGTGAGTATATTATAGTAGTATGTTTATTTTACGGCTGCTTTTTTTAACGTTTCTTCTACTGCTTGTAATAGCATGGTTTGTGTATATTTACTGCTGTCGGATAATACAATATCATCAAGAGCCACATCCTTGCAAAGCTGTTCACTAATCGATTCCATTGCAGGCTGCATAAGTGGATACATAGTAGCAATGGATTCATCAATATTGACGAGACGAACGGAGTTAATGTGGTTTTCATCTACAACAACTTCAATATTTAATGTTGTATCATTTAAACTTAATTGAGAATTATAAACACCCGGAATATAAGAAGCGGTTTCTTCATTTTCTTCTGCTTTCATAGATGGGAGAAACATAAAGAAAAATAAGATAAGCAATAAAATGCCTAATACAAGGAATAATAAAGTGTAAAGAACTTCCTTTGACCGTAAAACAACGATTTTTGTATTTCCCATAGTAAAAACCCCCAGCATATAATCTGATCAATGATGTTTTCTATCATTTACTTTATTATATGAAAGGGGTTTTCAAAATATTACTTTCGTTTTCTGCTGGCAAGAATGCCGCCGATTTTTCCGCTTTCTTTGGAGGAAAGAGAACGCCAGCCCTGTTCCATAACTTTTGGAAACAGCCCGATTTCATGAGCAATTTCATACTTCATTAATTCTTCATCGGACAGGGTAGCAAAGTCAATTTTTTTTTCTTTTTTTTCTGTTGCCATAAAAACCTCGATTCTGTTTCATTAGAAAAAGATTCTACATAAATAAGTAAAATAATATGCTATTTAAAGTATGGCTGTTTTTTTGAAAAATATACCTGAAAATGCAGTTCAATTTTGAAAATAGGTAAGGATTGACATAACTTCTGATGCTTGTTACAATAATAAAGGATTTGTTTATTTTATTATTTTTTAAAACATAGGAGGAATAAGTTATGTATCATTGTCATATTCGTTTTTATTTAGCAGGGCATCAAAATCAAGTATTTGAAATAATAAAACAAATATTGCCTTTAAAACATTTTACCCATACATTTTCTGAGAGTGATCAAATAGAAAATACATTGGTAACAAAAGCAGATGTCATTTTGGCAAATTTGCAAGATATGGATATGAAACAGTCATTACATATCTTATTAGAAAAAAAAGAACATACCGATTTAATTTTACTTGTAGAGAAAAACCAAATGTCTTTTTTATCAGAAGAATTATCAAAGGTGGAAGATATTTGGATACTGTCAATGGAAGAAGAAGAAATTAAATTTCGTTTTCTAAAATGGCAGCAGTCTTGCAAACTGAAGAAAGATTTTTGGGAAACTTGTCAATATTTTGAAACAACAATTAATAGTGTTCCAAATCTTATTTGGTATAAAGATAAAGACGGGATTCATGAAAAAGTAAATGATAGCTTTTGTAAAGTAGTCAATAAAACAAAAGAGCAGGTACAAGGAAGGGGTCATGCTTATATTTGGAATGTAGAACATGATGATCCTGCTTGTATAGAGTCAGAACATGAGGTTATGAGCAAAAGAGAAACTTGTGTATCGGAAGAAATTATTCAAACAGGAGATGGTACAAGGTTACTTACAACTTATAAATCCCCATTATATGATTTAGATGGAAGTGTTATGGGAACAGTAGGTGTAGCTATTGATATAACACAAGAACGTGCTTATAAACAGGAAATGATAAATAAGAATCATACCTTAGAGAAAATTTTTACAACAATAGATTGTGGTGTTATCTGTCATACATTAGATGGAAAACAGATTCTTAGTATTAATCGAGCAGCATTAAAAATTTTAGGATATCCATCGCAGGAAAAACTAGAGGAAAAAGGATTTCATATGATTGCAGATTCTGTGATGGAGGAAGACAAAGAAAAGCTGCGAAACTGTATTGGGCAATTAAATAAAGAAGGAGATAATATTAGTGTAGAATATCGTGTAAAACATGAGGATGGAGAAATTTTACACGTTATGGGGAATATTAAGCTTTTAAAAGAAAATGGAGAATTGTTTTATCAGCGTTTTCTTTTAGATTGTACTGCACAGAAATTGCAGGAAAAGAAAAAAGAAAGAAGACAGATGGAATTAATTCATGCACTTGGTATAGATTATAATTTAATTTGCTTTTTTGATCTTGATACAGGCATGGGAAATGCGATTCGGATTCATGATATTGGAAGTCATATGCTTGCTTCTATTTTTGAGGGAGAAATATCAATTCAAGAAAGTATGGAGCTTTATATAAAGCAATGTGTTTATGAAGAAGATAGAAAAATGCTTTTAGAAGCTTCTAATAGAGAAAAAATAAAAAAAGAGCTGGAAGAAAAAGGACAGTATTATGTAAATTATCGAACTTTTTGGAATAATAAAATGGAATATTTTCAGATGAAAGCAGTACGAGCTGGGGAATGGCATGAAAATCATGGTATTGTACTTGGTTTTCGTAGTGTAGATGAAGAAATTAGAAATGAAATGGAACAAAAAAGTTTATTAGAAGATGCACTTTTACAGGCAAATAGAGCAAGTAAGGCAAAAAGTGTTTTTCTTTCTAATATGTCACATGATATTCGTACTCCAATGAATGCAATTGTTGGTTTTACAGCATTAGCAGTAACACATATTGATAATAAAGAACAAGTAGAAGAGTATCTAAAAAAGATTATGACATCTGGCAATCATTTATTAAGTTTAATCAATGATGTTTTAGATATGAGTCATATTGAAAGTGGTAAAATGCATTTGGAAGAAAAACAATGCAGTCTGCCTGATATTTTACATGGACTTCGTAATATTGTGCAGGCGGATATTCATGCAAAACGGCTTGATTTTTATATTGATGCCGTTGATGTGATCAATGAAGAAATTTATTGTGATAGACTGCGGTTAAATCAAGTGCTTTTAAATCTGCTTAGTAATTCCATTAAATATACAGGTGCAGGTGGTATTGTTAGTATGAGAATTGCAGAAAAAATGGGAGCACCCGATGGATATGCCAATTATGAATTTTGTATTAAAGATAATGGAATTGGTATGAGTGAAGAATTTGTATCTCATATTTTTGAACCATTTGAAAGAGAAGAAAGTACAACCAATAGCGGAATCCAAGGAACAGGACTTGGAATGGCAATTACAAAAAATATTGTCAATATGATGAATGGAACAATTGAAGTAAAAAGTGAACAAGGAGTTGGAACGGAATTTATAGTTTCTTTTACATTTCGTATTTGTACAAAAGAAAAAGAGCCGCAAGATATACCAGAACTGAAAAATTGCAGAGCATTAGTTGTAGATGATGACTTTAATACTTGCGATAGTGTATCTTATATGCTTCAGCAAATAGGATTACGTGCAGAATGGACAATGTCAGGAAAAGAGGCGGTACTACGTACTCGTCAGGCAGTCATGAGAAAAGATAATTACTGTGTTTATATTATTGACTGGTTATTGCCAGATATGAATGGAGTGGAAGTAACACGCAGAATCCGAAAGGAGATGGGCGAAAATGTACCAATTATTGTATTAACAGCTTATGATTGGGAAGATATAGAAGAAGAAGCAAAAGAAGCTGGTGTAACTGCCTTTTGCAGTAAACCTTTATTTTTATCGGAATTAAGAAATTGTCTGCGTTCTATTGTAGATAAAGAAGATGAGGATAAAAAAGAAAAGGATAAAGAAACAATAAAGCGTCATAAAGGACGTATTTTATTAGCTGAGGATGTAGAATTAAATCAAGAAATTGCTACAGCAATTCTTGGTGATGCAGGATTTCAGACAGAAGTTGCAGAAAATGGAAAAATAGCTGTAGAAATGTTGGAAAAATCAAGACCGGGATATTATCAATTGGTTCTTATGGATGTACAGATGCCAATAATGAATGGTTATGAAGCAGCGAAAAAAATTCGTAAACTGGGAAATAGAAGATTATCCTCAATACCAATTATAGCAATGACAGCAAATGCTTTTGAAGAAGATAAGCAGGAAGCTTTAAAATGTGGAATGAATGGACATATTGCAAAACCAATTGATATTGAAAATTTATTTAGTACATTAGATAGTGTATTAGCATAAGACATAGGGAATATTTTTGATGGTAATCATTAAAATATTCCCTATATTTTAAGATTTTTTCTGTTTTTCTTTCCATGCTTTTATTTGCTCTAATCGGTCTTTAAATTTTGATTCTAGCCCTTGTTTTGTCGGTCGATAATATTCTTTTCCTAATAAAGAATCTGGCAGACATTGCATAGATGTTAGTTTTTCTTCTGTATCATGGGCATATTGATAGTTTTTACCATAATTTAATTCCTGCATTAATTGTGTTGGAGCATTGCGAATAACAAGAGGAACTGGTTCAGCATATGTCATTGCATCTTTTTTTGCACGTTCATAGGCAAGATATAATGCATTGGATTTTGGGGCAAGGGACATATAGACAACAGCTTGTGTTAAATGTACAGAACATTCTGGCATTCCAATAAAATGACAAGCTTGGTAAGATGCAACTGCTATTTCTAATGCTCTTGGATCGGCAAGACCAATATCTTCACTGGCAAATCGCATGACACGTCTTGCAATATAGAGAGGATCTTCCCCTGCTTCTAACATTCTTGCAAGCCAGTAAGTAGAAGCATCTGGATCGGAATTACGCATGGACTTATGTAATGCAGAAATTAAATTATAATGTTCTTCTCCCTTTTTATCATAAAGCAGTGATTTTTTAGAAATACATTGTTCTAAGGTTTCTTCTGTAACAGTAACAATGCCATTATGATCTAAAGTGCCATTAAGAACTACCATTTCTAAAGTAGAAAGTGCAGTTCTTGCATCTCCATTTGCAAAAATTGCAATCATCGTAAGGATGTCAGAAGAAATTTGTATTTGCTGATTTCCAAATCCTTTTTTATTTGTTAAGGCATGAGAAAGCAATAAAGTGATATCTTCTTTGGATAATGATTGTAAAACAAATACTTTACAACGAGAAAGCAATGCTCCATTAATTTCAAATGATGGATTTTCTGTGGTTGCACCAATTAAAATAATACTTCCTTTTTCTACAAATGGAAGAAAAGCATCTTGCTGTGCTTTATTAAAACGATGAATTTCGTCAATAAATACAATCGTTTTTTCCCCATAATGTCGATTATCTTCTGCTTTTTGCATAACAGTACGGATTTCTTTAATTCCACTTGTAACAGCAGAAAAATCAATAAAAGAAGCTTTTGTATGACTTGCAATAATATGTGCCAGTGTTGTTTTTCCAACGCCGGGAGGACCCCAAAAAATCATAGAAGAAATCTGATCACTTTCAATGAGTCGCCGCAGTACCTTTCCTTTTCCAAGAAGGTGGGATTGTCCAACATATTCTTCTAATGTTTTTGGACGCAGACGAGCAGCCAAAGGTTCTGGAATATCTTTTTCAAAAAGTGTCATTTGCTCCATTTTTATAGTATACCTATCCTTTTTTTGTTAGATTTAGGAGATTTCCTATGTATTTATCATAACATATATACTATAGAATATCAAATATTTTTAGGAATATTGAAAATAGAAAATAAAAAAAATTTTATCTAAAAGACTTAGGAAGTAGCTAAAATAATAAGATGACAATATTTTTTCTTTATGATATAATAAGGAAATATAAATAAAAAACACAAATAGGAATGAGGTGGTTTTTTTGTATTATCCAGATGATATTGTAGAGCAAGTGCGACAGCAAAGCAATATTGTAGATATTATTTCTGGTTATGTTCGCCTAACAAGACATGGTAGTTCTTATTTAGGTTTATGCCCGTTTCACAATGAAAAAACTCCATCTTTTTCTGTCAGTGAAAGTAAACAGATTTTTAAATGTTTTGGTTGTGGCGAAAGTGGTAATGTTGTAACATTTTTAATGAAATATGAAAATTTTACCTTTCCGGAAGCATTAAAGATGTTAGCAGACAGGGTAGGGATTACTTTGCCAGAACAGGAATATTCCGAGGAACAGAAAAAGCGTTCTGGAAGAAGAAATCAACTTTTAGAAATCAATCGACAAGCGGCCGTTTATTTTTTCTCAAAGTTAAAGACAGAGCATGGAAAAAAGGCTTATGATTATTTTACAAAAGAACGAGGTTTAAGTAATGATATTATTGTGAAATTTGGGCTTGGTTATTCGGAATATTCTAGCGGTTTCAGTGATGATTTATATCAATATTTAAAAAATCTTGGTTATTCAGATGAACTAATTAAA
>CAJTJZ010000012.1 GCA_910576895.1 uncultured Lachnospiraceae bacterium | reverse complement strand
GTCAAATATGTATTTTTAAATATGTCAGTTTTCACTATGAACGAATAGCAATAAGAATCAAATATACCTACAGCCATACATATAACCCCTATTAAAATATATTTGATTGTTATTTTTCCTGAAAACATTTGCGTAAAGTACACCTTGATGTTCTGCTCGCAAATCAGCAGAAAAATAGTAGCCATAGCGGGAATACACACATATAAGTATTTTAAATATAATAATCCATTGGGAATAATAATTCCGTTCTGTTCTAGCAATGTAGGTACATAGCATATAAATGATAAAATATATACGACAGAAACCCATAACGTGAGTTTCAACTTATTTGTGTATCTGGCCATCACAATTTCTCCTTGCAGTGCGAAAATCTTACAGAAATTTCGATTTGTCGCTCTCAATATAAGGCATTATACCACATCTTTGTGAACTTTTCTACTACTTCGACTATATCAGAAATTTTGGTATTCTGCCGAGATTTAGATAAAAAAATTACATTACCAAAAAGGCTTTTGATCTTTATGCGTAAAGTTTTTCATCTTTTCTTGAAAGGCGGAAAATTTATTTTCATAATAGGAAAATTTTCCGCCACTGATTTTCCCTTCCTCTTGTATTTTCTTTAAAAGTGACTCCAATTCTTTTAAATCTTCTTGTGCAGCATCTTTATAATTATTGGACATATTCATTTCCAGATGTTCTATAATCTCGTCTAATTGTTTATAATATTTGCTTTTTTCCAATTTTTGCATAAATCCAAACATAATTCGTTCCTCATATTTTTAATTTATACTGAACGATCAAGTTTTTCGACCGCCAGTATACAATTTCCTGTGAACTCTCCCCACCTACACTCGTTACACTCGCTAAGAAATGGGGGAAAGTTCACTACTATATATTAAAATCCATATTCCTTTCTATGCTCTCTTACCTTTTCATTACATTCTTTCTTTATTTAAATTTTTTGCCAATTTTAAAGCTTTTCCTTCTTTAACCCAATCAATAACTGCTTTCTTAACCTTATCTGCATATAAAATTTCTTTACAAATCGAATCTATTTCTTTGGAACGTTCTGCTAATTGTATCGAAAGAACTGTTTCACATAATGTTAAACTCGGTTCAAAATGTTTTACTTGATTTAAGAAATCTAAAAGCATTTGATTACCATCTTCTATAGAACTAATTCCTGCTACAGGTTCTTCTGAAATTAAAGAACTTATAATAACAGCAATCGAGTTTATTTCTTCTTCTGTTAATTCCATTTTTAATAAAGTTCTAACTTCTGCTTTATTATATACTTCTAAAGCAGAATAATCAAAAAGAATAGTATTTACAATTCCTTCTTTTAAAAGCCATTTTTTTATTTCCTCTGTTTCTGGTTCTAAACGCTTTATTATATGTATGCGTCCCCAACCATGAACTTTTTGTGCAAGTGCAAAAAGTTCTTGATTAGAATTATCCCAACCTTGCATATGGAAAATAGAAAAAATTGTAAATTCTTCACATAATCCTAATGTTCTTACAATTTCTTTCATTTCTTCACTTGGATTTGAAAATACTTCTGCCATTTCTAATCCATATTTTACAATATCTATATTAGAACTCATCATACATTCTATAGCAAAGTCATACAATTTATTAGAATCAATCCAACTAGTATGATCAAAAATAAACTTTTCAAAATCATCAATTGCGTTAATTGGTGTATTTTGCTCTGCAAATTTTTTTAATTTCTCTCTTGCAATATCATATCTGCCATCAGAAATATCATGCATAAGTTCTTGTAAAAGATCTATAGATTCTTTTGATACTTCTGCACCTCCCATATGATAAATAGCAATCCCATCGGCTGCACCATCTGCAAATCGAATTTTATTTTTTGGCATATCAGATGATAAAGAGAATTTTTCTGGTAACTGACCATTAACTATATTTTCTTTTATATATTGATATAAAGACTTTTTTTCCATTAATATCTTTTCTCTCTCTTTTTCTATTTTATATTTCTATAGATTTCAAAGCAAGCCCTATCGCATCATACCTTGGTTTCATAAGTTGATCTATTAACAATTTATATGGATCAATTTCATTACTAAGTACCATTTTCATAATAGTAGGAGAAAAGCCACTTACAAGTGCAACGCCCAAATCATTTTCTTTTACAGGAATTGTATTTGTTCTACTGCAAATATTCCAAAAAATAAGTCTTGGTAAATCATATCCTTTTTTTTCATATTCTTTTGCAATTACATGAAATAACTTTTTCTTTGGAGATACCCATTGATTATTTTCGTTCACTTTTGTTGCCATATCAAATTCCATATCAGAAAGAATTAATATATTTTTTGGAAGTTCTTCCTTTGCCATATGATTCTTTACTGCTGTATCTAAAATTAAATTAAATACTGCTTGTATATTTGTATTCTCTGCCTTATGATAATTTAATGTAATTTCTATCTTATCATGAAGTGTCTTTCCATTTGATAAATCTACAAATTGTGGATTTTCACTAAATGTAATATAGCAACTATGAAATTGTCCCCTACAACGTTCTGCAAAATAAATCGCAAGTGCATCTGCTACCTCTAAACAAGTAATCGTTGTTTTTCCAATCGGTGAAACCATACTCCCAGAACCATCTGCAACACAAAGCGTATTTCCATTTCCTTGTACATAATCAGGCAAGGCTTTCCATAATTCCTCTAATGCATCATCTTTTGGCAAAAGTCTTTCCGTCCATACACTCCTTTGAAAATAATTATGTACAATATCATGTGGATAAAGTACCGCTGCATGAAGTTTCTTTTCCCCTTTTTTTACAGCTTCAAGAAATGCACGTCTGCGATATTCATCATTTCTTAAAAATGCATGATTATAAATAAGATTTGCCCTTGAAGGAACTTTTTCATAATCAATCTCTGCCCATTTACGACTACTCATCATAATTTCCACAAGATTCAAATATTTTCTATAAACAGACAGGGTTTGCCTATATTGTTTCTTTGTCATAGATAACTTTTTTGCTAATATAGATGCAAAACGCTTTTTCTCTTTAGAAGATGCATTTTCTGATGGAAGCCATTTTGCACAAAGACTAATCGATTTGCCCTGCTCCATATGAATATGATCTTCTTTCAGTTGCTTTTGAATCATAGCAACTGCTTCTTTTGCAAGTGCTGTATTAATAAGTTCTACTACAATATCCCATCTGGAATATTCTGGTATCAAAGGCATTAATGCTTTTGCAATTTCCCTATGATTTTGCGTTAAATAAAGAAAGAGCGTCTTAAAAAGTCTTCGCTCTCCAAGTCCTTCTCTAATATCACCAGCAAAAAACATCCACCGCAATGCAAGTTCTGGGTTTTCATAATAAGCTTTTACAAATTCATTTACAATCGTTTCTTCTGACTCATTCCGAAAAGAAGAAACTCTAAAATTTAAGTCAAGTAGTGCTTTTCCTGAAGTTTTATATGCAATCGCACCATTTTCTGTCAATGCTGTATTATATTCCTCATTAAGCATCTGTTTCATATTTTGCATAAAACTCATAAAAAACTCCTCCTATTACAAAAGTAAGTAAATGTTCACTATGATATCTTTCTTATTTATTCCGCATCTACTATAATAAATTTCATAAAAATATTAGGGCCAGCCGGATTTGAACCAGCGACCTAGAAATAAAATCGAAGAAAATTGCTGTAAGAACCTTTAGCAAGGTTCTTTTCATTTTATTTTATTTGCTCTACCCACTGAGCTATGGCCCTATAAAATAGGAACGGCCGGGACGGATTCGAACCGACTTAAGCCAAAGAATGAAAAGAAATTCGTTGCTGTGAATGTCTTTTTTCAAGACATTTATTCCAAACCGTTCCCATATAAAAACTATACCACAAGAGATAAAAAAATACAAGTTACTTACAGTATAATTAAAAAATACCTACTATCATCTTTGCCTTTGCTATCCCCATCTCAACAAACTATCGCCTATAATTCTTTAAAATGAAAACTTTTTCTTCCCAAGGCATAATCTTCTACAATTTGTCCTTCTCCAAAAAGTTTATATTTATAACTTACAAGTCCCTCTAAACCTACAGGTCCTCTAGCATGAAGTTTTCCTGTACTAATACCAAGTTCCGCACCAAATCCATAACGATAGCCATCAGCAAAACGTGTAGAACAATTTTGATAGACTCCAGCAGAATCTACTAAATCCATAAAAATTTCTGCTGTCTCTTTATTTTCTGTAATAATACAATCCGTATGATGAGAACCATAAAAATTAATATGATCAATTGCCTGTTGTAGATTTTCCACTATTTTTACAGATAAGATATAATCTAAATATTCTGTTTTATTATCTTCCTCCGTTGCTTCTTTGCATGAAATCAATTTGGCAACTTCTTTTGTTCCTCGAATCTCTACCTGTTTTTTATCCAACATCTTTTTTAATTCTGGTAAAAAACGTGGTGCAATCTCTTTATGTACAAGTAACGTTTCTACTGCATTACATGCAGATACATATTGTGTCTTTGCATCAAATACAATTGGTACTGCCTTTGCTAAATCAGCATCCAAATCTACATAAATATGACAAATACCATCTGCATGACCCATAACTGGAATCTTTGTATTATCCATAATATATTGCACAAATGCATTTGATCCTCTTGGAATCAGTAAATCCACCAATCCATGACAAGATAAAAGCTCTTTAATTTCTGATCTTGCTTCTAGCTGCATCATACAATGTAAAGGAAGTCCTGCTTCTAAAATGGCTTTATAAATAATATCAAATAATATTTTATTTGTTTTTAATGCTTCACTTCCACCTTTTAAAACAACACAATTTCCACTTTTTATACATAGTGCAGAAATTTGAACTAATGCATCTGGTCTAGCTTCAAAAATAACACCAATAACACCAATCGGACAAGTAACCTTTTTTAATAAAAGCCCTTGATCAAGTTCTCTTTGAAATACTGTTTGAAATAATGGATCGGAAAGTTTTATTAAATCTTGTATTCCTGCTAACACATCTTTCAATTTTTTATCATCAAATTTTAGACGATTTAAAATTGGCTCAGGCACTCCATCAAGTTTTGCCTGTTTTCTATCCTCTTGATTCGCTGCAAAAATAGCATCTTGATTATGAAGTAATGCAGTACTTACACTCTGCAATGCCTGATTACGGTTTTGTTTTGTAGTATTTGCCATTTTTGGTGCTGCCAGTTTTACTTGTTTTATCTGCTCTTTAAAGTCCATATCATTTCCATCCTTTCCTTTTTTATAAATAGTATACACAACTTAAACAGGAAATACAACCTGCGAATATTCTAAAAAAGAAAGCAAATAATAAAACTTTTATGAATTTTCACTTACATATAATTTTACACGATTTTGTATCAATCCTGCTGCCTCTTGTGCTGTTTTATCTCCTGCAAAATAAGCTTGTGCTTCTTCTTCAATAATTTTATTAATTTCTTCTGATGCTGCATCAAAAGCAATACATTTACTAATACGATTAAGCATTGATCGAACTGTCTCTATTTCTTTTTTTGTCAAAGGTCCAATATCAACGGTATAATCATCAAAACCAATTGTGATATTATTTGGTCTTACCACTGTGCCATCTTCATCTGTATATTTTTTTGTTGCGGCTGCATATTCCAATGCCTTTTCCATAGCATCTTTTCTTGTTGGCATTCCGCCATAATAACTACTATCTGATTTTTGATTTTTATAAGTTAAAAATAATCGTACAAATTCCCAAGCACCATTTTTTTCTTTACATTGTTCTGTAATTGCCAGTGCAACTCCATTAAAAGATATGGAAAGTCCTGTATTTCCTGTTTTTGATGGATAAGCAATTGCCTGAAAACCTCCTGCTTTTTTATACATTTTTGCATACATTTGTATATTATCTAATCCATAGATATAAAGATTATCTAACATTAAAGTCCCTTTTTCCACCATAGTAGGCGTACTTTCTTTGCTAGCATGTTCCTCATCAATTTCTTTTGGGAAACGATTGGCAAACTCCAATAAATCAATAAATTCCTGTGAATCAAAAGAAATTTCTCCTGTATTCCAATCAATATAATCCTCTAATCGTTCGCTTAACATCGTAGTAATAAAATTATTTTTTGTCATCATTCTCATAAATTCCCCATTTTCTGGCACACTATCATAGAGCTTTTTCATTTCAGAAAATGTCAAAGCTTCCATATCTCCTAAATTTTTCTTGCTTCCAATTAAAGACTGCATTGTAAAAGCAGAACCCATAAAATAAAGTTTTCCATCACGTTCTGTTGCCTGACAAATCGAATCAATAAAATCCTCTTTGTTTACCTCTTCATCTTTTTCCATAAATGGATAAAGATCGGTTAGCAATCCTTTTTGAATATATTGTGATACTGGTAATGATTCTATACACAAAATATCAGGAATTTTTCCAGAATTAATATCAAGCCCAAGCTGCATGGCAGGATTTTCATAATGGGAATAATCATCAAGCTCTACCCGATAATCTTTATTTTCCTTATTAAAAGAAATTATATTTTTTTTAATTCTATCATCTGTATTTGCACAAGCAAGTCTTAAAACTGTTTTTTCCTTTACTGTAGATGCTTTTACCTTTTTTATATTTGCAATTTCAACTTTTCCTTCATTATTTTCATAAGAATAACTAAGTACAAGAAATTCCTCATCACTTAATGGAAAATAATTTTTTATATTATTACTATTGATATCACTATTAATCCAATTAAATAACGTTGTTACTTCCTTTGTTTTTGTATCAAAACAATATACATTATTAGAATCATTCATATAAATAGCATTTTCTCTTGTACATAATGTAGCATTATTAATACGATAATCACCAAAATCAACAGGTTTTCCCACTTCTCCTGTCTTTGTATCAATCCCTTTCATAATAAAACTATCATTGTCACCTTTACCGCCATAACCATATGCATAAAAGCCTTCTTCTGTAAAAGCCATAGCACTAATACTGCTTCCAAAATCATATGTTTTTTCTGGCTTTCCTTTCATATTAAAAGTATAAATTTTTTTATTACCAGAAGTATATAAAGTATCTCCTGCCATATAAGCAGTTCCAATATAAAAATTCCCTTTATCCTTTGATTTTAATTTACAAGTATCTATTATCGTTCCTTCTTTATCTATCGTATATAAAAAAGCCTGACTTTTACTAGAACCCGTTTTTTCATTATAATCATAACGCATTGTTACAAGCCGCAAATTTTCTTCCTGATCTATGCCCATATATTCAATAAATTCTGTTTCCTTAAAATCTAATTTTTTTTGCTTCATATCACTGCCATCTAAATTACAACTAAGAAAATAGACAGTATAAGTATAATCATCTTCTGTTTCCCCATCTTCATATTTAGAACCTACCATATAAATTCTTCCATCATACATACAACTGCTGCTAATATCTGTACAAGGAATTTCTATATCTTGAAAAGAAGCTTGATATACATAACCATCTTCTGACTGTTCCTGTTTTGATACATTTGTTTTATTTAATGTTTTTTCCTCTCCCTTTTTATCATTTCCACATGATGTAAGCACTATCATAAGAAATGATAATAAAATAATTCCAATGATAGGACGTTTCCCATTTTTTTTCTTCATAGACATTTCCTCCATTTCTTTGTTTTTCCTTTCATTTGATACTTAAGAATCATTATAGTTCCTTACTTTTTTAATGGATTATATTCCATGAAAGAAAAAAAATCCTTACGAAATCCTTACAATGTACTATCAATTTTCTAACATTTTTATGATAAAAACCTTTTTTTTATTTCATCAAAAAAAATCAGGTGAAAAGATTGTCTTTCCACCTGATAGCTATGTTACTTCTTATTTTATTGTAAGAGTAACTACTGTTTTTGTTTTACTATCACCACACTTAAATACAATTTTTGCTTTTCCTTTCTTTTTTGCTGTAATTGTTTCTTTCTTTAAAATATCCCCTTGTCTTGCAATTCTTTTTTCATTTTTATAAGTAATGGTTGGTCGATATAATTTAGAGCCTTCACCTAATTCAACTGCAAAAGAAATTTTTTCTCCTTTTTTCATTGTAATATTTAAGTTTTTTAAATTTTTTCCGCCATAAAAAGCTCCTTCATAATATATTATTTCTGTCATACTACTTGGCAGTGTAATGTCTATTAATTTTTTACAATTTGAAAATGCATTATATCCTATTGTTGTAATATTATCAGAAAGAACTATTTTCTCTAATTTTTTACAATCCTTAAATGCATTACTTTCTATACTAACTACTTCTTCAGGAATATTATATTTCTTTCCTTTTCTTTTAGGAGGATACGCTACCAATTGTAATCCAAAATCTTCCTTTTTAAACAAAACATTTTCTCTTATTTCATAATTTTTATTATTAAAATCTACAATAATCTTTTCTAAAGAAGAACAACCAGAAAAGGGCATCGTTCCTAATTCTTCTACTGTATCTGAAATCGTTACACTCAATAATTTCTTACAGTTATTGAAAGCACTCCAACCTATCGTTGTTACTTTATTTGGAATCATAATTTCTGTTAAACTACTACATCCAGAAAATGCATAATCTCCTATTTTTATAATATTTTCTGGAATTATAATTTCTTTTAAATTACTACAGTCTGCAAATGTACGATCACCTATTTCTGTAATTGTATCTGGCAATATAATTTCATTTAAACTACTGCATCCAGAAAATGCATCCTCTCCAATTATCGTTACACTATCTGGTATCGTTATTGTAGTTAGTTTATTACATCCAGAAAATACACCCTCTCCAATTATCGTTACACTATCAGGAAGAAGAATACTACTAAAATCTTTGCCCGAAAAAACATAATCCCCTATTTCTGTTACCCCATCAGGAATTATTACATTTTCATCTGTACCATAATATTCTGTTAATACTCCTTTTTTATCAATAGCAAAATCACTTTCTTCTACATCATTTTCTTCTGCACTAACAATATTTGTATTTGTTTCCTTTGACTGTCCATTGATAACAGCAATTCCAAAAGTCAATACAATCACAGTAAATAAGAATTGCCTTCTTTTCATAATCATTCCCCTTTCTTTTTGATACAATACTTATTACAAATCATAGCCTTAAAACTACTTCAGTAGTTTTTGATATCTTATCATAATTTTATTTTCCTGTCAACAACTATACTTTTCCATTTTTATTCCTTCCATTTCCTCTCCTTCTTTTTGTTTCTTAATCTTTTACAAAAAATCTAGACAATATAAATTAATTATGCTAAAATTTATAAAAATAGCAAAGGAGAAAATAATATGAAAATAGAAACCTTTGGCAATAAAGAACATCCAAAAATTTTGCTATTACATCCTATGCTTGCTAGTCCTGATTTTTTTGAAAAATGTATTACAATTTTAAAAGAGCAATATTATCTTATCATACCAACATTAAGCGGACATTATGAAAATTCCACTTATATATCCGTAAAAGATGAAGAAACACAAATAAACTCATTTTTAAAGAAAAACAAGATAGATAAAATACAATTAATGATAGGCTTTTCTTTAGGTGGAAATATTGCATATTATTATTTTTGCAAAAATCATGATAAAATAGAACGCCTGCTTATTGATAGTGCACCCTTATTTTATTTTCCAGAATTTATAAAAAAACATTTTTTCCGTCAATATAAAAAATGCTTAATTAATGTTAGAAAAGATAAAGAACATGCGGCAGAGGAATTAAATAAATGTTTTAACCATATGGGAGAAGCTCAAAAAAATACAGCAGCTCTTGTAACACTTGATAGTTTATTAAATCTAACAGAAAGTTGTTTTCATGTTGATCTTTACAATTTAGATGAACAAACACAGAAAAAAATAACATTTCTCTATGGTACAGAAGATATTGCAAGACTTTGTCTTCCAAGACTAAAAAAATATGAACATTGTCAAATTATAAAATTAGAAAAGCGAAATCATTGTGAATATTTTCAAAAAGAATTAGATAATTATATCAGGGAATACATAATAAAAAACCCAGAAATACCACTATCTGATTCCAAATCTAATTTATAAATAATATGATATTATATCTTTTATATTAGGATAGGAAAAGCTTTGTTATTTTTTGCAATCTTGCTTTTCCTATCTTTTTTATTACCTAATAAATAGGTAAGGAGGAGCATAATTACGAATTTTCACTTACATAAATTTTTGCCCGATTTTGCATTACCTGTGCAGCTTCTTCGGCTGTCTTATCTCCTGAAAAAAATGTTTCTGCTTCTTCTATAACAATATTACTGATTTCTTTTATAACACTGTCATTATAAGTACATTTTCCCACTCGATTTACAATAGAACGAATCATATCTGTTTCTTTCTTTTTTAATGGTCCAACAATGACGGTATAATCATCAAATACATATTGAATACTGACAGGCTCTACAAACATACCGTCTGCATCTGTAAATGTTTCTGTTGCCATAGAATACTCTAGCATTTTTTCAAAAGCATCTTTTCTTGTTGGTATTCCATCATAAAAACCTTTGTTTTTCTGATAATCATAAGTTAAAAACATACGAACAAATTCCCATGCTGCTTCTTTTTTCGCACATTGTTTTGTCATTGCCATAGTATTATTTATCGTCATAGAAAGTTTATCATCTCCTTTTAGAGATGGATAATTCATAATGGTAAAACCTCCTACTTTTTGATACATTTTCATAAAAGCTTGTATATCTGGCATACATGATAAGTTAAAACAGTCTGATAATATTAATTTTCCTCTTTGCACCATAAGTGGCATTCCTATTTCAAATCTATTTTTAATATTCTCTGCAATCTCACTTTCCTCTGGAAAGTTTTTTGAAAACTCTAATATTTTTATAAACTCTGAAGAATCTAAAAATGTTTCACTTGTATCCATTCTAATATAATCCTCTAACTGATTACTAAGAATATTTTGAAGAAATAACTGTCTTGACATATTATAAGTATCATTACATAAAAACAAACCATTTTTTGGCAACTTCTCATATAATGCAAACATATCATCTACTGTCCATACTTCCATTCCTTTTGTAAATTTATTACTTCCAAGCAATGGACGCACACTAAAATCAGAACCCATATAATAAAGTTTTCCATTATATTCTAATGCATGATATACAGATTCAATAAAATCTTCTTTTTTTACTTCCTTATCTTGTTCCATCAAGAAAGATAAATCTGTTAAAATTCCCTTTTTTATATACTGTAATGCAGGAAGAGAATCAATACTTAAAATATCTGGAATCTTTCCTGCAATCATATCAAGATTTAACGCCTGTGCTGGGTCTTCATAACTAGAATAATCTTCAATCTCAATCCGTTCCTTAGAATGAGTTCTATTAAAAGAAAGAACATTTTCTTTTATTTCATTTGTAATATAAGTACAGGAAAGCTTTAACACCGTCTTTTCTTTTTCTAGCGATGCTTCTGCTTCTTTTATCTCTATCAGTTCTATTTGATTTCTATCCAAATTATGAGGAACAAGAAATGTTTGATCTTCGGTATAAAAAAATTGATTAATAGTAGCTCCATCAATATCCTGATGAATCCAATTAAATAATGTTATAAATTCCCCTGTTTCTGTATGATAATAGAATACATTATTAGAATCATTAATATAAAGAATATCTTCTTCTCCACCCTGTAAAATAATATTATAATTTCCACCCTGTGTTCTATAAATTTTTTTTGAAACCAAATTTATAAAATTTCCAAATTCCCCTTTTTTTAAATCAAGCTTTTTTAGTCCATAATTATTTTCACTATAACCTGAAATATAGATATCTCCATTTCCTGTTTGTGCCATTCTTGCTGTATAATCGCCAAAATGATATCTACCTTTTTCTTTTCCTTTTAAATCAAAAGTATATACATTTTCTTGACTATTAAATAAGATAGTGTCTTCTGTAACTATCATATCTTGAATATAAAGTAACTCTGTTTTCTGTTTTTTTATTTTTAATTTACAAGATTCCTCTTTTCCCTCCTCTATAGAAATCGTATGAATATAATATTCTTCTATTGTTTCCCCTAAATCAAGATCATAAGTTTGTAATTGGCTTAAAAGATAAATTTGATTTTCTTTTCCTACTGTAAGCCGATAGGGTTCTTCTTCTTCTTTTATATTTAGTTTTATTTCTTTTTTATCACTGCCATCTAATTTCATACAAATAAGATAATATTTTGAAACCGTAGTTCCTTTTTTATTTTTTTCATTTCTATAACCTATAACATACATATTGTTCTTAAAAACATATGTCGTAGCAATACTATCCAAAGGCATTGTGATATCCTGAAAAGATATTTGATAATACGCTTCTTCTTTTTTCTTTCCCTTGTTTTTTTTGGAAACAGTTTCTGTTTTTGTTTCTTTTTTTTTAGAATCACCTTGATTACTGCAAGCTGTTATATTTCCTATCATCACTATCATAAAAAATAAAAAAATTATCTCTACTTTTTTTCCCATATGTTTCCTCCTAATTTTTTTATATTTTTTCTTTTTGCATATATGCTTTTCACTACTGTAGTAGTTTTATTTATACTACCACAGTCTTTTTAAATTGTCAATATAAATTCTATCTATATTTTCTTAAAATAAAAAAAGCGATTATGTCATGGCATGACATAATCGCTTGCAAATAATGATATTTCTGCTATTTCATGATTATTTCCTTTTTTTGCTGCTTCTTTTATAAGAACAGTAACTGCTTCTTCTGATAGATAAGGTAAAAATTTCCGAGTTTCTTTTATTCCACTTTTCTTATAAGTATTCTTTGCCAAATCTGCTATCAGATCTTGACTTGCATATTTTATAAAACTTTGAATACTGTTTCCTTTTTTTATTAATTCTTCTACAAGATCATCAATATCTTTCACAGAAAGATAAGGCAAAATATCTCTTAATATATCCTTATTTTCTTCTTTTGCTGCTTTTTCTGCAATTTTCTTTAAAGATGACTCTGGTACATAAACTGCAAAATTTTTTATTTTCGTTACTATAATATTACGAACTTTCAAAAAAATATCTTCTATTTTTGTTTCTTCTATTTCATTATCTCTTATGGTACATAAATCAATCTCTCCATCTAAATTAAAATAAGTATATATTTTCTTATAATTAGTAGTTCTTCCTCCCTGACTATTTTTTATTGTTTCTGCATACTGATCATAAAAACAACGAACCATCTTATTTTTGTAATAATAAACACCATCATTTTCATAAATACCATAATTTTTATAAACATTAAAAAGTTTCTCTTGTTGTTCTTTTGATAATGTTGTTTCTATATCTATATTCTCTTTACTATTTGTATCTCTATTTATAAAATAATAAAATCCATATGGATGTGTTAACTCCTTTGCTTCTTCTATTGGCATTGCAGAAGTGGCAAAAAGTAAAGAAATAAAAATCACAAAAATGACTGCAAAGCTACGAATAATCATAGAACTTTTTTTATATTTCATAATCGCTGTAATTCTCTCTTTTGCAGGATTTTTGCTAAAATAATTTCCTACTGCTGTTAAGCTACTTTTCCTTTCCTCCATAGCAATTAAAGTATACGCATAGCTTGCTTTTAACTCCTCGCCAAAATACTTCATCACTGCTTCATCACAAGATAATTCAATATCACGATTTGCTATTATATACATTAACCAAACAAAAGGATTTAACCAATGCATACAAACTGTTATCGTAAGTAATAATTTTATTACAGCATCAAATTGACGAATATGAATAAATTCATGGATAAGAATATACTGTAATTGTTCCTTGCGTTCCCAATCTGTTTTTTGGGGCATTAAAATCACAGGATGAAAAATTCCATAGGTTAAAGGAGTTAGAATACCATCGGATTGTCTTATCGAAATTTTTCTTATAAGTTTATGCGATATTAGCCACTTTTCCGTAAATTCATTTTTTACCGGAAGAGAAAACCGAAAATCTCTATAAGCTATTGCATATATAATCATAAAAATTATAATACAAATAATGCTTCCCACTTTCCAAAACACAGGAAAAAAAGAGAAAAATTTTTCTTGTATTTTTGTATCTTCTATTTCTGCTTTTTCCACCTTTTTTAATGCATTTTCTATCGTTTCTTTTTCTTTTTGCCTATCAATTTTTTCTAAAAATTCATCCTCTTTCTTACCTTTTTCCTCTATAGATACCATAGTAGGATTCCATTCTATAAAAGAATAAAAGCTAAAAGTAAATGGAATAGAAAACGGCAATAAAAAACGAAGCATTGCAAGAACCCATAATACTATCCACGTTTTCTTTGGCAGTTTATGTAGAAAGAAATAACGGCTAAGTAAAATAACAAAAATCATAATCGTACCAGAAAATTCCATTTCTAGTATCTGCATATTCTTCTATCACCTCACTCCAAATCACCAACAATCTTTTTTAAGTCTTCAATTTGCTTCTTGGAAAGCTTTTTTCTTCCAAGTAGTGCTGTAAATAATTTATCCATAGAGCCATCATAGATTTTATTTACTAATTCTCTTGTTTCCGCTTCTTGAACTTCTTCTTTTGGAATTAATGCATGGCACATAAATTTTGGTTCTGAACGCTCAATTGCACCTTTTTTTATACATCTTTTTATCAGTGTATAAGTAGTATTCATATTCCATCCTACTTCTTCTTTTAGTACATCAGAAATATGTTTCGCTGTTACATCTCCTTCTTTCCAAAGAACATTCATAACTTTTAATTCAGAATCAAATAATTTTATATCCATAATTTTTCTCCTTTCACTACTCTGGTAGTTTTTCTTATCATACTATTTTTTTCTTTTTTTGTCAAGTACTCTATGAATAAAATGGACTATTTATTGAAAAAAAAACAAAGATATAGTATAATAAAAAGCAGGAATTTGTATTTTGGAGTTGATTTAAGTGCAAAAAATATTAATTGTTGAAGATGATTTAGCTTTAAATGCAGGGCTTTGTTTTGAATTAGATACAAGTGGTTATCTAACGGTAGCTGCCTATAATTGTCAAAAAGCACAACAACTTTTGAAAACTGACCACTTTGATTTAGCAATTTTAGATATTAATCTTCCCGATGGAAATGGATTTGATCTTTGTCGTGAAATAAAAACTATTTTAATGGATTTACCTGTTATTTTTTTAACAGCGAATGACTTAGAGCAAGATATATTAAATGGTTTTGACCTTGGAGCAGATGATTATATAACAAAGCCATTTAATATTCAAATTTTAAAACGGCGTGTAGAAGTGGCATTGCGAAGAAATATTTCTGCTGCCAAAGATTTAACCAATTATTATAATGATGGATTTTTACAATTGGATTTTCATGCATTAACTGCTATTTCAAATGGGGAAAAATTAGCAATTACTCCCAATGAATATAAGATACTGCGTCTCTTAACTGCAAATGCAGGTAATATTGTAACACGTCAAATTCTACTGGAAAAATTATGGGACTGTGATGGCAATTATATTGATAATCATACATTAACAGTTGCTATGAATCGGTTACGAACAAAGATTGAAGATAAAAATCATTCTTATATCCAAACAGTAAGAGGCATGG
Organism: uncultured Lachnospiraceae bacterium; assembly: GCA_910576895.1. Lineage (GTDB taxonomy): Bacteria > Bacillota > Clostridia > Lachnospirales > Lachnospiraceae > MGBC100174. Next base: position 63,043 of record CAJTJZ010000012.1, on the reverse strand, counting down.
GATATATCTGGACAGGTGTGAAATTATGAAGAAAAACAAATTAAAAACAATCTCTATACACACTATATTATCAATAATAGCAATCCTTATTATTTTAATGGGAATAATTTGGGATTATATTCCTTCTACTGGAATACGAATTACTCTTTTTCTACTAGGCATAGTAATCTTTTTATTAGTGTCTTTATGGCACTGGCAGCAAAAACAGCAACAATTTCATTTTGCAAATGACATTTGTGAAACAGTGGATGCTCTTATGAATGGTCACAATCCAGAAAATTATCATCCCTATGAAGATTCACAAATATCCAAGGTACAAGAAAGACTTTTGCAATACTATGAATGTATATATGAAAAACAAAAACAAAGTGAACAAGACAAACAAATCATTCAAGAATTAGTCAGTGATATATCTCATCAAGTAAAAACACCCATTGCAAATATTCAGATGTTTACAAATATATTACAACAACATCAACTATCTAATGAAAAGCGAATGGAATTTTTAAATATCATGACAACACAAATTAATAAGTTAGATTTCTTATTACAATCTCTTATAAAGATGTCCCGTTTGGAAACGGGAACTTTTATTCTTCATATGGAAACAAGCAGTCTATATAATACAATTGCACAGGCAGTCAATGAAATATGGGCAAAAGCAAAAAAGAAAAATATTGAAATTGATGTTTCTTGTGATAGTCAAGTTACTGTAAAACATGATGTGAAATGGACAATAGAGGCATTGGGAAATATTCTGGATAATGCAGTAAAATATACACCAGAAAATGGAAATATTTGGGTAAAAGTTCGACCATGGCAATTTTATACACGAATAGATATTTCTGATACAGGAATTGGAATTGCAAGTAAACATTATAATGATGTATTTAAACGATTTTATCGAGCACAGGAAGTAGCCGCTAAAGAAGGCGTAGGATTAGGGCTCTATTTAACTCGTGGTATTATTACAAAACAAAAAGGATATATTAGTGTAAAATCAGAACTAGGGAAAGGCACTACTTTTTCCGTATTTTTGCTAAATTGATTTTAAATTTTTTTATATGAAATAAAGTGAGGATAAAACAATGAACATTGTAACAATACATAATTTAAAAAAATATTTTGGTAAAACTCCTTATCAAGTTAAAGCAATAGATAATATTAATCTTTCCATTGAAAAAAATAAATTTACTGCTATTATTGGAGCATCTGGTTCTGGAAAAACAACACTTTTTAATATGATAGGTGGATTGTATCAGCCTACAGAAGGGACAGTCATTGTTGATAATACAAATCTAGCAAAATTAACCGAAGAACAATTAACTATTTTTCGCCGCAGAAAAGTGGGTTTTGTATTTCAAGACTATAATCTGATTCCTGAACTAACAATACAAGAAAATATCTTATTTCCTCTTTCCTTAGATAATTCTCGTCCTGATAAGGCTTTTTTTACAGAAATTGTAACTGCTTTAGGATTAGATGATAAACTAGATAAATTTCCTTATATGCTTTCAGGCGGCAGTCAGCAATGTACAGCAATTGCAAGGGCATTAATTAAAAAACCTGCTATTATTTTAGCTGATGAACCGACAGGAAGTTTTGATGCAAAGACCAGCCAAAATGTAATGGGACTTTTAAAAATGACTACAGAAACATTTCATCAAACATTGATTATGATTACACATAATTTAGAACTTTCCCAACTTGCAGATTATGTAGTATGTTTGCAAGATGGCCATATTATATAAAACGCCCTTGTTTTTTTTGGGCGTTTTCTTTATGAAAAACAAAAGGCACAAAAATGTACCTTTCTTGTACCTTAATTGTGACATTGAAATATTATGATTTTATCAATCAATAAAAACTTCAGGAGGTAATATTTATGAGAGAAATGTTAAAAACACTTGCTAAGCGTAGCTTTGCCGCCAACAAAGTACGAAATCTTATTGCAGTACTAGCAATTGTATTGACTACTATTCTATTTACATCGATTACAACACTTGGAATGGGAACAATACAATCTATGACGCTTACTATGCAAATACAAAAAGGTAGTAAATCAGATGGTGATTTTCGTAATATGACTTCAAAACAATTTGAAATTATGAAACAGGCTGATTTTATAAAAATAGCTGGTTTACGTCTGCCAGTAGCATTTTTATCAAATGCAAGTCATCATACAATTGAATTTGATGTATTAGATGAAGCACAGGCTAAACTAACTTTTTGTATGCCTAGTCATGGTAATGTACCAACAAAAGAAAATGAAATTGTAACTTCCGATTTAGCATTACGAGATTTAGGTATAGAACCTGAAATTGGAGCAAATATAACAATTATATTTACAGCACATGGAAAAACATATGAGTTACCTATGGTAGTATCTGGATGGTTTGAAGCTACTAGTGATCAGGTAAGTATGATGTGGGCTGGAATATCATTTCATGATACTAATCCAGAAATATTTCAATATACTTATGATAAAGATAAAGAAATGGCAGGAACTTATTGTTCTGATTTTATTGCCACTAATTCTGTAGGATTAAAAGAAAAGATGAAGAATTTAGCAATTCATCTTGGTGGCGATCCAGAAAATCTAAACGCTGATAATTATCTTCCTGCTATTATTAATAGTACAACACATCAAGTTCTTGAGCCCAGTTTTATTATTATGATTGCAGTATTTATACTATTATTCATTCTCTGTGGATATCTTTTGATTTATAATATATTTGATATTGCTGTAATGCAGGAAATCCGCCGTTATGGACTTTATCGCACAATTGGTATGAGCAAACATCAAGTGAAAACTCTTATTAACCGACAAGCTATCTGGTTATCCCTTGTAGGTATTCCATTAGGATTAATGATTGGATTTTTGATTGGTAAATCTGTACTTCCTTTTATTATGGATACTGTTTCCAGTGATTATAAAAATATATCTGTGGAAGTATCTCCTTCTCCTATTATATTTTTAGGTGCAACATTCCTAGCAATATTCACAGTATTTTTAAGCACTCGCAAGCCTATCAAAATGGCAACAAGTATTTCTCCTATAGAAGCCTTTCACTATGTGGAAAACAGTACAGGAAAAAAAGAGAAAAAGAAAAGTGCACTTTTTACAAATATTAGCAGACTTGCATGGTCTAATCTAGGACGAAATCATCGCCGTAGTGCCTTTATTATTATATCTCTTATGCTATGTGTTATATTCCTTAATTGTGTTGGAACGATATCTTCCAGTTTAGATATTGAAAAGCAAGTATCTTATGTAATCCGAACAGATTTTGCCATTACAAACGTAGCCAGTTCTAGTCTTATCAAAGGATTTGTTTCTCGAAAAGATGCCTTAAATCAACAAGCGATTCAAGATATTAAAAAACAGCCGGGCATAATAGAGGGAGCACCTGTTTATAAAAATACAATCGAAGACACAAATGTTACTTATGATTTTGGACATGCCTTAACCGATGAAATTTTCATAAATGAAAATAATGGAATGACATTTGGCTTTGATAAAAATTATATGAAATTTGGTCTTGGTGATGATAAACGTCCTATTTGTAATGTATATGGTATGGAAGAAAGTGCTATTGCCAGAATGGATTTACGACAAGGAGAAATGGATACTCATTTACTTTATGAAAAAATGTCAAAAGGAGAAGGTGTTATTGTTGGTGTAGAAGTCAATCGTACTAATATGCTTCTTATTGAAGATTTAGATTTTGTAGATGTAGGACAGATAATTACTATATATAAAAATGGGCAGCCAGTGAAGAAATTGCCAATTTTAGCAAAAGCTGCTATTAATGGCGATGATTTAGAAATTGGTTATACCTGTAATGGACCTATTGAAGTTGGCGGTGATGGTCTTCTTCTCTATTTATCTGAAAATATTTATAAAGAATTATATGATAAACCAACTATTTATAAATATGCTTTTAATGTGGAAAAAGAACATCAGTTAGAAATGACTGAGTTTTTAGATAATTATACAAAAATAGATACCAGTGTTAATTACTTAACTTCTCAATCAGCACGAAAAGATGCATTAAATACTAAAACAATGATCCATTTTGTTGGTGGATTAGTCGGTATTATTTTTGGTCTTGTTGGAGTATTAAATCTTATGAATACCTTAATTACAACGATTCTAACTCGGCGACATGAATTTGCAACAATGCAAAGCATTGGTATGACAAATCGACAATTAAAAAAAATGATAGTATTGGAAAGTGTTTATTATGCACTGGAGGCTTGTCTTTTGGGATTAATATTTTCAGCATTATGTAATTTGACACTAATTCGAGGCATTCTTAGTTCTATGTGGCAGTACAATTTTCACTTTACTTTACTGCCTGCATTCATCGTTAGTATAAGCCTATTCCTTGTTTCTATCATTGTTCCTATTTTAGCACTTAAATTCTTTCATAAAGGCAGCATTGTAGAACAATTACGAGTAACAGAATAGTCTTTATAGCAATTATAAAAATTATGTTTATATAAGGAGGAATTTTCTATGGAAAGTATTTTAAAAGCAATTGATCTTAAAAAATATTATGGTAAAAACGACACAATGGTAAAAGCACTTAACGGCATTAATTTGGAAATTGAACGAGGTAAATTTACTGCCATTATTGGTACTTCTGGCAGTGGAAAATCTACACTACTTAATATGCTAGGTGGACTTGATACTCCTACTAGTGGTAGTATTAAAATTGGAACTACAGAAATTACAAAACTAAATAGCGAACAGGCAACTATTTTTCGGCGTAAACAAATTGGCTTTATCTTTCAAAATTATAATTTAATTCCTGTTCTTACTGTATGGGAAAATATTGTATTTCCTATTTCTTTAGATGAACAAAAGCCTGATAAACAATTTATTATGCAAGTTATAAAATTGTTAGGATTAGAAAATAAATTAGATAGTCTGCCAAATAACCTTTCTGGTGGTCAACAACAGCGTGTTGCCATTGCTCGTGCACTGGCTTCAAAACCATCTATTATTTTAGCAGATGAACCAACAGGTAATTTGGATTCCAAAACTAGTGGCGATGTCATTGGTCTTTTAAAAATGACAAGTAAAGAATTTCATCAAACCATTGTTATGATTACACATAATACAGAAATTGCTCAAATGGCAGATTATATTGTACGAATTGAAGATGGACATATTGTAGCCTAAAAAAGCATAGAAATATTTTTATTCCACCTAGAGTCAAGAACTATTCAAAAAATTCTTGACTTTATTTCTTATCTTTCATAAGATAAGGAAAAAAATATAAAGGTGGAATTATAATGAAACAAATATTTCTTGTAGAAGATGATAAAGAAATTGCAAAAAACCTTACACTCTTATTACGTTCAGAAGGCTTTCGCGTTACTTATGCCAGTAGTCAAAAGGAAGCTCTCTCTATGCTTTCCGAACATACTTTTGATCTTTCTCTTATTGATCTTTCCCTTCCTGATGGAAATGGTTTTACTATCTGCACAGAAATTAAACAACAATCTAAAATTCCCGTTATTTTTTTGACAGCCTCTGGCGATGAAGCAAGTGTTGTTACTGGATTAAATCTAGGAGCAGATGATTATATTACAAAACCATTCAGGCCACGAGAATTAATTGCAAGGATTCAGGCAGCACTGCGAAAATCAAGTGGTTCTTCTTCTTTTTTTGAAATATCAAATCTTTCTATTGATACCACCAGCGGCATTGTAAAAAAAGATGGAAAAGAAATCTTTCTTTCCGCTTTAGAATATCGACTTTTGCTTATATTTATAGCAAATCCAAAAAGTATTCTTACAAGAGAACGTTTATTAGACGAATTATGGGACGCCGCAGGTGAATTTGTTACAAACAATACTTTGACTGTATATATTAAACGATTACGGGAAAAAATTGAAGAAAATCCAACACAGCCAAAGATTATTTTAACTGTTCGTGGTATTGGCTATCGGTTAGGAGGCAAGTATGTTTCGGAATAAGGAAATTCGTCAATTTACTTTCTTACTTATCATTATTGCGATCTTTACAACAAGTATTGGATTTTCTATTCAGCCTATGGCTGGTATATTATCACTCTGTTCAGCCTGTTTTTATTCTATTTCCTTTTTTATTTTTACAAAAGCAAGATATAAGCATATTGCCATGATTTCAGAAAAAGTAGATCATATACTTCATAATGAGGAACTTTACTATATCAGCGAATCTGAAGAAGGGGAACTTTCTATTTTACAAAATGAAATCACAAAAATGACAACACGTATTCAAGTACAAAATAAAACACTAAAAAAAGAAAAACAACATCTAGCAGATTCTTTGGCAGATATTGCACATCAGCTTCGCACACCACTTACTTCTGCAAATTTAATTTTGCCATTACTAGAAAATGCTTCTGATAAAAGCAAACGAAAAATATTATTACGAGAAATGGAAGAATTATTTATTCAAATGGATTGGCTGCTTACTTCTTTATTAAAATTATCTCGTCTTGATGCAGGTATCATTCATTTTCAAAAACAACCTGTTCTTTTAGATCATTTATTATATACTGCGATTCATCCATTTCAAATTCCTATAGAATTACATGATATTACCTTATCTCTTATTGTACCAAAACAAGTTATGATTTCTTGTGATGAAAATTGGCTTTCAGAAGCAATACAAAATATTTTAAAAAACTGTATCGAAACAATAGGGGAGCATGGACAAATTGAGATTACTTGTGAAGATACACTGCTTTTTACAGAAATTTCAATTCATGATAATGGTCTAGGTTTTAAAAAAGAAGAACTTCCCCATGTTTTTGATCGATTTTATCGTGGAAAAAATACAAATACTGCTGGATATGGTATTGGATTAGCACTTTGCAAAATGATTATTTTACGACAAGGTGGTACAATTACAGCAAAAAATCATCCAAGAAAAGGAGCTGTTTTTTCCATTCGTTTTCCAAAGTGACAATTCTCTCACAAAAAAGTCACAAAAATGTAAGTGAAATGATTTATGATTCCATATGAAAACAAACATATTATAATAAAAAAACAAGGAGGTTTCTCATATGGAATTTTTAAAAGTAGAAAAGCTTTGTAAAGTCTATGGCAAGGAAGAAAGCCTTGTGACTGCCCTTGATCATGTATCGCTTTCTATGGAAAAGGGAGAATTTACAGCAATTATTGGTTCTTCTGGTTCAGGAAAATCAACGCTATTGCATAGTATTGCTGGCGTTGACATTCCAACTGATGGGAAAATCTATTTAAACGGACAGGATATTTATGCCCAAAGCAATGAAAAACTTGCTATTTTCCGCAGAAGGCAGGTTGGTTTAATTTATCAGTTTCACAATTTAATTCCTACCTTAAATGTTGTGGAAAATATTACATTACCAATTTTAATGGATAAACGTAGTGTTAATCAGGAACGGCTTGATGATTTATTAGAACTGCTTGGTCTAAAAGATCGTAGAACACATCTTCCAAATCAGCTATCTGGTGGACAGCAGCAGCGTGTCGCTATTGGTCGTGCCTTAATGAATGCACCTCTTGTTATGCTTGCTGATGAACCAACAGGCAGTCTTGACAGCCGCAATGGACAAGAAATTATCCACCTATTAAAAGAAAGTCATGAAAAATATCAACAAACCTTAATTATTGTTACTCATGATGAAAATATTGCTTTACAGGCAGATCGTATTATTACAATCTCTGATGGAAAAATAATAAAAGATGAAAGGCAGGTGGAACAACATGAATATTTTTCATAAAATTGCATTACAGGGACTGAAAAAAAGCCGCACCAAAACGATTGTAACAATTATTGGTGTTATTTTATCTACTACTTTGATTACAGGAATTTCTACTTTTGGAATTTCCCTTTTAAATTATATGATAAACGGTGCTTTTTCTAAATATGGAAATTACCATGCTGCCTTTTTTGATGTTCCTGCCTCTTTTGTAGAAGAACGAAGTCAAGATAACGAAGTAGAAGAAGTTGCTGTTGTGGAAACGATTGGTTATGCCATGTTAAATAATAGTAAAATAAAAGAAAAACCCTATCTTTTTATTACAGGCTATAATGAAGAAGCATTTCATGCCTTACCTGTTCATTTACTTTCTGGAAGACTCCCTGAAAACAATACGGAAGTTGTAATTTCTGCAAAGATTATAATAGATGCAGGTGTTTCTTATGCTATTGGTGATACAATTTCCCTTCCTGTAGGAACTCGTATGAATGGAGAAAAAATACTGGGGCAAACAGATGGTTATTATCCAAAAGAAAAACTTGTTTTACAGGAAGGAAAAAATTATACTATTGTTGGTATTTGTCAAACACCTTCCTATCAAGAAGATTCCTTTCCCGGATATCCTCTTATTACAAAAACAGACACTCATGACGTGAACCATAATTTTAACTTATTTGTTAAATTAAAAAATCCAAGTCATATTGACTCTTATATTCATGCAGTGAAACATGATTATGCTTATACAAGAAATAATAATGTATTACGTTTTCTTGGTGCTTCCAATAGTGCAGGCGATAAAATATTTAATACTCTTTTATATTCCGTTGCTGGCATTGTTATTATTATTGTTATGATCGGTTCTGTTTTTTTAATTCGCAATGCATTTTATATTTCTTTAAATGAGCGAATGCATCAATTTGGGATTCTTTTATCGGTAGGAGCTACGGAAAAACAATTGCGAAATTCTGTATTATTTGAGGGATTTTGTATTGGTATGATGGGGATTCCCTTTGGTATTCTTTTTGGAATTATTGGTACTCGTATGGTACTTTTTATTGTAGCAGAAAAATTTACAACTAATTTATATGATGATGTAAGTTTATCTTTAACTATATCCATTCCTATTTTATTACTTGCTGCTATTATTAGTCTGATTACTATTTTAATTTCTGCTTATCTTCCTGCAAAAAAGGCAGTTGCTACTCCCGTTATGGAATGCATTCGCCAAACAAATGAAGTAAAAGTAGAATCGAAAGCAATCAAAACATCAAAACTTACCGAACGTATTTATGGTCTGGAAGGAATGCTTGCACTTAAAAATTTTAAAAGAAATAAAAAGCGTTATCACAGTATTATATTATCTCTTGTTTTAAGTATTGTATTATTTATTACAGTAAATTCTTTTATTATTAATTTACAACAAGCATCGGAAGCAGCCTATGTATATACAACTTATGATATTGCTATAGATACTATGGAAATGGACGATAATAATATGTTATTATGTTATGATAATTTAAAAACAACTACTGGTATTTATCAAAGTCTTTATCAAACCGTGGCAAAATATTCTTGTAATATAGAAAAAGAAAACTGCTCCAAAGAACTTTTAGAAGTATTGAAACTGCAAGAATCTGATGATCAGACAGTGGAATTTTCCGCAAATATTCAATTTCTTGACGACAATGCTTATATAGAAGAATTAAAACTTGCTGGTCTTTCCAAAGAAGAATATATGGGAGAAAATGCAAAATTTATTGCAGTAGCCAAAATAAATAGACAAGAAAATAAAATTTTAGAAGTAGATGAATTTACAGATATGTTTTCAAATTCTTCCATCAATACAACAATCATCCCAAAAGCAAAATCATCCTCCTCTATGGAAAATAGCAAAGAAATCAATTTTACTACTGTTAATATTGAATGGAATGATATTATTCCAAACTTGAAAACATCTTATGAAACACTTCCTTATCTTTTTACTATTATGGTTCCTTGGTCACTAAAAGATAGTTTTCAAGTACCAGAAGAATGTATTAGTAGTAAAGGGCTATCATTTCGCTCGAATAATCCAAAAGAATCAGAAGAAGAAATCAATAATACTATGATTTCTCTTGGAATTACAGGTAATTATCTTTTACTTAATACAAAAAAAGTAATGCAGGAAAACTCAAATATGATTTTTATTGCCAATGTTTTTGCCTATACATTTACTATTATGATTTCCTTAATTGCTGTTGCCAATATTTTTAATACGATTTCTACTAATATTAAATTACGTAGACGAGAACTTGCTATGCTTCGTTCTATAGGAATTTCAGAACGTGGTTTTCAAAATATGATGAATTTTGAATGTATTCTTTATGGTGCGAGAGCATTGCTTTTTGGACTTCCTATTGCAATTCTTTTTTCTTTTCTTATCTATAAAGAAATGCAGTTCGGGGGAGCTGATAATATTGATTTTGTATTGCCATGGGCAAGTATTTTTATCAGTATCTTTAGTGTATTTTTTATTATCTTTATTACCATGCTCTATTCTATTAGCAAAATAAAAAAAGAAAATATTATTGATGCCCTTCGTGATGATTTAACTTAAAATGATTAATTTCTTTCATACTTTTCTATTCTCCAATTTTAAATATATAAAAAATTATGAAAGAAATTTGTAAGAAATCCTTAAGAAAAAAGTAATTGACACTCCTATTTATAAGACATATAATTTAGACATAAAAAGAGAAAAAACTACAATATTTGATAAGAATAATGAATAGAAAGTGAAGAAAAAAATGAAATATTTAACCCTAACTGTACCATGTTTTAACTCAGAACAATATTTAAAACGCTGTCTTGACTCTTTAGTCATAGGTGGAAAAGATGTAGAAATCATTGTTGTTGATGATGGTTCTACTGATCATACAGGAGAAATTGCGGATATGTACGCAAAAGAATTTCCAGATATTGTTACCGTAGTACACAAAGAAAACGGAGGACATGGTTCTGGTGTAAATACAGGGTTAAAGCTTGCTACTGGCAAATATTTTAAAGTTGTAGACTCGGATGACTGGTTAGACAAAAAATCATATAAAAAACTTTTGAAAAAAATAAAATTTTGGTGTGATAAGGAAAAAATAAAACAAGAAACGATTTGTCCAGATATGTTAATATGCGATTATACCTACAATCATCTGGAAGAAGGAATCAAAAAAAGGATGGGTTATCGGAATGTTTTTCCGATGGATAAAGTTTATACATGGGATCAAATTGGAACATTCTACCCATCCCAATATCTTATTATGCATGCTCTTATTTATTGTACGGATACGCTAAGAACATCTGGAATTGTTTTACCTGAGCATACATTTTTTGTAGATAATCTCTTTGCCTATTGTCCTCTTCCTTATATGAAAACACTTTATTATATGGATATTAATTTATATCAATATTATCTTGGCAGAGAAGATCAATCTGTAAATGAAAAAATGTTAATGGCAAGAATTGAACAACATATAAAAGTAACAAAACTTGTTGCAAATAGCGTAGATTTGAATAAAATAAAGAAACAGCACCCAAAACTAGCAAATTATATGTGCCGAAATGTTTCTATTATGATGGCAATTTCCTCTATCCATTTATTGCTTCGTGGAGATGCATTGGCAAAACTTTGGTATTATAAACTCTGGTCAGATATCAAAGAAAACAATCCAAAATTATATTTCAGGCTTCGCTATACAACACTTAGCGGACTAACAAATCTTCCGGGAAAGCTAGGAAAAAGTGCTACAATTAAAGGATATAGGATTGCCAAAAAAATCTATAAATTCCAATAGAAAGAAGGCGATAGGAAATGTCATACATTTATATTGCACTTGTGGATACTCCCGGTTTTTTTGCATCATTAATAAGAAAATTTATAAAACAACGCTATATTCATGTAGTCATTTCAGAAGATGCCGAATTTAAAGAAGCTTATAGTGTCGGAAGACGCAATCCTGCTATTCCTATTTTTGCCGGATTTGAAAAAGAAGAGAAAGAAAAAATTTTGCATAGTTTTCCAACCGCCTTTTACCGTATCTATCAATTAAATTGTACAAAAGAACAGAAAAAAAAGATTATGGAACGATTAAAAAAAGATTATAGGAATCGTCTTCATATTCATTACGCTGTACTTGCTCTGCCTTTTATCGTTATGGGGATTCCTTTTTATATTAAAAACCAGTATACATGTTCTTCTTATATTGCAAGAATTTTAAAAGAAAATGGAATTTCTGTTTCTGAGAAACACTTTTCCCTTGTAACACCAAAAGATTTTTACCGATATAAGGATATGCAAATGATTTTCGAGGGAAAACTATCAGAAATAATAAATTTACAAAACAGGGAGAATCCTGCTTATGAATGAAAAACATAAATCTGCCCATAGACTTATTCTTAATATTGGCATTTTTTCTATTATTATGGCATTAACTTTTTGGAGTATTTTTCGCAATCAAGATATTTCTGAAATAGGAGATGCTATTCAGAAAATGCCAAAACAATATATGATTGCTACTATTTTTCTTGCCATCTTTTTTGTATCTTTAGAAGGCTGTATGATATGGTATTTATTAAAAGGAATTGGAGAACATACAACCATTTTTCGCTGTATTTCCTATTCTTTTATTGGTTTTTTCTTTTCTGGGATTACTCCTTCTGCAACAGGAGGACAGCCTATGCAGCTTTATTATATGAAACGAGATGGAAATACACTTTCTTCGGCCTCTGTCGTTTTAATGACCGTTGCTGTTATTTATAAATTTGTACTTGTATTAATTGGAGTAGGTATTGTATTATTTTGGAATATATCTTTAAAAAAATATTTAGAAGGATATTATGGTCTATATTTTCTAGGATTATTTTTAAATACTGCTCTAGTGCTTATTTTACTTCTTGTCATGTTTTCACAAGGAGTCATTCGAGTTTGTTTTTACAAAATAGAACAATTCTTAATATGGATTCGAGTTTGGAAAAAAACAGAAAAAAGAAAAGAAAAAGTAGAAAAATTTTTATTAGATTACCAAGGAACAGTAAAGTTTCTACAAGAACATAAAAAATTAATTACAATCACAATTCTTGTTACCTTTTTGCAAAGATTTAGTGTATTTTTTCTACCTTATATTGTCTACCTTGGATTAGGGCTTTCCGGCACAGCAATGCTTGATGTTATTCTATTGCAAGCATCTGTCTATATTGCTGTTGATATGCTTCCAATTCCGGGATCACAAGGAATTACAGAAGCAATGTACCAAAGTATATTTAAAAATATTTTTTCAGGACCAACACTCGTAATCTCTACTTGTATTACAAGAGGAATCAATTTTTACTTTATGATGTTACTTGGTCTTGCTGCCTTTTGCATTGCAAGCTGTAAATCAAGAGCGAATATAAAATAAACAAATCAGCAATAGAGAGAAGGATAACTATGCTTTCTCTCTATTACTGATAAACTATTTAATATTTTGAAATTTACCAAAAGACTAAAAAACTAAATATCATTCATCTTATAAAATTCTATGATTTTCAATCTCTGAAGATACAACAGGCATTTCTGGATATAGCCAACTATCATTCATTCCATTTTCTAACATCTCTAATGCAATTTTTTGAGGATTTTTTATTAAAATTTGATACAAACAATCTGCTGCCATACAATTAAATTCCATTGCATCAAGATTAATATTATTTCTTCGCAAATTTGAATCCTGTGATTGTTCTTTATAAAAGGGAAATACAGAAAAAACTCCTTTTTGTGCTTTAATTCTTTCTGAATGATACGGATGTACTACGCATAATGGTGGTAATTTTCTATCTTTAAGTACATATCCATCTGAATAAATTCTTGCTAACAAATAATAATATGGATTTATAACACCACCTTCAATTAATAATTCTCGCAGCCTATTTCTATCTCGCAACAATTCATCATTAATACTACTAAGATTAAAAATATAATCAATATGATTTGTTTCTTCTGTCTCTGAATACATATCAAATTTTCCATATTTTTCAAAATTCTTTAATATTTTGTCTTCATCTCTTTTATTAACACGCAAATCGTTCATTAGTGATCTTTGTAAATCTATATCTTGTTGTAAATACTCCATAATTCTTTTATTTAGCATCTTTGGTAACAATATCCATACACAAGGAGCACACTTTTTTCTTGAATCTTCTTTATACTTATTTCCATCAAAAAATGGTTCTAAAGCAAATAATAATGAATGTAAACTAGATTCTGACCAATCCAATACTCTAGTATTTACTTGATGATGCTGCATCACTTCTAACCATTCCACTCTTGAAGAAGGTTCTTGAGAAAGAAGATGAAAATTTTTAGCTATATAATGTTGTGTACGAATATCTTCTGCATAATGAAGTTTTGTATAATTTCCAATTTTCTTTTCTGCACGAGCCTTTGTTCGGAATAAAGAAGGAATCAAAGAATAATTCGCATTGCTTTGCCCTCTAAACCATAAAATTGATGGACACATAGAATTTACAGAACAATTTTGTGCAATTAATGCAACTTGCTCCATATATGCTCCTAAACTATTAACACATACTTTTTTTAAAGGCATGGTTCTCCTCCTATCTGTTGTGCAACACGCCGCTTATTAACATAATACATATTCAATAAAAACTCTATACATTTTACATTCATCTTTTCATTTTTCTCTATGCATTCTATTAATAAATAAGGCTCATTTTGCAATATACTTAATTCTTTACAAAACTTCCCCAATTGTTGTACTAACAAATCTTCATCATTACACATTTCTTCATTCAATTTTTCTAATTGTTTTATTCCTCTTATATAATCATCACGCAATTCATTAAAATCATTTAAATAATCTATTTGTTCCATATAATGTTCAACTAGCTGTTCTATCATATTTGCCATAATACCATAAATTTTTAACATTTCATGTTCCTTTTTTATAAAAGAATTTTCCTTTATTTCTATTTTTTCATCAATATCCTTACAATAATTTATCAATTTTTCTACTCTATCTAATATATAAAGAATCTGCTTTTCATCTTCACTATCCCATTGAAAGAAATCGTTAGTATAATTCAATATATCCAATACAATTCCCATATCAATCAGTCTTTTAGATGATCGACATGCAGCTTCTTCCAATATCTTAATTAATTCCATACACATCTTTCTAAATTTGCTACAACTCAGTTGATCATTTTCATCTAAACACCATTGAAACAAAAGTACATTTTGACCTCTACTATAATATTCATTTGACAATTCCTGATTACTTGGCCATCCAACAGCAAGCATATACATATACCCAAAAGGAGTCAAATTCATAGCATTACACATAAGCATATCCGCTGTCTCTTCACGATATTTTCCAATTCTCCACTCTGCCATTTCAATAATATAACTCAAGTTTTGATTCACCACAAAAGCAATTTGCTCCTTAAAAACCTTATAAT
The DNA here is from genome assembly GCA_910576895.1 of uncultured Lachnospiraceae bacterium. GTDB lineage: Bacteria > Bacillota > Clostridia > Lachnospirales > Lachnospiraceae > MGBC100174. The sequence goes on along the minus strand of CAJTJZ010000012.1, from coordinate 47,807 downwards.
TTTCCTTTGTATTACAATCAATGCCTAATGCTCGCCCCATAAATGACAAAACACTATCAAAATCCAAAGTTAAATCTTTTTGTATCTTTTCTCTGTTCCATTCCACACACATCTTTTCATATACCTTTTTTAAAAATTCCGTCTTCTTTTTACTGTTATAAATTTTAACTTTTTCATTATTTCCACAATAATCATAAATCCAACTAGAAAATCGAAAGAAATTATTCCAAATATTATCCAATTCAAATTTTGCATCTAATTTTATTGTTCCAAATGTTTTCATCCACTTTTCTTGATATCCAAATTCTTCTTCATCTGTAATCCATGTTCTGAAATCTATATTTTCCCAAATACAATTAACTTCAATATTTATATTTTGGCATGCACACTCCCATGAAAGACCATATGCACACTTAACAATTTCTTCATCTAACATTTCTTTATTTTCTACTAATTCTATTTTTCCAATTAATTCATCTAATATTTGAATTGCTTCTGGACATCGACTATTATCCGGTTGATAATAATACATAATCTCTTTTAAAAATGCATGGAAAACAAATCTTATATCATCTTTTTGTTCCCAAAAACCTAAAGCATTGTATAAATCTCTTTTAAAATGATATTGAAAATTATTAAGTGGAGCTTCCTGAAAAGAATACTCTAATAAACCATTATTATTTATATAATTTGTTTCTATATACGCCTCTACAAGAGACTTTTCTAAACTTCTTCCAAAATTTATATTCCAATCTCTAAGTTCTGTATCACTTTGAAGCTTCTGAATTAATTTATTCATAATATCCCTCATAACTGTATGAACTACATAAATCAAAATAGTATCGTTTCTTTTCTTTCTTGACTCATACCGAAATTGATGTGCCATTTCATGAAATAAGGATGTAACCATTGTCCTTACATTTCCAAGTTCCGTTAAAGTTGGAACACTAATAACCATACAATATTGATCACCATTATTTTTTAAACCACTTCTAATTTCCATTTCCTGATTCCAATTATTCATTATGCCTTTTGGAAAAAGAACTTCGACAGATACATCCTTTTTCGATAAAACAGGAATTACAATAGGAAGATATTTCGTTTTATTTTTATTATCAGCTATATTCATTTTTCTTCTTTGATAAAATTCTGTAAATACTTTCAGAAATTCGCTATATCCAATTAATAACTTTTCCATACTCATATTAGATTCAATATTATAATTAGGAGTTTGCAATGATTGCAAATTATTATTTCTTATATATTGTGCATATCCATCTAAAGCACAAACAGATTCCCTAATATATTCCTCAAGAAGATAAAGAATTTCTTCCTTTTCTTCTGTTGCTTTATGATACATTTCCACATATATTTTAATTGAATCCATAACAATCTCTAATTGTTCTAATAATACCGCCGCATAAATACGGGTATCAGAAAATCTATTTATTCCATAACAAAGTTTTATTAATTTATCAAGTAAATTCATATAATGATTCATATTTTTACGATAATCTTTAATCTGATTAACGTTAATACATACATCTTGACATTTTTTAGACACTAACTGACACCTTTTATTGATTTTATAATCTAAAAATCCCTTTCTAGATTGAATATAGTTAATACAAATTGTAGTACTAACTTTATTCCCTGCTAAAATATCTATTCTTTCATTATTCCCATCTTGTGCCACTAAGTATCTTTCATTGATATAAGATAGATAATGGTTTTCCATTAAAAATCTCATATACTTTACTATACCATCTTCCTTTGATACTACATTTGCAACTTTATCTACATTATCCGCAATTTTATCCTTTGATAATTGTATTCCTATTTCTTTATATGCTTTTATATCATACAATAATTCTAAAAACTGTTTTTCTGTAATACGAACACTAAAATCATATCTTCCATTTAAACCATATAATTGAATTTCTGAAAATATATTCTCTTGTTTCAAATACTCATTCACTTTTTCTTTATTACTCCAATATAAATTAGAATAACAACATCTTAAAACAAAACGATCTTTTCTTACTTCTTCTTTTTTCGATGCTTCAGTATCATTTCTATATTCCTCAATTTCTTGTTTTATTATATCATTTCCAAATGTTAAAAGAGTATAAGTTTTATACAGAACAATTTTTCTCTGACTAGAATTATTCGCAATTCTTCGTCTTAGTAAAGAAGAAACCTTAAATGAAGTCTCTGCCTCTTTAGCACGAATTACTACTGCAAAATCACCAGCAGAAAGCATTTTATAGATACGAAAAACAAAAAAATCACTTTTATCTTTCTCAATAAACTCACTAATTGCAGTATGTAAATCCTTATAAACAATATTGATAACTTCTTCCGCCGTTCTCTCTACCACCGCATGAGCCATAATTTCTGGCGTTATATGCACTTGTATTATACTTAGAAACTGCATTTTTTTATCTTCTGGCAAAAAAGGATCTCCACATTCTTTCCGATCTTTTTCTAATTTCATCATTTCTACACTACAATATAAGGCATAACTTTGAACAGTAACATCTAAAACATCTATTTTTTCGTCAGGCCATATTCCCATAATGGAAGTAAGTGAAGATGACAATTCTTTTTTCTCAACTTTCATTATATCAAAATAATCTGTTGCAAAATAATCACTTTGATCTGTTTCACTTATCGTTTGCATATCATCCTGATCTCGAATAATTTTTCTCATTAATCGAACAACACGTACATCTGCTTCCATTAGACTTTCCCCTCTCGTGTTTTATATTATTTATAAAAACCCGATACATAACACACGTATCGGGTTTTCCTGAATTGTCTTAAATAACTGTGGATTTCTTTCTCTTACGCCTACGCCTACGTAACTCCAATCCATATCCTTTTCGTAATGAATATTCACTAAGACTGTCCACAGAATTTTGTTCATCTGGCATTTGCAAATCCCTTGCAGCAAACGTATCAATAATACGTTTTTTTTTCAATAATTTTATACTCATATTTTCTACCACCTACAATTAACTAAAATTTTATTATTTCACCAATAAAATTATTATAATCATTTTTTGTACACTTTTCAAGAACTTTCTTTTGATTCTATTTTAACAAAATAATATCATAATACTTCTATCATTGTCAATAAAAAATGCCAATTTTTTTAAAAATATTAGATAACTACTGATAAAATCTATAGTTCATAATAATAAGGACAAATATCTTCATAATACCCATCTTTTTTACGAAAACCTTTTGGAATTGTACCAAGGGGAACAAAACCTAAACGCTCATAAAGATGTTTTGCATGAAAATTTGTTGCAACTACTGCATTAAATTGCAATATCTTAAAACCATATTTTTTCCCTTGTATAAGACAATCTAAAACTAATTTTTCTCCGATATGCATTCCTCTGTTTTTAGAAGAAACAGCATAACTTGCATTGCATATATGGCCACATCTTCCCACATTATTTGGGTGCAAAATATAAAGTCCCAGAACTTTTTTTGTATTTACATCAATAGCAACAGCACTATATGTTTGGGAAGCAAAAAATTCTTCTCCTGTCTTGCTTGTTAAAAGTTCCTCTTGCGGAAAAGCAACTCCTTCCTCCACAACTTCATTCCATATTATCATCATTTCAGGTAAATCCTGTTTTTTATAAGCTCTTATTTCGATTTCCATTTTTATATCCTCCAAAATATCACTTACCACGAAAAAATATACATTTATTATAACATACAAAAAAAACAGTCAATCCATTATCAAAAAAATAAAAACTAATACAAAAGACAGCAGCACTTCCTAACATGCTGCTGCCTTTTTATTTCTTATCTTTTCAAATAAATTTTAGAGAAATATTTTTTTCTTCCTTTTTTATTTTTCTATCTCGTTCCCTTCTTCTACGTCACAAAAAGCTGTATTAATATCGCCTTCCTCAGTAAAAGATACCATCATAATTTTCTCACCATTATCTTCATAAACATATTCATACCGTCCATTTTTTTCTATTTCCTCTGTAATATCAATTACTTGATCTTGATAAGAAATAAGGATACGCCCTTCTTCCTCTGTTACTACTGGCTGATTCTCAAAATTAATATTTATACTATCATCTGTAATTTCTTTAGATAGATCACCCAAATCTTTATCAGAAGCAACCCAAACTTCTAATTCTTCTTCTTTCTTACTATCCGATTTCATTCTTCCAAGCAAAGATCCATCCTCTTGCTCATAAAAATCTACATCTGTTGCTTTTCCATTAAAGAAAACTTTTATTGTACCAAGGAAATCTCCAGAAACTGCTGCATATGCTCCAACTCCTAATACAGAAGTTAAGACAAATGCTGCCATGAAACAAGCTGCCATTTTTGGCAGACGAAACTTTTTCTTCTTCATAATAATATCCTCCAATTCTAAATTTTCAGAGGCATGAAGCCTTGAAAAAGTTTTTTGATATAATTCTTTATTATTCATCCTTCCATACCTCCTGCAACTTCTCTTTTAACATTTTTCTTGCCCTCAACAGTCTGGTCGATACCGTAGATTCTCGGATATGCAATATTTCTGCGACTTCCTTTGTACTATATCCCTCTTGATAATACAGATGAACAACAATACGATATTTTTCAGGAAGTTCCATAACAGCATAGAAAACTTCGCTTTCCTCTGGTTCTTCAAAAGTAAGTGTTTCTACATAATCCTCTAATGAAAGATGACGTTTCTTCCAAGGAGATATCACTAGCTTTTTACTTGTATTCACAGCTACCCGAATCAGCCAGTTTCTAATATGCTCCTCACTTTCAAACTCCTTTTCTACTGTATAATACTTTAAAAAAACCTCCTGAACCACATCATCTGCATCATATGGATTTTTACAATATTGAAATGCTATCGCAAAAATACTGTCCTTATACTTCTTAATAACAGCATAAAACAAATCCTTATCCATGATCATCTCCCCATCTGCTGTGACACGCCAATCTTATACTGGCGGCCAAAAAATCTGACCGACAGTATACTATCTTTCTAATTGACTTTTTTATGTTTCTACTTGAAAGGCCTTTCACTTATAATACCTTTTAGCAGCAGGAAATATCACAAAAATTTTATTTTTTTTCTTATGTACTGTTTTTTATTTTGTTTTTATTCTTAATACAGTTACAGAATACTGTGGAATTGTATAATTAAATTGTTTCCTAATTCCCGATACTTCCGAAGAAACTAAAGTTACATCTTCCTCTTTTTCAAGAATATTATCATTGCCTAAGCTGTCACCAGCTACGGTATATACTGCTGCATTTTCATTGATTGTATCAATACCATCAATATTAATTGCAACTGTCTTTGCATCTCCTGTTACATTTACCATTTTAATAATAATATCGCCTGTCTTATCTGTACTTACTACTTGATAACTTTCTGCATTTGCAGTATTTGGTAAATCAAAATCAACATAAAGCTCATCATCTAAATAACACTTTACATTTTTATTGGTAACAACCACTTTTAACTGATAAGTTGTTCCTGTTTTTAAAACACAATTTTTCACAGTACCAGCAAGTTGTTCTGATTTTACTCCATTATTTACTTGTTGCAGACAGGATACTGTATTTCCCCATCCTCCAATATTCCAGAAATAATTATTATTCTTATTTCCTACTGCAAATGGAATTAAAAATCCTTCCTCTCCGCCTGTTTTTGTAGCTTCTACGGTATAAGTATAATTTGACCAGTTACTATCTCCAAAATAAGCTACTGTTCCTGTCGTACCATATTTTACTGCATCTGTACTTGTACTTGACTGTACTAAAACACCATCTTCCACTGCCCAAGAACCATCAGAAATCTTTTCAAAATCTTTGGAGAAATTATCTTTAGAAAAATTATGTTCTGCTAAAACATTACCACTATCATTATCAACCACTTTTATATTATCAAATTTCGCAGAAGTACTCCATGTTCCAATTCCTACTTTTCCCTGAAATGGTTTTTCTTCTATTTGTGCCCCTTGAAAATCTGATTTTAATAAAGAAGTACCAGCATTATCAGCAAAAATCTTTTGTACATAGTAATTAATAGAAGAAGTTACCGCATGATTATTAAACCATATTAAATCTGGTGCCCAATGGAGTGCCGTAAGATTACCAAATAATGGTGCATATGCTGCCATTCTTACAATATCTCCATTACGTTCCAAACCTGTCATATAAGCTGCTTCTGCAAGTGCTGCCTGTAATGTATTTGATCTTGCTGCATATTCTCCAAGAAATACCTGAATGCCGCCTCCAAATTTTGTATTTGCCATAGAATCTGTATCTCTACTATAATTCTTTTCATCATAATAATCTGCATTATTTAAAAACCAAGATGGATCATTATAATAATGATGATCGATTGCACCTGCGAAATCTTTGATTGTTTTTTCAGGATGTTTTTTCAGCCAATCAGCCGCTTCTTTATATGCAGGCATATAATTTACTGCACCGCTGTCACCATCGTCAATACCAGCAGAAAACATCAGTTCAATATCTCCATAAAGTTCTGGATTTTTCTTCTTTGCTTCCTCAAAAGCATCTACAAATGCTTCATAATGTTTGAAGAAATTTGCTCCCCATTGTTCATTTCCAATACCTACATATTTTAACTTAAATGGCTCTTTATGTCCAAGACTTGCACGCACTTTTCCCCATTTTGTTGTTTCACTACCTTTACAAAATTCTACTAGATCCAATGCATCTTGTATGTATTGTTCAAATTCTTTTGTCCCTACGGCTGGACCTGCACCATTTGCCTGTCCCATACAGCACAAGCCACAATTTAAAACAGGAACAGGAGCAGCTCCAAGATCTTCTGCCAATAAGAAATACTCATAAAATCCAAGTCCATAGCTCATAAAAGATGGATAAGGATCATTGGTTGCTTTCTCATCTGTCCAAATACTTTGTCCTTGTTTACGAACAGCCACATCACCATAAGTTCCATTAAATTCTAATGGTTCTCCATCTGGTCCAACGCCAATAGAATCTTTCCAATTATAAGCTAAATCAAGATTTACTCCTTCTACAATACAGCCACCCGGAAATCTTAAAAAAGATGGATGCAATGCTTCCAATTTTTCTGCCAAATCTTTTCTAAGTCCATTTTCTCTGCCCTTATAAGTATCTTCCGGGAAAAGAGAAACCATATCAATAGCAGCTTTTCCCTTATCTATCGTTACCTGTAATTTTACATTTGTATATACACTTGCATTTGCTGTTAAAGTTAATTCATACTTTTTCCATTCCGAAGTAATTTCTTTTATATCACTTCTTGCTAATATCTTATCTCCATTTGTAATTGCAATATGAATAGGTCCTTTATAATTATCCATACCTCTTGCATAAATGGAAAATTGATACTTTGCATTTTCTTTTACAGCAATTCCATCTAAAAATCCAGTATTTGCAATTCCTGCTGGTTCATTTGATGTATTTTCTAAGACCATATAATTTGGATTATTTACATTTAAGCTTCCCTTATCATTTTTCATTACTGTGGAAGTTACTTTTCCGACATCTGACCATGCATGCTTTTCATTATTAGAAGCTAAATTTGTAAATTCAAAAGAACGGTTTTGTATTAACTCTGCATATAATCCGCCATCTGCGGCAAAATTAATATCCTCAATAAAAATACCATAAAGCATATCACTAATATCATGTACTTTTTCAGAAGCATTAATATTTAATGTATAATTTGACTGTTCCTGACTATATGCAGAAACCGTTCCGGCTTCTCCAAATACTTCTTTCTTTTCTTCTTCTGGTTCTTTTGTTTCATCTTCTGCTGGAACATTCGGATTTGTTTTGATTACTTTTTTCTTTACAGTAACTTTTACTGTTTTTTGATATGTTTTTCCCTTTGCTGTAATTTTTGCTGTAACAACAGCAGTCCCTTTTTTTAATGCTGTAATTTCTACACCCTTTTTTGATTCCTTAGATAAAGAAATAATATCACTGCCCTTTTTATCTACTTCCCAAGTTACTTTCTTTACCTTTGCAGTTGTCCCATTTTTAATTGTAATTTTCTTCTTTTCGCCAATAAAAAGAGTTACTTTTGTACTACTTAATTTTAACGCTCTTTTTTTTGCAGCATTTACACCCATTGGCAAAAAAGAAGTCATAGACAAAATTACCACTAAAAAGAAGGCAAGTAATCCCAGATACTGTTTTTTCAATACCATCCCTCCAATTCTATTTCTTTCTTCTGCAACATTTATAAATACCATTTTATAAACATTTTTTCATAACATTTCATGACATATTTCATAGTACTATTGTAAATTTGATTTTTTCTGTTATAATATAACTTATATTTTCCAAAAAGGAATTAAGAATTCATGGGAAAAATATAGCAAGTCCTGACAAATCTGCTCTTATATTTTTCCCATTACTCCTTAAAATAAACGAATTCGTTATAGACAATCATAAAGCAAAAACTGTATTTTGTCTATGATATTAACTGTCATATATTTGCACTATTCTGCTATTTTATGGAGGGAGATTACAATGATTACAATATCAAATCTAGGATATCAATATGTCAATTGGGAGGGAATTGATGTAAAACGTTTTCAGGGAAGTGGTGATTTCCTGTTTTTATTTTTCCGTTGTCCTACAGAAGTATGGCTTAATGGAACTTATCACCTTGTTCCTGAAAATTCTTATTTTTTATATAAAAAAGGAGCACCACAGCTTTATCGCAGACTTGGCAAATATTTTATTAATGATTGGATTCATTTTGACATTAATCCTTATGATAATTTTTTTGAAACACTTGATATTCCTTTTCATACGCCTATGGTACTTGCAGATAATACTAGTATATCAGAAATGATTTCTGATTTATTTATTGAATATTTTGATACTGGGGAACAACATGAAATGATTATAAATCAAAAGATCAGCACTATGTTCTACAAATTTAGCGATCTTTATCATTTTTCTAGGAAAAATAGTGCAAAAACAGCGAAATACCGCCGAGAATTAATGGAAGTTAGAAAGAAAATTCAAAATTACGAGCATTACCCAAAAAGTGCAGAAGAAATTGCTAGTGACTTAAATATTAGCACTTCTTATTTACAACATTTATATAAGGAATTTTTTGGAATCTCTATTCAACAAGATATTATTTGCAGCCGTATTGAACGTGCTGCACAATTATTACATGGAACGGGATATTCTGTTTCTGAAGTAGCAAGTATGGTAGGTTATGAAAATTTTGAACATTTTTCCAGACAATTTAAAAAATTAAAAGGCTGTCCTCCTAGCAGCTACCGAAAAAAGTAACTGCTAAAAAAGAGAACTATTATTTATTGATAATTTTTTACATTATTTTTTGTAACTGCTTCAAATGGTACCCAGACATAAAGCTCATCTTCTGCCCCCTCAAGACTAGCAATGCTTTCCTTTTTTACCATACGAATTGCAGCCTTTACTGCAGCCTGCCCTTGTCCTACAGCAGGCTGAAAAATGGTACATGCCATTTCATTTGCTGCAACAGCATTTAATCCTTCTTCTGTCGCATCCACACCAAGAATTGGCAGATTTTCTAAGGATAAATTATTCTCCTTTGCTGCTTGTACAATTCCAATTGCCATAGAATCATTATTACTAATAACACAATCAACATCCTGCCCTGTCTTTAAAAATAATTGAAACATATTATTTGCCGTATCAGTACTCCAATCGGCATAATCATCAAAAACATAATGAATTTCTTTGCCCGAAGCTTCTAATTTTGCTTTTACTGCCCTTGTTCTTCCTTTTGTAGCAGAATGCATTTTTTCTCCTTTTATCATAACAATATTTAAGGTATTTTTTTCGGCATATTTCTCTAAAATATATTCTGCTTGCAAATTTCCTGCAACCGCTTCATCTGATCCTACATAAATATATTTATTTGCCTCTAAATAGTCTTCCTCTGGACAGCTATTAATAAATACCATTGGTTTATCTCCTGCCAGTGCTTCCATTTCTTGTGCCATACCACTATCACAAAGAGCACAAATAATCACATCATAGGAATTTGCATTTTTTATTTGATTCATTTGATTTTCTGTTGAACCCTCTGCGTCCATTACTGTTAATTCCATGCCTGCTTCCTCTGCTGCCGTCTGTGCCGCTTCTACAAGCATTGCTCGAAAAGCATCTGAACCATCAGAAATTGTAAGCATACATTGAATCCCATTTCCATTTTCTGTTCCTGTATTCTCTGTTTTTCCACAAGCTGTAAATCCAAGAAAAAATAAAATGATCATAATAAATACTTGTCTTCTTTTCATACTCTCACCTTCTTTCCAATTTTCTAAATACGAAATCTATCCATATGCTTTGTAAGTTCTTCTGAAGTCTGTGTCAATACTTTTGCAGAATCTGCTACTTGTTCGCTTTCTGTTGCAAGATTATTTGCCTGTTCTACCATAGTTTCCGAAGTATTGTGAATCACTTCTGTAGAAGCTGCTTGTTCTTGTGATACAGCAGAAACATCCATAGCAACATTATTTACTACTTGAACTTCCTCCACCATTTTTCCAATAACTTCCTCTACATTTAATATTTTTTTATAAATATCATCAAAAGTATTTACAGCAATATGGATTCTTTCACTGCTTTCATTAATATTATCAACACTAATATCAGCCTGTTCCACAGCATCTGCAATTAAATGATCCACTTCATGAATTAATCCACTGATATTTTCCACAGAGCTTGCTGTTGTATCAGCAAGTTTACTGATTTGTGATGCAACAACAGCAAATCCTTTGCCTGCATCTCCTGCTCTTGCTGCTTCAATCGAAGCATTTAAGGAAAGAAGTGCTGTTTCTTCGGAAATATCACCAATTAATCCTATAATTCCTATAATCTCTTTGGAAGCATCTCCTACTTTATTAATTGCTTCCTCTAAAGCATCGATAGAATTATGAATTGTATTCATTGCTTCACTAACTCGCTGCATATCAGTACGACCTTTTTTAGAAATTTCTACGGTACGGTCAATTCTATCTTTTACTACTTCACTATCTTCTGTTGTATCTGCTACTACATTGCTTAAATTTGTTGCACTTTCTGCAATTTCCATAATAGAAACAGAAAATTGATCAACCGTATGATTTAATGCACTCATAGAATCTGCTTGTGCTTTTGATGCTTCTAACATAGACTCCGAAACAGTACTGCTAGTATCTGCCTGTGCTTTAATACTTTCTGTAATTCTATTAATTTCAAGAATCATTGTTCGCATAACAGCAATAAATCCTGCCATACTTCTTTGAATATCTGTAATTTCATCATTGCCCTTGGGATCAATGGTAATTGTAAAATCACCATCTGACATTGCTTTAATTTTTCCTGTCAACTTTCTAAGTGGACTAACTGCAATATGTACTACAAGAAAACTAAGAACTGCTAACAATAAAATACAAATACCTGCAATAAGAATCAATTTTAAACGAATATCATCTACAGCAGAAGTAATTTTAGAAAGTGGAATATAAGATACTAAAATCCAATCTGTTCCACTAATTTCTCTTAACACTGCGACTTTCTCCCCAAAAGTATAGAGACCATATTTATTTTCTACTAATCTTTTTGCGATACTTTGAAGAAATTGATCACTTCCTGCACTTAATGCTGTTGATACCAATTCTTCTTCTCTTGCTGCTAAAATTACTCCTTTTGTTTTATCAATTAATAAGGATTCTGCATCTTTCATAGAAACACTGGAATTTACAATCATATTGACAGTATCTAGTGTTAAATCTGCGGAAAGAACTCGAATATGTTCCCTGTCATTTAACATGGAACAAACACTGATTACTTGATTACCTGTACTATTTTCATATGCTCCTGTAAATGCTGGATTGATTCTTGTAAGTCCTTCTATAAACCATACTTGATCTTTTGGTGATACAACCGCTTCTGTATATTCTGTTGCTTTTATGATTGTTCCATCCACATCAGAAAGATAAAAGCCACTAATAAAATCGGAATCAAGTGAATAATAACTATCCATCTTTTGCTGAAGTTTTTCATTATCAAAGAAAGCATCCGAATGCTCTATATCAAATTTTACAGTAAATGCTTCTCTTAACTTTTGATTCAGCCATGATTCAATTTGATGTGCCTGATCTTTTGCTGATGTATTTAGCAAATCTTCTGAAGACTGAATAATATTCTTTCGAGACATGGTATAAGCAATCGCAATCAATATAATAACCATAATAATCGTAATTGGCAAACAAAATCCCAGAATCTTTGCTTTAAAATTAATTCTTATTCCCATCCTTTTTTCTTTTTTCTTCATCGCCCGTACCTCCCTTTTGTAATCAATTTGTTCTTATGTATTTTATCATATTTTATCTATTTTGTATAGAATCTACAAATTTTTTTTCTTTTCTCCTGTTTTTTTGTTATAAATTTGTGGCGAAAACCCATAGGTTCGCCTATAGGATGAAATCCACTTTAAATTTTCTATTGACGATTACAAGCTAAACTTGGTAGTAAGAACCCCACGGGCTTGCTCGTGGGAGTAGTCAGTATTTTTAATAATGATAACTAGACCGCTTTCCAATTAAAAATAAGCTAGTTACAAGGGCTGCCATAATTTCCGCTGCTACAATAGAAATCCAAATACCATCAATTTCAAGAAATAACGGAAAAATAAGAACGGCTGCTATTTGAAATACTAATGTTCGCAAAAAAGAAATCATTGCAGAAATCAATCCATTATTTAAAGCTGTAAAAAAGGAAGAACCAAAAATAGCAATCCCTGCAAATAAAAAAGAAAAAGAAAAAATGGAAAATCCTCGCAATGTCAACTTTAAAAGTTCCTGATCATATCCAACAAAAATCATAGCAAGTGGTTTTGCCATCACTTCTGCAAATAGAAGCATTGCGATAGAAAAAATCCCAATCACAACAAGGCTTTTTCTTAAAAGGCTTTTTAATTCTTTATGGTTTTCTGCACCATAATGATAACTAATAATTGGTGCACTACCAACAGAATATCCAATAAATGCTGCTAAAAAAATTAAATTTACATACATCAATACGCCATAGGCAGAAACACCATCTTCCCCTGCATATTTCATTAATTGAACATTATAAAGCATACTAACAATGGACATAGAAATATTGGACATAAGTTCGGAAGAACCATTTGTACACGCTTTTAGCAATGCTTTTCCATCATACTTTGTTTTTGTAAGATGCAAAAGACTTGTATTTTTCCGACTAAAATAAATAAAAGGAATGACACCACCGATAATTTGACTTAAAGCTGTTGCGGCAGCAGCACCAACAAGTCCCCATTGAAGTATCGCAACAAATAATGCATCTCCTATCATATTAGCAACTCCTGCTGCTACAGTAACAATCAGTCCTAGCTGTGGTTTTTGTGCAGTAATAAAAAAGCTTTGAAACTCATACTGTAAGATATACGCTGGAAGTGCAATTAAAATCACTCTTCCATAAAGCACACAATTATCAAGCATAGAATCCTCTGCTCCAAGAATGGAAGCCACAGGACGTACAAAGGCAATACCCAATATCATAATTACAATACTGCAAGCAAGGGAAACATAAATAAACAGAGAAAACAACTGATTTGCTTTTTCTTGTTTTCCTTCCCCCATTGTCTTTGCAATTAATGCACCCCCTCCTGTTCCAAACATAAAACCAATACAACCAAGAATCATTAAAAAAGGCATAATAAAGTTGACTGCTGCAAAACTTGTTTTTCCTACAAAATTGGAAACGAAAAAACCATCTACAACACCATAAATCGAAGTAAAAATCATCATAATAATCGATGGTAATGTAAAACGCAGCAATTTTTTGTAATTAAAATGTTCTGATAATTGAATATTCATATTGATAACTCCTTAATTTTATTACGAAACATAGTTAAATATCGTTGCATTAATTCTAAATAAATCTCTCTTTCTTCTTTTTCCCAAGAATTAAAAATAGTATTCTCAATTTCTATTAAATGTACTACAGTTTGTTTTGCTAATATTCTACCTTTCTCTGTTAAATAGATTTGCTTCTTTTTTCCGTCAAAAGCTTCTAAATATAAAATTTGTTCTATTTCCAGCTTACGAATTGCAGAATTAATTGTCTGTTTGCTAATACCAGATAATTTGCAAATATCATTGAGTGGACATGGTTCTCCATTATCGCAAATAATATAAAGAACCCACATTGCACTATCTGATAATCCAAATTTCTTAGCTGCTTCATGATAAGCAGCATCAAGTTCACTTGATAAATAATTAAATCGTTTCATTTCTATTGTTGTAAGTCCTTTCATACGCATCCCTCCAAATCATATATAAAAAGTACGAAATCATACTATGTAGTATAGTATGATTTCGTACAAATGTCAACTGTATTTATAAAAATTTTCTTTCTTTCATTTGACTAGTTATGATTCCATTGTCTTATTTAGTATTCCTTTTTTTGATAAATATAAACAGTTAATAGATAGGAAAAAACAAACATAAGAAAAGCAGTCATAAGAATTACCACCCCACATAAAATAATCTGTATATTATTCATTTCTGGAAATAGAATATTCATACAAGTAGAAGAAGCCATAATAAATCCAACACCAGAAAGTAAACTGATAACTAAAAATAGTTCACTTCGTTCCTCACCGCCTAAGTAAAATAAAGGAAAGAAGATTGTTCCCATAAATAAACTGATTCCCACTCCTACAACAAACATCATAAAAATATCAGTATTTCTATCAAAAGGAAAACCATGCAATATAACGGAGAAGGCTACGCCAATTCCTGCAAATATCATTCCAACTACTAACCACAAAAATAAACTTAAAAAATAGCTTTGTACAATTTCAGACCGCTTTACAGGTACTGTAAGTTTATATTTACTCCATTTTGTAACACTTTCTTTTCGCAAACTTGCAATAAAATTAAAAGAAAAACCAACCATTCCCAATAGCATATAACTAATAATAAGCAAGGGAATTCTATTATCTATAATAATCACAAAGACAAAAAATAAAAACATAATAATGGAAAATACTTTTACATTAGAAAGTGTTGCATAAAAATTATTTTTTAAAAGTCCTTTCATCTATGTTCTCCTTTCACTAACATTAACATAATTTCATCAATAGAAACATGATCAATAACAATATCTTTATACTTCCTCTCTACATTCTTTCCATTTGCAACTAATACATCAATCTGAAAATCACGTTTCCGAAAACTTACAATATCATTTGGATCTAAAGCAAGAAATTGACTTTCCTTACAACGTATAATGGCATAATTATATGCTAAATCATTTTTTGATGCTGTCATAATCAGTTTTCCATTATGAATAAAGGTAATATAATCTGCAACTTTTTCTAAATCGCTTGTAATATGGGAGGATAATAAAATAGAATGATTTTCTTCTTGTACAAATTCTAAAAAAACATCTAACATTTCATCACGTATAATAGGATCAAGCCCGCCAGTCGCTTCATCTAAAATCAATAATTGGGGGTGATGTGCTAAAGCAACAGCAATCGCTAATTTCATTGTCATTCCTCTGGAATAATGTTTAATTTTTTGTTTGATTGGAAGTTGAAAATCCTCTACATATTTTTGAAATAAGGAATGATCCCATTGTCTGTAAAGCCCTTCCATCACTTGTGATAATTGCTTTATTGTCCAATAAGCAGGAAAATTATCACCATCATAGACAACACCAATTTTTTCCCGCATATCTGTATCTTCATCTAACATTTCTTTTCCAAATATCTTTATCGTTCCACTGTCTTTTTTCATTGTATTTAAAATACAACCAATCGTTGTAGTTTTACCAGCTCCATTTTCACCAACAAATCCTAAAATAGCTCCATAAGGTAAAGAAAATGTCATATTTTCCAACATAAAATTTGATTTTGGAAATGTCTTGGAAACTTGATGCAATTCTAAAATATTCTCCATATTATTCATCCTCCTGATAGAATAAGGCTAATAACTCTGTCAATTTTTCAAGAGAAATATTACTTGTTCGCCCAATTTCTGCAGCAGCTTGTAAATGTTCCTCTGCCATACGTTGTTGTTCCTCTTGATAAAATTCTTTATTTCTGGCAGATACAAAACTTCCTCTGCCAACGGTTGTTTCAATAAAACCATCTCTTTGTAAATCTTCATAAGCTTTTTGAACAGTAATTACGCTTACATGAATTGATTTTGCCAATGATCGCATGGAAGGAATCGTATCTCCAGCTTGCAGCTCTCCACTCATTATCATTGCCTTTATCTGTGATGTAATTTGCTCATATATTGGTTTGTTGGCATTATTACTAATAATAATTTCCATAACTCACCACCTTTATTTTTTTAATTGTATTGATTAAATTGTACTTAATGTATAAGTACATTATAACACTTTCCCCATATTAGTCAACCCTTAAAAAATAAAAATACCAGATACCATTAATATAACGATATCTGATATTTAAAATAAAGACTATCTATTCTTTCATTATTTAATCCGACAAATATTTAATCTGACAAATGAAGCATATTAATTAAAAAGATCCAAGCCAAGCCATAATAAGTTACGACTGCTACCATATCATTAACAGTAGAAATCAAAGGTCCTGATGCAACAGCAGGATCTACCTTTGCTTTTTTAAATAAAATTGGAATAATTGTTCCAGTAAAAGAGGATACTGTCATAGCAAGCAAAAGTGCTATCCCAATACATGCGGATACTGCATAAGCATTTCCTATTGTTTTTCCTTGTATAAGCCAAATATATAAACCAATAAATGCAAAAGATGCCATACCAAGAATAAATCCATTTAACAATCCAATACGAATTTCTTTTAAAATACGACTAACAATCTGTCCAAACGTAAGCTTATCTTCATCTGTCAAAACACGAATGGTTACTGCTAACGACTGTGTACCAACATTACCAGACATACCAAGAATCAAGGATTGAAAAAATACAACAAGTGGCAGCTTATCAATTACATTTTCAAACATTCCTGTTACTGTTGATACAAGAAGTCCTAATACTAGTAAAATTCCTAGCCATGGGATTCGTTTTCTTACACTATCTGCCAGTGTTTCTTCCATTTCCTCTTCTTCTGTCAAACCAGCCAGTCTTGCATAATCCTCTCCCATTTCATCATCTACAACTTCTACAATATCTTGTGCTGTAATAACACCAAGAATTTGCCTATTAGAATTTAAAACAGGAATAGAATCTTCTGAATAATCTTTTAGTTCTTCAATACATTGTGATATCTTTTCCTGTGCATAAACATAAGGATAAGAAGTTACAATTAAGGATTCTAAATCAATATAATCTCTTGCAATAATTAAATCTTTTAAATCAACAGCACCATAAAATGTTTCATCTTCCTCACAAACATAGATAGTAGAAATATTATCATTATCTGCTGCCTGAGCAACAAGTTCTCTCATTGCCTGTTTTATGGTAAGCCCATGACGAATCATAATAAAATTTGTTGTCATTTTGCTGCCAACTTCTTCTTCATCATAAGACTGAATTAAATGGATATCATTTCTGGCTTCCTCATCCATCAATCCGACAAGTTCTTCCCGTTTTTCATCCTCTAATTCTTCCAATACATCCACAGCATCATCGGCATCCATGGATTCAATAATATCTGCTGCCTTTTCCGCATCTAATTCATTAATATACTTTTCTACATCATCCAGATAAGGAAATAATTCCGAAACTCTTTCCACTCCAAGAATCTGATAAAGTTTTTTTCTATCTTCTTTCGTTAGTCTTTCTAAAACGGCAGCTAAATCATTTTCATGATAATCTTCTAATTTTTCCCTTATCATTTTTGGAGAATGATTACCATGAATAATTGCAATTAATTCTTCTTCATAATCAGGTCGTTCTAACAAACCCCTTTCTTCCATATCCCCATTGTTGTTTCCTCCAATTCTGTCAATTATTTTATATTCTATATAAATTTAACTTACATTAACTTTCTTTTTTGTTGATGTTCCAATATTTGCAGCAATGCTTTATCTGGTAAAAGTTTTCTTCCAGTAACAGCAAATTTCATGAAAAAAGAAGGTACAATAATAACTTTACGTTTTGCCATGCCTGCAAAGGCTGCTTTTACACATCTTTTTACTGAAATACCCGGAAGTGCAAACTCCACATTTGCCACACGATTAAATTCTGTATTCACTGGTCCGGGACAAAGTGCTCCAAGATAAATAGGACTTTTTTCCTCAGAAAGTTCTTTTGCTACTGCAAGTGTTAAACTTGTTACATAAGCCTTGGTTGCATAATAGGTTGCCATAAAAGGACCTGCTGGAAATAGTCCAGCAGAAGATGCCACATTTAAAAGATATCCATACTTTTGCTGTTTAAATTTCTGCACCATTAACTTTGTAAAAATATGAACCGCACATAAATTAACATCAATCATTTCAAGCTCTTTTTTTAAATCTGTATCCGTAAATCTTCCACATTCTCCAAAACCTGCATTATTAATAAAAACAGAAATCTTTTTCTCTTTTATCTTATCATAAAAATGAAAACATTCTTCCCTTTTTGATAAATCAGCTATCATAAGTTCTACTTTCGGTGATTTTCCACTTTTCTCAAGTTCTTGCTTTAAATGCTTAAGCCTTTCCTCCCGTCTTGCACATAAAATAAGTATATAACCTTTTTTTGCAAAAGCTCTTGCAAATTCCATTCCAATTCCAGAACTTGCCCCCGTAATCACTGCAATTTTTTCTTCCATATATAATTGCCTCCTCTCTTTCTAAACAAATTCTTTCTTTTCATCATTTTTATAGATTTTTTTGATTCCATATTAATTTACCTTAAAATACAAAAAAATACAAGAAAAAATAACTTACTTTTTTTCCATAATGGATGCTTCTAATGCCTGAAAACATGGATTCCAATATTTCATATCCAAATGCTCCCGTAAATCATATAACATAGAAGATAGGACATGCTCTACAGCAGTCGTTACCTTTTTTTCAAACTCCACTTTTTCTTTTTCTTTCATATCTAGTTTTTTCAATGGCTTTTCGAGCCGTTTCTCTATTTCATATACTGCTGTCCTACTAATCCCATAAACAGCAGGAACAAACTCTCGAAAATAATACCATTTTTTATATTCTACTAAAAAATCAAAAAGAATCTGTTCTGCCTGTTTTATCTTTTCTTCTTTTGCTTTATTTACAATATTTTCTCCAAGACAGTCAATATTATAACTTGTTACATTGGAAAGTTCAGAAAGCTTTTCAGAAATATCCCTTGGTACTGCCAAATCAAATAAAATATGACGCTTTCCATTATTTAATAATGGTTCTGCATCCTTATATTCCAAAGTATAATGAGGACTTGATGTTGCACTTACAATCACATCATATTCTCCAAGTCCTATCAAACGTTTTTGATAAGCAATCATATTACAGCCATAAGGTACAATCATGGAATTATGTTTATATTGGCGGAGTGTCATCGTTACAAAAGCTCCCTCTTCTAATAATCTTGTTGCCGCTAACCTTCCCATTTCTCCATTTCCAATGACAAGACAAGAAGTTCCTTTTAAAGATTGCCCTTCTATTAATTGATACAATTTTTTTATCATAATTTCCACTACAGAAGTATCTTTTGTAAAATGTATTTCTGTTTTCACTTTTTTTCCCGCTGTAATTGCTGTTTGAAATAATCGTTCCAATACAGAATCTACAGTTTCACTCTCTCTTGCAAGAGAAAGTGCATTTTTTACTTGTGTAAGAATCTGATCTTCACCAAACACTTTTGACTGCATTCCACAAGATAATCGAAATAAATGCATTACTGCTTCCTCTCCCTCTCGTTCCATCACAAGATCTTGAAACCTTTCCATAGAAATCTGTTTTAGGCTGCAAAGCATTTCAAAAGGAGAGCAAACAAGCTCTTTGCTATCTTCTGCTTGTTCATAGCTTACCCAAAGTTCTGTTCGATTACAAGTTGATAATAAAACACAAGAAATGAAATACATCTCTTTCAAGCACCGCATTGCAGATATACAAGCATGAGATGAAAATGCAAATAACTCTCGATCTTCAAGAGATACTCTGCTATGATCTATTCCTGCCATTTTAATCTTTACCATAAATAATTTAATTCCCTTCAAAAATAAATCCATTTTAAATAAAATACATTTTCCTTTATTTTCTTATTATACCATGCAATGTTAGTATCTACAAGCTAGGAATCGAAGCAATCAAAAAAAGCGGCACATTCTATATGCCACTTTTCATAAAATTTTTAATTCTTATTTTTTTATGCAAGATTTAATTTATTTTTTAATAAATATCTTGAAACGAAAAATAAAATTGTCGTTCCTGCTGCTATTATCAAAAATCCCAAGAATAAATAACTATTTACAAAACTTAATATTTCTGGTGGCTGTATAGAGCTAATCCACTCATCCAGCATATAAGCATTCTCTGTAAATCCTCCCATATGCTTTAGTCGTTTCTCTACTGTCCACATACCAAAGATTACCAATAAAACAGAAAGAATATTCATTACAAATTGAAAAATAAAATATACAACAACAGAACCAAGTAATTTATGACTATGAAATAAATTTCCTGCACAAATACACATATAATAAGTAAAAATTCCAAAGAACGAGGACACAATTATTAATAAAACGCCTAATATTATAGTAATTGCAAGATTTCCACACCAAAAACCGCTTTCTTTTATCCCTTGTATTATATGTGAAAATTCCGAAATCATTGCATTCCATTCACCACTTGCCATAACTAAAGACAAAATGCTAATTATTGTTATAATAATAGATAAAATCTGAAAACAAAATGCCATTACTGATTTTACAATAATTAATTGTCCTGTTGTCACTGGCAGAGTATGTGTTAAATAAGCCTCATCACATACCATTGTTTGATAAAAGCGATAAATCAAATAAATAAAAGTTAAAATATTAACAGCCAATAATACTAAAACATACCCAATTACAAGTACTGACTCTATTGACACCAGAATCCCTTGCAGCCATTTTGACTCAAGCCCTTCAGCAAAATTTTTAAAAACTTGATTATATAAAATGACTGCTACTGTAAAAATTGCTGCCAAAATATATAATAGGCCATAAACTCTAATAGAAGCTTTCCATTCATGCTTAAATAATTTTCCTAACATCTGAACACCTCCCTAAATAACGCATCCACTGATTTTCCTTCCTCTGCACGTATTTCATCCACACTTTTATGAATCATAAGCTTTCCCTGCTGTATCATAACAGCTTCATCTAATACTTGCTCAATATCTGTAATTAAATGCGTAGAAATTAAAATCGTACCTTTTGGATTATAATTTGTAATAATCGTATTTAAAATATAATCTCTTGCCGCTGGATCAACACCGCCAATCGGTTCATCTAATAAATATAAATCTGCTTCTCGACTCATAACAAGAATTAATTGTACTTTTTCTTTTGTTCCCTTTGACATTGTTTTTAAACGATCACTTGGATTAATTTGCAACCTTTGTAACATATGATATGCCTTTTCTTTACTAAAATTCTCATAAAAATCTGCAAAGAAATCTACCATTTGCTCTACATTCATCCAATTATTCAAATAAGTACGTTCTGGCAGATATGCCACAATTTTCTTTGTTTCCACACCTACAGGATTTCCAGCAATCAAAAGATTTCCCTTTGTTGGAGTTAAAAGTCCCTCAATTAATTTTATAAATGTTGATTTCCCACTTCCATTTGGTCCAAGTAATCCAATAATTTTTCCTCTTGGCAATTTCAGTGTAATATCTTCTAATGCATGTTTTGCACCAAAATATTTACTAAGTCCTACACATTCTAAAATATTTTCTGTTGTTGGAACTACTCTCTTATCATTATCTGCAATCGTATCCATAACTCCTCCTTTTCTAGCATTAAAATGCTATAAAGCTAATCTATTTTTTCTATTTTTTTACTTCAAACTGCTTTTTTAAAAGCAACTCTACTTCCTCCTCTGTCAATCCAAACTGTTTCATTCTTTCACAAAACTCCTCTACTTGTGCTATCACTAAACTATTTTTACATTCTTCAATTTTTTCCATATCCCCTGTAATAAACCTCCCTGCTGTTCTTTTTGTATACACTAATTCCATTCGCTCTAATTCTGCTAATGCTCTTTGCATTGTATTTGGATTTACTGCTGCCTCTGCTGCAAGCTCCCTTACACTTAAAAGCTGTGATCCCGGCGGATAAACCCCAGAAATAATTCTCATCTGGATCTGCTCTAAAAGCTGTGTATAAATTGGGCGATCTGTTTTAAAATTCCATAACATGTCATTCCTCCCTTTCTAAATTTCCTATGCATAATAAATAATAATTCATAACATATAAATAGTTATAAATACTACTTATCTTATAGTAATAACAACTTTGCAATGATTGTTTGTATTACTGTATTATTGTGTTACTGTATTACTTTATTAATACAATAACACTTTTAATTTCAAATGTCAACAGTTTTTTGAAATTTTTTTATTACAGAAAAAAAGCAATCACTTTTTATAAACGATTGCTTTTTTTACATTTAACATATCAAATTAATAAATATTATTGCTAAGAATATCATTATCCAATCAATATATAGGATTATAGATTAATTATCAACTACTTTCAAAATTTCAGAATATGTAATTCCCATATGCTGTGTATCTTCTGTTTCTGTATCCAAATTAAAGCTACCTTGATTCATATTTAAAAAAGAAGGATAAGAAGTTTCATAAGTTTTTGCAGCAAATAAATAATTATTTCCATACTCTATTTTAGAAGCTCCTTCCACTTCATATAATATAGAATTGGAAATTCCTCCTAACCGTTTTATAAAAACAGTCTGTTCTTTTATATCTCCTTTATAAACTTTTGACACCTCAATTTCAAAAATAGTATAGGGTAGTAAAGTAGCCGTTTCTTCTGCCTTTGTTGTTCCAATATCTACATTTTCATAAGTAATATTTTTTACAGTTCCTGTAAAAATCCAATCTGCATCTGTAACAAGCTCCTGTGCAGAACTATATACTTTATAATCTCCTGCTATGGTTTGCACTACCTTTTCTGTTGAGCCAAGCTGATATTTTAAAAGCTGATAAGATTGTGTCTGTGTCACTTCTTCGCTTTCCGAAGCTTCTTTTAATAAAAGGAGATATATACTATCTTTCTCTTTAGCTACTGTAATTGCAGCTACTTTATAATTTCCTGTAATCTTTGGAACAGCAGCATCCATTTGTTCCCATTGATTTGAACTTTCTATATCATAATAATAAATACCTTTTTCCAAATCAAAAAGAAAAACGGTATTTTCTGTCATGCAAATAGAAAAATTATGAAATTCTTCTGGAATTTTTATTATTCTTTTATTCTGTTGTTCTAAGTCAAGAATTAATACTTTAGAATCTTGTACAGAATATATAAAGTTCTTCTCCCATAGAAAAGAACTATCTAAAAATCTACTTTTATTTTCATTCCATTCTATCTTTGTTTTTTCCTTAGAAACAGTTCCATTTTTTGTATTTACAAAAAGAATTTTCTTTTTTGTTTCTTCTTCCTCATTATTTACAACGGAACATAAAATTGCCATTTGATTCTTATTTACAATTTTCATATCATCTAATGTATATCGTGTTTTCTTTGCTAATACAGTTAAATCAAGCATTCCACTTTGTTTTATCGTTCCATCTGCTTGTGCTGTTATATACATTGCTTTGTGTTGATTCTTTTTTTTTAAGAAAAGATAAAGATCGCCTTGCTCATTTTCTTTCATAAAAGAAAGAACATATTGAAGTTTTTGTGTTTTCTTTGAAAGTTTAATTTTAACTTTCGTTTTTTCTAACTTTCCTTTTTGATTCCAATAATTTCTAGTCCCTATCAAATAAGATTGTTGCTTATTTTGTTTCCAATTCCAAAGTACAAGTCCTTTATTTTCCGCTTGCTGTAAAAAAGTTTGATTCTGTTTTTCTATTGTTATATTTCCTATACTTTCATAAGATTGCAAACTCTCTGTTTGAATATCTTTTGCTTGTACAGTAGAAATGATAGCAGGTAGCTTCAAACCACTATTTAGCATAGCTGCCATTCCTAAAAATGCTACTACTTTCCATAAACTCTTTCTCATAAAACACTCTCCTTTTATTTAAAATTTTTTATAATTTATATAAAACATTTTCTTCTATCTTATCCATGTTTTGTACATTAGCACAGGTAGTTTATTCATTTCGCTCCTTATTATATAAATTAATTCTATTTTCTAATATATGTAATATACTCTCTTGATCTTTCTCACCATCAAAGTAAGCAGTAATTTCATCGAATAATATATCCCATAAACTATTATCTAAACCATATCGATTAATTCTATCCGCATGTTCTATATAAGATTTTAACATATTAATTTCTTTTTTTGTAGCAGAATTTCTTTTTGACAAACCTTGATAATGTTCTGAACCTTTTAGGCGTTTAAATTGTTCATCAAAAGCATCTTTTCTTACAGGAAATCCATGAGAAATAGAATATGGATGTTCCTCATCTGTTGCGTTTCTATAATTTTGTGCTTCATAACTATAAAAGGATTGTACAAAATTCCATGAAGTCGAACTATTTTCATTTGCTACAATAGCAAAGACTCCATTTTCTACAATAGAAATTCCTGTTCCTGTTTCACATGGATATCCAAGCAATCGATAATTATTTTTTCCATAGATAGTTTCTATATTTTTTAATACACTATGAGTCGAGTTAGGGAAAGCAACATCAGAATATAGCAAACTTTCATTTGCTGTTTTCTTTTCTTCGGATATCCATCGCATAATAAAATCTAAAAGTTCTTTCAAGTTCTCTATGTTTAGTCCATAGGTAGTATCATAAAAATCAGAAAGAGCATGAAAAAATAGTGCCTTGAATAAAGGTTGTTTTTCCATCAAAAAGCCACCCAAAATATCATCTATAAATTTTATAGATGTATTGTTTTTCATCAAGATATTCAATTCTTTTAATGTCCATTGTTTTTCCTCTGGAAAATTTTTCTTACTACCTGCTAATATTTCCACAGTAAAAGAAACAGGCAAAAAATATAAACTACCATAGGTCTCTTCATAAATAACTCTTAGATTCTCTAAAAGATCCTCTTTTTGCAGACCCTTTGGCATCTGTTTCATTAAGGTATCATAATCGATAAAATAACCTTTTTTTATATAACTATCCCAAGACCTAGAAACGCTGGGAAGATAAACAATATCTGGTCCATTTCCTGATACAATATCCAAAGATAATTGTGTAGGAGAAAAACAATTTTTTATGGAAATCTCATAATCCTCGCTTTGTTGATTCCATGCTATAATACTATATTTTATACTATCATCATTATTCTCAAAATTATACAAAACCAATTCTTTTTTTTCCTTGTGATTTGTATTTTCTTCTTGGGGTTCTACAATAAAAAGCTGAATGCCCCCTCCTTGTTTATAAGCAAGAACAGCAAAACTATCCTTCTCTAAACAACTAAAATCTAAAAAACTTCCATTCTTGATCACAATATTTAACTCAATCCATTGAAATAATGGGGTTGTTTTTTTTGTTTTATAGGAATAACCATAGATGCCTTCTGTACTCGCTGCTATAAGATCATAGTTACTGTCTTTATCCGCTGTTTTTATCCAATAAGTTTCTCCTATTGGCAAGGATGTTTTATACTCCTTACTTATTTCTTTAGAGGAAGCAGATACTTGTTTTAATACATACTCAGAGGAAAGAATCGAAAGATTTCTATGAGAATCCAAGCAAAGAGCTTCTCCATTCATATTTTCTTGATTCGATAAATTTCCATCTTTATCAAAAAGAAATATCTTTTGATCTGCTAAAATAGCAATGCTAGAATCTTTCATAAGTAATCCACGATCTTGAAATTCACTGTTCCTTTCATATGGAAACTTTAGTTTTATACCAGAAATTTTTTCTCCTTTCTTATTAAAATGAATCGATTCTATCAAAGAAAATTCTGAGCTCTCTGAACTTTTCCTTGGATGGGTTGTAATAAGACAAACAATATCGCCTTCTTTTGAAATATGAAAATCTAAAATAGAAACCGATTCTTTTAATTCCAGTATAATTTCTTCTAAAAACGTTCCTTGTTTATTATATTTACAGATAACCGATTCTCCAGACGTTTTATTTGCAGCAATATAAAGATTGTCAAAAAAATAGTGCATATGCCATATATCGTTAAAATTGTTATCAATATCATAACATATTGCATTATAATTTTTAGAATTAGACTTTTTTTCTAAGATCGTTTCTTTTTTACTTTGACAAGCAAATAAACAAAAAAGAAGACAAAAAAGAATCAGAGAGAAAAAATATATTTGTTTTTTCATTAGTTATTCCTTTCTTTTTTTTCCTTTGTTGCATCAGATAATACAAACATTACTATAATTACAATTACATAAAAAGTATATAGCATATCTGTTACCTTTTTTGACCATACAAAAGAACATTCAGGATGATGCATTGCATAAAAAATAAATAATATTGCTAAAAATATCATTGTCCAACCAATTGTTAAAAATATTTTAGATTTACTCATACAACGTCTCCTTTCATGTTTTATTATTATAATTTTTAACATCTATCTCTACACACAAATCCCACGTAAAATTACATTCGTTGGATCTTCTTCTGAAAATCTTCTAAAGTCTTTTAAAATTTTATCTAAAACATTTCCTTTTATCTTTTGATCTAATTTTTTTAAATACTTTCGAAAATCAATATAAACATCATATCCCAATAAAGAATCTATTTTAATTCCTAAATTTTTTGCATTTGTATCTTCATTCATATCAATACCACGATACATTGTTTTAAATAATGTGTCTTTATATTGTGTATTGATAGTATTATCTACTGGTTTTAAATCTAAAAGTTCAAATCATAAGTAGTACCGTCAACTTGTTGATCCTTAAAGGAAACATCTCTGGATTCTATACTCATATCTTATTTATCCTTTTCCCTATTTGATTTTTTCATACTTACTCCGTTCATGCAAATTATTAAGTTTCTATAATTAGCAAAGTAATTTATTAAATAACTAGTAGCCAAAGAATAGAACTCTTATGTACTAATTTCATTGTAACACAAAATTATAATAATGGAAAGAACTTTTTATTACTTCAATTTTACATTAATATTTTAAAATTTTTTCTAAAAACTTCGATACAAAGTATATAAAAAGAAATTTATAGAAGCAAAAGTATCAGGCTGTTGCAGGAGGGATAATAACAAAGCCTCTCTTTTCTAATCGTTTAATAGCATTTTTATCATACTGTTCCTGAAATTTTTCATACATTTCTTCAGGAATAGCAGAATAATCCGTATCCGTGGGATGAAATGCTTCTTGTTTTGAAAACATATGATATAGGCAGGTCAACATCATACATGCAATGGCGACAATCGCCCGTTTGTGTCCACGGCGTTTTTTGATATGGTCATATTTGTATTTGAAATAAGGATTCTTTTTATCCTTAATGGCTGTATTAGCACACGGTAGTCTGTTGTAGCAATCGTAGCGACTACAAATTTTTTATGGACATCCATGCCACAGCAGACAAAATGTTTGATAGATAACATAATACACACCTCCTGAAAAAAATGCAGACATTGACTGGCTGCCCAGCAAAGAAAGACCTAAGGAATTGCTTTGACAATGATTAGGTTGTGGGTTCATAACCTACTTATTTGTGTGTGCTTGAAAAAGCAGCCGGCGACTTGTTTTTATGCGGACTTTATTCCCAAAAAGGAGAAATCGATTCTACTTCCTCCTCCGTGCTCTGTAGTGTATCTGCATAAGGAGATTATAAGAAAAAATAATCGTTCAGGCATTCAAAACTTGTTTTTTCATTACTGATTTGTGCCTGAGCGAAGCGAAAGGAATGTGAGTTTTTATAAGAAAACAATATCCAAGTGACATCACCAGAGAACAATTTGAACAAATTCGTATGGACTTATTGAGTGCAAGAAAAACAACTCATCCAAGAACCTATGACTTGTATGACATTTTTTGTGCTATCTTATATTTACTAAAAGAAGGTTGTTCCGGGCGTAGAATTCCCCATGATTTTCCAAAATGGCAGAACATAAGATACCATTACGATATCTGGGCAGCTCCTGATGAAAACGGAGTCAGTATTTTAGATGAAGTTTTAAGAAAATTAGTGGAATCCGAGAGAAAAGAACAGGGCGAGAACTAAAAACAACCATGGTAATGGTAGACTCAAAAAGTATTCAAAATGCTGCTACAGCAGAAGAAAAAGGGTATGACGCAGGAAAAAAAGTCTGGAATAAAAGTACATCTTGGAGTAGATATTTTAGGGCATCCTCATGCTATTATGCTTACGACAGCAGAAGTCACCGATTGGAATGGGGCTATCGAAATGGCAGCATACTATTGTGATGTAACCGATAATCTCAGCCAAGCAAAAAAACTGTTAATAGACGGTGGCTATACTGGAACAGCTTTTGCAGATGCTATCCAATCCCTTTCTGGAATGGAAGTAGAAGTAGTCAAACATAGTGAATTGCACACCTTTAAAGTCATCCCAAAACGTTGGATGGTAGAACGTACCTTTGCTTGGCTTGATCACTATTGTAGACTCTGGAAAAATTGTGAACGTAACTTACAAAATACATTCCAAATGGTAACTATTGCTTTTATTCAGTTACTTTTAAAAAGATACTAAACGTTTCTAAGGAAATTTGCTTGCTAGAAATTATTTTCGTTATGGTGATTTCTTTCTTTTTTCCATCCGAAGCACGTTTGACACCATCTCCAATGAGAACAACACGACCAGCAATTCTTTTCAGAGGTGCTATGTCGGCAACGATTTCTGCCCAAGTGCAAGAAAGAGAGTACCAATTCCAAGATTTTGCACGAAAAAAATGGGTTAGGCACGGATAAACAAAAGGTGCTAAGGCAAGATCTCGCATCACAGAGGTTACTCCTAATGTATCAGATCATACTAAAAAACCAACTACAATGACAACAAACCAATCAAACGCTGCTTTTCTGGAAAAGCAGGAGCGAAAACGTAACAAAATAGTATTCACAAATTCAAACATTAGGTCTTCCTTTCTGCCGAATTTTATGTTATCTTTTTTTGAATTAAAATAGCAAAGAACTTTTAACTCTCCAGTATAATTAATAGTAATTCTATAATTTAATTTCTTTCTTCAATACTATATAAAATAAATGCACCCATAATACTAATTGTAACAACGTTCCCCATCCCTTGATTAAAAAAAGATATCCATATTCCTAATCCAGCACTTAATATAAATGCTATAATTGCTTTTGACATTTTTCTATCTCCTCATATAATAAGTATATAGATAAGTAAAATAAACTTTTATAAATAAATTAAAATAGAGTTTATTAGAGGCTGTTTAGTATTTTAAAATTATTATAATTTTCACTTAAAATTAAGGTCAAAATTTGATGAAATTATGATTATTAGGCCTATTTTTATTAAATTTATATTAGCGGTCAAAAAATCTGACCGCTTAGTATAAAGTAATGTACACGACCACATAAGGAAATAGGCTGCTTTACAGCTACGGTCGATACGAACTCACGAGTGAAAAATGAAAAACTTTTTCGTTCATGAATATAGATAAAAATCTTGCATTCAAAAATGTTAAACAGCTTCTTAGACTATATAGTAAACTATGTTCTATATAAAAATTTTAAACTACTATTTCTTACTTAATCCGACAATTTGCATACTGCAGCATTTAACCAAGAAACAGTTGTTGCATTACCACGTTCATCATAATTGCTACCACCAGAAATACCAAAATAACCATATACTCCTACATTAATATTTATATTTGCAGACATAGTTGGATGAACATAATGTCCATATAATATAGTGCTACCATTATATGTTGTAGATTTAGGTACAAGTTGAAAACTACCATATCCATGTAATTTGGTAATGCGGCTATAAGGAGTATCAAAATGACCTATTAAATCTGCATACCACGTTACTCCAACATTAGATGCATTAGCATAGCCATATTGTGAAGATTTTATTTTATTAGTGAATGTCTTTATGATACCATTAGCTTCTGTTATAGTTCCATCATACATATCAACTTTATAAAATGAATTATTTTTTAGCGAAAATTTGCTATCATCCCAAGAAATAGCAAATGGAAGTTCATAAACATCAAGAATATCTTCCATGCAGGCTACAAAATCAACATCTTCTTTTGAGGGGATGCACCCATACGCACCAACTTTGCTGAAATGCCTATAAATCAAGAATTTCATACTTTATATTAAGTTTCCCGTAAAATTTTGAAAAATAATGTATATAAATGATAAATTAATCTAAGGCAAATATTCCGAAATCAGCTTTTTAAACTAGTTTACATTAAGTTGGTGCATATGGTGGACTACCCTCCATTAATATTTCCTCCTTTCTTTTATATATCTTTTTGGAAATTCTAAAACTCTTAAATTACTGAATTTTTTTCAAAATTTACTAGCATTTTTTAATTTTCTATATCTATGTATTCAAAATACTACAAAAATTTCACTTTGTCAACAATAACTCTTTAAACGGTCAGTTTTCTTATTAAACGGTAATTTTATTTTTTCTAGAATTTTTATCTATTTATTTTATATTGACTTTCTTTTATCTATAGTTAGTATCAAATTCCATATAGGCTCTTTCAAAATCTTTTTTACTTCTTCGAGCGACTTTAATTTTTTCATTGCCAATAATAACAATTCCGTCTGTATATTCAGAAATACAAAACATATTTACAATACATTTCCTTGTTATTCGAAAAAACATTTTTAAATCCAATTCTGATTCTAAATTTTTCAAAGTTATATCTTTTCTATATTTTTTACCATTTACCCAGAATTCTGCATAACCATTATATGCCAAAACACATTGAATATCTTTTTGAGAAACTATATATTTATTTCTGTTTTTATATAAATTTAAAGGTTTTAAATTTAATTGCAAGTCTAAAATAGCTCTTAGTGCTTCTTTGATTTCTTCTTTATTAAATGGTTTTGTAATAAAACGAAATGTTCCTATTTTAAAACATTCTTTAACTTTGTCTATGCATCCTGTTTCTATAATAATCTTGCAATATGGATTTATTTCCTGTATTATCTTTCCAATTTCAATCCCATCCATTTCTGGCATAGTAATATCCAAAAAAACAGCATCAAATCTTGTTATATTTTTTAATAATTCATTTCCAGCCAAAAAATTTTCTATTTGGCATTCTTGTTGTTCTTCGCTCATACATTTTTCAATTAAATTTTCTAAGCTTTTTAGTACTTCTATAATGAAAATTATCATAATATTTTTCTTCTTTCTCTATTATTTTTATGTTTATAGTCTAATTCATTTATATTAACTTGTCAATATTTTCCCATTTTTTTGTCCACTTTTTACATAAAAAAAGAAACTAATATATGAAACTATTTATGATATCTTATCATATTTTTCATACAAAAGTTTCTTTTTTAATACTAAAACCAGCTACTATCTTCCTTTTCCAAAAAGCCAATCTAACCAGTCTAACCATGCCCCAAGAATAAATACCTCTTTTAAATAAATGCCCATTTCCATACTACTTTCTATATTTATTTTTTCAATTAGAATTATACATCTTTCTCTTTCATTTTTCAAACATAACTCTTTAAGCGGTCACTTTTCTTGTTAAACGGTAGATTAAAAAACAATATTATAATTCTATCGTATTTTTGCATCTACATCTATTGGTTCTGACTTCTCTTTTACATCTTTTAATACTTTCGATGCTCTTCTTACAATTAGTAAATCCGTAGCACCATTAAATAAAAAGCAAGCACCAATCACTCTAGATAAAAGTTCTGGTGCAGCAAAAGGATTTCTAAATACAAATGCACCAAGTAATATAGTAATAATTGCAATTACAAGAGAACCCCACCATTTTTCATATCCACCTCGTTTCATTTGCATCGCAGTATCTACATCACGTAAACCATGAAGCAAAAGAATCACTGCTACTACAATAGAAAGAAATTTTACAATACTTCCCGGATTGGCAAGAATATAAATACCAAGCAATACTCCAATCATACTCACTCCTAATACAAGTGTACTAGAGGATTCTGTATCAAGCACAAAATGATTTAAAAGCCCAAAAATTCCTAGAATTAAGATAAAAAACCCAATTAAGGAACAAACGGTTTCAATTGCCCCTATTGGATTTAATAATAATATTAAACCCAGAATTAATGTAATGATAGAAGAACCCATCATACCAATTTTAATCTTTTTCAGAAAATCCCACATAATTTTTATCCTCGTTTCTTTTAAAATTTAGATTGTTACATCCAGTTTTTTTAATTCTTCCATTACTTGTTCTTTATTTTTAAATTGAATGGCATGGATTCCAAAAGAAGCAGCCATTTCTACATTGTCTGCACGATCATCCATAAAAACACTTTCTTCTGGAATAATTTGATACTTATCTAAAAGAATTTTATAAATTTCTGGTTCTGGTTTTACATAATGAACATCGGAAGAAATCACCATACCATCTACATGTTTTAAAAATTTAAAATGTTCTTTTGCATAAGCAAAGGTAGTTGTTCCATAATTGGATAAGATATATAAGCGATATCCAGCTTTTTTAAAATCTAATAACCATTGTTCAGCATAATCATATTCAGAAACCATATTGTAAATATTATTAAAAAATTCTCTTAATTCTGGTTCAATCCCTGGTACTTTTTTTAAACTTTTTTGAATAAATTCCTCATCTGTTAAAACGCCTCTATCATGCTCATCCCAATGACTTAAATCCTGTACTGTAGCAAGCATCACCTTTTCTCTTTTTTCTTTGGATAATTTCATACTGTTAAGATAGCCTCGTGAATCAAATGCTGCCAGTACTTGTCCAATATCAAAAATAATGGTTGTAATCTTTTTCTTCATATTTTATTTTTACTGTGAACAAATAAATGATAGTATTTGCCCACAGTTTTTTCTCCTTTTTTTCTTTATTCTTATTTTTTCTTCTTTTTTTGTTTTGGCAGAGGATAGCGTCCAAAAGTTTCTGTAAGTCCACGCAGCCATTCTATTTCTTTTTCTCCAAATTGCCCTTTTAACAGCCGCCATTCCCAGTTGCCACCAAGTGTTCCCGGTGTATTCATTTTTGCATGATGATCAAGTCCTAAAATATCTTGCATCTGATTAATCACAAGATTTGCCATACTGGAATAACCTAATCGAATGACAGCTTCCGGAATATCTTTTACTCGTTTAATATGCAGATAATCAAAAATAAATTTTAGTTCTTTACGTTTCTTTCCATAAAAATATCCAAGTAAAGGTTCATTATCATGTGTTCCGCCATAGACAACACAATTTCTTTCTGTATAATTATGTGGCAAATATTCATTTTCTGGACCATCAAAAGCAAATTCCAATACTTTCATACCCGGCCATCCTGTCTTTTTTTGAAGTGATCTTACGGATGGTACAATCACACCAAGATCTTCTGCAATAAAATCTGCTTCTGGTACTGCCCGTGCAATCGCATCGGTTAATTTCTTTCCCGGACCTTCTCTCCATTCACCCTCCATTGCTGTCGGACAACTTTCTGGAATGCTATAAAATCGTACAATACCAATAAAATGATCAATTCTTATAATATCATAAAAATTGGCATTTGCTTTGATTCGCTGACACCACCAATCAAACCCATCTTGTTCATGCTTATCCCAACGGTAAAGAGGATTGCCCCAACGCTGCCCTGTTTCAGAAAAACAATCTGGCGGCACTCCTGCAATATGAATTGGTTTCTTTCGCTCATCAAGTTCAAATAAATCGCCATGCACCCAAACATCTGCACTATCCATAGAAACATACAATGGAATATCTCCAATAATTTTAATTCCCTTTTCATTTGCATATGTCCTTAGTTTGCCCCATTGTTCATAAAATTTATACTGACAGAACGAATAAAACTCAATCTCATCTTTATATTTTTTCTGATATTTTTTGATTGCTTCCGGCTTACGAAAACGGATATCTTCTTCCCATTCTGTCCAAGATAGACTTTGAAAGGAATCCTTTACTGCCATATAAAAACTATAATCAAATAGCCAAAATGTATTTTCCTGTTTAAACTGTTTATAGTTTTTTGTATTTTTATGATAGCTATTTTTGTAAGCCTTTTTTAATACGAGAAAACGATTATTATAGATTTTCTCATAATCTACCTTATTTGCTTCACTTCCCCAGTCAAGTTTTACATCTTCTTCTGTCAACAATCCTTCTTCAATCAAGGTATCAAGATCAATAAAATAAGGGTTTCCAGCAAATGCAGAAAAGGATTGATAAGGGCTGTCGCCATAACTTGTTGGTCCAATTGGCAATACCTGCCAATACGTTTGTTTTGCTTCTGCAAGATTATCAATAAATTCATACGCTGCTTTTCCAAAAGTTCCAATTCCATATGGTGACGGCAGACTGCTAATTGGAAGCAAAACCCCTGCACCACGTTTCCATGCTTTCTTTTTTTTCATACCTTGTCCTCCTTTATTTTCTTTTCCTACATATTATAATACCATTTGCTTCCAGTCAATACTATTCCATCCATTGTCTTTAGAATTTCTTTTATATTTTCAAGAATGTTTAGGAAACTAGCAGTTTTTATCAAAAGATTGCATTTTTTCTTTGATTGATGTATGATAAGGATTACAGATTTTACCAAAAAATCTATTATTATAAATAAAAATTACTTAATAATAAGGAGAAAAAAAACAATGCAAGATAAAACAATTGAAATTTTTAAAAATGCACCCGTTCCAAAAGCAGTTATTTCTAATATTATTCCATCTATTATTAGTATGATTATGGTATTAGTTTATAATCTCGCAGACACTTTTTTTATTGGACAAACAAAAAATGCCTATATGGTAGCCGCTGTTTCTATTGCTACCCCTGCCTTTTTAATCTTTATGGCAATTGGAATGTTATTTGGTATTGGTGGTACTTCTTTAATCTCTAGAATGCTTGGGGAAGGAAATGAAAAGAAAGCAAAAAAGATTTCTTCTTTTTGTTTTTGGACAGGATTTGCGATTGGTATTTTCGCCATAATTTTTATCTTATGTTTTCTTGGTCCTATTTGTAAAATGATAGGTGCTACCAATGATACTATGGACTATACAAAACAATATTTACAAATTGTATCGATTGGCATTCCTTTTTTAATTGTCAGTAATAGCTTTAGTAATATCATTCGTGCAGAAGGCAAAGCAAGAACTGCAATGTTTGGAATGATTCTTGGAAATGTACTAAATATTGTTTTAGATCCTATTATGATTTTAGGATTTCATTGGAATGTAGCTGGTGCTGCAATTGCAACTGTCATTGGAAATATTGCTTCTGCTGTTTTTTATCTTATCCATTTGCTTTCCAAAAATTCCATGCTTTCTATTCGTCTATCTGACTATCAAGTAGGAAATGGAATTGCTGTTGGGATTTTTGCTATTGGAGTTCCTGCTTCTTTAAATAGTATTTTAATGAGTACCTCAAATATTGTAGTAAATAATCTTATGAGAAAGCATGGAGATATGGCAATCGCTGGACTTGGTGTTGCAATGAAAGTGAATATGATTGTCGTTATGTTATTAATTGGACTAGGAAGCGGCATTCAGCCATTGCTCGGTTATTGTTTTGGAGCAAAAAATAAAAAGCGTTATATGGATGTACTCAAATTTTCACTTTGCCTTGCTTTTGGATTAAGTCTCATTATGACTGTTATTTGTTATGTTGGTGCTGGACCTTTAGTAAATGCATTTTTAGACAATAAAGACGCTTATGCATATGGTATGTCATTTGCACGAATTTATATTTATTCTGGACCAATTATGGGAATTTTATTTGTATTAATTAATGCTATTCAGTCAACAGGTGCAGCCATTCCTGCTCTGATTCTTTCTATCAGCCGTCAAGGACTTTTATATCTACCGATTTTATATATTTTTCATCAAGTATTTGATTCCGCAAAAATGCTTGCCAGTGCTCAGCCAGTAACTGATTATCTTTCTGTACTATTAGCTTTTGTACTCTTTTTTATTACTTATAAGACTTATTTTAAAGATGAAAAAGAATAAAAATTTTTCAAAACAAAAAAGGAACAACAAACTATTTATTGTTCCTTTTTTTATTTATTATTTTTACTTAAGCTTCCTTCTCTAGCCGATTGCATTGATAAAATGCAAAACGGTGAATCTGTGCATTTTCATTTTCAATCTCAGCTTTTTCCAATTTCTTATTATATGCAAATGCATATCTTTGAATTTTTGTAATACTTTCTGGTATTACAATTTCTTTTAAAGAAGAATTTTGATAAAAAGTACCTGCTTTTATTTCCTCTATTCCCTTTGATAATGTTATCTTTTCCAAAGAACTGCAATTTTGAAATGCATAAGATCCAATCCATTGTACACTATCTGGAAATACAATCTTTTCTAAAGAAATACAATTGAAAAATGCTGATCGTCCTATTTTTTCTAAATTTTCACCAAATGTTATTTTCCTTAAATTATGGCAATCATAAAATGCACTTGAACCAATTTCTATTAACGTTTCTGGCAAACTTAGTTCCGCAATTCTACATCCAAGAAATACTCCATTTCCAAGAACTTCTAAATTCTCTGGTAAAGAAATTTCTGTAATCCATGTTTTATTACGAAATACATTATTTGCAATGGCTGTTACTCTTTCTGGTATTTCTATCTTTTTTGATGTTCCTGTATATTTTACTAAAACACCATTATTGGTAACAATATAATTATTTTCCTCCATCTGTTCTAACATCCATTTTGTACCAGCAAAAACAGCAGTTCCTACTTTCTTTAATGATTCTGGCAGAGTAATTGTTTCCAATAAACTGCAATTATAAAATGCTTTTGCTTTCAATTTTTCCAAACCATCATAAAGTGTTATTTGTGTTAAATTATTACAATACTGAAAGGCATTCGCCTCTATTTCCTTTAATTTCTTAGGAAAAGAAATATCACGTAACATATTGCAGTCAGCAAAAGCATATCTATAAATAATAGAAAGTTCTTTTGGCAAATCTATAGTTTCTAGTCCTGTATTTTGAAATGCATAAGCTCCAATTTCTTTTATATTCTCTGGCATGGAAACTTCTTTCAATCGAATACAGCCAATAAATAAAGATTCTGAAATTTCTTCTAATGTTGCTGGTAATGTTATTTCTTTTAAATTAACACAATTTTTAAAAGTCCCCGCTGGCAATGTATCAATAGCATCTGAAATTGTAACACTTGTTAATTTTCGGCAGCCTGCAAATGCATATTCTCCTAAATATTCTATATTTTCTGATAATGTAAGTTCTTTGATACGAACTCTTGACAGGGCACGTCTTCCAATAAAAGTGACTGTTGATGGAAGTTCAAAGTTTTCTAATGCATTACATTTATCAAAAGCTCCTTCCATTAACTTTGTTAGCTTTCCCTTTATCGTTACTGTTTTTAAAGAACTACAATTCCTAAAACAATTTTCTGGAATCATAGTAATCTTTTCTGGTAATATAACGGTTTCTAATTTGTCACAATCAGAAAATACCATACTGCCAAGTCCTTTTACACTATCTGGAAGTTCTGCCAAAGAAATCTTTGTACCAGAAAATGCACCGCTGCCAATAAAAAGAAGCCCTTCTTTAAAGTCCATGTTTTTTATTTTTGTTTGGCTAAAGGCATAATCTCCAATCTTTTCTAATGTTCCATGTACTTCCACTGTTTGTAATTGCTCGCACCAAGTAAATGCATAGTCTTTAATTACTGTAATACCGGCAGGAATCACTACTTTTCTTAGATTTGTATCATTTTGAAAAACTCCTTTTCCAAGATTTTGCAATCGCTCTGGAAGATTTACTGTTTTTGCAAGTGAATAATTCTGTGCAAAAGCATATCTTGCAATACTAACTAATTTAGAACCATCTTCAAAAGATAAACTACGACAAGCGGCATTATAAAATGCACTTTCTCCAATTCGAGTAACACTTTTTGGAATCTTTAAAGAAAAACCATTTCTTCTATTATATAACCCAACATAACAAAAAGCTCTTGCATCAATCCGTTTTAATTTGCTTGGCAAAGAAATTCTTTGAAGTTTACCACATCCTGAAAAAGCTTCAAATGGAATTTTTTCTATTTTATCTGAAAATGTTACACTTTTTAAGTTTTCACAATTCATAAATGCTTTTTTTCCAAGAATTTCCACAGAATCTGGCATCGAAACTATTTCTATATATTTGTTTCCGTAAAATGCCCGTTCTTTAATTTCTTTTACTCCATCTGGAATCATTACGCTCTTTTGTGTTCCCTGATATTGTTCTAAAATCCCATCTTTAATTGTAAACTTTTCTGTAGCAGCTTCTACTTTTCTTATCCGTCCATTTTGTAACACAAGCATTGCTGCTAATGCACAAAAGAAAAACAGCAACCTATAAAGTCCTTTCCTTTTTCTCTCCATACTTCCTCTCCTTCCCTTTATCTAAGAATCTATCCTTAGTCCCATGATAACCATAACTATATCATAAAATAAAAAATAAATCCATAGAAAAGGAGAAAAATCCAAAGAACTTATTACCATGCAAGGATAAATTTACTATACTATACTGGTGGTCGAAAAATATGACCGCTCAGTATAAAGTGATGTGCACCACCGCACAAGGCAGGTCATGCCCGAATGGGCACGACAGGAAATAAGCCACTTCGTGGCTGCGGTCGGCACGAACTCACGAGCGAAAAGAGGAAAGATTTTTCGCTCGTGAGTATAATAGTCAAAAAACTAGCCATTTCACATAAAGTCAAAAAATTTAAACATTAAGCATTAAAAATAATTTCTTCATAAAAATCAAAAAATTTTAATGCTCTCATAAAAGTAAATCTTGCTCTTACATAGGGAGAAAGCTTTGCTGTTTTTGCCTGATATGTTTTATTAAGACCTAAGTCTTCTAAAGAACTTACTCCATTTACTTTTTTAATCATTGTAATAATTTCTTCCTCCGTTGGAATTTCCTCAATAATTTCTGCAATCTTATCTTTCAATTCCAAAAGCTTTTGTGAATTAAATCCCTCTAAAATATTTGGTGTATTTTCTTCTATAATCATTTCTAACATTTCTGGTTTTTTAAAATATGTTCTTAACAATGTTTCTTCCAACATCATCTTATTTCTTACTTTTATCATTACATTATTTTTTAAACAATCTGCTGCTCTATGGTAAATTTTTGATGTAAGTACAAGACCAACACCCACTTTTTCTCCATGATAAAAATCGATAAAATCATTGATAACTTCCATTTCCCATAAATGTGACATATGATGTTCCGCACCGGAAGCAGGCCTAGAATTACCTGTCATCTGCATCGCAAGCCCTGATAATAATAAGCCATACATCAAATTTTCATATGCCTTTGTATCTCCTGTCAATAATCCATCAAGACTTAACTTTAAGCTATCTAATGCTTGATATTCCATTGCACAAATCTCTTCACAAATATATTCATTTGTTAAAAGATGTGCTATTTTCCAATCTGCAATAGCTGTATATTTTCCAAGAAGATCGGATACTCCAGAAGCAGTTAATCGTATGGGAGCTTTTTTAAAAATATCCGTATCTGCAATAACAACCGTAGGAGCTACTGCTATAATACTTTTTTTACATCCTTTCCATGTCATAGCAGCAACCGTTGATACAAATCCATCAACACTAGCAGCCGTTGGTATGGAAAAAAAAGGAACTCTTTTATGATATGCATGATATCTTGTAATATCATGTATTGTTCCAGAACCAACAGCAACCATTAAATCTACATTGCCAATCTGTTGTAAACCATCTTCAGCAAGTTTTACTCCATGTTCATTTGCATGAAGATTTTTGGAAGGAAGCACTATCTTTTTTATATTAGGAATCAGTTCCTCCACTTTTTTTCCAGCAGCCTCATATGTATTTTCATCACAAAGCATCACAGGATTTGTATATCCTTTCTTTTGCAAAATAGACGGCAATTGTTCCAGTGCTTTTGATTCAATAATAATATCATCTACAAGTATTTCATGTTTTTTTCCACAACTACATGGTTTTAAAAATTCTTTTATATTTATCTTCATATTTCTTCTCTCCTTTTTATTTTATATAATGACTAAGGACTTCTATAAAATCATCCATATTAAATGGTTTTGGAATATGTGCATTCATTCCATTCATTAATGCTGCTTCCTTATCTTCTTCTAATGCATTTGCTGTCATAGCAATAATTGGCATTGTCTTTACATCTTCTCTTGCTAATGCACGTATGGTACGGGTTGCTTCATAACCATTCATAATTGGCATTTGCACATCCATTAAAATTGCATCATAGTAATTTTCTTCTACTTCCTTCATTCTTGCAACAGCGTCTGTTCCATCTGGTGCTGTTTCCACAGTAAATCCTATTTCTATTAAAATTACTTCCGCAATTTCACGATTTAATTCAATATCATCAACAAGTAAAATACGTCTGCCACTAAAATCATGAAAAGTCCAATCTTCCTTTTCTTCTATTGATTCTGTTAAATTATTTGCAGAAAGCAAGATAGCTTTTAAATCAGATGGAAAAATTGGTTTTGTACAAAAAGCTGTCACGCCAAAAGCTCTTGCCTCTTTTTCTATACTTGACCATTCATAAGATATCATAATAATTTCAGGTATCTCTTTATCTTTATCGAACAATTTATGAATTTCCTTTACTATTTCTATTCCATTCATTTTTGATATTTCTGAATCAATAATATAAGTGCGGAAATTCCTTTCTTCTTTATAAGCCTTTCTTATATAATTGATTGCTTCCTCTGTTGAAATGGCATAATCAAATTCCATTCCCAGTTGTGCAATCACAGCACCAATACTATGACAAGTATCTATATCCTTATCTATAATCAAAACATTTTGCTTTGATAACTTTTGTATTTTTTTCTTAAAATCATCTTCTTCCTTATCTTGTAATTTTAAATCAAGTTCTACAGTAAAGGTACTTCCTTTTCCAACTTCACTTTCCACTGTAATTGTACCATTCATCATATCAATAATATTTTTAGTAATTGCCATTCCAAGTCCTGTTCCCTCAATACCTGTTTGTGTTGTTGTGGCTTCCCGTTCAAATGGTTCAAAAATATGTTCTACAAATTCTGCTGCCATACCAATTCCATTATCTTTCAAAATAAAGACATAAGAACCATATCCTTGCTGTTTTGATTCTTTTTGTATAATCCGAAAGGAAATTGCTCCATTGGCTTTCGTATATTTTACAGCATTGCTGATAAGATTTAAAAATATTTGATTTAATTTTAGAGAATCTGCAATAATATCTTCTTTTGTAATATGAAATGTATCCATATATAGTTCCAATTGCTTCGCTTTTATTTGAGAATAAACAATACTTACTAAATTATGTATTAATTCGGCAAGATTACATTCCTGTTCATTTAAATGCACTTTTCCACTTTCAATTCTGCTCATATCGAGAATATCATTAATTAAATGAAGCAGATGATTACTAGAAGATAAAATTTTTTGAAGACAGTCATTTACTTGTTCCTTCTGATCTTTATGACTAATTGCAATTGTAGCAAATCCAATAATTGCATTCATTGGAGTACGAATATCATGGGACATATTGGAAAGAAATATTGTTTTTGCATGACTAGCATGTTGTGCCTGTTTTAATGCTTCTTGTAATGCTTCTGTTTGTTCTTTTTGTCTTTTTACTTGTTCTGTAATATCTTTTGTAACTACCATAACAATAATATCTTTCGTTTCTTCATCCTCTGTCATAATAAATGATTGTCTAACACACATCTTTTTTCCTGAAAAATTATAATAAGAAAATTCCACATTTGCTTCCAATCCACTCCCTATAAAATGACTTTTTAAATAATCCATATTTACAAAGTTACTATATTCACTTAAAGATTCTTCTGTTATAAACTGTTTCCATTTTTCA
The DNA here is from genome assembly GCA_910576895.1 of uncultured Lachnospiraceae bacterium. Classification (GTDB taxonomy): domain Bacteria; phylum Bacillota; class Clostridia; order Lachnospirales; family Lachnospiraceae; genus MGBC100174. The sequence goes on along the minus strand of CAJTJZ010000012.1, from coordinate 5,617 downwards.
AACCACTCAGAAGCTTTACATGGAATTTTTAATCCTACCATTTTTAATAAAGAAATTTCTTTTCCATCAACAATATCAACAATATCCCTATCAATTAAATCACGTGTTAAATTAAAATCATAAGTCCAAATAGAATCTGATGTAATTGCTACTCGATATTGTCTTTCCTTACGGTTCGCTAACGTAATTTCTGCCTGAATACGCAATTCTTTTTCTTTTACTTCCGTAATATTCTGACGAATAAATAAAACTTTTGTTACCTTATCATTTTTTCGTTCTAGGCAAATAATATTTAAATGTTCCCACTCCTCTTCGCCATTTTTATGAATATGGCATTCATATCGCATATCTGTTCTATATTTTCCAAGTTCTTCAATAATATTATTTTTATCTAATAATTTTTCATATCTTTTGCGTTCACTTTCCTTTATAATAAAAGAACAAAGATATTCTGCAAAATCTTTATAATTTCCTTTACTTGGAAATCCTGCTCGTTGTGGTATTGTTCCTGTCAAATATGCATAGCTATCCTTTTCGAAATCAACCATAACATAACGAGTAAATAAGGTATTAACACCATGAATTACATGACCCATTTCACGATTCTCTCGTTCTAATTGTCTTTTTTCTCTTCCTGCCTGAAAAAGCACAAAAGCCAGATAAAAAATAAATAAAGAAAGTAAAGAACTTTCTAAAAGGATTCCTGTACGATTTGCATTTCTTATCATTGCCTGCGTAACATCTTTTGGAAATGTTTGTACAAAAACATATTCACTTTCTGGAAAATGCACAACACAAATATTATCTATTTTGCTTCCAGAAGAACAAAGAAACGATCCCTCTCCTCCATGCTCAAATATATTTTTTGTTTCTTGATATACTGTTTTATCAATCACATTAGAGTCTATAAAACTATCTAATAAATTTTTTTCATATTTTTCTTCTCCAGAACTTGCAATTACCATTCCATCTATAGTACAAAGAAATACACCTGCCTTCTGTCCAAAATAACTAACAGAAAGCATATCCTTTAAATATTCATCCGCCCAATAAGCACCTCGAAGCACACCAATAATATCCCCTTTATAATAGACAGGAGCATAAAAACCAACCATTGCTTCATTTGTAATTCTGGAATTTAATAAAACGGAAACCCCTTTTTCTCCTTTCATACCATTAATATAAAAATCACGATCGGTCGCATTGCTTGTCCGTCCATTTGTAGCCCAATTCACCCCGTTTTTATCTGCAAACCGAAATGCATCAAATCCAGAAACTTCTTCCATATTTTTTAACATTTCTAATGTAATGGTAGGAGTAGATAAACCTTCTCCAATAAAATATGCATAAGCACTTACCTTACTTACTGCTTCCTGAAATTCCCTTTCTATGTGTTCCACTGTCTGCCTTGCAGAATCTGCTGCATAATTTTTATTTTGTTCTTCAATGTAATGACTATTTTCTCTTGAATACAAAAAAAATAAAATAATAATGGCTACGAAAAGAAAAGGTATATAAACAATTCCTTTTGAATATTTCTTTTTTTGCTTCATAAAAAGTTCCCTCCAGAAAAAATGTGCTAACTACTATAGTACCATTTTTTCTGTGGGAACTCAAGAAATATTTTTATCTTCTATTCTTCTATTTCATCCAATGTTCCAATAGAAATCCCTCTCCAAGTTCTTTCGCTATCTGTCCCGCAAGTTCCATAGAATCTGTAATTTCTAAATGCTGTTCCATAATTTCTATAATTAAAATTAATGGATTTACTGTATATCCATATTCATGTAATAGACAAAGCAATACTTGCCGAAGTCTTGAATAAGAAATTAGTTCTGGAATAATTCCCTTTATGATATAAGGATATTTTTCCAAAAGATTTTCCACCATAAAATAAATACACTGATTATTTAATACCAAAGCAATATTCTTAAAAATCATTTCTTTTAACTTTCTAAAAATAGAAAGAAATCCTTCTTCCTCCTTTTGTTTCCATTCTCCTTTAAAAACACAAAGCCCATAAATACTAATTTGATACTCATTCCTAGCAAGCATAAACTGATCCATAACACGAATCGCTGGAATAACAATTCCCCATTGCTGTGCTATTTCCTGACGTATCTCATTAATATGAGGAAATCCCTTCTTACTTTCTTCTACAAAAAACGGTATAAGAGCTTCACCAAATTGCAGTGAAATAATATCAGGTAATAAATATCTTGTAATTTCTTTTTTCTTTTCTACACTATCTTGATTAAATTGATTCTTATTCCCTGATTTATATTGGAATAAATAATCTAGGGAACAATCTAAAATAAGAGATATACCATCTAACATAGAAATATCAGGATAACTAGTTTCTCTCTCATATTTAGAAACTGCTTGTTCTGTCACTCCTAATAAATCTGCAAGCTGTTTTTGCGTATAACCCCTATCCTGTCGAACTGCTTTTAAACGATTTCCAAAACCATCTAATGCCATAATTTTTTCCTCCTTTTTTTTAATATGCACTTAATTATAAATAAATAGGGAAGAAAAAACAACCAACTAAATAGGCTATTACTAACACAACTTATAGTTGGAAATCATAAGTTCCTAAACTCTTTTTTGATTACTTACAATTATATAATAAGCTTTTGATGTAATACGATATACAAATATATAAAATAATGCAAAAATCAAAAAACAACAAATAGTAACAAAAATTAATAATGTTTTATTTGTTAAACTAAACAATACTAAAAGTCTATAAATCATTGAAAAAGCAAAGAACAAATGCATTCCTGATGCAAATAAAGGAAGAAAAAATACAGTTAAAACTTGAGAATTCACACTTTTTTTAATATCTTTTTTTGTCATTCCTATTTTTTGCATAATTCCAAATCTTGACTGATCTTCATATCCCTCAGAAACCTGTTTATAATACATAATCAGTACAGCAGCAAATAAAAATACAATTCCAAGTAAAATTCCTAAAAAGAATAAACCACCATATAGACCATAAAAACCACTTCGCTCCTTTGCAAGTCCTTCACACCAAAAACTGGAAAAAATTCCATCTTGTCCTGCCTGTGGAAGTTGTTTTAATCCTTCTTCAAGATATGTCTGCATTTGAATTTGTTTTTCATTGGATGCATCTAAATCAAAGCCATAAATCCAATGAAACTCTAAAAGATTTCTATCTGTATCACTTTTTAATTTTTCTAGTGGTTTTAATCTTTCATAAATAGCATCCCTTGGCATAATGATATAAATAGAAGGAAGAATTTCCATTGCACCTCTGCCACTTTCTGCAAAATCAGAAAGTTTCTTTTTTATCTTAATGTTATTATTTAAAATAGTAAGAGATTCCCCTTGATATTCTAATTTTGTTGTATAAATCAAAGCCTCATCAGAATTTAATGTTTCTTTTTCTTTTGTCAAACGATTATAATCTTCTAAAGATACAAAAAATACTTCCCATATATTGGAAATAGCACTCATTTGATAAGCATAAGAGCTTGAACTGTCTAATTCTATATTTCCATTTTCAAAATAAGCGGAAAATGTAATAGCCCGATAATCTAATGTATGTTCCATTGTTTCTCCATAGTTTGTTACAAACGTTTCCATAAACTGTCGTACTGGTTCTATTTCTGGAGATTCCAATTGATCCATATGATCTAAATAAATATCTACATTAATATCCCTTGGATAACGTGTATGCAAACTATCTTCAGCACCAATATATAAACAAAAAGTACTAGATAATATAACAAGCACCATAGTACAGAGAACACAAATAGAAGCAAGTCCTGCACCATTACGCTTCATACGATATACCATAGAAGAAATGGATATAAAATGATTTGTTTTATAATAATACTTTTTATTTCTTTGAAGAATACGGCAAATCGTTACAGAGCCAGCAATAAATAATAAATAAGTTGCAATAATAACAAGTGCTACTGCTACAAAAAACCAAAGTAGTGCTTCCACTGGTCGTTCTATTATAATTGCCAAATAATATGCAATACATAAAAGAATAAGTCCAAAAAGAGCTAAAAACCAATTTGCTTTTGGAGGTTTTTCTCCAACATTTTCACTGTGAAGTAATTCGATTGGATTTGATAAATGAATTTGATATAGACTATAAAATAAAAGCAAGCAAAAAATAATTGCAAATATTTTGATTGTCTGCCAAATCGCTTTCAAATCAAGCGTAATTGAAAAAGAAACGGTTGCTTTTAAAATATTGATCATGCCAAGTTCCGCAAATTTGGAAAATGCAATTCCTGCAAGTAATCCAACTGTCATAGAAATCAAAGCAATCATACTATTTTCCCAAAATAAAATAAATACCAAGTTTCTTTTTCCCATTCCAAGAATATTATAAAGTCCAAATTCCTTTTTTCTTCTTCGGATTAAAAAAGAATTTGTATAAAATAAAAAGAAAAGGGAAAATAACCCAATAATAAACTGCCCAAATTGCAACATAGTCTGCATTACATCTCCACCAGCTACTTGAAGCAATGTAGTGCTTGTGCTTAAAAATGATACAATATAATACATCATTACCATTCCTATACAAGTTAGGAGATAAGGCAAATAAAAACGCCTATTTTTTTGTATTCCAAGCCATGCCATTCTAATATAAATTACATTCAATTTCTTTCACCTCCTGTTGCAAGCACTGTTAAGGTATCCGAAATTTTTTGATAAAACTCCTCTTTTGTATTTTCCCCTCGATATATTTGATGAAATACTTCACCATCTTTAATAAATAACACCCTACCAGAATGGCTTGCTGCCTTTACAGAATGTGTTACCATAAGAATTGTTTGTCCCTCGCTATTAATCTCAGAAAAAAGATGCAATAATTCATCACTTGCTTTGGAATCTAATGCACCTGTTGGCTCATCAGCAAGAATTAATTTTGGCTGTGTAATTAAAGCTCTTGCTACTGCTGCTCGCTGTTTCTGCCCGCCAGAAACTTCATAAGGATACTTTTTTAAAATATCAGTAATTCCAAGCTGTCGTGCAAGCCCTGTCAATCGTTCCTTCATTTCTGTATAATGTTTTCCTGCTAATACTAATGGAAGAAAAATATTATCCTCCAAAGAAAACGTATCTAATAAATTAAAATCTTGGAATACAAAGCCAAGATTATCTCTGCGAAATGCAGAAATCATAGATTCCTTAATTTTAGAAAGTTCTTGTCCATCAAGGCGAACCATACCCCCAGTAGGTTTATCAAGTGCTGCAAGAATATTTAATAAAGTGGTCTTTCCAGAACCAGATTCTCCCATAATTGCAACATATTCCCCCTGTTGTACACAAAAGGAAACATTTTTTAATGCCTCTACCTTATTCCCACCGAAACGAGTCATATACACTTTTTTCAGTCCATTGACTTCTAAAATATCCATATTATTTTTTCCTCCTGTTCCTTTTTTCTTTCCTTATGATAACAAAAAAGAAACAGGTTCTCCATTGCATTTCCTTACATTTTCCCTATAACTTCTTACATTTTTGTAAGAAGTAGCAAAATCTAAAAATTATTTTATTATATACTCACGACCGAAAAATTTTTCTTTTTTTCGGTCGTGAGTTCGTGCCGACCGCAGCCACGAAGTGG